>NZ_JBHSKT010000022.1:0-791 GCF_042657365.1 Adhaeribacter terreus | reverse complement strand
CGGGATAAAAAAAGTACCCACTTTGGTTAAGAAAGTTATTCGACCAACTATTCAAAACCTCGGTGAGTACCCATCAAAAGAAAGAAAAACGGAAGAGATATCCAAGCGATCTGAGCAAAAACGGCTGGAAGCAGTTTAAACAGCTAAAGCCGGCCTTGTTTGAAGAAGAACAGGTAATGGGTCGCCCGCGGGCAGATTTAAAAGAAATAATCAATACCATCTTTTATGTAGTAAAGACCGGCTGTAGCTGGCGCAGCGTGCCGCATGACCTTGTTTGCTGGCAAACGGCTTACGGTTACTTCAGCCGCTGGGGCAAGGACGGGACCTGGGAGCAGATAAACTGTTTCCTTGTAAAGAAAACCCGGAAAAAGGCAGGCAGGAAAAAGCGTCCTTCTGCTGCCTGCCTGGATTCCCAGAGCATAAAAACAACAGCCTGCGGTGGCCGGCACCGGGGTTATGATGCGGGAAAGCAGATAAAGGGTAGAAAGCGCTTTATCCTTACCGATTCGCAAGGGTTGCTGCTGGCCGTATGGGTTTGCGCGGCAAGCGTGTCGGAGAAGATGGGGGCCCAATGCCTGTTGCGCTACCTCCGATGGAGTTCAAGTCTGGATGACCTTTGTAAAAGGATAAAACTGGTTTGGGTGGATGGCGGCTACCGGGGCGATGACCTGAAAGGGTTTGTAAAAAAGCTGTGGGGCTGGTGCTGGCAGGTGGTTTTAAGAAACGATGATCAGAAAGGGTTTAAGGTATTACCCTGGAGATGGGTGGTAGAAAGAACATTTGCCTGGATG
>NZ_JBHSKT010000021.1:0-1320 GCF_042657365.1 Adhaeribacter terreus | reverse complement strand
TTAAGGGGTTGTTTTAATTACTAGGCTATTCAAGCTTACTGCACCACAATTTTCTGGTGGGTAGTGGCAGCGCCGTTTTGCAGGGAGATCAGGTAAATGCCTGGCTTTAAGTTATGCTGTTTCAGGTTGAGGTTCATGGTCTGGGAGCCGCTTAAGCTGCGGTCCATGATCAGGCGGCCGTTCAGGTCACGCAGTTGCACGGTAGCCGTTTCAGAGCCGGTTAAAGCGCGGTCCAGTTTCAGGTTCACTTCGCCGTTCACTACCGGGTTCGGGAATACGGTCAGTTTCATTTCAGGAGCACCTTTGCTTTCTACTACTACAATTTTGCTGTAAGCTGAAGTACCGTCATGGTCCACTTGTTTCAGGCGGTAGTAATTCTTGCCGGCAGCGGGCTGGGTGTGAGTAAAGGCATATTTATGGGCCATGGCCGTTGTGCCGTTTCCTTCCACGTAACCCACCGATTCAAAATTACGGCCATCGGTTGAGTGCTGAATCGAGAAGAAAGCATTGTTTTTCTCAGAAGCCGTTTCCCAGTCTAAAGCTACGCCTTGTCCCGCAGCAGCACCTTTAAAAGAAACCAGTTCTACCGGCAGCGGGTTGATCGGCATGTCATCGCATTCTTCGAGGTTAAAGGTAACGATGGCTACAAAATCACCGGCTTTGGCTACAATTTCGATCGTGGAGTTCTCGCCGTTATGGAAAGTGGCAGAGTCTACGATATAACGGAAAACGTCATTCTGGTCGTAGCGGTAATTGAGTGTGTTCAGGCCGGTGAATTTGATGAGCGAGTCGTTTAAGAGCGGTTGCACAGAATAAGAGAAGCGGCTGGAGTAAGAAGATTTAGGGGCAATGGCAGGCAGGTTCTGGCCCGGCAGCTCGAACATTACGTGCTCAAAGGCATAGCGGCTGGCGTTGTAGATCTTGAACTTGAGCTGGGTGGTGCCGTTTCCCTGATCCAGGGCGCCGAAATATTCGAAGCGGAAGCAGTTTTCCTCGATCACGCAGAGCGGGTCCATATTGCAGCCTTCCGGGCAGGGAATGCCTAAGGATTGGGCGCTGGCGTTAAAACCAAGGAAGGAGGAAAGCAAAAAGAGGAGCGAAAGTAAGTATGTTTTCATGGCTTTAAAGAGTAAAAGTTTTGTATCGGAATCTTTGCGTTTAATAAAGTTTGTTTTCAGTTTAGTAAAGGTTGTTTTGCTTGTTTGTGATATATGGGTTTTAACGCCGGGTTGGAAAGGGAGTTGTACTTTAGCAAGGGGCTGTTTCAGGAGTGCAATTAATTTGTTGCTAAAGTGCTAAATGGAATGGCTGAAAAGGTGA
>NZ_JBHSKT010000020.1:0-2919 GCF_042657365.1 Adhaeribacter terreus | reverse complement strand
TCTCTTCCGTTTTTCTTTCTTTTGATGGGTACTCACCGAGGTTTTGAATAGTTGGTCGAATAACTTTCTTAACCAAAGTGGGTACTTTTTTTATCCCGCTAATTCACTTTTAAAACAGTTTCTTAGTATCAGCGGGCCAATTTAAAATTTTCGATGGGGGATGTTTGACTCCCAAAAGTTTAGGAATATCATGTGGAATTTCTGTGAAAAGGGGAGGGTGGTGACTTTTTCTATGTAAAACCCTAGCGTTTTCATAGCCGGCAGTTTTGGTTGCCTTGCAGGCAAGGTAAGTTACAAACTTACCGGATTTATACCCACAAGTTGCGGCTGTTCCTAAACTTGAGGGATGAAATTTATTCGAGTAAAATGATTTTTACGGGGCCTTTGCTGTCGGCGTAGTCCTGTGCGCTGCTGTAATTGTAGTGTTCGGGTTCGGAAACGATGCCGGCTTCTACGGGATTTTGGTGCAGGTAATGGAGTTTTTGCTCGATCAGGAAATTGGAATCCAGGAGGATGGGTTGGTTGTTTTGCTGCCAGAATTGGTAGTCTTTGTTGTTTTGGTTATTTCTGCCAGCGCGGGCGAAGTGCCAGAGTATCCAGTCGCGGCGGCTTTCCTGCGGGTTTTCGGTAATGGCTTTGAGAATGGTTTTGGAAGTATGTTTTTTGAGGTCGCGCATAATAGCTTCCAGCGGTTCAGAGTGGCTGCCGATAATTAAATGCACGTGATTGGTCATGATGCACCAGGCGTAAACTTCAAGGCCTTTCTTTTCGGAGCAATAATTGAGACTGGCCACTACAATATCTTTGTAAAGCGGCCGCGTAAAAACATCGTTCCAGTTTACGGTAGCAAAAGAAACAAAGTAAAGCTTCTCCTGGTCCCAGAATTTATAGCTCCGGCTCATAACGCAACTTGTTTTGCAAAAAATCCTCCTAACGCCAGAACCCGTTTCAAGTTCCATGATAGGATTGGATGCGTTCCATCCCGCAAGTTTAGCGCAGCGCAACTTGTGGGAACCCCTTTGGTAAGTTTGTAACTTACCTTGCCTGCAAGGCAACTAAAACTGCCAGCTATGAAAACGATAGGGTTTTAGGAAGGAAAAGTCGTAAAAAAAACGCAATGCTTCCGCCAGTTACTAACTGGCTAAATTAAACATCCCGCAAGTTACGGCTCAGCCTAAACTTGCGGGATGTGAGGGGATGTGAGTAGTAAATTTTGGCTAATTATTTATCAAAGATAGACTAGGTTTCCCAGTAGCCTTATTTATAATATTTGCAATTTCATCATAAATCTTGATATAATCTCTTGGGTCAAAGGTATCTGTAAGTGCATCCTCAGTAGAATGAAGTGTACCAGAGCTTGCTGAAATTTCTCCATGAAGTACTTTCAACCTTTCAAAATCAGCATCCTCAATTGTCCCTAATCTTTCCTTGTTAAATGTGATTAAGTCATTATTATTAAAAATAAATTTCTTTATATCAGCAAAAACATGTTTTTCAACAAAGTCATTTATTGCAGATCTAAGCTCCTTATCAACCGTAGAATCATTCGCGGTTTCTAAATCAAGTTTGATTTTATTAAATCTGTCAATAAAATGAAGACTATTAAATGGTATTCCGGGTTCTAAAAATCCTGGTGAAGTAAAGTGTTTAAGTTGGTAAAAACTAGAACATTTTAATAAGATATTTTGAGTTTTTATATGTCCTTTGCACTTTTCAGAATCAGGTAAATCTTTACAAATTAAGCAACCAGATTTAGTAATATTTCCTTTACCATTTATCAGTTCGACTAGATTGTTATAAAACTCCAAGTTGTGCGTAAAAACTATAATTTGGTGGGTTTTAGTTAAGCTGAAAATGTTTTTTGCAAGTATCTTGATGTTTCCATGATCTAAACTAGTAATTGGGTCATCAAAGATTGCGATTTCCGAATCTGAAACTTCTAATTCAGCAAACCAATCGCAAATGGCATGCACTTTAGCTTCCCCCTCGCTAAGAATCCCCTCAAGTTTATGTCCTTCTATGTTTGATTCAATAATACTTTTCCCAGCTTCAATTCGAGAAATGCGCGCAATTTTTTCTCTTTTAGGAAGTCTAAAACTATCTAAATGACTTTTAAATTTTTGAAGATATTCATCGTTGATCAACTCCTTTTCTGCTTGCTTCTTCTTATTGGAAACTTTTAATTTGATTGTTTTTATTTTAGCTAATTCATCTGAATAGCTCTTGATTGAGTCTATTAATTCAATTAGATTTCCTAATTCGACTTTAGATTTTAATTTATACTCTTCATCTAAAATTGAATTTAGCTTTTTTTGATTAGCAATTTTAACTAATTCGAGCTTTGAAAGTTCTTCTGTTAAAATTGTCAATTCATTTTCAATTAATGAAATCTGGCTTCTAATAGTAACTAGGGTTAAATTTATCTCTTTTAATAAAAGCTCATTTCCTTCATTAGGATTTAAGTCAATTATATTCTTTATAATATCTGTTAAATAAGAATTATTCAAACAACTCTCGAGTAAATTTTCTATAAGAATGAATTTCCTAGTTTCAATATCATAAATCTCAATTGAGAATAATAAACCAAGATTACCTTCATTGAAATTGTTATTATCAAGATTCTTACTTATAAAGTTGTAAGTTAATTCCAATGATTGGTGAAGAGTATCTAACTCTTTTTCTCCTTCATTTGACACTAATTCATGTATTTTATTAATAATTAGTTTATTATCTGAAGGTATATCTTGATTGCAATAGAAGCATTTATCAACAGAGTTAGGATAATCTTCTATTTTAAGAAACTGTTTTAAAAGTGAATTAGCGGGATAAAAAAAGTACCCACTTTGGTTAAGAAAGTTATTCGACCAACTATTCAAAACCTCGGTGAGTACCCATCAAAAGAAAGAAAAACGGAAGAGA
>NZ_JBHSKT010000019.1:0-5763 GCF_042657365.1 Adhaeribacter terreus | reverse complement strand
CCCCAACTTATTACTAAGCTGGGGTTTAGTTAAATGGGGTTGGCGGCTACCTACTCTCCCGCCTTTGACAGCAGTACCATTGGCGCTACGGGGCTTAACTTCTCTGTTCGGAATGGGAAGAGGTGAACACCCGCGCTATAACCACCATTGCTTTTCGTTCATAGCCATCTGCTAGGAGCGCCTTGAGCATTTTCAAGGATATATCTTAAAGTTCTGTTTCCAAGCGTGAAGCTTATTTCATATTGACAAAAATGGAAGAGAGAATAATAAATGGTTTAGAGAACTGGAGTTTAAGAAAGCGAACGGGCAATTAGTAAAGCTCGGCTTTGGTGTTTCCACCTTTACACCTGCTTCCTATCAACGTCATCATCTTTAACGGCCCTTAAAAGAAGTCTCATCTTGAGGTGAGTTTCGCACTTAGATGCTTTCAGCGCTTATCTCGACCAAGCGTAGCTACCCTGCGCTGCATCTGGCGATACAACAGGTGCACCAGCGGCTTGTCCAACCCGGTCCTCTCGTACTAAGGTCAGGTCCTCTCAAACTTCTTACGCCCACAACAGATAGGGACCGAACTGTCTCACGACGTTCTGAACCCAGCTCGCGTGCCACTTTAATCGGCGAACAGCCGAACCCTTGGGACCTTCTCCAGCCCCAGGACGTGACGAGCCGACATCGAGGTGCCAAACCTCCCCGTCGATATGAGCTCTTGGGGGAGATCAGCCTGTTATCCCCGGCGTACCTTTTATCCTTTGAGCGATGGCCCTTCCATGCGGAACCACCGGATCACTATATCCGTCTTTCGACCCTGCTCGGCTTGTAGGCCTCACAGTCAAGCACCCTTCTGCTATTGCACTCTGCGCACGGTTACCAAGCGTGCTGAGGGTACCTTTGAAAGCCTCCGTTACTCTTTTGGAGGCGACCACCCCAGTCAAACTACCCACCAAACAATGTCTCCGTTTCCCAGATTAGGCTCCAAGTAACTCAAGGGTGGTATTTCAACGTTGTCTCCACGATGCCTGGCGACACCGCTTCATAGACTCCCACCTATCCTACACATGAGTTACCCAGAGTCAATGTTAAGCTATAGTAAAGGTGCACGGGGTCTTTCCGTCCCGTTGCGGGTACTCGGCATCTTCACCGAGACTACAATTTCACCGAGCTCACGGCTGAGACAGCGCCCAGATCGTTACACCATTCGTGCAGGTCGGAACTTACCCGACAAGGAATTTCGCTACCTTAGGACCGTTATAGTTACGGCCGCCGTTTACTGGGGCTTCGATTCAGAGCTTCGCCTTGCGGCTAACCCCCCCTCTTAACCTTCCAGCACCGGGCAGGTGTCAGGCCATATACTTCATCTTTCGATTTCGCATAGCCATGTGTTTGTGTTAAACAGTCGCCTGGGCCTTTTCACTGCGGCTTCTTGTATTGCTACAAGGAAGCGCCCCTTCTCCCGAAGTTACAGGGCCATTTTGCCGAGTTCCTTGGCCGTGATTCACTCGAGCGCCTTAGGATACTCTCCTCGACTACCTGTGTCGGTTTGCGGTACGGGCAGCTTTATTGTAAACGCTTAGCGGGTTTTCTTGGAAGTCTGATTAGGGTCATTATCTCCGTGGCCGAAGCCGTGGAGTACTATCAGCTTTCAGCTAGTCTGGCGGATTTGCCTACCAAACCAATACCTACGGCTTTCAACGCACTATTCCGTCAGTGCGCAGACCTTTCACTACTCCGTCACCACATCACTCAATAAAGCTGGTACAGGAATATTAACCTGTTGTCCATCGGCTTAACCTTTCGGTTTTGTCTTAGGACCCGACTAACCCTGAACCGATTAGCGTTGTTCAGGAAACCTTAGTCTTACGGCGTGCGGGTTTCTCACCCGCATTATCGTTACTTATGCCTACATTTGCTTTTCTCTGCGCTCCAGCATCCATTACCAGACACCTTCACTGCACAGAGAATGCTCCCCTACCACTGCATTACTGCAATCCATAGCTTCGGTATTATGCTTGATGCCCGATTATTATCGATGCCCTGTCGCTCGACCAGTGAGCTGTTACGCACTCTTTAAATGAATGGCTGCTTCCAAGCCAACATCCTGGCTGTCAATGCAACTGGACCTCCTTTGTTCAACTTAGCATAAATTTAGGGACCTTAGCTGATGGTCTGGGTTCTTTCCCTCTCGGCCCTGGACCTTAGCACCCAGAGCCTCACTCCCGAGTATATCTACTAGCATTCGGAGTTCATCAGGATTCGGTAGGCTTTGACACCCCCTAGTCCTATTGGTAGCTCTACCTCTAGCAGACTCAACCTCGAGGCTGTTCCTAAAAACATTTCGGGGAGTACGAGCTATTTCTCAGTTTGATTGGCCTTTCACCCCTACCCACAACTCATCCAAAAACTTTTCAACGTTAACTGGTTCGGTCCTCCATTGAGTGTTACCTCAACTTCAACCTGGTCATGGGTAGATCACAAAGTTTCGCGTCTACCCCCTCTGACTGTGCGCCCTGTTCAGACTCGCTTTCGCTGCGGCTCCGTCCATCTATAGACTTAACCTTGCCAGAGAGGAGTAACTCGTAGGCTCATTATGCAAAAGGCACGCCGTCAGCCCACGAAAGGCCTCCGACCGCTTGTAAGCGCATGGTTTCAGGTTCTATTTCACTCCTTTATTCAAGGTTCTTTTCACCTTTCCCTCACGGTACTGGTTCACTATCGGTGTCTTGAAAGTATTTAGCCTTACCGGATGGTACCGGCAGATTCAGACGGGATTTCTCTGGTCCCGCCCTACTCAGGATACCACTAGAGCTAAAAAGCTTACGCTGACGGGGCTATCACCCTCTATGGCCTACCTTTCCAGGTAGTTTAGCTTCCTTTTTTAGTCTCATGTCGTGGTCCTACAACCCCCAACTGGCCGTAACCAGGTGGGTTTGGGCTCTTTCCCTTTCGCTCGCCACTACTCAGGAAATCATTATTATTTTCTCTTCCTCCGGGTACTTAGATGTTTCAGTTCTCCGGGTTCGCTCCCCTAAGGGTGACTAGTCTTCAACTAGCCGGGTTGCCCCATTCAGAAATCTGCGGATCACCTCGTATGTGCCAATCCCCGCAGCTTATCGCAGCTTATCACGTCTTTCATCGCCTTCAAGACCCTAGGCATCCCCCATACGCCCTTTGTAACTTTCTTAAAATATTATTCTTTGTTCACTTATACATTGCTGTAGGTGAACTCGGTTACTATTAAACTTATGTTCAATACTCTAGTATTATTCTCTCTTGCCAAAATGTCAAAGAACTTTATCATAATTATTCCTTCCTGCTGTACTGCCTTTTCGTGTAGAATAAGACAGGAGCCAGTTAAGATCCTCATGTTTAGAAGTAAAAACCTGCCGTCTTTACTTGGTGTTTTGTAATCAGTGGAGAATAACGGAGTCGAACCGTTGACCTCCTGCGTGCAAAGCAGGCGCTCTAGCCAGCTGAGCTAATCCCCCATAGTATTATGAGTGGGCCTGCGTGGACTCGAACCACGGACCTCTACATTATCAGTGTAGCGCTCTAACCACCTGAGCTACAAGCCCGTAATCTTGTGCCTTCGCACGCTGATCTCTTCATTACGTTGATATTTTTGAATAAAAGGAAAAGAAAAAACAAACCTGACAACTTGTTTATAAACCTGGCGGTTTATAAATAGTCGCCTGTAAAAGGCGTCTTGACAAGCGATCAGCTCCAGAAAGGAGGTGATCCAGCCGCACCTTCCGGTACGGCTACCTTGTTACGACTTAGCCCCAGTTACCAGTTTTACCCTAAACGGCTCCTTTAACGGGCACCGTCTTCAGGTCTCCCTGACTTCCATGGCTTGACGGGCGGTGTGTACAAGGCCCGGGAACGTATTCACCGCGTCATTGCTGATACGCGATTACTAGCGATTCCAGCTTCACGAAGTCGAGTTGCAGACTTCGATCCGAACTGAGAGCGGCTTTTTGAGATTGGCATCCTGTCACCAGGTAGCAACCCTCTGTACCGCCCATTGTAGCACGTGTGTAGCCCTAGGCGTAAGGGCCATGATGACCTGACGTCATCCCCACCTTCCTCACTGCTTGCGCAGGCAGTCTCTTTAGAGTCCCCACCATAATGTGCTGGCAACTAAAGATAGGGGTTGCGCTCGTTGCGGGACTTAACCCAACACCTCACGGCACGAGCTGACGACGGCCATGCAGCACCTTGCTTTGTGTCCCGAAGGAAAGCCTCATCTCTGAGGCGGTCACGCGCATTCTAGCCTAGGTAAGGTTCCTCGCGTATCATCGAATTAAACCACATGCTCCACCGCTTGTGCGGGCCCCCGTCAATTCCTTTGAGTTTCACCCTTGCGGGCGTACTCCCCAGGTGGATTACTTAACGCTTTCGCTAAGACGCCGACTGTTTATCGCCGACATCGAGTAATCATCGTTTACGGCGTGGACTACCAGGGTATCTAATCCTGTTCGCTCCCCACGCTTTCGTGCCTCAGCGTCAGTTACAGCCTAGTTAGCTGCCTACGCAATCGGAGTTCTTGATAGTATCTATGCATTTCACCGCTACACTATCAATTCCGCCAACCTCGTCTGTACTCAAGCCCGTCAGTATCAATGGCAGTTCTCCAGTTGAGCTGGAGGCTTTCACCACTGACTTAACGGGCCGCCTACGCACCCTTTAAACCCAATAAATCCGGACAACGCTTGCACCCTCCGTATTACCGCGGCTGCTGGCACGGAGTTAGCCGGTGCTTATTCATCTAGTACCGTCAGTTTCCCACGCATGGGCGTTTTCTTCCTAGATAAAAGCAGTTTACAACCCAGAAGGCCTTCATCCTGCACGCGGCATGGCTGGGTCAGAGTTGCCTCCATTGCCCAATATTCCCTACTGCTGCCTCCCGTAGGAGTCTGGTCCGTATCTCAGTACCAGTGTGGGGGATCATCCTCTCAGAACCCCTAGCCATCGTAGCCTTGGTAGGCCGTTACCCTACCAACTAGCTAATGGCACGCATGCCCATCTTAAACCAATAAATCTTTAACTATCTTCAGATGCCATCAAATAGTATTATGCGGTATTAATCTCCCTTTCGGAAGGCTATCCCCCAGTTTAAGGTAGGTTGCATACGCGTTACGCACCCGTGCGCCACTGATTTAAGTATTGCTACTTAAACCCGTTCGACTTGCATGTATTAGGCCTGCCGCTAGCGTTCATCCTGAGCCAGGATCAAACTCTCCATTGTATAAATTAATTTACAACTACCCCGGAAGGTAGTCTATGTAGTATGCTTGATCGCTTAACGCTCTTGTTTGTGACAAAGAAACCCTTGCTAATAAATTAACAATTGCACTTTGCGGTTTGTCTTTTCTTTTTCCAACTATTCAAAGAACTTTTTTACAAGACATCTTCCTGTAAATCGGGCTGCTCACCGTCTTTCAAACTAAGCAAGCAACCTATTCATCATCACTCTTTTTTATCTTATCCCCTCAACCCTTCCGGTGAAGCTATTCTCTCTTTTTTATTTTCCTACTCAATAAGCTTCGTTATTTTTCGGTGTGCAAAGGTCTTATTTTTATTTTAAACTACCAAATCTTTTTTCAAAAAATCTGAAGCTTTTTTTCAGAACCTGGCTTTAAAATCCCGCTTTATTATTAGCAGCTTTTCGTTACCAGATGACCTTTTCAGCATTTCAATTCTTTTCCCTTTCTTCGTTCAGATTGGGAGTGCAAAGATGCAGGCATTTTTTCTTTCTTCCAAATTTTA
>NZ_JBHSKT010000018.1:0-8932 GCF_042657365.1 Adhaeribacter terreus | reverse complement strand
TGCATGCAAGGCGTCTGAATAAAGATTATGAGAAGAACAGAATGAACAGCCAATCGATGGTATATATAGCAATGATCTCAGTAATGCTTAAACGTTGCTAATGGCTTTTAAAACAGTTTCTAAGATCAACAAGTTTGTTAAACCTGCGAATAAATCATCATTTTCTTCAAATTTATAATATAGTAAAGCATCACTTTGTTGAATGAAGTTTGAATCAATTACTCCAATTATTGCTCGATTTTTTTCTGAAAGAATTTCACGCTTTACCTTTGGGCTTTGGGTAAGCAATAAACCTGGAACGAGCTCAATAGATTCATCTTTGAAATCTTTTAAAGAAATAAATTTAAGTGCCGCAAAAAACAATTTCATTATGATTCCCTCTTATTTAATTGTTTACCCTTTTTCTTTTTCAGCTTGGTTTAAAGGAGAATTGTAATTTGTTGAATATCTTTTGTGTAAACAAACTATTAACATTAAACTCCTTTTCAGTAGAGAATTCATATAAAATGTAATCATTTACTTCGTGAAGAATAGCAACGGTATATTGCATCGGATCGATAAATGATTTCATATCTATTTCCTGATTAAGGAGACTAGGAAGTACTATTTTACTTCCAGACATAAAATTGTTAAACGCATTAAAATTTGAATGAATTTGTTCACAACAGATAAGGTAATATGGCCTAAACCTATTCATTTGAACTTTTTCTTCTAAGAGTTTAAAATTTGCTTTCTGTTTACCTGGAAACAAGTCATCTGCCCAGCCAAATTCATTACTTAAGAAGTCCTTACCATATTTCTGATTAAGCCTTTCTGTTTCCTCCTTTAAAATCTTCTCTGTGGTAATAGGCAAAGGCTTGAATTTAAGATCTTGGTAATTGTTATTGTAGCTTACTATTTTCCTTTGAGAGTTTTTGATTGAATGTTGAAAAAACTTGTCTGCTAGCTCGTTATTATTTTCAATTGCAATTACTAGTAGAATAATAGCATTTTCATAAAGCGAACGCCAAACAATCATAGCAGCGTCAATAAATCCACTGAGGAGTAAATCAACTATTTGCTGAGCCCGCCTTAATACAAGTCCATAAAGTGCGATATTTATTTTAAGTGTGCTGTCAATTTTTTTTCTTTTAGTCTGTTCGATTATTTTCTTATAAACAACTACGCTAATGTTTATGTAGGATAAAAAAGGATTGAAAGAGTCCTTATTAGTTTCAGCTATTGTCTTTTGATTTTTAAAGTGGACTTTTAAAAAATTATCAAGATTAATATTTTGTTTTTCTGCATATAGATTTGATATGCTCTCCTCATATTTAGAGAATAAACCTTCAAATTCTGGTGCAAGCTTTTCTATAATTTGTTTTTCAGTCAAATCTGTCGAATTAATAGCTTCAATAAGTGCATCATCAAATAGTTTGTTGAAATTTTCAAAAAATAATCCTTTTATCTCGATTTTTTTAAAGCGTCCCAATGTCTTTTAGTTTGATTTTGGCAGTTTATTCGGTAGATAATCTCCAGAAAATTTTCAATGCGTTTTAAATGCTTCAACCCGAACAGATTATTATCTTAATCAAATATAGATTTTTCAGGTAACAAAAGGTTAATATTAAAATTATTATTTGCATCGAACCAAAACTTTCTCATTCTCCAAAACCAACTGAGCCTCCAATTGACCTATCCTAAAATAAAAACAAAAGCCTCTCTAAAAGAGAGGCTTCAAAACTTCAAACCAACGAACTCAAACCCGTAACGAACCCCGAAACCCCCTGGCGGCATAGTAAGATTCCGCCCCGTTGTGATACGTGAAAACCTGGTTGTAGCGGCGGTCGCAAAAGATGGCCCCGCCCAGTGCTCTGATAGCTTCCGGCGTTTTCACCCAGCTCGAGGTTTTCGTATCGAAGTTGCCCAGTTGCTGCAGTTCCCGGTATTGTTCTTCGGTTAAAATCTCGATGCCCATTTCCGCGGCCATTCCCATGGCGCTGTTTTTCGGTTTATGTTCTTTCCGGGCTTCCAGCGCTTCCCCGTAAATTCAAACCCATTTAATTGGCTTTACAGATCTGTGTTTGAACTTCCTGTTCGTCTAAAATGATCTTCGTTTCACAGTACGTTTTTCGGTTTCTTTTCAGTTGCAGTTTATAAGGTTTGCCGCTGTACACCCTAATTCCTTTTTTGGCTTCTTTGGTGGAACTGATAAATTTGCCGTTCAGGTAAATATCTGCCTCTTTTTTACTCGGCTTGTTATTTACAACCAACGTGGCATATTTATTCGGAACGTGCGATTTCATGTGGTGCGTTTCTTTGGGATTCTTCGAACCAAAATGAATCCGCATCCAAAGTTCCTCGTTTATTGCAAGAATATTTGCCCACGGCTGTTCCGTAGCTTTCATCCAATCTCTTAAAATATCTTCGATGCCCGCCGGCTGGGAATAGAAATTTATCAAGTGTTTGGCCGCATTCTGGTTGTAAAAATTCTTCGGATCCAAGGCTGTTATTTCCTCATAGTACGCTTGTTTTAGCTCCTGTTCCAGTTCAGGATCCAGTAGCAAACTTTCCTGCATTTTTCTCTTCATAATTCCAACAATTAATTCGTAACAAACCGAAACTTAAATAATTAAGCTATCCGCTGTATACGGATGTTATGGAGTTGAAGATGAGAAAACTAAACTGGATTTTATTTTGTGTTTACGGTTAGGGCAAGACTTTCATAATTAGATAAAAGCTAGTTTAAGTTCTTCATTGGTAAATATAGAAACTAAAGATAATTAGAGGGGGCTCTGTATTAGAACGTTTTTTGTCATCCCGAGCGAAGCCGATGGATCTTATGAGGCCTAAATTTAGAACTTGAAAATCTACTTCACCTTACTGTTTGAATAGATAACTTTAAACGCATTCAAAACCGCCTGATGCATGATCGTAGCGTGGTTTTCTTCCGGCAGGTAATCGAAATATACACGCAGGTTTTTGTTGTTTGCGGCCTTCAGTTTATCGACTAAAACATTGGCGTCCACTTCCATTACCCGTGGCGGTTCAGTAGGTGTGAGGCCTTCTTTTCCTACGCCTATGTAAATTTCCTTTGGCTGGTTGAATGCACTTTCCAGAATTCCCGGCTGCTGACTTAACAGTGAACCATTGTCCCACCAAAGGCTTGGGCTTACGATGATGTATTTACTGAACAGATCGGGCTTTTTAAATAAAATTTCGGTAGTTAAAAGTCCGCCTAAGGATTGGCCGATGAGGGTTTTAGATGCACTGGGCTTGTACTTTCGCTGAATAAAAGGCTGTAATTCGGTTTCTAAAAAAGCGATGAATTTATCGGAATGGCCGCTGGTAGGGTTCGCTTTTTTATCTTTTTCGATGGTGGAAGGAAAGGTGAAATCCCTTCTTCTATCTACAGTTTCAATGCCCACCACAATAGATTTGGGAACGCGGTTTATCCATTCGAAACTGTTGTATTGCACCAGTCCGGCAATGTGAATGAAGTCTTCGTCCGCGGAACCATCGAGCAAATAAATAACTGGATAGCGTACCGTATCTTTCGGATCATACCCTTCCGGAAGATAGATATTCAGTGTCCGTTTTTCACCCAATACTTTCGATTGCACTTCATCGATGACGCCTAATACAAACGGTTTACTGCTTTCTTTTCGTTTTGCTTTTTTAGCCTGGCCAAATAGGAACGTTGCGTAAAAAGTCAGGATGATAATGGCTGTGATTTTTTTCATTGGTAATCAATTAAGATTCTAAAGCCATGCAATTCAGGGTGCTTTCAATTTTAGAAGGCAGGCTTTTTTTAGCTTTAAATCAGAAGTTAGAAAAAAGCTTTTCTTCGGAGCAATTTTTAGATTTTGCCCTTTCAAACCCATTGTAAGTTTGAGCTTCTTTATTCTGAAAAACTGGTAAACTTTTTCCCATCGAACCGGCACAAACCCATTCCTCTGGTGCCTACCCACAGGTTGCCGGCTTTATCTTCTACCAGGCAAAAGGCTGCGTTCTCCGGCAGGCCGTCTTTGGTAGTAAAGTTTTTGAACGTTTTACCGTCGTAGCGCCACAGGCCGCCTTTGGTTTCCCGTTCGGTTATTTTGCCAAACTCCGTACTTATCCAGATATTGCCTGCTTTATCCTGCAACATCGCGTCTACACCGCAGGAATCCAGTATGCCGTGCTGTACCACATTGGTAAAAGTTTTGCCATCGTAGCGCACCACGCCTTTGTCTCTTCGGCCTATCCAGATGTTGCCATTTTTATCTTCCAGCAGCCCCGAAAACCAGACCTCGTTGTTTGGTTTAAAATTGGTGATGACTTTCCCATTGTAGCGAATCAATCCTTCGAACCAGGTAGAAAACCACATATTCCCGTTTCGATCTTCTAAAATATTATAGGTTGCTTCCAGACGGAGGTTATTTTCGTTGGCTACGACTTCCTTTTGGGGAAAGCGGGTAAAAGATTTTCCGTTGTATTGATAAACGCCTTTGTGAGTACCAAACCAAAGCCTGCCGTTTTTAACCTGGTAAATGCAGTTTACCGGATTCTTTACGCGCGGATTATTGGTTGGCAACGCGTTCGGCAAAAGATCCTGGCCATCGCCGGATGGAAGCGAAATTGGGGTAAATGATTTTCCGTCATAACGACACACAATCCCGATATCCGTACCGATCCAGATAATTCCGGTTTTATCTTCTAAAATGGAATAGATAATATTGCTAGACAGTCCATCTTTCACGGTGAAATTGGTGAACGAGCTTCCATCATAGCGGTAAATTCCTTGTCCGGTAGTTCCGAACCACATATTCCCGTCCTTATCCTGTAATCCGCAATGCACATTTCCAGCTTTGTTTATTCCCGGGATCTTCCTGATTTTTGTTTGAATAGCAGCGGCAGTTTTTGGAGCATTTTCCCTAGCGTTTTCATGGGGAGCTTTAACTTGTCCATTGCAGGAAGCGATGATGAAAAATAAAAAGAGCAGGGGATAAGTTAGAGCTTGTAGGTTGGCCTTCTTCATAAATTGAAGTTTAATTCCTTTAAATTTAATGAATTAAGGCAAAGAATAAGTATTGCTAGTTTGTAAATTTAAATGTCGATTTACTCTACTCTTTGAGCTTTTAATCTTTTGCGTCATCCCGAGCGAAGCCGAGGGAACTTATAAAGCCTGTTTCTGAAAAAAAGCAATTTTTATTCAGTTAAAGGCCCCATAAGTTCCCTCGACGTTGCTCAGGATGACAAACTAGAAACTTTCAACTATTTCTATCTTAAGAATGAGTTTTTAAGCCGAAAAGCATAGCGTTTTTAAGTCCGAAAGCTTTTCAACATAACAATACAATCTTTTAAACCTGCAACCAACCCCGAAAACCACGAGCCGCATAATAAGATTCCGCGCCGTTATGGTACACGAAAACCCTATCGAAGCGGCGATCTCCGAAAATAGCACCGCCCAGTTTGCGGACGGCAGGCGGGGTAAGTAACCAACTGGAGGTTTTGGTGTCGAAGTTGCCGATTTGCTGGAGTTGGTGGTATTGTTCTTCGTTTAGCAGCGAAATGCCCATTTCTTCGGCCATCATCATGGCGCTGTTTTCGGGTTTGTGGGCTTTTCGGGATTCCAGCGCTTCGTGGTCGTAGCAAATGCTGCGGCGGCCTTTCGGGCTTTCGGGGGCGCAATCGAAGAAAGTGAATTCGCCGGTTTTTGTATCAAAACTAACCACATCGGGTTCGCCGCCGGTTTCTTCCATTTTATCCAGCGACCATAGTTTTTCCGGATTAGCTTCCAGTTTCGTTTGCACATCTTTCCAGGAAATGCCTTCGTGGCGGTTCATGTTTTTCTCGAAACGTGCTTTTAAAATGCTGAGAAGTTCTTTCTGTTGGTTGGGGGCTAAGGTATTTTTATTGCTCATTTTTGGCAGTTTTGTTAATGATCTCTTCCAGAATGTTCAGGTCTACGTCGCTGAGTTTGTTGATGTAGAGGCAGCCTTCGCCGGTTTTGTGTTTGCCCAGTTTTTCCAGGTCGGCGGCGTGTTGTTTCAGATTGATCAGGTGTAAGGAAAGGTTTGCTTTTCGGGGCGAAAAACCCATTTTAAACCAGGCAACTTCGCGGCCGGAAGTAGGGCTTTTGTAAATTTTATTGCCGAAACCGATCATGGAAGTGCCCCACATTTTTGGTTCTTCCTGCATGGCTTTTTGCATCATTTTCAGAACCCGGAAGCTGTCCTGGCGCTTGGTTTCGTCGGGAATGGCGTTGAGGAAATCGGTTACGCTGGCGGAGTCTTCCTTCGTTTTTATTTCGGCTAATTTACCCATCTGGTTTTTGCTTTGAGTTTTTTAGGGAAAAGGGATAGCGTTTTTCCGGCAATTTAAAAATTCCTGCTGATTATAGTTTTCCACCGAAGACTGCAAACTTTTGATGAAACCGGCTTACAGAAAATAAAAATCGACTTTCGGGTTCATGGTTGACCTTAGGAATTAACCGGTTTCAGTTTACGATCGGCGGGGCGGAAGTACCAGGAAAGGGCGGTAAGCACCAACAACAAAGCCGGGCCGAAGTTTTCCTGCGCGCCGTCGCCGGTGGCAATATGCGAAAAAAGCGCGCCCGACATGGCAAAGAAAAAGCCGGCGTAGGCCCATTCTTTCAGCAACGGAAATTTAGGAATAAGCACGGCAATTACGCCCAGAAATTTCCAGATGGCCAGTAAGGTGAGGAAATAAAGCGGATAATGCAGGTGGTTGAATATGTCCACTTCCTCTTTTAGCTGTAAAAACTGTACCGCTCCGCTGGAAACCATGCCCAACGAAAGCCAGACGGTAGCCACCCAGTAAATGATCTTGTTTCTCTTTTTCATAAGTTTAAATTAACGATTTTACGACTTCTTCTAAGCGGTTGTGCGCCATGTTTATGCCCTGTGCGAAAGGCAGTTGCAGCATCTGGTTGCGGTCGGCGGCGGAGCGGTACACGATCTGCATGGTGAGTTTGCTGCGGCTTTCCGATAGCGTTTCGAATTCCAGGAATTCCAGTTGCGGCGGAAACGGCGTGTTTGCCATCTGGAAGGTGCGGATAATTTTCTGGTTCGGCACAAATTCGTGGATCACGCCGTGAAAGCCGTGCTTGTTTCCTTTCGGATCGGTGGTTTCGAAGTGCCAGCTGCCGTGGTTTTTGCTTTCCAGTTTCAGCACGTTGGTGCCCATCCACTGCGCCACAATTTCGGGGTCTTCGTAGGCTTTGAACAGGTATTCCAGCGGCAACTCAAATTCGCGGGTAATTACCAGGTCCTGTTTGCCGTCTTCGGCGTGTATTTTTGTCTTCTTTTCCATAGCGTTTTTGGTTTCGAATGTTCGAATGTTCGAATGTTCGTAGTTCGTATGTTCGATTTCGAAAAGGCGAGTTTTTCGGTTAATACTCTAGCGTTTTTTGTTTTCAAAGTATTGTATTCCCAGTCCCCCTTTGGAGGGGGGTAGGGGGAGGACGCCATTATCTGATTTTACGTTTCCTGATACTCTCCTCTTGAGGGGAGCCGGAGGGATGTGATCGCATGTAGGAAAAACTCCCCTCTAACTCCCCTCAAGGGGAGAATCTTCGCAATGTTTATCTTCAATATCGTGAAAATCCTCCCCCTAACCCCCTCCAAAGGGGGACTTTTCTTCGGTTAACCGATCTTCCTGATTCCCTCCGGCTTATTTTTTCTTTTGATCTTCCTGTATTTTCGCTTTCATAATAGCTTCCAGTTTGTTGAAACGGTCGTCCCACATTTCACGGAAAGGCTCCAGGAAATCGGCTACTGCTTTCATGTTTTTGGCGTTGAGGTGGTAGTAGATCTCCCGGCCGTTTTGTTCCTGTTTCAGCAATTCGCACTCCGTAAGGATCTGCAAATGCTTGGAAACGGTAGGCCTGGCGGTGTCGAAATTGGCGGCGATGGCTCCGGCCGTCATGGCCTGGGAAGCTACCAGCAGCAAAATGGCCCTTCTGGTTGGGTCGGCGATGGCCTGGAAAACGTCGCGTCTTAAATTCATTATGTAGTTATTTGGCTACAAATATATATGTAGCTATTTGACTACGCAAATTTTGATAGAAATTCTTTTCCTTTTTGCGTCATTTCGATCGAAGCCGAGGAAACTTATTATGCCTTTATTAAAGGAATTGTTTAGATTTAAAAATGAGAAATCTAGTTCTTTTATCGGTTGTCATAATTATCTGTTCTTCCTGTTGTGAAAGTAAAAGTGATACTTCAATTGCCAGAATTAGTGTTGCAGAAACCATTTCTAATTTAGAATATTTAACTTCAACTATTTCTAGAAAGGTTGCGAAAGAAGGTTATAAACCTTTTGATAAAAAAATTTTAGTGAGCTCAGAAAAGCTTAAAGGGTGGCGTAATAATTTTTTAAAAAGTAGGAGCAAAACAAATTTATTGGCCTACTCAGATTCTATCTACCGATATTATTTTTACCATTTTAATTCAGAAGATTCAATTACCATTCACCTTTCAAAAAGCAAGAAGTTTGTTACAGCAACTTCAGATACTTCAGCCTACTTAAATTTATTTTTCTGGACATTAAAAGCTGAAGAAGCTATTCAAGAGGTATTAGTTGCAAAAATAGGTTCAACTACAAATTCTTGGGGATTTGGAGGGCAGTTGGATGTGGATTTGAACGCCGAAAATTTAAAAGTAGGCGATACGCTATTTGCTACTTTTAGAATTCCTGAAGTCGTCTTAGGGGAAGTGAAATATTATTTGGATAGCATTTTTGTAACAGAATTGCATTCCAGCAAAAAGATTCCAAGAACCATTATTCAAACAGGGCCAATTTTTATTATTCAAACAATTCCTAAGAAACTGTTTTAAAAGTGAATTAGCGGGATAAAAAAAGTACCCACTTTGGTTAAGAAAGTTATTCGACCAACTATTCAAAACCTCGGTGAGTACCCATCAAAAGAAAGAAAAACGGAAGAGAT
>NZ_JBHSKT010000017.1:0-11659 GCF_042657365.1 Adhaeribacter terreus | reverse complement strand
ATCTCTTCCGTTTTTCTTTCTTTTGATGGGTACTCACCGAGGTTTTGAATAGTTGGTCGAATAACTTTCTTAACCAAAGTGGGTACTTTTTTTATCCCGCTAATTCACTTTTAAAACAGTTTCTTAAATTATGCGTTAGAATTGCTCCTGAAAATATTCAGATCTTCAGAAACTTGCAATTAAAAATGGTTTATTTAAAAACGGTATGCATTTTAACTAAAAAAGTGAAAGCCCAGCATAAATGCTGGGCTTTCACTTTTTTAGTTAATTTCAATTATAACCTGATTACTAATAAATCCGAACCAGGTCGATTTTCTGGACAGGATTAATTACGAGCGGCACTTTTTCAACTTTTACGGAGCTGGTATCGAGGCCAAACCATTTGCTTTCGGAACTGGTAAATTGCTTGATCCAGAAATAGGTTTGCATGATGATCTTTTCTTTAAAAGGCAGATCATTTTCATACGAAAGGAATTTCTCAAGTACAACAAACCGGAAATCGCCGGTTAAATTCTGACGGCCTAACGATTCGTAGCGGGAAGTAATATCTACCTCGCCGTTTTTCACCATGTCTTCAACCACTTTCCGGAAAAACAGGTTGATCCGCTGCTCTACCCGGAATCCTAAGCGGAAATTTATCCGGATCACATCGTTCTGGGCAATGTGGTGTACTTTGTACTCCATGGTATAAGGTTCATCCATGGAGTCTACGTGTACAAACCAGTAAATATCGGCGCGTTTCGGGCGTTTCTGAAAGATAGAATAAATGATCTTCGATTCAATTTCTTTAGCTTTAGAAGAACTGGTTAAAAAAACCAGGTGCGTAGAATATTTCGGAACGGTTTCGTCGGCGCTTAGCGCTTTCAGGTTATCCAGGTAAGTGCTTAAGCGTACATATTCGGTAAGGCGCCGCTTAATGTTAAAAGCTTTTAACCAGATATACATTACCGAGATCAGCGAAATACCCAGGGCCAGAGAAACCCAGCCGCCGTGCGGGAATTTGGTTAGGTTGGCCACCAGAAACGATAGCTCAATACCCAGGTAAACTGCTAAAAATAAACCAATTAAAATGCGGGAAAACTTCTTGATATAGAGATAATAGCAAAGTAAAATAGTTGTCATGAGCATGGTTACCGTAATGGAAAGGCCGTAAGCCGCTTCCATATTCTCCGATTCCTTAAAATAAAGTACAATGCCAATACAACCCAGAAGCAGCATAATATTTATACTGGGTACAAAAAGCTGGCCTTTCACATTAGTAGGGTAATTCAGCTTTACTTTTGGCCAGAAATTCAAACGGATCGCTTCAGAAATTAAGGTGAAAGAACCCGTGATCAAAGCCTGGCTGGCAATAATGGCAGCAATGGTAGCAACCGTTATCCCAATAAGCAGGAACCATTCCGGCATAATACCATAGAACGGATTTTGGAGCAGTTTTTCGCCGTAATGCAAAGTAAGCCAGGCGCCCTGCCCTAAATAATTAAGCACCAGGCATATTTTTACAAACATCCAGCTGGTCCGGATATTATCTTTTCCGCAGTGGCCCAGGTCGGAATAAAGCGCTTCGGCACCTGTGGTACAAAGGAAAACGGCCCCCAGTAACCAGAATCCGCCCGGGTAATTAACCAGCAGCTCGTAGCCATAATACGGGTTCAGCGCTTTCAGAATTTCCGGGTGGTGCAAAATATTTATTATACCCAGCGTACCCAGCATAAAAAACCAGATAAACATAACCGGCCCAAAAGTTTTGCCTACGGTCTGGGTGCCAAAACGCTGCATCAGAAACAGAAAGATCAGAATACTAATCACGATTGGCACGGTAGGGATATCAGGGTTTATGATACGCAACCCTTCAATGGCCGAAGAAACAGAAATGGGCGGGGTAATAATACCGTCGGCTAATAAAGCCGAACCGCCAATGATGGCCGGAATTGTAAGCCATTTAGCTTTGCGGCGCACCAGGGTATAAAGCGAAAAAATACCGCCTTCCCCTTTATTATCGGCCCGTAAGGTTAAGATCACGTACTTTACGGTGGTTTGCAAAGTCAGGGTCCAGAAAACGCAGGAAATACCGCCGTAAACCAGCGTTTCGTTTATTGGCGCTTCGCCCATGATCGCTTTCATTACGTAAAGCGGTGACGTGCCAATATCGCCGTAAATAATGCCCAATGAAATTAATAAACCGGCCGTAGAAACACGGCTGTGGCTATGATTGCTTTCCATTCAGTAGAAATTTATTCAAATATAAGCAGTAAACGAATTAGGAAATATAAGAAGAATAATGCGCTGAACCTTCGCAAAACGGTATGGTTTATTGCCGGAAAAGTGCAGCCTGGTTCAGCCGGCAGCATTTTAGCTGAAAGAAAGATCAGGTAATAAATAGGAGGGAAGGGAACATGCTGGTGCGGCTCTATTGCAAAATTTTATTGCAGCCTTGCATATTTGTTTGCAGAAGAAAACAGAACCCGCCCGTAAATTCTATTGCACGGGCGGGTTCTATAAAATTAGTTTACTTTCAGTAATTCAACGTCGAAGATCAACGTAGCATTCGGTCCGATATCCGCGCCAGCGCCTTGTGCACCGTAAGCCAATTCCGAAGGAATGTAAAGTCTCCATTTAGCACCTTCTTTCATCATCATCAAAGCCTGGGTCCAGCCAGCAATTACGCCGTTTACCGGGAAAGTAGCTGGTTGGCCGCGCTCGTAAGAACTATCGAAAACGGTACCGTCTATTAAAGTGCCTTTGTAATGCGTGGTTACGTTATCGGTACGGCCCGGGGTTTTACCGGTTCCTTCGTTCAGCACTTCGTATTGCATGCCGCTCGGTAAAGTAATTACACCCGCTTTATTTTTATTGGCAGCTAAAAATTCTTGGCCTTCTTTTTTGTTGGCTTCACCGGCTTTACCCGCTTTTTCCTGGAATTTCTGCTCCATTTCCTGCTGCAGTTGCATCATGGTTTGCTGCGTTTCTTCAGCGCTTAAAGCCGAAGGTTTTCCGCCCATAGCATCTTTCAAACCGGCAAGTAATGCATCTGCTTCTATTTCAATGCCTTGCTTGCTGAAGTTGCCAGCCATGTCGCGGCCGATGATGTAGCTGATCTTTTCTTTTAGAGTATTCAATGTCGTGTCTCAAATGTTCGCTGCAAAAGTATAAGCTGAATTTGGTATTGCCTAATTTTTAGCTCAGAATCAGCCGAAAACGGTAGGGTTTGAAAGCAAAAAAGCAACCACAGCGGGTTGCTTTTCTATATTTTTAAGGAAGCAATTAAGCTTAGAGATAAAGATAAGTTTCTTCGTCGGAGAAATTCAGTTCAATATCTACAGGATTAAGCCATGCAGTAACCAATAAACCAACGGTGCCAAGCACAAGCAAGGACGAAATTGCAGTAAATTTTCTCATCGGAGCAGTTTAAAATGTAATAGTTACTTGCATAACGCTGGTTCAGGCCAAATGTTTCCATAGTTGTGTTAAAATAAAGTTACGAATAGAAATTTTGGGTGAAAAGTATTAAGCCGCTGGTAAACAGTAAGGTATCAGGTTTGAAAATGCCGGATTAAGTTTCTGAAACAGTTGTTAACAGTGTTTTGGATCAGCTTTTCGAGGTTTATTTTCTCCTTGATAAAAGGAAATTGTAAACTTCACTAATTGCTGCTCATAATATTTTGCCGTAAAATGGTATGCTTGCAGGTGCAAAAAGTCAAAAGCTGATTTAATGAAACTTGAAGAGATTCTTCTTTTTCTCGCGATGCAAAAACGGTATGCTGTAAGCTTTAAAAAGTGTTAAGATTTTCAAAACTTATTTCTCACAAAAGCCGGTTATTTCCGTAAGAATTTATAAACGCAGCAAAGAAAACTAAAAGTTAATTAAGGCACTAAAATCAAAACAAAAACGTTCCTGATAAAAGCGGCAACAAAAAGCCTTGAAGCAGGAACAACAGCATTTTTAATAAACCGAATATTCTTTTTGATTTGATTAAAAATAGCAATATTTGCAGCAAGTTATATTTATGATCCCATTCACGGAAATATGGTCTTTAGAAGCAATCCAGCTTACTGGTTTCGTAGCTTCGTCGCACCACGTATCGCAGAGCGATATGCTGAATGGTTATTGCCTGCCGTTTTTCACGGCTCAAAAAGACTTTAACAAGTAGGTCGGACCGCACAATTCCGACCAACAAAACCGCCTTTCCTTTATCTCAGGCCTGCGCCTGAACCTTTAATTTCTTAATTTTTTTCAAAATTCCTTTTTTCAAATGGTCATGAATATGAGCATTCGGCAATTGCTTGCAATGGCATTTGCGGCAGGCTATGCTGCGGTTATCGCGTTTTCGTTTTCGAACCCGGCGCTGTTGTGGCTGCTGGTTTTACTGGTGCCGCTGAATTTAATTCTGGTGCAGAACCTGTTTCAGAAAAAACACGCCATTCTCCGTAATTACCCGCTTTTAGGCTATCTCCGCTACTTTTTCGAAAGTATTCGTCCGGAAATGCGGCAATACTTTTTCGAGTCTGATCTGGATGGCAAACCGTTCAGCCGTCGGCAGCGAAGCATTGTGTACCAGCGGGCCAAAAACGTAAAGCAAACGGTACCTTTCGGCATGCAAACCAACAGCCAGGAAATTGGTTACGAATGGCTGGCGCACGCCATGTTTCCGGCGCATTTAAAACTCGAAGACCTGCGCGTGAACGTGGGTAGTAGTCGATGCAAGCAACCGTATAATGCCAGTATTCTGAACATTTCGGCTATGAGTTATGGCTCTTTGAGTAAAACGGCGGTGATGGCTTTAAACGGCGGCGCGAAGCTCGACAACTTTGCCCACAACACCGGCGAAGGCGGCATTAGTCCGTTTCATCTGCAGGAAGGCGGAGATTTAATCTGGCAAATTGGTACCGGTTATTTCGGCTGCCGCAACAAAGATGGAAATTTCGACGAAAAGCTGTTTAAAGAGCAGATGGCCCACCCGAACATTAAAATGGTGGAGATCAAGCTGAGCCAGGGCGCCAAACCGGGCCACGGCGGTATTCTGCCGGCCGCGAAAAACACCCCGGAAATTGCCGCCATTCGGAAAGTGGAACCGCACACCACGGTTGCTTCGCCGCCGTCGCACAGCGCTTTTTCCGATCAGTTTACCATGTTGCTTTTCATTGAAAAACTGCGGGTGCTTTCGGAAGGAAAACCGGTTGGCATTAAGTTGTGTCTGGGAAATAAAGAGGAATTTGAGCAACTGTGTCTGGAGATGAAGCACAACAATCTGTTCCCGGATTTCATTGCGATAGACGGCGCTGAAGGCGGAACCGGTGCCGCTCCGCTGGAATTTACCGATAGCCTGGGTATGCCGCTGAACGATGCGCTGAGTTTTGTGCACAGCCGTTTGCAATACTACGGTTTGCGCAAAGAAATTAAACTGATCGCGGCTGGAAAAATTATCACTGGAATTGACATCATAAAAACCATTTCTTTAGGTGCCGATATGTGCTACAGCGCGCGCGGTTTTATGTTCTCACTCGGTTGTATTCAGGCTTTGCAATGCGATTCCGGAAAGTGTCCGGTTGGTATTGCCACGCAGGAAAAAAGCTTGTACAAAGGTCTCGATGTTTCGGATAAAAAAGTGCGCGTAGCCAACTTCCACCGCAATACCATAAAAGCAACCATAGAGGTAATGGAAGCCTGCGGATTTGCAAGCCTGAAGGATATTTCGCCGGACAAAGTTTTCAGAAGGGTAGAGCAGGGCAGGAACCAGAGCTTTGCGCAGATCTATTTCGGGCAGAACGGCAACCAGAACAGCAACAGTTTAACGAAAGGCCATAACTTAATTCCTAATTAATATGAACAATATATATGTAACACAAAAAGACCATCAACGCCTGCACGAAGTTGTGCAGTTGCAGCGCGGTAACAATGGTAACAGCAAGTATGCCACCCAGTTGGGAATTGAACTGAAACGCGCCCGCCAGGTAAAATCGGAAGATATTCTGGATTGCGTGGTCACCATGAATTCCAGAGTGCGCCTGCGGGAACTGAAAAGCAAAAAAGAGTTTGAAATTACGCTGGTTTACCCGCAGGACGTGAGCATTAACGAACGCAAAGTTTCCATTTTAGCGCCCGTGGGCATTGCCATTTTAGGCTGCAAAGAAGGCGATGTGGTAGAGTTGCCAGTGCCCACCGGCACCACCATCAGCTACGTGATCGAGAAAGTAATTTATCAACCCGAAGCCGCCGGCGATTTTCATCTGTAAGCATGTATCTCCAACGGCGCCCGGTCAAACGGCCGGGCAAAACTTCGTATAGGTTACAATTCTGGAAATGTATTGATCTATTTCGCTTGGTGCTCCGGGTTTTATACCCGAAAAGTATAGCGTTTTTGGTGGTGTTTGAAGTTTAGGTTGTTGGTGAAAACACTAACAACGGCGGGCCATTTTTTTTATTCAATGCCTACATCCTTGCGTCATTCCGAGCGAAGCCGAGGAAACTTATGGGGCTATTTTCAGATACTGGCTTTATAAGTTCCCTCAACTTCGTTCGGGATGACGCAATATTTTTGGACACTTGAAACTTTGACTTTTTCACACTAAAACCCTACCATTTTTCTGGTCATCCCGAGCTACGCCGAGGGAACTTATGAGGCCACATTTTAGGTTTTGCGGCATTATGTTCAATTGCAACTACTTCGTTTACATTACTACGAATCATACCCGCTCTACTTTCTACATCGGGGTGACAAACGATTTGCGAACCAGAATGCGGCAGCATTTTGAGAACAGCGGAAACAAAGCTACGTTTGCCGGAAGGTATTACTGCTACAATTTGCTTTACTACGAACGTTTCGATTCGCCAACACACGCCATAGAAAGAGAAAAGCAATTAAAGAACTGGAGCCGAAGTAAAAAGGAAGCTTTAATTAAAAAGTGGAATCCGTTGCTTAAGTTTTTGAATGATGTGATTGAGGAAGAGTGATTTCGGCAATACGGCCTCATAAGTTTCCTCGACTTCGCTCGGAATGACGCAATGCTGTGGCCGAATAAATGGTTTGACTTTTTCACCTCAAAACCCTACCATTTTCAAACCACCCCAAAACAAAAAAGGAAGCTGTACAGCTTCCTTTTTTACTCAAAATTCCTGACCTTTTATCAGGGCGGATTTGCTTACATATTCCGACGATACTGGCCGCCAACTTCGAACAATGCATTCGTAATCTGACCTAAGGTACAATATTTAGCAACTTCCATCAGTTCATCGAAGATATTTTCGTTCCGAATAGCTTTTTCCTGCAGGCCTTTCAACAAACCAGGAATTTTATCTTCGTTCCGCTTGTGCTGTTTCTGCATTTCGGAGATCTGGAACTGCTTTTCTTCTTCGGTGGCGCGAATTACTTCGGAAGGGATGATAGTAGGAGAACCCTGGCTGCTTAGGAAGGTGTTTACGCCGATGATCGGGTATTCGCCGGTGTGTTTCAGGGTTTCGTAGTAGAGGCTTTCTTCCTGGATCTTGCCGCGCTGGTACATTGTTTCCATTGCACCTAACACGCCGCCGCGTTCGGTAATTCTATCGAATTCCATTAATACGGCTTCTTCTACCAGGTCGGTAAGTTCTTCGATTATGAAGGAGCCTTGCAGCGGGTTTTCGTTTTTGGCTAAGCCTAATTCGCGGTTAATGATCAGCTGAATGGCCATGGCACGGCGAACGGAACCTTCGGTTGGCGTGGTGATCGCTTCGTCGTAGGCGTTGGTGTGCAGGGAATTACAGTTGTCGTAGATGGCGTACAGGGCTTGCAGCGTGGTGCGGATGTCGTTGAAGTCGATCTCCTGGGCGTGCAGCGAACGGCCGGACGTTTGGATGTGGTACTTCAGCATTTGCGAACGCGAATTGGCGCCGTATTTCAGCTTCATTGCTTTCGCCCAAATTCGGCGCGCCACGCGACCAATTACCGCGTATTCCGGATCGATGCCGTTAGAGAAGAAGAAGCTCAGGTTTGGTGCGAACGCGTTGATATCCATTCCGCGGCTCACGTAATATTCCACGAAGGTGAAACCGTTGGCCAGCGTGAACGCTAACTGCGAAATAGGGTTGGCGCCGGCTTCGGCAATGTGGTAACCGGAAATAGATACCGAATAGAAATTCCGGACGTTGTGATCGATGAAATACTGCTGCACGTCGCCCATTAAACGCAGGGAGAATTCGGTGCTGAAGATACAGGTATTCTGCGCCTGGTCTTCTTTCAGGATGTCGGCCTGCACGGTTCCGCGAACGGACGCCAGGGTGCGCTCTTTAATAGAAGCGTATACATCGGCTGGTAAAACCTGGTCGCCGGTTACGCCTAAAAGCATTAAGCCTAAGCCGTCGTTGCCTTCCGGAAGTTCGCCCTGGTAAGTTGGGCGCGCCTGTTTTTTGGCTTTGTAAATGGCTTCGATCTTGGCGTTTACTTCCGCTTCCAGGCCGTTCTCTTTAATGTAAAGTTCGCACTGCTGATCGATGGCGGCGTTCATAAAGAATGCCGTTAAGATAGCCGCCGGACCGTTAATGGTCATCGAAACCGAGGTTTTCGGATCGGCAAGGTTAAAGCCGGAATACAGTTTTTTAGCCGCATCTAAGCTCCAAACGCTCACGCCGGAGTTACCAATTTTACCGTAAATATCGGGACGGTGATCCGGGTCTTCGCCGTAAAGCGTTACCGAATCGAAAGCCGTGGAAAGACGCTTGGCTGGCATCCCCAGAGACACGTAGTGGAAACGACGGTTGGTGCGTTCCGGTCCGCCTTCGCCGGCAAACATCCGGGTCGGGTCTTCGCCTTCGCGCTTGAACGGGAACACGCCGGCAGTGTATGGGAATTCGCCCGGTACGTTTTCCTGCAGGCTCCATTTAAGAATATCGCCCCAGGCCTGGTAGCTTGGCGTTACCACTTTCGGGATCTGTAAATGCGATAAACTTTCGGTGTGGGTGGCAACTTTCAGTTCCTTATCGCGGACCTTGAAAACGAAGAATTCATCTTTGTAAGACTTGCGTTTCGCTTCCCAGTTTTCCAGCAGTTTTTTGTTCTGGCCGTCCAGTTTCAGGGCGGTTTCTTCGTAGGCGTATTCCAGCTGTTTTACCAGGCGGTCTTTGTCTTCTACGTCCATTCCGGAAATGGTTTCTACCGACTTGCGAAGGCCGTACAGTTTCTGCGCAATTTCGGCCTGCTCGCGTACCCACTTATCGTAGTTGCGGTTGTTCTCCGAAATCTCTGATAAGTAGCGGGTGCGGCTTGGCGGAATGATGTACACTTTCTCGCTCATTTCGGAGGAAGTGCTCAGGTGGGTTTCGAAGGTTACGCCGGTTTTGTCGCTTATTTTGGCCATTACAGCTTTGTATAAACGGTTCATTCCCGGGTCGTTGAACTGCGAAGCGATGGTGCCGAAAACCGGGATGTCGTCGTCGGAAACGTCCCAGAGCTGGTGGTTGCGCTTGTATTGTTTCTTTACGTCGCGGATGGCATCGAGGGCGCCGCGCTTGTCGAATTTGTTCAGGGCGATGATGTCGGCAAAATCGAGCATATCGATCTTTTCCAGCTGCGTGGCGGCACCGTATTCCGGGGTCATTACGTAAAGGCTGGCATCGGAATGCTCAATAATTTCGGTATCGGATTGGCCAATGCCGGACGTTTCCAGGATGATGAGGTCGAAGTGGGCGGCTTTTACGATGTCTACGGCGTCCTGCACGTATTTGCTCAAAGCCAGGTTGCTCTGGCGGGTGGCCAAAGAACGCATATAAACGCGCTCGTTCGAGATGGCATTCATCCGGATGCGGTCACCTAATAAGGCTCCGCCGGTTTTGCGCTTGCTCGGATCTACAGAAATAATGGCAATGGTCTTGGTAGGGAAATCGATGAGGAAACGACGTACCAGTTCATCTACCAGCGATGATTTACCCGCGCCGCCGGTTCCGGTAATTCCCAGCACCGGAGTTGTTGGTTGTTCGTTGTTGGTTGTTGGTTTTCCGATAATTTGCTCTCTTATTTTGGCGTAATCTTCGGGGAAGTTTTCGGCGGCGGAAATTAAGCGGGCAATGGATTTAACGTCTTTGTTTTTGAGGTGCTTTACTTCGCCGTTCAGGTTCTGGCCCGTCGGGAAATCGCAGCGCTGCAACATATCGTTGATCATTCCTTGCAGGCCCATTGCCCGACCGTCGTCCGGGGAATAAATGCGGGTTACGCCGTAGCCTTCCAGCTCTTTAATTTCGGTGGGCAGAATTACGCCGCCGCCGCCGGCAAAGATCTTAATGTGGCCGGAATGTTTTTCCTTCAGCAGGTCGAACATATACTTGAGGTACTCCACGTGGCCGCCCTGGTAGGAGGTAAGCGCAATTGCCTGGGCATCTTCCTGAATGGCGCAATCCACGATCTCCTGCACGGAACGGTTGTGGCCCAGGTGAATTACTTCGGCGCCGGAGGCCTGAATGATGCGGCGCATAATATTGATACTCGCATCGTGGCCGTCGAAAAGGGAGGCAGCCGTAACGATACGGATGTGATTTACAGGTTTATACGGTTCTATTTTGGTAGCTTGCATATTGCAGTGTTCTGGTTGAGATAGAAACTGCTGCGAAGGTACGGAAATTTGAGGGAAATGGGAAGTTTGGGGTTTGAATGGGAAGAGGGGAGTATTTGAGTGGGAAAGGGTAGCGTTTTAGTTTGAAGATAAGGTTGAAATAAAGTATTAAATGTTATAATTGTAAAATAATAAATAATTTAAAATAGAGCCCTTTAAAATTATGATTTCATTCATTGTTGAATCTATAGCTAGTTATGGAATTGGTAAAGGCATAGATATATTCTTAAAAAATGATAAGAGTTTTAAGCAAAGGCTATACCAAGTAATAAATTCGTCAAAAGAGGAATATGAAAAAGTTTATAATTTACAAGAATCTAGATCAAGTTATTCTTTTATAAGATCACAAGCTTTTTTAGAGGAGTTACTTAAATTTAGATTATTTAAAAAAGTAGGTTATAAAATAGACGAAAATAATCTTGAAAAAGAATTAGATAAATTTCCAAACTTTACCAAACCCTCGAGTGAACAATTAGAGGCCTTTATTGAAATTTTTGATCGAAAAATTAAATCAGATGATGAACTTAAGCTTTTAGAAATTGAAGAATTTCACAAAGAGGAAATTTTTAATATATCCAAGAAGGTTGATTATTTAATTGATTACTTACATTCAGCATTTAAAGAAACTATTAATTTACTTGAAGGTGAATACCAGAGAGAATTAAATGAATGTTATCAAGACATTAAATATTTAAAAGCTAAATCAGCATTATATAGACTAAATGGCATACAAGAGCAAATATTAAAGCATTCAAAACATTCGTCAAAACAGTTGATGGCGAGGCTATTTTATATAAAAGGTAATTGCTATGAACTAATCGGAGAAATACAAGAAGCACGGGAACATTTAATTAAAGCATATAAATTTGATCCTGAAAACTTAGTTTATATTGAAAGAGCCTGTTTTGTTTATTATAATTTTGGAGATTTAAAATACAATGAACTTTTAAAAATCTTAGAAACTGTTTTAAAAGTGAATTATCGGGATAAAAAAAGTACCCACTTTGGTTAAGAAAGTTATTCGACCAACTATTCAAAACCTCGGTGAGTACCCATCAAAAGAAAGAAAAACGGAAGAGAT
>NZ_JBHSKT010000016.1:0-30508 GCF_042657365.1 Adhaeribacter terreus | reverse complement strand
CTGCATGCAAGGCGTCTGAATAAAGATTATGAGAAGAACAGAATGAACAGCCAATCGATGGTATATATAGCAATGATCTCAGTAATGCTTAAACGTTGCTAATGGCTTTTAAAACAGTTTCTAAGAATTAGCCGTTGCACTGGAACGTATCTACATTACATTTGCAAAACATTAATCCACTAAAAAAATCCATGACTGAAAACAAGAAAGGCAACTTAACCGAAATTGCCGGGCTTTTCCTGAAACTTGGCGCTATTTCTTTTGGTGGCCCGGCAGCGCATATTGCCATGATGGAAGATGAAGTGGTGAAGAAACGGCAGTGGATTAGCCAGGCGCATTTTCTGGATCTGATCGGGGCTACGAATTTAATTCCCGGTCCTAATTCTACAGAAATGACCATGCATTGCGGGCACGAAAGAGCTGGTTGGGCGGGTTTGATCGTAGCAGGTTTGTCATTTATTTTGCCGGCAGTGCTTATTACCATGGGGTTTGCCTGGCTTTACAGCGCATACGGGCAGCTTCCGGAAGTGGCGCCTTTTATTTATGGCATAAAACCGGCGGTTATTGCTATTATACTTTCGGCGGTAATTTCGCTGGGGCAAAAGGCTTTGAAAAATCTGGAGCTGGGCGTTTTGGGGACTATAACGCTGGTAATTTGTTTATTCGGCGTAAATGAAATTGTGGCGCTTTTCAGTTGTGGTGTAGTTGGTATTTTGCTTTATTTTATCAAAAGCTTTCGAAAAACTGCTCCAGCCATTTCCCCACTTTTATTACTGCAAACGGCCGGAGAAGAATTCCAGATCAGTAATTTCAAAATATTGCTGAGTTTTCTGAAAGTGGGTGCCTTGCTTTATGGCAGCGGGTATGTGCTGTTCGCTTTTCTGGATGCTGAACTGGTAAGCAAAGGGCTGCTCACGCGAAAGGAACTGATAGATGCAGTGGCAGTTGGCCAGTTCACGCCCGGACCGGTACTTTCTACGGCTACTTTTATTGGCTGGCAACTGGGTGGTTTTTGGGGAGCTTTGGCGGCAACGATTGGTATTTTCCTGCCTTCGTTCTTATTTGTGGCTATGCTGAATCCGCTTATTCCCAGGCTACGGAAATCTCCGATACTTTCGGCCTTTCTGGATGCGGTGAATGTAGCTTCGGTGGCAGTAATTCTGGCGGTAATGGTAGAAATGAGCCGCGATACGTTAACCGACTGGCGCGCTATATTAATTGCTGTTATCAGCTTTGTGGTGGTGTTTTATTTCAAAAAACTGAACAGTGCTTTTATTGTAATTGGCGGAGCGATGCTAGGTTATGTATTAACGTTCATTCCGCAAGTTTAGGCGCAGCCGGAACTTGTGGATTAAATTCTGGTAAGTTTGCAACTTACCTTGCCTGCAAGGCAACCAAAGCTGCTGGCTATGAAAACGATAGGGTTTTAGGAAGAAAAAGTCGTTGATAAAAAATCACCATGCTTCCGCCTTTACTGTCTGGCTAAATAAAAATCTCACAAGTTGCAGCTAAACTTGCGAGATATTCCATCAAAGCAAAACCTCACCCCTCCCGGCACTTTTTCAGCTTAAAACCATAGCGATTCTTAATTGCTAAAACCGGCTTAAGATGCTTCTAAACCGACAGCAACCACGCTTCGGCATCTTTATCTTCTTCAAACGTGCGGATCTCGAAATTGCCGTCTATGCGGGGTAGCAGGCTTTCGATGGTCATGGCGGCGTAATAACTGGAAGGAACTACCTGGGCCAGGTAACGTAAACCGGCTTCACGCACGCCAGGCGCCCATTCGTTTTCAGCCCATTCCAGCGCCAGATCCCAGGAGCCGATCACGTTTTTGTTGCTGTTGAGCAATTTGCTGCAGCCGCTTTCCTTTATCATTTCCAGAATTTTGTTGCCGCCTTCCATCACGGTTTCTACCGATTGCACGCCCGACCATTGCGCATTTATAAAAGCATCATCTGCCATGAGTTCTAAACGTAAATATTCTTCGCCGAAAACTTTCTTTAATACTACTATTCTTTCCATGGGTAATTATTGCTCGTTTTAAGCGTGAATGTGTGATTTACAGAATATTTATTTGAGTGAAAACTGACGTAGCCAATTCTCGGCGTCGGCGCGGTTTGCGAACCGCTTTACCTCAAATGCTTTTATGTTGGCGTCGAAGGAAGAAGCGGATAAATCGGCAAAAGATTCCGGAGAGGAGATAAGGGCTAAATACCGGATACCTGTGCTGGCTGCCCGCGGCGCCCATTCGTTCAGTACCCAGTCCAGGGAATGGTTCCAGCTACCTACTAACTGGGTAGTATCGTTTAAAACGCAGTTAAAACCATTTTCTTTTACCGCCTTTAATATGCTCCCGCGCCCGCTTTAATACTCTCTTCGGTCTGGTAACCGAGCCAGTTCGTAGCGATCCAGCGGTTTTTCTGGTCTACCGTTATGGTTATAAAAACCTTCCCGAAAGCGTTCTTCAGTTCCTGTGTCATTTACGCGGCTGGAAAATGCGTTAGTTATTTTGAATGAATATGAATGTGTTCCTTTTGGTTACGCGGATCAGTTTGTTAGGTTGAAAACGGTTAAGCCTGGCAACAATCCTGAAATGCAAAATTGTTTTAAGCGGAAAGCAACCATTCGGCCGCTTCCTGGTCCGTTTCAAAGGTCTGGACCTGCAGGTGTTTTTCTGCGCTTTGCAGAAAATACTGAACGGCGCGTTTGCCGTAAATGCCCGGTGCCAGCACGTGCGCAAAATTTTTAACGCCCAGCAAACGGGCTTTGGGTGCCCAAGTATTGCCTAGAAAAAGTGCGCCTTCATCCCAGGGACCGATCAGTTCTTTGTTGCTGTTTAGAATGGCAAAAGCAGGGCACTGCCGAAGCATGGCGAGTATCTGATTGGCACCCATCATGATAGTTTCCAGACTTTGCAGGCCCACCCAATTCACCAGAATATAGGAATTTCCGGCTTCGCGCGTTGCCTCAAAAAATACATCGCCGTTGGTTTTCCTTAATTCTGTTCTATCCATTTTCTCTGAAAGTGCCCGGTTTGTTTTCTGGTAAATCGGGCTGACTTTTTAGGCGTTTTTCCCTACCGTTTCGGCATGCAGAAAATCTTGTATGGCTTTAATGGTTTCTTTAGGGGCACTTAAGTTCGGGCAATGACCGGTAGCTTCTAAAACCACCATTTCGCTGTCGGCAATATTAGCTTTCAGGTACTCGCCTACTTCCATGGGCGCGATCACATCTTCTTTGCATTGCAGGATCAGCGATTTCGTCCGGAGTTTTTTCAGGTCTTCGCGGTTATCGGAAAGAAATGTTAGATAGGCGAAATTTTTAGCGAATTCCGGATGGCTGCGGCAGAAACTGGCGGCCAGTTCTTCGCTAAGTTCGGGTTTATCGGCGTGGCCCATAATTACCGGCGCAATGGCCGCGGCCCAAGCCAGGTAATTACTATCCAACGATTCGAGCAAACCATTTATATCTTCCCTGGAAAAGCCGCCGGTGTAACCAATTTCGTTTATATAACGCGGCGACGGCCCAACGAGGATGAGTTTTTGAAATAGTTTCGGTTTTTTAATTGCCGCTAAAACGCCGATCATGGCGCTTACCGAATGGCCTACAAAGATCACATCTTTCAGGTTCAGCGTTTCGCAGATTTCTATAATATCGTCGGCGTAAGCTTGCAGGGAACCGTATTTTTTTGGCGTGTATCCGGAAATATCGGAATTGCCGAAACCTACGTGATCGAAAAGCACAATTTTGTAATCTTCTTCGAAAGCTGGCGTGATAAAGCGCCACATGTTCTGGTCGCAGCCGTAGCCATGGGCAAAAAGCATTGGAATTTGCCCTTTGCCACGCACTTGCACATTATTTCGTTTTAATACATCCATAATTTTAAGCGATAAACAGGCATTCAAATTTTAAAACCCGCTGCAAGTTTAAGAGAATATTATTAAAAACCTTAATCCTCATTTTTTCGTAAGGCCTTGTTTCCCACAAAAATCTGTATTTTTTTCAGCCATAACAGCTTTTTAATTTAAATGGCGTTGTGAGTTTTTCGCGGTTCTTCCCTACCATTTCTTTAAAACAAAAAAGCACTCACAAATCCGTAAGTGCTTTTCTTCTTAACAAATATAGGAAATATATCTCTAATTCTCTCCTACCGGTTCCAGGCAATTCACCGAAACTACCTGCGGACTCCAGGCCATAGAATCTAAAGGCATGGCAGCGCAGGTATTTATGTTGATGTAGCGGTTGTCGCGGGCCATAGGTGTGAAACCAATTTTGTAGCGGGCGCCTTCCACCAGCGTTTGTGTAGCGGTATTATTCTGCCAAGGCTGTAAATAATGGCCGTTATGTAGCTGCAGCCAGGTATTGCCCCAGGCACCCAGGCTGCAATTTACGTTGCGGGCCGTTACATACGTATCGCAGTATACAGTTGGAACTTCCATCGGCGTCATGCAAAGTATCCTGATCGCTTTTCCCGTTGGTGGCAGTGCCAGGCAGACCACTTGCTTGTCGTAGCGGTTATCGCGTTTCATAATTTCATAGCCGATCGTGTAGCGCTGTCCCGGTTCTACACTAGTAATGTTTGTCTGATTTTCAAAAGGCTGCAGCCATTCGCCATTCGGCAACTTAAACCAGCGGCTTTGAAAAGCGCCGCTTGCGCAGCCGGCCGATTCTACAGTTACTTCGGTGGTACAAGCCTGATTTCCGGGAGCCGGGTCGTCGGTGCAGGATCTTTCGCAACCGGTAGAAACAGCAGCCAGGAACAAAGCCGGCAACAGAAAACTGCGGCGCAGCTTTGGAAGAAAGTTTCGTTTCAAAATATCTTTTTTCATAATTTTAAGGCAGTTTATAATTCAGGTTTGAAGAGGCTGCTGCAGCCAGCGCTGTTCGTTTCTTTTTATAAGATTCAATTGGAGTGAAATCTGTTGCAGCGCCTTGCAGAATTTTCTGGGAAATATTTTAAGAAGCAATTTTGAGCTTAAAACCCTAGCGTTTTTACCTGGCTACGCAGATAAATCTATTTAATCTTTACCTACGTTTAAGAAACCGGAATTCCGAAACGCTTTTCTATGACACAATTTTACCGTTATTGCCTGCTGGCTTTATTTTCCACGATCTTATTTCCGAACTTTTCGCTGGCACAGCAAACCGATACATTGCAAAAATACCAGGACCCGGTTTCGGAAGTAAAACCGAAACAGCCCTTTTACAAATCGAAGGTTTTTAAAGCTACCATTGTGCCGGCAGTATTGATCGGTTATGGCGTAAGCACCATTAAAGACAACGGTTTTTACAGTTCCTACGATGCCCGCGAAGACATTCAGCGCAATTTTCCAAATTTTGATACCTGGCTCGATGATGCTTTTCTGATTGCACCTTACGTAGAACTGGCCATTGCCAATTTAGCAAACCAACGCTCCAATAATGACTTGCTGAACACCACCATTGTAATTCTGAAAGCGGAAGCGATTTTTGGCGCAACTGTTTACGGCCTGAAACATATTACGAACCAGGAAAGACCCAACGGCGAAGACTTCGAATCTTTACCTTCCGGGCACACTGCACAGGCTTTTCTGGCAGCTTCCATTCTGCACACCGAAATGAAACACCGCAGTAACTGGTATGGCGTAGGCGCTTATGGAATTGCTACCAGCGTTGCTGCGTTCCGGATGTTAAAAGACAAACACTGGCAAAGTGATGTATTTGTTGGAGCCGGCATTGGTATTTTATCGTCACACGCGGCTTATTTATCGCACCGCAACCGCTGGGGACGCAAACCAACTATTGTAATGGCGCCAACTTATTTATATGGCGTGCCGGGAATTACAGTTGCGTTTAATTTCGATAAAATGAATCATAAGAAAGTACCAAACGCTTTCGGGCAGAGAAAAACCGCCACTTTTTAACCCCTAAACCCTACCGTTTTTCAAATTTTTAAGCTTATAACTTTTGCGTGAATAATTACAGGCACCTTTTGAAAGGTGCCTTTTTTATTTCCGGAGCAGGCTCTTTTATTGGTATTGTTGTTAAGTAGGGAATCAAAAGGCTTTCGGAAATCCCGCTTTTCTCTGTTATATTGCCTTTTAATATTTTTTATCAAACCCAAGCAGCGTTTTGGCCAAACGGTGTGTCTTGGTACTGAAGCTTGCGCTTCGCTCCTGTTAATTTAAATTTTGCAATGAAAAACCAATCGCTGTTCAACTACTTCGCCGGGATTTTTGCCATCGTTTTTCTACTAAGCGGCTGCGATAAGTTTGAAGAAGATACTGCTCCACTTCTGGCTTCGACCTTGGTGGTTCGCAACGATTTTTATACCACTACAAAAAACCAGGCCATCCAATTACATGTACTTGCCAACGATACCATATCCGGGCAAACTACGGTAGAATTCGGTAAGCCGATGCATGGTACCATACAGCCTACCGGCACGCCGGGCAGCGTTTTTTACCAGCCAGAAACCAATTTTGTAGGCCGCGATTCGGTAAATTATAAAGTCTGCATCGGCCCGAATTGCATTTCAGCCAGCGTGATCATTACGGTTCAAGCCGATTCGACTGGCAACCCATGCACTGTTTTTGTCGCCGATGATACCGTTTCGGTTTATGCGAACCAAAGTTCCGTTATTAATATCCTGCAGAACGATATTACCTGCAATAAAATCCCGGTTATCATTAGCCGGCCAGATTCCGGATTAGCAACCCTGAACAGCAATCACCAACTTGTTTACACCCCGCAAGCCAATTTTACCGGAACAGATGTGCTTTGGTATTCTATTGGTTCATCAATGGCTAAAGTAACGATCAGAGTTAAACCAGCTGTTCCAAACTGCACGCTCACGGCTAATCCAGATGTGGTAAATTTGCTGCACAACCAAGTGGTAGATTCGGTGGCAATAAATGTAGCGGCCAACGATATCTGGTGTACCAACGCTCCAACTATTTCCATCCATTTTATTAACCAAAGCAGTTATGGCAGTTTGCAGGTTATCGGTTCAGGAACCAATTCCAGAATTGTGTATATGACCTCTACGCCGCTGCATAATATTACCGATAGTTTCCAGTACAGCATTTGCCAGGGCACCAACTGCAGTACCTCTACGGTAACGGTAAACATTCAGTAAAATCGGCGGCCGCTGGCCTTCGCTTTTTACCAAACAAGACACTCCGGAAACAAACCAACCTACGCATTTGCTTACAGAACAGGAAATAATCGAAGGCTGCAAAAAAGGCAAACCCGCCTGCCAGGAAGCGCTTTACCGGCTTTACGGCAAGCGCATGAAAGGTATTTGCCTGCGCTATTCTAAAACCGATTTCGAAGCAGATGATATTTTCCAGGATGCTTTTGTTTCGGTTTTCAAGAATATTCATACTTACCGCGACGGTGCTTTCGGCAGCTGGATCCGCAGAATTTTTGTAAATGCCGCAATCAATAATTACCGGAGAAACGTCAAACATTATAACCACCAGGACAGTCATGAACTGGAAGTTTCGGACGAAACCCAAACCAACGGACTGGATGAATTAAGCGCCCAGGAATTGATGGCCTTGATAAACGAATTGCCGGAAGGCTACAAAGTAGTTTTTAACCTGAACGTGGTTGAAGGTTACAGCCACGCCGAAATTGCCGACATGCTGGGCATTGCGGAAGCTACTTCGCGTTCACAATTGGCGCGGGCGAAAACAATGCTGAAAAAAAAGTTAGAAAAAATAAATTCCTGTAAATATGCGAGTTGATAACGATTGGGAAGAAGGGATCGGGAAAAAGCTTTACGATTTTGAAGGCGAGCTTTCGCCGCAGGATTGGGCCAACATTAACCAGCGACTGAAACCGCGCCGGAATTATCGTTATTTCTGGTTACCGGCGTTGCTGTTTTTCCTGGTGCTGCCAACTGCTTTGTACTTTTCAGATTCGTTGAGCTGGCTTAATTCTGAAGAGCAGAACCTGGCCCAGAATTCCACTGATCCTGTTTCCGAAAACATCAAAAACGAAGCTTCAAAAACGGTATCGGTTCAGGGCGAAAAACCCGAAATTAAGGAAACTGTAAATTCACCAGCGGCTGCAGAAAACGGTATGGTTTCAGGCCTAAAAACTCATGAAACAATTACGAAAGATGTAGCGCCGATTTCGAAAGGAAACTCAGAAAATATACAGACGAATTCCGGAAACGAATCAGGTAAGAACCTGCTTGCCGGCGGTTTAATAACTACCAACCGACCTTCCAGAAACGTTGCAATAATGGAGAAAAACGAGCGAACGGAAGTTGAAAGCAAGGAACGAACATCTACTGGTTCGCAAAATATAGCGGCCCGTTCCGGCAACCAGCAAGCCGGCACTTTGGCGTTTCATAAAGTTGAGGAAGTACACGCTGATAAAGCAACTAAACCGAATGTTTCTTCTGAAATTCAAAATGCAAAAACGGTAGGGTTTAGCAGCGAAAAACTCGAAAACACTTTCGTTAGTGTTGCTGCGGAAAATAATTCTGATGTAAAAGAAAATGCAGAAATCTTAAATGCAAATGAAGCAATAAACGCAAATGAAATTGCCGGGCTTGAGCTTAAAACAACAGCAATCGCAAAAGCATTTTCAGCAATAGATTTCCCGAAAACACTACCCGATTCGTTAAAAAAATACCTGATCGCCACGTTACCGCAACCAGAAAACCAGTACGAAAACAACGATAAAAAGCAGGATAAAAATAGTGCCTCGAAATGGGCTTTTTCCGTTTATGGCATGCCGCATTATACGTTCCAGCGGGTATTGCCAAATCAACAGGATAACATTAGTATTCTGAAACTGCAAAACAAAAATGCCTTCGAATCGGAACGGTTTGGTTATGAATTTGGCCTTCGGGCTTATTACCAGTTACGAAAAAACCTGCAACTGAACGTTGGTATCCAGGCCGCCCGAATAAATCAGCATCTGCGTTTGCAAACCGTAAACCTCCAACCCGATTCGGTAGTTACCGAGCTGCAAAGCAACAGCGTTTCTATGCAGCTTTATCATACGCAACGCCAGCAAGAACACTTATTCCGGTATTATTTTGGCGGCATTTTTACGGGCCTGAATCTATGCTTATCTGAAAAACTGGATATGGCCGGTGGCGTGGGAATGAACTGGTTACTACAAACCAAATCTACCAGAGAAGGCACCGCCATTCCAACATCAGCTTTTAACCCATACCTGAATCTGAGTTTCCAATACAAACAGCCATTGAGCGAAAACCTGACTTTAACGGCTGGTCCGGCCATGCAATACTACTTAAAACCAGTACAGGATAAACAGGCATTTGTGGGTGTAAAACCAACTACGATCGGGTTTTCAGTGGGCTTAAAATTCAAGCCATTTTAAGTTTTTGCTTACAGATTGTTTAATTGTTGAAATCAAAAAGCCCCTTCTTTGAAGGGGCTTTTTATTTATGAAAAACAGGAATTTATAAGCTTATTATCTTTTAAAAACTATTCTCATTCAGTATTCCTGAACCTGCCAATGAACTATTGTATTTGAGCAATGTAATAAATTTATTTCCGCAGTCTGGTATTCTATAATCACATTCAATTCTCATGAAAACCAACTGTTAATTTTCAGTTAAAGCTTCATCACGTTACCGCCAGTTTCTCCGGCTTATTTAGCTTCATTTTATTGGCTGCGATCTGTACCGAAATAGTTGCAAAAACAATTACGCTAATGGTACTGATCGGCATTAATATAGCCGAAACGATCGGGGTAAATTCGCCCATAACCGCCATGGTTAAACCAATGATATTGTAGATGAAACTCACCCCGAAACTGGCCAGAATAATGCGCATGTTCAGTTTCGAGAATTTCAGAAACGTACCCAGTAACCAGAAATTCTTTGCTTCCAGAATGCCATCGCAGCTTGGGCTGAAACCGCTTACTTTATCGGTTAAGGCAATACCGGCATCGGCTTGCTTCAGCGCGCCGGCATCGTTTAAACCATCGCCGATCATGATCACTTTGTGGCCCTTGTCTTTTAACTGCTGAATGTATTCGAGTTTTTGTACCGGGCTCTGGTTAAAATTCAGTTCTGCATCCGGACCAAAAATGCTTTTTAAACGTTCGCGTTCACTGTCGTTATCGCCGCTGAGTACCGCTAGTTTTTTTACTTTTTGCAGCGATTTCAATACCGTTTCCAAGCCATTACGGTACTTGTTCATGAACACATAATAGCCGGAAACATTGCCGTTGAAACTGATGTAGACGCGGGTTTCTGTTTGCGGCCCGGGTTCAGCATTGGTAAAACCGGCCGAACCGATCTTTACTTTCACGTCTTTTACTTCCGCTTCAATGCCTTTGCCCGGAATTTCCACAAAATTTAAAACAGGCAGCGCTGTAGTTTTATACTGGTTGTAAATGCGCTGGCTTAAAGGGTGGGTTGAATGTTTTAATACCGATCTTAAAAGCACTTGTTCCTCCGGTGAAAGTTCCGTTCCGAAGTAATTGATTTCAGACTGGTCGGTTTCAGTTAGCGTACCGGTTTTGTCGAATACAATGGTATCGGCTTTGGCCATTTCTTCTACCACACTCAGGTTTTTCAGATAGAATTTATTCTTCCCGAAAATGCGCAAAGCACTTCCCAACGTAAACGGCGTAGCCAGCGATAGCGCACACGGACAAGCAATTACCAGCACCGAGGTAAAAGCTTTTATGGCCATATCGGTATTGCGCGGCACCCAGTAAACCAGCGCGCCGGCCGCAATTAAAAGTGTAACCGAAATAAAATACTTTCCAACCGCATGCGCGTATGTTTCGAAATTGGTTTCGTCTTTTTTCCTGAAAACGCTACTGTTCCAGAGTTGCGTTAAATAGCCCTGGCTCACTTCTTTTACTACTTCCAGCTCAATGCTCTCTCCTACCTGGCGACCACCGGCGTAAATAATTTCACCGGCTACTTTTGCTACCGGCACCGATTCACCAGAAACAAAACTGTAATCGATATTGGCAATTCCTTTCATTAAGATCGCATCGGCGGGAATCAGTTCGTGGTTGCGGATGAGTAAACGCTGGCCGGTTTTCAGTTCTTTTACCGGCACATAAGTTTCCTGATTGTTGCGCAAAACGGTTACCGAAATGGGGAAGTAAGAAGTATAATCGCGGTCGAAGGAAAGAGAATCGTAGGTTTTCTGCTGAAAATATTTCCCGATGAGCATGAAGAATACCAGGCCGGTGAACGAATCGAGAAAGCCTGGTCCTTTGACCGTTACAATGTCGTAAATGCTAACCGTAAACAACGAAGCCAGCCCAATAGCAATTGGCAGATCGAGGTTTACCATTTTCTGTTTTAAGCCCTGCAACGCGGAAACGAAAAAACCGCGCGCGCTCCAGAACAGAACGGGCAAAGCCAGCACGATATTCAGATAGGAGAAAAAACTGCCCAGGCTCTTTTCCAGCTCACCGGTTACGGACAAATATTCCGGAAAACTGAGCAACATGATATTCGAAAAACAGAAACCCGCCAGGCCTAATTTATAAGCAATCTGGTAACTTTTGGGCTGTACTTTTGCGTGTGTATCGGCTAAGGTAATGTTTGGTTCGTAGCCGACATCAGCCAGAAGTTTTACAATTTTGCGCAGGCTGGTTTGCCCGTGCTCAAAGGTTACGGCCAGTTCTTTTCGCAGAAAATTTACTTTGGAATCGGTTACGCCGGCATCAAGTTTGTGTAGATTTTCGAGCAGCCAGATACAGGAACTGCAGTGCATTTGCGGAATATAGAACGTAATTTTGCTGATCTGAGAATTCTGAAAATCGAGCAGTTGGTTAATAACAGAAACATCGTCCAGATACGCAAGCCGCGATTCGGCTACCGGATCTTTTACGGTATTGCCGGGCCGGTCTTCAATAGAATAATACGTGCAAAGATTATTGTTATCGAGTATTTCGTAAACCACTTTACAGCCCTCACAGCAAAACGCTTTTTCGTGGGCCAGAATTGGTTTATCGTCACAATCTTCCCCGCAATGGTAGCAGGTTTTTAAATCAACTGAAGGTGCGGCTTCCATCTGATTCTTTGGTTTTAAGTTCTTTACAAAATTACTGCCGCCGGGTATGCTTAAATATGATGAAAGTCAGCATCCGTTCTGATTCCCGTCATCTGTTAAATTGATTTTAAAAACCTACTTTTGCAACGTGGGAAACCGGATAATTGAATGTTTCGACTGTTAAAACCGTTAAGAAACTACAAGCTTTCAGCCTGAACGTTAGACTTATAACCAGAAAAAAATAACTGAATACACCTTTATGAATACTGAAAAACCAGATATCCGGACGGAAGAAGATATTAAGCGAATGGTAGATGCTTTTTACGATCTGGTAAACCAGGATGATATGTTGTCGCCGGTTTTTAACGGACATGCGCACGTAAATTGGGAAACGCATTTGCCCATTATGTATAAATTCTGGAGTTCTATATTATTAGGCAGTTCCACGTATAACGGTCAGCCCTTTCCTAAACACGCTTTTTTACCGGTAGAAAAAGGGCATTTTGACCGCTGGATGGAATTGTTCGTGAAAAATATTGATGATCTTTTTGAAGGACAAATTGCCGAAATGAGTAAAGCTCGGGCTATTAATATGGCACGCGTTTTCCAGCTAAAAATGGGGTTGATACCGCGCGGCGATAATCCGTTTTACCTGGTTGAGAAAAAGTAAAGCTTCTATCTGATTAAGAATTTATGCCTTCCGGAACTGCGTTTTCGGGAGGCTTCTTTTTTATTTGTAGATCATTTTCACCGTCATGCCGCCGTCTATAATTAAGCTTTGGCCGGTAATAAACCCTGCATTTTCAGAACACAAAAACAAGGCGGCTTCAGCAATATCCTCCGGCATACCAACTCTGCCAACCGGATGTTGTTCTTTATCGGCTTTGCTATGTTTCGGTTCGTAACGTTTGCTTGCTTTTTCCCAGGGACCGGTTTCGATCCAGCCCGGCGCAATGGCATTTACCCGAATTCTTTTCTCAGCTAAGCTGATGGCTAAACTATGCGTGAGTGCTTCCAAACCGCCTTTTGAGGCAGAATAACTAAAGGTATCCGGCTCCGACATAAATGCTCTTGTAGAAGTTATATTCAGCACCGCCGGCGCATTACTTTTCTCCAGAAGCGGCAAGGCGTATTTGGTGCAAAGCAGCGGTCCGCGCAAATTTACCGCCAATACTCTGTCAAAATCCGAAGCCAACAATTCTTCCAGCGGAACGGGTTTCTGAAAGCCGGTACCGGCATTGTTTACCAGCACATAGAGTTTTTTGTGCGTTTTCCCTACCGTTTTAAACAAATCCACGATCTGGTTTTCCAGGCTTACGTCGCATAATTCGAATTGTACTTTTAACTTTTCCTGCGTCAGTTTTTCGAGCGCTTCCGCGCCGGCTTCCTGATCGCAATCGACAATAATTACGGTAGCGCCCTCCCGTGCAAATGTCTTTACCATGCCTAAACCAATGCCTTGCGCACCACCCGTTATCAGCACTATTTTGTCTTTATAACCTTCAGCCATATTGTATAATTTCTGAAAGTTCTGCTTACGACAGTTCCAATTTACTGTTCAGAGTTTTCAGGCCTAAAACCATAGCGTTTTGAACAAATGACTTTATGCGTTATTTTATGTCCCCCTTTGGAGGGGGTAGGGGGAGGACTCTACGCATTTCTGAATTCCAATATTTAAATAATGTAAAATCCTCCCCCCCCTCCAAAGGGGGGCTTTTCCTTAGTTGCGGAAGTTCGACTAAATAAAAAACTCCTCTCTAAAATTATAGCGCAGCGGTTTTACTGTACACTATAATTTCAGAAAGGAGTTTTCAGATCGTAATTAATCTACCTGCTAATCTTCGGCAGCAATTCTAACGGTCAGGCCTTCCATTTCTGGCGTTAATTTTATCTGGCAGGAAAGGCGGCTGCGCGAAGTGGAAGTTGGCAGACTTTCCAGCATGTAAGCTTCATCATCAGATGGCTCGTTTAGTTCAGGGCCTTCCAGCACCTCTACGTGGCAGGTGGCGCATAAAGCCATGCCGCCACAGGTTGCCTGGATCGGGTATTCGTTCGCTTTCAGCACTTCCATCAGGCTCAGGCCCATGTCGGTTGGGGCGGTAATTTCGGTACGTTCGCCGTTGGGTTCTTTTACGGCAATTCTGATATCGCTCATATTATAAGGTCGGCACGCCGTTTACGGTTGTGTATTTTAAAACGTATTTCTTATCTGGGTTGATAATGCTGTACGCACTTTGCGCCATTAAAGCCGCTTCGTGGAAACCGCACAAGATCAGTTTCAGTTTGCCCGGATAGGTGTTGATGTCGCCGATGGCAAAAACGCCCGGCACGTTGGTACTGTAATCGAAGGTATTTACTACAATAGCGCCTTTTTCAATCTCCAGTCCCCAGTTCTCGATCGGGCCTAACTTCGGCACCAGACCAAACAGCGGAATGAAATAATCGGCTTCAATATCGATGGTGCTTTCGTCTTCCGACTGTACAGTTACTTTTTCGAGTTTTCCATTACCATTCAACGCAACCGCATTCGATTTTAAAAGCAAACGCATCTGGCCTTCTTCGGTAAGCGTAACCACTTTTTCCGCCGATTCAGGTGCGCCTCTGAAAGAGCTGCCGCGGTGCACCAATGTAAGTTCTGCTGCCAGACCGGAAAGGTAAATAGACCAATCCAAAGCCGAGTCGCCGCCGCCGGCAATCACCACTTTTTTACCACGGAAAACTTCCGGATCGATCACCATATAATTTACACCTTTGCCTTCGTAAAGCGCCAGGTTTTCGAGAGCAGGTTTACGGGGTTCGAAAGAACCTAAACCAGCCGCAATTACCACTACTTTACAAGCGATCTGAGTTCCGGCAACGGTTTCTACTATATAAGAGCCATCCTCCTGTTTGTGCAAATGCTCTACGCGTTCGCCTAAAGTAAAAGACGGTTTGAACGGTTCGATCTGCTTCATTAAATTATTTACCAGGTCACCGGCTAAAACCTCCGGAAAACCGGGAATGTCGTAGATCGGTTTTTTCGGATAGATCTCGGAAAGCTGGCCGCCTGGCTGGGCAATGGCATCTACCACGTGGCAACGGAGTTTTAAAAGACCGGCTTCGAAAACGGCAAAAAGCCCTACCGGTCCGGCGCCGACAATGCAAATATCGGTGGTTATCTTATTCATGCTTAAATATTTATATACTGTTTGCTGCTTTATCAGGCCTTAGTTTTCAGGCCCGAAAGGATAGCGTTATTTCCGCCGCAAAGGTACGCACCCCGGCTTTAAAAAACGCATAAAACTAAAGGCATCTTTCAAAACTGCGTAAGTCAACCGTTTTTTAGGCCGTTTTTAAATTGTATGCATGCTGACTAATAATATTTTTTCAAGCATTAATTGGAATAATTATTCATGCAGCTCTGGTTAAGATTATGTTAGCATTAAAAATGTGAGAATAACTTTATTACATTTCTTTTTAATTGATTTTTATCTAATTTGCGGTCTTGATAGGCAAATTACTCAAAACCATATTTTTTTTCTAATGGCAGAATTCGCAGAAATTATCTTAGATGGTAAATCTTACCAATTGCCAGTAATCACAGGCTCTGAAAACGAAAAAGCAGTTGATATTTCCAAGCTCCGTGACCAATCAGGTTATATTACCATAGACCCGGGTTATAAGAACACGGGCGCTACGCAAAGCGCGATCACGTTCCTGGATGGCGAGCAAGGCATTCTGAACTACCGCGGTTATCCGATCGATCAGCTGGCTGAAAAATCGAATTTTATTGAAGTTGCTTACTTGCTGATCTACGGCAAACTGCCAACTACTCAAGAGCTCGAAGACTTCAGCAACAAGATCAAAATGCACACGTTGGTGCACGAAGATATGCGCAAAATTTTCGACGGTTTCCCGTCTACGGCGCACCCAATGGGTATCCTTTCTTCGCTAGTTGGTTCGCTTACAGCATTCTATCCGGAATCGCTGAACCCGAACCAGACCGAGGAAGAAATGAACCTGAGCATCATCCGTTTATTGGCTAAGCTTTCTACTATTGCAGCCTGGTCTTATAAAAACTCCGTTGGTCACCCGGTAAACTACCCTAAAAACAACCTCGATTATTGCTCGAACTTCCTGCACATGATGTTCGCCTACCCAACCGAGGAATACAAAATTAACCCGGTGGTAGTAGATGCCCTGAATAAACTGCTAATTCTGCACGCTGACCACGAACAGAACTGCTCTACTTCTACTGTACGTTTAGTAGGTTCTGCTAATGGTTCGCTTTATTCATCGGTTTCTGCTGGTATCTGCGCACTTTGGGGTCCGCTACACGGTGGTGCAAACCAGGAAGTAATTGAAATGCTGGAGCAGATCAAAGCTGATGGCGGCGATTCTAAAAAATGGATAGAGAAAGCAAAAGACAAAAACGATCCGTTCCGTTTAATGGGCTTCGGTCACCGCGTTTATAAGAATTTCGACCCGCGCGCCAAGATCATTAAATCGGCTTGCGACACTATTCTGAACGACCTGGGGGTTGTTGACCCGATATTGAACATTGCAAAAGAACTGGAAGAAGCTGCTTTAACAGATCCATATTTTGTAGAGCGCAAACTGTACCCGAACGTAGACTTCTATTCTGGTATCATCTATCGCGCTATGGGCATTCCTACCGAAATGTTTACTGTAATGTTTGCATTAGGTCGTCTGCCAGGCTGGATCGCTCAGTGGAAAGAATTGCGCACCAACAAAGAGCCGATCGGTCGTCCGCGCCAGATCTACACCGGCGAAACCGTTCGCGAATACACACCGATCGCAGATCGCAAATAGTAAAAAACGCTATGCTTTTATAGCAAAAAACCCGGCCAAATTGGTCGGGTTTTCTTTTTTTATAGCTTGAACGAATTACTCCGGTATTCCATTCGAAATACAGCAATAAAAAACGCTATACTTTTAAAGCTTAAAAGTATAGCGTTTTTTATTACCGGCCTCTGCAAATAAAGCTTTACTCAGATAAAATCCGGAATTCGATACGGCGGTTTTGCTGGCGATTGGCTTCTGAATTATTCGGTACTGCGGGTTTGGTTTCGCCGTAGCCGATTGCTTTAATGCGGTTTTTAGAAATGCCGTTGCTGGTTAAAAACGTAGTAACCGATTGCGCCCTTTTCTGCGAAAGCACCTGGTTATTGGCATCAGAACCTACATCGTCGGTATGGCCGGAAATTTCTACAATAATGGTAGCGTTCCGGTTCATAAAAGTAACCAGCTTTTTAAGCTCCGTCTTCGATTTCGGGTCCAGGTTAAATTCGTTAGTCGGAAAGAAAATATTGTTCAGCACGATAGACGAACCGGATTTTACCGGATCGAGGTAAATATCGAGCATCAACGGATTAAAATCTTTCTTATTCGTGTAATCGAAGCTCATACTTTTCAGCAAATAGCCCTCGGAAGAAGCATACATCGCATATTGCCCGCCTTCTTTCAGCACAATGGTATATTCGCCGGTTACCTGGTCAGAACTTACCTGCTGCTCCAGTTCATCCGTCGAAATATCGTAGAGTTGCAGATCGGCTTTAATTGGCTTTTTGGTAACGGCATCGTAAACCCGGCCTTCGGCATAAGTAGTAGCATCTTTACTTTTCCAGGCCGGCGGCACATCAAATTCATAAATATCGATGCTGCGTTTCCCGCTGTTCGGGTTGGTTAATTGACGGGAATAGTAGCCTTTTACGTTGTTGGACGAAATAAAAACCGAACCTTCGTCTTCAAAAGTATTGAGCGGATAGCCTAAATTTTGCGGCGTGCTCCACACATTATCGGTCAAATGCGTTTCGTAAGCATCCAGACCGCCCATGCCTACGTGGCCGTCGGAAGTAAAATACAACGTAGTACCGCTGGCATGAATAAATGGCGCCATATCTTTGCCGGAAGTGTTAATAGTCGGACCAACATTAACAGCAGCGCTCCACTGTCCGTTTTCCTGCAGTCGCGTTACCCAGATATCCTCCTGTCCATAGCTGCCGTTTTTGCGAAGCGATGCAAAATACAGGATTCGGCCATCAGCGGACAAGGCTGGCTGTGAATCCCAGGACGAAGAATTTACGATGTGCCCCAGGTTACGGGGTTTGCTCCACTGGTTTCCTTGTTTTACCGAAATATAAAGATCGCAGTCACCTTGAGAATCCGGCCGGTCGCAAGACGTGAAAACCAGCGTTTTACCATCGCCGGAAATGGTGCCTGCGCCTTCGTTATGAACCGTATTGATCAGGGGCGAAACGGAGGCCGGATTGCTCCACTCACCTTGAGGCGTCTTTTCACTGATGTATAAATTCTCGTCTGCTTCAGCACCCGCTCCGCGGCCTGTGTATAAAAAATAGCGTTGGTCGGCGGTTACGTTCGGAAAATACTGATACGTAAACTGGTTAATATGCGTACCTAAACGGCGGGGCTTGAATTCTACCGGTCTTTGAATAGCCTTCTGCGCAAACTGACAATTCTTGATCTGTAATTCAACATACGGATTCAGTTTGGTATTTTTAGGCGAAGATTTTAAATAGTTCGTGTAATTTTCTTCTGCAGTAACATAATCGCCGGAACTAATGCTCAGATCGGCCACCATCAGGTAATCGTTTACCAAAGCCGGGTTGAACGGAAGTAAACCAATTCCCTTTTTGTAATTTTCGTAAGCCTTCGCTTTGTTGCCCAGCACTTTATAATAGCCGCCCATACGCAAATAAGCCTCCCCGAATTTCGGATCGCGTTTAATTGCGTTTTCCATCAGCTCAATAGCCTTATCGAAATTACGATTTTTTGCAGCATCCATGCTGCGCTGGTACATCAGTACAGCCCTGGGCACATTTGAAGAAACTTTTTCAGATTGTGCGAAGGCTGTACCAATAAAACCAAAGATCATTAGTAAAATTAAACCGAACGATTTACCCATATGGTTTACGGTATGTTCATGTATTTATGCGTCTGAACAGAGATCTGCCACTTCGGATTATTTTTTACATATTCCACAATAAGCGGCGTTACCTGATCGGCTTTACTCCATTCAGGTTGCAAATAGAGACGCGCTTTCGGATCGAGTTTTTCGGCAAATTGCTCCGCCCACTCAAAATCCGATTTATTAAAGATCACAACTTTCAATTCGCTCACGTGCGGCATAACGCTTTCCTGCGGCGCTTTGAATTTTTTAGGCGATAAACAGATCCAGTCCCATTCGCCGGAAAGCGGATAAGCGCCGGAGGTTTCAATGAAGGTCTGAATGCCTTTTTCATGCAGTTTCTGCGTTAAAAGTTTCAGATTATACATAAGCGGTTCACCACCCGTAATCACAACAACTTTGGCAGGATGCGCCGCTGCCAGATTCACAATTTCTTCAACTGTAGCCAGCGGATGATCTTCTGCATTCCACGATTCTTTTACGTCGCACCAGTGGCACCCCACATCACAACCACCCAACCTGATAAAATAAGCAGCCCGACCCGAATGAAAACCTTCCCCCTGAATGGTATAAAAAGCTTCCATTACAGGCAATTGCGTACCATCGGCTGGTACGGTTCTCGAAGATACAGGCTTGTTTAAAGTTAATGTTTTCAAAATAATAGTATTCATTCAAAAAATTGCTCAGCTATTTTTAAGCAACAGCTGAGCAACAAAAAAATTTAATCTAAGTGAGAACGATGAGGTTCGATATTACATTCCGTTAAATTATAATTTTCCAACGGAAAATCAACTTTTTTTCAAAAAAAATTTTAAAAGAGCCGTTTAAAAACTATACGCAATTTTTGAGGCAGCGATTATAGTTTTGTTAAAAACATTTGAAAATCCCTATATTGTATTGAGCAAAAATGTGTTACCGGTTTTTGAGCTTAAAACCATACCATTTTTAGTTCTTATAAACTTCTTTTTTCGACGCACTCAACGTATTTTTCAAAAGCATGGCAATGGTAAGCGGACCAACTCCACCCGGAACCGGGGTTATGTAACTGCACTTCTGCGCCACTTCATCAAAGAAAACATCGCCTTTCAGCTTGTAGCCTGCTTTGCGGGTTGCGTCCGGTACGCGGGTCGTACCTACGTCAATCACCACGGCGCCTTCTTTCACCATATCGGCTTTCACAAACTCCGGAATACCTACTGCTGCGATCAGGATATCGGCTTGTCTGGTGAAATGAGCCAGGTTTTCGGTGTAGCGGTGGCAGATGGTAACAGTTGCATTTCCCGGATATGCATTCTTCGCCATTAAAATACTCATTGGTGAGCCTACAATATTACTTCTGCCAATTACCACGCAATGCTTGCCTTTGGTTTCTATTTTATAACGCTCCAGCAATTGCAGAATACCGTAAGGCGTAGCCGGCAAAAATGCAGGCAAACCGGCAACCATACGGCCCACGTTCGTCGGGTGAAAACCATCTACATCTTTGCTTGGGTTAACGGCTTCCAGCACTTTTTCCGTATCGATGTGTTTTGGTAAAGGCAGCTGCACAATAAAGCCGTCGATATTGGCATCGTTATTCAGCTCATCAATTTTATTCAGCAATTCTTCTTCGGTAATGCTGTCTTCCATGCGGATCAAAGTAGAGTCGAAGCCAACTCTTTCGCAGGCCAGTACTTTATTGTTCACGTAAGTTTGCGAACCGCCATCGTTCCCAATCAGAATCGCGGCCAGGTGTGGCACTTTGCCGTGGGCTGCTTTTATGGCCTGAACTTCGGCTGCAATTTCTTCTTTAATGGTTTCGGCTGTTTGTTTTCCGTCGAGAAGGGTCATTTTGTAATGATTAATGATTAGTGAAGAAAATATGTTTAATTCTGGTGTCTAAAACGATATGGTTTCTGGCCTGAAAAGTCAAAATTTAAAAGTTTTTACTGTTATTAATGTTCTGAATTTAACTTCCTGTATCGTAGGGTTTAAACCCTACGATACAGGAAGTTTCAAAACGGTATGCTTTTAACTCCAAAAAGTCGAACCTACGAACATCGAATTATCGAAAACAAAAAGCCCCAAATTACTTTCGCACGTTGGGGCTTTTTGTTTTTCACATCAGTCGAGTTTGAGCACGGCAAGGAACGCTTCCTGCGGTATTTCTACGTTACCCACCTGGCGCATCCGTTTCTTACCTTTCTTCTGCTTTTCCAAAAGCTTCCGTTTACGGGAAATATCACCGCCGTAGCATTTGGCAAGTACGTTTTTACGCATAGCTGAAATGGTTTCCCGCGCAATAATTTTCTGCCCGATAGCGGCCTGAATGGCAATTTCGAACATTTGGCGCGGCAGCAGTTCGCGTAATTTCTCGCATAATCTCCGGCCCCAGTCATACGCTTTGTCGCGGTGTACAATAGCAGATAATGCATCCACTTTCTCACCGTTCAGCATAATATCCAGCTTTACCAGGTGCGACGTACGGAAACCGATCAGTTCGTAATCCAGGGAAGCATATCCGCGGGAAATCGTTTTTAGTTTATCGAAGAAATCGAATACGATCTCGGCCAAAGGCATTTCAAAGATCATTTCCACGCGGTCGGAGGTCAGGTAATTCTGGCCTTTAATAAGGCCGCGCTTGTCCATACAAAGGTTAATAATGGCCCCTACATAGTCAGATTTAGTAATGATCTGCGCTTTAATAAATGGCTCTTCAATGGTTTTAATGAAGTTTGGTTCCGGCATGTCCGATGGCGCATTTACCGTAACTTCCTCGTCTTTGGTGTTTACTACCTTAAACTGCACACTTGGCACGGTAGTAATTACCGTCATGTCGAATTCGCGTTCCAGGCGTTCCTGCACAATTTCCATGTGCAGCATGCCTAAGAAACCGCAACGGAAACCAAAACCTAATGCCACCGAACTTTCCGGCTCCCAAACCAGAGAAGCATCATTCAGCTGCAGCTTTTCCATGGCGGTGCGTAGTTCTTCAAATTCGCTGGTTTCTACGGGGTAAATACCGGCAAATACCATCGGCTTTACCTCTTCAAAACCTTGGATAGACTCTTTTGTCGGATTATCAACCGTGGTAATGGTATCACCAACTTTAACTTCTTTAGCTTCTTTAATACCCGAGATCAGGTATCCCACGTTACCGGCACTCATTAAGTCACGCGGTTCCTGGTTCAGTTTCAGTACACCAATTTCATCGGCATTATAGATCTTGCCGGTGTTCACGAACTTCACTTTGTCGCCTTTTTTCAGCGTACCGTTCATGATCCGGAAATAAACTTCGATACCGCGATACGAATTGAAAACCGAGTCGAAGATCAAAGCTTGTAACGGCGCTTCCGGATCACCTTTTGGCGCTGGAATACGTTCGCAAATGGCGTTCAGAATATCTTCAATACCAATGCCTGCTTTTCCGGAAGCTGGAATAATATCAGCTTTATCGCAACCGATCAGGTCAATAATTTCATCCGAAACTTCTTCCGGCATGGAATGCGGCAGATCAATTTTATTCAGCACCGGAATAATTTCCAGGTTATTACCAATAGCCAGGTAAAGGTTAGAAATAGTCTGGGCCTCAATACCCTGCGAGGAATCCACGATCAGCAAAGCACCTTCGCAGGCGGCAATAGAACGGGAAACTTCGTAAGAAAAATCGACGTGACCGGGAGTATCGATCAGGTTCAGAATATATTTCTCGCCTTTGTAAGTGTATTCCATCTGGATGGCGTGGCTTTTAATAGTAATGCCCCGCTCCCGCTCTAGGTCCATGTTATCTAAAAGCTGCGCCTGCATATCGCGCTGCCCTACCGTAGAGGTAAATTCCAGCAGTCGGTCAGCCAGCGTGCTCTTGCCGTGATCTATATGTGCAATGATGCAAAAATTCCGAATATTCTTCATATGTAGTGTCTACAAGCTACAAAGGTAAGAATTACTACGCAAACGGAATAATTTTAAGCCGGTCTCCATCCTAAATATTTCCATTTTTACCATTTTAACGTACACTTAATATTACATATACAATTCTCAATATATTTAAACTCCGGAAGCCCTGTTCCTGAAACTTTATTTTATATATTGGTGGCTTGGATGTGTTCGAACTGTTCTAAAGCTACTTTATATGCAACATACTGCTCCTGCCAATCAAGCCGCCCTAACCGACCGCATGAAGGCGAAAATTGCTGAAATAGATGCTGTAGCCCATGAAATTCCTGGCGTGATCATTATTCATAGCAACAGTGGAATGGGCGTGGAATACATGTCGCAACGCGGCCTCGATATGCTGGGCGTTACCCTGGAAGAACTTATTGCCATGGGCCCGGCCTATTACGATCGTTTTTTTAATGCTGAAGAAGCCAAAGATTATGTTCCCAAAATTATCGGCGCCCTGGAACGGAACGACCACCTGGAATGGGTAACTTTCTTTCAGCAGGTGCGCACCCTTCCCGATCATGAATTTACCTGGTATGCATCTTCCACCAAAATCTTTATGCGCGACGACCAGGGCAACCCGGTTCTGAATATTACCATTGCAGTTCCGCTGGATCTGGCGCACCACAACACTACCAAAGTAGACCGCCTGCAAAAAGAAAACGAATTCCTGCGAAATAACTATTCCAAATTCTCGAAGTTAACCGACCGCGAACGGGATATATTAAAACTGACTGCACTCGGAAAAAGCTCAAACGAAGTAGCTGAAACTTTATTTATTTCTACGGCTACCGTCGATACGCACCGCAAAAACATCAAGAAAAAATTAGGCATAAATTCTTCTTACGAATTAGCGCAATACGCCATGGCGTTCGACCTTATATAAAGAAAAAAAACGGTAGGTTTTTGGGCATAAAAAGTACTGAAATGGAATTTGCGTTTAGCCGCTTTTGTTTCTTAAGCAACCGCTCAAATGGCTTTTCTTTTAAACTGAAATCTTAATATGCTACTTTCCCGTTTCAAAACTATTTTTGCTTTATTTCTCATTCAATTTTTCACGACTATGACTTTTGCCGACAATATCAATACCGTTTCTAATACTACCGAGAAAGCTACTTTTGGCATGGGTTGTTTCTGGTGTTCCGAAGCCGTTTTCCAGGACCTGAAAGGCGTACTGAAAGTACAAAGCGGCTACGAAGGCGGGCAGACCGAAAACCCGACTTACAAAGAAGTTTGCAGCGGCACCACCGGCCACGCCGAAGTAATTGAAGTAACTTATAATCCGCAGGAAATCGCTTACGAAACGTTATTGGAAGTCTTCTGGAAACTGCACGACCCAACCACGCTAAACCGCCAGGGCGCCGACGTAGGTACCCAATACCGTTCGGTTATTTTTTACCACAACCCAAAGCAAAAAGAAATTGCCGAAAATTATAAAAAGGAACTGAACGCCAAAAAAGTTTTCCCGAACCCCATCGTAACCGAAATTTCCCCGGCCAGCAAGTTTTACGTAGCCGAAAATTACCACCAGGATTATTTTAAACTGAACGGCTCCGAACCATATTGCCAGTTTGTGATAAAACCCAAAATGGATAAGCTGGAACAGGTTTTTAAAGATAAACTGAAAACCAAATAAATGAACTGAATGAAATAAAGCCCTTCGATCTAACCGGTTGAAGGGCTTTTTTATTTTCAAGCCGTTATCTCACCGATTCATAACCACCTAAAACGCCTTTTTTAGAAAGCACCAGTTGCCAAAGCTGGTTTTGCCGCGCCCGGAAAGAACCCGCACTGGAAAGCAGGTAATACTTCCACATCCGGTAAAAACGCTCGTCAAAATCTGCTTTTAATTCGGGCCAGTGCTTATCAAAATTCCTGAACCAGGCCTGCAACGTAAGATCATAATACGGCCCGAAATTGTGCACATCTTCTATCACAAACAGGTTTTCCATAGCACCGGAAAGTTGTTTCATAGAAGGGATCACACAGTTCGGAAAAATGTAGGTATTGGTAAACGGATCGGCGGAAGTGCGCGAAAAATTCTGCCCGATGGTATGCAGCAAAAATAATCCGTCGTTCTTTAAACAACGCGCCGCAACCTCCATAAATTTCCGGTGGTTTCTATAACCAACGTGCTCTACCATACCCACCGAAACCACGTGATCAAATTGTTCATTTACATCGCGGTAATCCTGTAATCTTAGTTCCACGGGAAAGCCTTTGCATAACTCCCTGCCTAATGCAATTTGTTCGTTGGAAACCGTAACGCCGGTAACGATTGCGCCATATTTTTCAGCGGCAAATTTTGCAAAACCGCCCCAGCCGCAACCAATATCCAAAACGGTTTGCCCCGCTTTCAAACCCAATTTCCGACAGATCAGGTCCAGCTTATTTTCCTGCGCAACATTCAGGTCATCAGTATTTTTCCAGTAGCCACAACTGTAATTCAGGCGTTTATCCAGCATTAACTGGTACAATTTGTTGCTGATGTCGTAGTGGCGTTGCGCATTTTTCGAGGCTAAACCTTTGGCCTGCATGTTCAGCAGTTTCGCCAGGATCATTTCCAGTACCGCTTTCCAGCTTAACTTCGCTTTTTTATACAGATCGGCGCGTAAAACCCGGAAGGCAAATGCATCTATCTGCTCACAATCCCACCAGCCATCCATATAAGCTTCGCCCAAACCCAGTGTGCCATCCTGCAAAACCCGCTTATAAAACCGGTCATCGTGCACCTGCAGATCCCAGGGATTAGGGCCGTTTACAGTTACATCCGCAAGGGCTAAAATATCGGTTACCTGCTGTTTTAAATCCGGATTCCGCATAGCAATTCAGCATTAGAAAGTGGCGCATTTTTAAATGCGGTTACGGCTCTAAAAAATGGAAGTTCACTTTATTGGCAATCCCGAAAGCCGAAAATGATGTGCGTAGAACGGTATGAATGAAGGTATAAAAACTAAAATCCGGCAAGACAGTTAAATATAAAAAGAAAGCGCCCGATTATGATCCTGGAAAAAGACTCTTTATTTGATTTCAACTACGATACGAAAACGCATATTTTGTCGGTTAAATATCCGGACCTGACAGGCATACCTTTGTCCCAGATCAGGAATTCGCTTGACAAACTTTGCCGCAACGTGGTGAACTACGACGTTAAAAAACTGCTGCTCGATATCCGGTCTGGCGTAAAGGGGGTAACAGAAACGCAATACAAAGAATTGGTGAACGAATTCTTAAAGCAACTATCTCATACCCGCCTCGAAAAAATAGCCCGAATCCTCCCCGATAATCCGGCCCGGCAATACCTCGTTCAGCATTACGCCCAGATCTTGCAGAAGGACATTTCTGTTCGATTTAAAGACCGTTCATTTTCCAACAAAGCCGAAGCCCTGGCCTGGCTAGAGAAAGAAGAAACACTCTTAGATACCTTATAATTTCTTTTGAGCGAACAAAGCTGCTAATGTTTTACATTGGAAAGCAAAAACTAATAAGTATACCTCAGAAATCTGGCCGTAAAAACAAAAAAACCGGAAAACAGGTTTATAGAAAGATAGCGCCCGATTTATGATCCTGGAAGAAGATTCTTTATTCGATTTTATTTACGACCCCAAAACCGATATTCTAACAGTCCGGTTTCCGGATGCGGTTGGGACGCCCGTTTCCCAGATCGAGAATTCGTTACAGAAACTTGCGCAAAATGCAGCTAATTACGACGTAAAAAAATTACTGCTCGATATCAGTTCTGGGGTTCCAGGCCTGGACGAAGAGCATTACCATTATTTAGTAGAAGTGTTTCTGAAAACCTTAAGCCACTCCAGGATCCAGAAAATAGCCCGCGTAATCCCCGAAAACCCCGCCCGCGAATACCTGATCGATCACATCGCTTCAGAAATGTACCAGAACTTAGGCCTGCCCTTCATCGGCCGTTCCTTTACCAGCAAAGCCGAAGCCTGCGCCTGGCTGCAGGAACCTTAAAACACAAAGCTTAATAATCAAGTAAAAAAGAAAATCACCAAAGGTTGCATCAGAAAAACAACCCGGAAAGAAACAGCATATATAAAGAAGCCTGCCTATGATCCTGGAACCAGATTCCCTGCTAAAGCTCAGCTACAATACCCAAACCCATATTTTATCCATCACCTGGCCCGACCTGGAAGGCACCCCTTTGGCCGAAATTGAAGACAGCTTGAACAAAGTAGCCCGCAACATCAATCATTTCGACATCCGGAAATTTCTGGCCGACCACCGTAGCGGTTTCAACAAACTGGAAGATCCGGATTATAAAAAAATGCTGGAACGTTACCACCGCAAACTAGCCGCCACTAACCTCGAAAAAATAGCCCGCCTCATTCCCGACGAACCCGCCTGGGAATACCTCATAAAAAGCTACACCCGCGAACTAGAACAAAAACTAAACCTCCCCTTCAAAATCCGCTATTTCAAAGATAAAACCGAAGCCCTGAACTGGCTAAAAGAATATTAAACCAAAAGAAATTCCAATACTAAAAAAACTCTATCCCTTTAAGCACAAAAAGTCAAATAGATGCAGGAACCAAAAAGCTCCCCTTCTTTTCAAGGAGGGGCCCTGGGGTGGTTATTTCAAGCATTGCCAAAAGCATTCCGAATCTCCTCCAAAACCCCATCTAATTGTTCAAAAACCGCATCATTTTCAAACCGCAAAACCCTGATCCCGTGGCTATTCAAAAAAGCCGTACGTTCCGAATCCGCCGCAAAACCTGCCTCCGAAAAATGGTGCCGCCCATCCAACTCCACGGCCAGCTTTTCCTGCGGACAATAAAAATCCAGAATAAACTTCCCAAAACTATGTTGTCGCCGGAACTTCCGGCCCTCCAATTGGCCTCGCTGCAACGCTTTCCAAAGGGCAGCCTCGGCTGGGGTCAGGTTGCTGCGGAGTTCTTTGCGCAGGGTTTTGAGGTTCGGTTGGTTGGCCAGTTTATCTTCCTTCCGGATTTTCATGGTTGCAGCATTTTTGCAGGCTAAAGCCAGAAATGGCTGATTAGTTCCATTTAACGCCGGTAGCCAGAAATCGACCACCCCCAACCCCTCCTGTCCAGGCGGGGAGCTTTTTGTTCCTGCTTTACTTTGGGTTTTTGCGCTTAAATCGATAACGTTTTCTGCCGTTTGCTACAAGTCACGATCCTTCTGAATAAGGTAGATAGGAGCTCCCCGCCTGGACAGGAGGGGTTGGGGGTGGTTGACCTTGAGCCTGATGAAAGTTACTAAAGTGCTTCTGTCACTTCAACCTTCCTCCCGCCTTCCTTAATCCGTTCGCGGTGCTGCACGCCCCAGGCACGCATCTCGAAAAGCACTTTATCCAGCGACCGGCTGTAGGGCGTAAGTTCGTAGGTTACGGTTACGGGCGTGGTTGGCATAACTTTGCGGGTAACCATTTCCAGCAACTCCAGTTCCCGGAGTTCTTTCGATAAAATACGCGGCGTAACCCCGTCTAAAGCGCGTTGGATCTCATTGAAACGTTTCGGGCCGTTCTGTAACGCTACCAGCAGCGGCAATTTCCATTTGCCATTTACTACATACAAGGTGTCTTTTACGGCATTGATACTGGCCAGGCAGGCTTCTTCCGAATGGTTGCAGGTTTCCGCGATGGTATTCATTGGTTCTTATTTAACTTCCCCAAAGGATAGTACTACCTTTTAGGATAGTGCTACCTTTTGGATAGTAAAGGTAGGTAACTTTGTAAAAAGAACCAATAACCCCTAAACAGATGAAAGTACTTAAAATTACCTACTGGGCCACAACGGCCGTTTTCAGCCTGATGATGGCTTTTTCCGCTTTTGCCTACGTTACCCAACCCGAAATGAAGCAGGGCTTTGCGCATTTAGGCTTCCCCGATTATTTCCGGGTAGAGCTGGCCGTGGCGAAACTGCTGGGTGCGGTTATCCTGCTGGCGCCGGTTGCCACCCGGTTTAAAGAATGGGCTTACGCGGGCTTCGGCATCGTGGTGATCTCGGCCTTTATTGCCCACACCGCTGCCGGCGATCCGCTTAGTGCGCGCATCGGGCCGCTGGTTGCCCTGGCCTTGCTCCTGACCTCTTATTTTACCTATCATAAAAAGCAGCAGCCAGCCGGCATGTTGAATTAAACGCCAGGGAAACCGGAAGAAAAAGTACCTCTTAAAGAAACAGATTGGCGCGGGCTGGTAGCTCGCGCTTTTTTTATTGGCAACCTCCGGAAAACGCTATGGTTTAAGGCTCAAAAAGTCAAAAAGAAGCAGGGACCAAAAAAAGCTCCCCTCCTGGTCAGGAGGGGTTGGGGGTGGTTGCGCTACAAGGCAGGGGTTAACTCCAGAAGAGCTGAAAGAAAAAATATAATATATCAATTAAGAATTTTCAAAGCATCGGTCGTAGCTTTTAAGGTAATCAATAAATGTTTAGGAAGTAAGAAAAATTCTTTTTGAATTAAATCAGTAAGTAAAAGAGCTGGTTCTAAAGATGGAAAACTACTCAGTAAATGAAAAACTAAATTGGTTGCATCAATCAAATATTTCTCATCTGAAATAGTTCCTTTTAAAGCTAACTCTTTTAGAAAACTAAAAATCAAATTTACATTTTGGGGAATATAATTGATTTTTAGAGCAAGATTCAATAGAGCAACATTGAAAACGTATTGCTGATTTGACTTAAATTGATTAAAATAGGCAGTACTTAGGATATTTAAATCCAGAGTTAAACCTACGTACTTCTTTCTTAATAAGTATTCATATATTTCCTTTTGATTCGAAGTAAAAAAATAATTAAGGAAATATTCAGAGCTAATAATTTTACCATCCTGAGGATTAACAAATTTGAAATAAAATGAATCATCAGAAAGCATTATACAATTTTCCCTGTTAGCTAATGTAACATTATCAACATAAAACTCTATAAAACCACTTATTTCTTTTTTTTCACGAAGTGCTCTTATTAGGTCAAGTTTTTCTTCAGGTATTTGAGTTTCCACATGCTTTAAACACCATTCTTTCAAATCCTCTAAAAAAACAAGCCTTTTTTCTTTAAAATCTTCGGGTAAAAAATGAGGAACGACTTTACCATTTTCAATAGAAATCGAAAGATTAGACTTTGGATCATGTTTCTCATGAAATATTTGATTATCAATTATTTTAATAAATGAATTTGGAACTATAAAATTTCCAAATTTTAAATCCAAATTTTTTGATAATTCATAAAATAACAAACAGGTAGAAAAATCAATAACAAATTTATAATTCTCCAATTTCAAGTTTTGCAAATAGTATTTTTTGGGTACTATACAAAAACCATTACTATCAATAGCAGTTAAATGATAATATGACCAAATAAAATCTTTATTGAAGTTTCCAGCTATAAGTTCACCAAGGGAAATATTATAAGAATAATAATCTTTCAAATTTTCATTCTGGAGCTTACGTCTCTGCTCTTCTTGACCAGCAAATTTCTCTATAAATGCTCTTTCAAAATCTTTAATATCACTACCATCAAATAATATTTCTTCAAATGGAAGACCTGAAAAAGGGCTTTTAACTTCTAAGAAACTGTTTTAAAAGCCATTAGCAACGTTTAAGCATTACTGAGATCATTGCTATATATACCATCGATTGGCTGTTCATTCTGTTCTTCTCATAATCTTTATTCAGACGCCTTGCATGCAG
>NZ_JBHSKT010000015.1:0-54266 GCF_042657365.1 Adhaeribacter terreus | reverse complement strand
TGCTGCATGCAAGGCGTCTGAATAAAGATTATGAGAAGAACAGAATGAACAGCCAATCGATGGTATATATAGCAATGATCTCAGTAATGCTTAAACGTTGCTAATGGCTTTTAAAACAGTTTCTAAGCGATGCAGATAGAAAAAGAATTCCAGCGAAATATGAAAGGACATATGATAAAACAGGAAAATTAAAAAAAGAAAAAATATATAATTTAGAAGGGAAAGTAATTGAAAAACGGAAAGGTTAAATTGTTGTAAAACATTGCTATTATACGTGTTTTCACCAACAGCTAACTTTTTTAACTGTAAATCAATTTAAGTATAAATCAGAATGGGCTTAGAGGCAATTAAACTCGAATTAATAGAATGGCTTACCAAATTGGACGACGAAGATACTATTGAGTATTTGCGTGTGGTGAAAGATTCTAAAACCGAAAAAGACTGGGCTGATAATTTAATTTGTGAACAAAAATCAGGAATAGGGCGCGGCTTAAAAGCGATTGATGAATGCCGCGTAACGCCTCATGAAGAAATTAAAAAGCGATTTGGTTTATGAAGTACCAGATTTTACGCCGTTGTTGGTGTTAAACAACAATCTCCCTTCCCTCCAAATAAAACCCCAATCCCCACAAAAAACTTGCTTATTCTGAATTAAGGTTTAATTTTAAGAACCTTTCCGTAATTTTACCGCCGGAAACATTCATCATTAAACCCGAACGCAATGTCCCGTAAAATAAAATCCGGCCTGATCCAGATGAGCATGCCGGAAATGCCTGAAAACGCCAGCGTAGCCGAGATCCAGGAAGCCATGCTGCAAAAGCATTTGCCGTATATAGACGAAGCTGGTCAGAAAGGCGTACAGATCCTGTGCCTCCAGGAAATTTTCAACGGCCCGTATTTCTGCGCCGGTCAGGATATTAAATGGTACGAAGCCGCCGAATCCATTCCCGGCCCCACTACCAACCTGATGGCTGAATACGCCAAAAAATACCAGATGGTAATGGTAGTGCCGATCTACGAAAAAGAGCAGGCCGGTGTACTCTACAACACCACCGTGGTAATAGATGCCGACGGCACTTTGCTGGGCAAATACCGCAAAAACCACATTCCGCACCTGCACCCGGGTTTCTGGGAGAAATTCTACTTCAAGCCGGGCAACTTAGGCTACCCGGTTTTCCAGACGCGTTACGCAAAAGTGGGTGTTTATACCTGCTACGACCGTCACTTCCCGGAAGGCGCCCGCGCGCTGGGCTTGAACGGCGCAGAAATCGTGTATAATCCTTCGGCTACGGTAGCTGGTTTGTCGCAGTATTTATGGAAACTGGAGCAGCCGGCAGACGCCGCAGCCAACGGTTATTTCATGGGCTGCATCAACCGCGTAGGCACCGAGAAACCCTGGAACATCGGTAAATTCTACGGCACGTCTTATTTCGTAGATCCGCGCGGAAAAATTTTCGCCGAAGCTTCCGAAGACAACGACGAACTACTGATCTCCGAATTCGACCTGGCTTTGATCGACGAAGTGCGTTCGGTGTGGCAATTCTACCGCGACCGTCGTCCGGAAACATATGGCGATCTGACGGCGCTTTAATCTGCATTCAGAATATGAAAAAGAAGCAAACGGGTGATGGAATTTTGTTCATTCGTTTGCTTCTGCGTTTTAACCACCCCCAACCCCTCCTTGAAAATGAGGGGAGTTATCGGGAATGCGTAGGGTCAGGGCTTGACCTGTCCGCTCGCATATTTCGACAAATTATTACGATTTAAATTTTGCGACATCCATTTTATTGCGTCATACCGACGACAAGAGGGAACTCCAGGAAATGGCAGAAAAGTAAACTAAGAATCCTAGCAAACCAACTACCAACCACAGGAGATCTCTCCCTGCGGTCGAGATGACCGGAAAATGTGAGAAATCTTCAAAAAACATTTACCCATCAGCAATTAACAACCAATTAAATGGCTGAATACAAAATTCCGGCAACGGAAGCAGATTTCGACACAAATTTTGCGCAGATAAAACCGTTGATGAACGCCAACGAAGCGTACTATGAAAGCAGCCGCTGCCTTTTCTGCTACGATGCGCCCTGCGTAAATGCCTGCCCCACAAGTATCGATATTCCGTTGTTTATCCGGCAGATAAATTCCGGTAACGTGAGCGGTGCAGCCAAAACCATTTACGATTCCAATTACTTCGGAAATGCCTGCGGCAAGGTTTGCCCGACAGAAGTGCTCTGCGAAGGTTCCTGCGTGTACACCAACCAGGGCGTGAAACCCATCGAGATCGGACGGCTGCAGAATTTTGCTACGGATAAAGCCATAAAAACCAGCAAACCACTTTACAAAACGCTACCCAAAAACGGCAAAAAAGTCGCGATCATCGGTGCCGGGCCAGCAGGAATTAGTTGTGCTTGTGAACTGAGTTTTTTAGGCTATAATGCTACCGTTTTTGAAGCTAAAAGTCTGCCTTCGGGCTTAACTGTGCATGGCGTGGCGCCTTATAAAATTACCAACGAAGAAGTGCTGGCAGAAATGGATTTCCTGCAAATGCAGTTCGGCTTTGAAGTGCAATATAATTCACCAATTGAAACTGCTGAAGATTTGCTGAAACTGGAAACGGAATTCGATGCGATCTTTATTGGCGTAGGTTTAGGAAAAACCGCAATCTTGCAAATTCCCGGCGAAAACCTGGAAAACGTTTTAGGTGCAGTTGAATTTATTGAACAGTTACGCCTGAATCACGAAAATGTAAAAGTTGGCGAAAAAGTAATTGTTTTGGGTGGTGGAAACACCGCTATGGATGCCGCTTCGGAAAGTGCAAGAATGGGTGCCGAAGAAGTAATTTTAGCGTACCGCCGCGACCAGACCGAAATGGGCGCTTATGCTTTCGAATACGAACTGGCCAAACATGCAGGCGTGAAAGGCATGTTCAACGTTCAGCCGCTGGAAATTCTGGGAACAGATAAAGTGGCCGGCGTAAAATTCATACGAACCGAAACGTTAGACGGCAAAATTACTTCCATTGCTGGCAGCGAATTTGTTCAGACCTGCGACATGGTAATTAAAGCTACCGGACAGGAAAAGCAGCGCAATTTGTCGCAGCAGATTTCCGGTCTGGAACTGTACCCGAACGGCACCATTAAAATAAACGAAGCCACGTTCCAGACCACTAACCCGAAATATTTCGCCGGCGGCGATGCTGCTAACGGCGGTATGGAAGTGGTAAATGCGGCCAACGAAGGCAAACGTGCCGCAAAAGGGATTCACCAGTTTTTGAGCGAAAAACGATAGCATTTCAGGCTGGAAAAGTATTGCGAAAAGTCCCCCTTTGGAGGGGGTAGGGGGAGGATTTTCACGTTAGCTGATTTTTTTTCTGGAATGCGTGGTCCTCCCCCTAACCCCTCCAAAGAGGGACAAAAATCTCCAAGTGAGAAAAACAATTATTCATTAATCATTAATAATTAATCATTACCCCATGGCCGATCTTTCCATCAATTTCGCCGGTATAAAATCTCCGAACCCGTTCTGGCTGGCTTCTGCACCACCTACCAATACTGGTTACCAGGTTATGAAAGCTTTCGATGCCGGGTGGGGAGGAGCTGTTTGGAAAACACTGGCCGTGCCGGTAATCAATACTTCTAGCCGTTATGGCAGCGTGAATTATAAGGATAAGCGCATGGTAGGATTCAACAACATCGAGCTGATTTCTGACCGGCCGGTGGCGGATAATCTGCGCGAAATTGAAGAAGTGAAAAAGCGTTTTCCGGATAATGCGGTGATCGCTTCGCTCATGTTTCAGACGCGGGATGAATGGCATAGAATTGTGCGCGACGTGGAAAATGCTGGCGCCGATGGCATTGAACTCAACTTTGGCTGTCCGCATGGGATGTGCGAGCGCGGCATGGGTTCGGCAGTAGGGCAGGAGCCGAAAGTGTTGCAGACCATTGTGGAGTGGGTGATGGAAGTGGCCAAAATTCCGGTTATTGTAAAACTTACGCCGAATATTACTGATATTACGCAACCGGCCATTGCAGCCAAAGCCGGCGGCGCGAACGCTATTTCGCTGATCAATACCATTCAGAGTCTGGTAGGCGTTGATATCGATAATTTTGTGCCTTACCCCATTGTGGATGGCAAAAGTACGAACGGCGGTTATTGCGGTCCGGCTGTAAAACCGGTGGCATTGAACATGGTGAAGAACTGCGCGCAAATTCCCGGCTTCAACCTGCCGATCTCCGGCATTGGCGGCATAGAAACCTGGCGCGATGCGGTGGAATTTATGCTGCTCGGTTCCGGTTCGGTGCAGATCGCCACAGCGGTTATGCATTATGGTTTTGGTATTATTCGGGAGTTAACTTCCGGCATGAATAATTACCTCGATGAAAAAGGATTTGCGAGCGTAAATGAGATCATAGGCAAAGCAGTTCCGAATGTAACTTCCTGGGAAAACCTGAATCTGAAGTACGAAGTGAAGGCCGAAATTCACGAAGAAAAATGCATTGAATGCCAGCTGTGCTACACCGCTTGCGAAGACGGCGCGCACCAGGCCATTGGTTTAAGAGAAGGCACAAGAATTCCTTACATCATCAAGGAAAATTGCGTTGGTTGTAATTTATGCTCGCTGGTTTGTCCTTCAGAAGGTTGTATAACCATGGAACGCGTAGACGACGGCTCAGAACATTTAACCTGGAAACAAATGACCGCAGCCGGCGATATTCCAAACGATTTTAACGACCCGCGGGCCGGTGGATTGCTGCATCATGCGAATGATCCGGAAGAAGCATTTATAACCAAGCGGCCGCTGCATTACGAAGCGAAAGTTTAATAATAGAATGAGTAAATTATTGAATGATAGAATGAAAGCCTAACATTTTTAGAAAGAAAAATGAGTAAACAGAGTTTAACTTGTTTTCATGCTGAAGCTCTGGTGTTTACGAATTTTATTGTTCTCTCATTCAATTATTCTACCATTCTGTCATTCAATAATTCTCCCATTTCCCAACTCAATAAATCCGGCTTTGGCACGTTTCATGTGCAATAGAAAATATATGAAGAAGTTTTTACTGGCCGGATTTGCACTTTTTAGCTTTCAAACCATAGCGTTTTCACAGGAAAATCTGGTGCCGAACGGCGATTTTGAAAATACGCAGGCAATACCGGAAGGTGTGAGCCAGTTTTATTTAGCCAAGCCATGGTTTTCTACTGCTCCCGGTCCCGAACCGGCAGACCTCTTTCATAAAAGATCAAGATCTTTTGATGTTAATGCATTGCAGAATTATGTAGGCCAGCAGGAACCCCATTCCGGAAATGCATTTGCCGGTATTTCGCTGTTTCGGGGAGGCAATATAGATTACCGCGAATTCATGCTGGTGCGCCTTTCAGAGCCACTGGAAAAAGGTGCGCTTTATGAAGCTGAATTTTACGTAAGCCTTTCGGAATATAGCGAATACGCCACCAGCGGACTTGGTTTTTTTGTGAGTCAGCGCGCCCCGTTGCTGTTGCAAAACGGCTTTTTAATGTCGAAACCACAGGTAGAACTTGCTCCGGAAAATATTATTACTGAACGCGATAAATGGGTACGGGTAGCTGGGCAGTTTAAAGCCGGCGGCGGAGAAACTACGCTTACGATCGGCAATTTTCAGGCGTATGATAAAGTACCGAAGTTGAAAGTTGTGCCTGCCGGGAATTTTGTGCCCCGCAAAAAAACGATGAAAGAAAAGATCATGACCTTTGGAAAAGAAACTGACGAAGGTTATGCCTATTATTACATCGACGATATAAAGCTTTCCAAAGTGAGCGACCGAAAACCGGAACCGCAGCCTAAACCTAAACCAGAACCGGAAATTGTTGCGAAACGCTCTGATTACTTCGGCGAAGTAAAAGCAAACAAAACCATCAGGCTGAATAAAATTTTCTTCCAGCCCGATAAAGCAGTGTTGTTGCCGGCTTCTTATCAGGAACTTGACAAACTATACGGTTTTTTAACAGAGAACCCTACCGTATCTATTCAGATAAACGGCCACACCGACATTACCAACCTGCCGGGATACAACCAGACACTTTCAGAAAACCGGGCCAAAGCGGTTAAATTTTACCTTATCCGGAAAGGTATAGCCGAAAAACGCATAAAAACCAAAGGCTTTGGCGAAACGCAACCCGTTGCTACCAACGAAACCGAAGAAGGTAAACAGCAGAACCGACGCGTAGAATTTGAAATTCTGCCCTGAGTTTTTTGCGGTGAAACCCTACCGTTTATATATCTAAATTTTGCTATATGCGTAAAGGAAGAACTGCCTTTTAACGCGCAGACCGAGCTTTACATTTATGACCGATTTTCTGGGATATATTTTTACAGCCTTATCGCTGCTTACCATTTTAGCCACCCTTATTCCACTTTCGCCAAAAGAATACTGGTGGATCAGGGTTTTTGATTTTCCGCGTTTGCAGATCATTGCAGCAGGTATTATTTGTCTGGCTGGCTTCTATTATTTTAATCACGGAGAAGGCACTTTTCAGCTTATACTGGAAATTGCATTAGCCATCAGCATTGTTTACCAGTCGTGGCGTATTTTTCCTTACACGGTGTTCAGCAAAAAAATGGTGCTGGATACCAGACTGCCGGAAAGCGAACAGGACCGCATCCGCGTTGTTGTAACCAATGTGCTGGAAACCAACCGCAACTACAAAGGCTGCCTGGAAATGCTGCGAAACGCCGATCCGGACGTAATTCTGGCTGTAGAAACGGATCAGCTTTGGAAGGATAATCTGAGTGAACTGGAAAAGGATTATCCTTACACTTTGTTTATGCCTTTGGCAAATACTTATGGCATGTTATTCTATTCGCGGCTCAAGCTTAAGAACCCGGAGATCAGATTTTTGCTCGAGCCCGATGTACCTTCCGTGCATACCATTATCGAATTGCCTTCCGGCGCGCCGATCGTTTTTCATGGCCTGCACCCGCGCCCGCCGGCACCGCAGGAAGCCGATACTTCCGTACCCCGCGATGCCGAACTGATCGTGGTTGGTTTTGATGTGAAAGAAAACCCCGGGGCCACGATTGTAGCCGGCGATATGAACGACGTAGCGTGGTCGCATACTTCCAAACTATTCCGGAAAAACAGCGGGCTTTTAGATCCGCGGATTGGTCGGGGTTTGTTTGCAACTTTTAATGCATTTTACCCTCTGCTTCGCTGGCCTTTAGACCACGTTTTTCATACCCGCGATTTTAAAATTGTTTCCCTGAAACGGCTGGAAAAAATTGGCTCCGATCATTTCCCGATCTGCATTACACTCAGTTACGAACCCGAAAACAAACACGAGCAGGAAAAGCCAAAAGCAGATAACGAAGATAAAAAAGAAGCCGTTGAAAAAGTAGAAAAAGCTGTAGAAATGAAAGCGGAAAAGGGTAGCCTTTCCTGATAAAAACCACGCGTTATTTTTCATTTTTTTCTATTACATTTGAAAAAAACACTATTGAAATGCTTGAAAAAGTAAAGGTGTTCGGGCTGCTGTTTCTGCTTACCGCAGCTGGTTGTAAAACCACTGAAAAAAGTCTTGTAGAATCTGCTTCTCCAGCCGAAGTGCAGGTGCTGGCAACCATTCATAAATTTCATTTAAGCAACCCGAATTATCCATACGCAAAGGTTACGCAGCTTATTCAAACCTTCAATCCGGATATTATTGCTATTGAGATCCGGCCGGAAGATCTGAAGGAAGACACTACTTATTTAAAGCAATTTTATCCGTTGGAAATGCGCCAGGTTTTGAAAGATTTTCCGCTGGAAAAAGTGCGGGGTATAGATTGGTATGGCGAAGAAATGCGTGGTAAGAAAATGCCTTCAGATGTTTTTAAAAATGAACAAACCGAACTGGGAAAAATAAAAAAACTGGAGCGTGAAATGAACCGCGACAGCCTCGTCATTCCCAGGTTAGCTCCTCTTGCCGAACTTGGAAAACAACAAGCTGAACTGGCCAGAACTGCTCCGCCTGCAGTTTTAAGTAACGGCCAGTACGATGAACTTACCCGCAACTTTTATGAGGTTTTAGACGAAGCTGTAAAAGATACGCGCTACGAAACCTATACCAATTTCAACCGCCGCCGCGACGAGATCATTACCGAAAATATTGTAAACCTAGTGCAGGAAAATCCGGGGAAACGCATTATTGTTTTGCTTGGCGCCAATCATCGTAACCGGGCTATAAATGCATTAGAAAAAATGCCGACCGATAAAGTGAGATTGGTTTCGGTAGAAGATTAATACGCTAGTAATTACCGACGGAAAAACGCTATGGTTTTGAAGTAAAAAAGTAAAGCCTTCTGTTTTGGCAGAAGGCTTTTTTTATGGGTTTTATTCTTATTGCAAATCATTAAAGCGGCGGCTCACGCAGTATCCAGTTTACGTTGTAAAGATCTTTGCGGCGGTCGCGGATATTCCTCACGCTACCGGTAGTGTTCAGGTCTTTCAGCAGATCCAGATCCAAGTCAGCGATCAGGGTCATTTCCGTATTCGGAGTGGCTTCGGCAATAGTAGCATCGTGCGGGAAAGCAAAATCCGAAGGCGAAAAAACGGCCGATTGCGAATACTGAATATCCATGTTTTCGATACGCGGAATATTGCCTACGCTACCCGTAATGGCCACGTAACATTCGTTTTCGATTGCGCGCGCCTGGGCGCAACGCCGTACCCGTAGATATGCGTTTTTGGTATCGGTCCAGTAAGGCACAAACAGAATTTTCATATCCATATCCGAAAGTAAACGCGACAGTTCCGGGAACTCCACATCGTAGCAAATTAAGATCCCGATCTTTCCGATATCTGTATCGAAAACCTTCAGTTTCTGGCCGCCGCGCATGCCCCAATGGGCTAATTCATCGGGCGTAACGTGCAGTTTATATTGCTTGTCGTAAGTACCATCGCGGCGACACAAATAACTTACGTTGTAGAGCTTGTTGTCGTAATATTCGGGCATGCTGCCGGCAATAATGTTGATGTTGTAGCTCAGCGCCATGTTGGTCAACTGCTCCCGGATCTCGTCTGTATAATGCGCCAGGTTCCGGATTGCGGCGGAAGAAGTTTTTTCGTCGGAAAGAGCCATAAGCGGCGCATTGAAAAACTCCGGGAACATAACAATATCAGCCTTGTAGGAACTAACCGTATCTACAAAAAACTCGATCTGTTGCATCATGTCTTCCAGCGAAGTTACGCTGCGCATTTGCCACTGCACAATCCCGATCCGGACTACGCGTTTATTACCGCCAACAATTACTTCTTTCTCTTCGAAATAAGCATTAATCCATTCCAGTAACGTTGCGTACGCTTTCGATTCTTTATCCTGCGGTAAATAGCCTTTCAGTACCCGGCGCACGTGAAAATCGTTGCTGAGCTGAAAGCTGAGGATCGGGTCGAAAATTTCTTTGTTGCGCACCTGTTCAATATACTGGCGCGGAGTAAGTTTATCGGCATGTTCGAGGTAACCCGGAATGCGGCCGCCGGCAATAATACCGCGCAGGTTCAGGTTCTCGCAGATCTCTTTCCGGGCATCGTATAAGCGGCGGCCCAGGCGCAGGTTTCGATGCTCGGGGTGCACAAAAATATCAACACCGTAAAGCGTATCGCCGTCAGGATTATGTGTGTCGAATTTTCCTTTGCCGATAATTTGCTCATAGGTATGTTTATCGCCGTAATCGGAGTATTTTACAATTACGCTGAGCGCGCCCGCAATAATTTTTCCTTTGTCTTCTATACAGATCTGGCCTTCCGGAAAATGTTTAAGCAGCGCCGAAAATTCCTTCTGCGTCCAGGAGCCACCCAGGTTGGAATAGACCATATCCATGATCTCTTTTATGGCTTTGTAATCGGAAAGACGCAGGGTGCGTAAAATCAGTTTGTGCTCCGAAGTGTTGGGGGCACTTTTTTCATTCGTAGGCATAGCGTTTTAATTAAAAAAGGTTAGCTTAGCAATAAGCTGTTTTTTTGAAAAGCTCCGTAATACGCAATTAAAAATATATGAACGTAAATCCGGACAAAACCGCCGGAAAACACCGCTGATTTTTGGGTGAAATTACAATAAAAATAGGTTATAAATCACGCTTTCATCTGGCCAGCTTAAACAAAAGCTACCGTTGGAAACTTATAAAGAAAATGGTGCAATCTGTCTGAGTCTTTTTTCGGTAATCGTAAACCGTTTCTTTTTTACCAACCATTTACCTGAATTGAATTGCTATGCATGCTGATAAAACTTTGAATGCTGATAATAAAAAAGAGCAGCTTACACAGATAGCCGGATTAGAAGATTTGATCCAGGCAGCCCTTACCATGGAAGAACGTTTTGCAGCGGCCATAAAAGAAGTGGATAAAGAATTCCGCCCGAGCGCACGCAATCTGTTGCATTATCTGGCGCTGCGTCAGCACGATATAAGAGCCTTACAGGCCGGCCTGGCCGAGAAAGGACTTTCGTCTCTCGGCCGCACCGAAGGCCATGTATTAGCCAGTCTCTGCGCGGTGAGGCAGCAACTAGGTGCTTCTACAAATTCCCAAGTTGCCAATAAGCAGTCACTTATTACTTTTTCTGAAAGCAACGAATTACTTCAGGCAAATACCGAAGCATTGCTCGGAAATGCACCTGCTAACCGGAACGCGCGCATTATGGTTACCATTCCAACCGAACTAGCTTCCGATTATGATCTTTTAAGTCGCATGATGCTGGCCGGCATGAACTGTGCCCGCATTAATTGTGCGCACGACGATGAAAAGATATGGCTGCAAATGATCCGGAATATAAAACGCGCCGAAAAGGAATTGAACCTGCCCTGTAAGATCCTCATGGACCTGATGGGCCCCAAGCTGCGTACCGGACCTTTGAAACCCGGCCCTAAGTTGATTTCCATTCACCCGATCCGCAATGAACAGGGGCAGGTTGTTTCACCAGCTAACGTCTGGCTTGCGGCTGGAAAAGAACCGAATTTCAGAGTAGATGCCCATTTGCCTTTTAACGGAGCCTGGGTAAAACAATTGCAGGTAGGCGATGTGCTGAAGTTCCGCGATACCCGGGGGCGTAAACGCCAGCTTTCGGTCGTAAAAAAAACGGCTGCCGGTGTACTGGCCCATTTGTTCAAAACGTCTTACATCGGCACTGGTACCAGCATGCGGGTAAATAATAAAAACGTGTCGCAAACCGAAGCGGAAGTAGGCGAATTACCAACCATAGAAATACCGATCACGCTCAAAAAAGACAATTTCCTGATCCTGCACAAAGAGCCACTTCCCGGCGAGCCGGCCTCTTTCGATTCCAGCGGCCACATTGTAAAGCCTGCGCATGTTTCCTGCACCTTACCCGAAGTCTTTACCAGAGTAAAAGCGGGGCAACCAATCTTATTCGATGACGGGAAAATAACGGGTGAAATAAAATCAGTGAACGCCGAACAACTATTGATAAAAATAACGGCGGCCGGTGAAAAAGGGAGTAAACTGCGCGCCAATAAAGGAATAAACTTACCGGACAGCAAACTCAACCTCACTGATCTGACCGAGAAAGACAAACACGATCTCGATTTTGTAATGAAGCACGCCGATATTGTAAACCTTTCTTTTGTAAATCATCCGGATACGGTTTTAGTCCTGCAGGATCTGATGGAGAAAAACGGCGCGACCAAAACCGGCATCATGCTTAAAATCGAAACCAAAGAAGCGTTCCGCAATTTGCCGCATTTGCTGCTTGCCGTGATGCGCCGCTACCCGGCCGGCATTATGATTGCGCGCGGCGATCTGGCCGTGGAATGCGGCTGGGAACGTCTGGCTGAAGTACAGGAAGAAATTCTCTGGCTTTGTGAAGCAGCGCACATGCCGGTTGTCTGGGCTACACAAGTGCTCGAAACGCTGGCAAAAAAAGGCCGCCCTTCCAGAGCCGAAATTACCGATGCCGCCATGAGCCAGCGGGCCGATTGCGTGATGCTGAATAAAGGTCCGCACGTGGTCCAGGCTATTGAGATGCTCGATGAAATTCTGGCGCTCATGCAATTGCATCAGCATAAAAAAACGTCTATGCTGCGCAACCTGCACGTTTCAGAATTAGAGCCGATCATGGAAAATAAAGCCAGTAAAAAACGCTAGGGAATTAAGCCTAAAAACTAGTTGAAGAGAATCCAGATGTAGGTTTTTTTAATTATTTCCGTGCAATTGGCAGGCAGGAATTGTACCTTTGCACTAACTAAAAAACGCTATGGCAAACTGGAAAGAATCTAAGTTTTACAGCATATTAAATTTTAAATGTCCGCGTTGTCACGATGGCGAATTATTCCCGCCGAATACTTTATACAGCCCGAAACGTTTTTCGGATATGTATGAAAGTTGCCCTTGCTGCGGACTGGCTTACGAAAAAGAACCCGGTTTTTATTACGGCGCCATGTACGTAAGTTTCGGTATCAGCACAGCAATTTTCCTTTTTATCTTTTTTGTGCTGAATTTCTTCGTAAAAGAATTTACCCTGACCATGATCATGACCATGCTTCTGGTAGTGGTGATTGGTTTATTACCGATTACTTTCCGCCTTTCAAGGGCAATCTGGATTAATGTTTTTGAAGATTATGAAGGACCTTGCAACCAAATAAAGAAGCGCGAATTCAAACCGAATAAACCGCCACAGTATTAAAAAAAGTAAAGCCCCGAAACAATCCGGGGCTTTACTTTTTATGGTCAAAATCATACCGTTTTATAGCCGGTCTTTATAATTGAATTTCCGGAATTTCACCTTCAATGATCAAGGTGCCTTCGGTAGCTTTCTGAATATCTTCTACACTTACGCCCGGAGCACGTTCCAGTAGTTTAAATCCTTTATCGGTAACTTCCAGCACAGCCAGGTCGGTAACAATTTTCTTCACGCATTTTAAGCCGGTAAGCGGCAGGCTGCATTCCTTTAATAATTTCGACTGACCATCTTTTGAAGTATGCTGCATGGCCACAATAATGTTCTTGGCCGAAGCTACCAGGTCCATTGCGCCGCCCATGCCTTTTACCATTTTGCCCGGAATTTTCCAGTTGGCAATGTCGCCCTTTTCTGAAACTTCCATGGCGCCTAAAATGGTAAGATCAACGTGCTCGCCGCGGATCATTCCAAAGCTGTCAGAGGAAGAAAAAATAGAGGAGCCAGGTAAAGTAGTGATCGTTTGTTTACCCGCGTTTATCATGTCGGCATCTACTTCGGCTTCGGTCGGGAAAGGCCCCATTCCAAGCAACCCGTTTTCTGACTGTAAAACCACTTCAATGCCTTCCGGAATATAGTTTGCCACCAGCGTCGGAATTCCGATACCGAGGTTTACGTACATGCCGTTCTTTACTTCTTTTGCAATGCGCTTGGCAATGCCATGTTTATCTAAAGCCATGTTAATGTGCTAATTTGCTAATGTGTTAATGTGCTTTTTCTTTTCCAACGTGTTAATTTTTTAATGAAGTAATGTTCATTTTCACTTGCTGCTGTGAATTATTCCGTAAAGCAATTTCTGAATTTCCAGTAGTTTCTCCAGTTTATCTGAAATAGCCGGATAACCATCGCTGCTTTTACAAAGCAATAACCAATACTCGGTTTCTTTGGCTTCCTTTGCCGCAATTTTTAATTTATGAATAAGATCAGCTTTGCTTTCAGCATTTTGCGACTCCCAAATATTAGCCCCCATGGAGGTTCCACTTTTTAATAATTGGTTCGCAATAATGTATTTTCGCTCACTCTCCAGTGCATCTGCGTATTGAATGATCGTTAATGCAAATTCGAATGATTTTCTAACAATTACATTATCTGAAAATCCGGGCAGGCTGGCATTTTCCATAAATTTAAAAATAGCACATTACCACTTTAAAAAAACAGCAGATTAAACCGTGCGAACAGTGCGTTGCTCAATCCGTTTTTCGTAATCTTTACCCTCGAAAATGCGTTGCACAAAAATACCCGGAGTATGGATCATATTCGGATCGAGTTCGCCGGCCGGTACCAGTTCTTCTACTTCAGCAATGGTAATTTTACCAGCTGTAGCCATCATCGGGTTGAAATTGCGGGCCGTACCTTTGTAGATCAGGTTACCGGCGGTATCGCCTTTCCACGCTTTTACAATTGCAAAATCAGCTTTCAGCCATTCTTCCAGAAGGTACATTTTACCGTGAAATTCTTTGCTTTCCTTGCCTTCGCCAACTTCCGTACCATAACCGGCCGGCGTGTAAAATGCCGGAATGCCAGCGCCACCGGCACGAATTCTTTCCGCTAAAGTGCCTTGCGGGATCAGGTCCACTTCCAGTTCCCCGGAAAGTAACTGACGCTCAAATTCTGCGTTTTCGCCCACATAGCTGGCAATCATTTTCTTAACCTGTTTCTTTTGCAGCAGCAAGCCAATTCCGAAATCATCTACACCGGCATTATTCGAAATACAAGTCAGGTTTTTAACGCCAATTCGCAGCAGTTCCTGGATCGAGTTTTCGGGAATACCGCATAAACCGAAGCCGCCCAGCATAAGCGTCATGCCGTCTTCAATGCCTTTGCAGGCTTCAGCAGCGTCTTTTACAACTTTATTGATCATAGTTTAAGGGAAATCAGTTTCAGCAGCGAAGTTAAAGTAATTTGGTAAATAGTTGCAGGAATTGCCGTTTAAATTGATATTCAGTTTATTAAAACGGTAGCTTTTTTGCCCTTAAAAGTGCTATCAGTAAAAAAGTCAAGGCCACTTTTTCAAAGTTGTTAAAAGATTATGGTACCACATTTTATGAGAATCTATCTTATAAAATACACCTGTCATCCTGAGCGCTAACGAAGGACCTTGTCAGCTCCCAGTAGAAACGTTGCTACAAAGAGCTGCCAAGTTGTTTCAGCGCTACGCGCGCAAGTTTCGCACTCCCTTGCTCACTTGTGTTCAAAATGACAAACAAAGCTTCCAGGCGAATTAAGTAAAAGGATATCCCAAAACGCTATGGTTTAGCACGAAAAAACTACTTAACGGTTGATTCCCATTTGAAAAGTTCAGGAGTAAAAGTGATCATCAGAAAAGCCCAATCCTGCCAGTTTCTATAGTTACCGGTTCTTTTAATGTATTGCATTGATTGCGTGGGCAACATATACGAATATCCTAAGTGTAATTCGGTAAACTTGTTGGCATTAAAAATAAACAGCAGGTCATTTTCAAAGCCGAGATATTTTGGGATCACCGTTTCTTCCCGAACAAAATCATTCTGCGAATAGAATAAATGGCTATCGGCCCGTAATGTAATTTTTTTACTCAGCTCATAGAATATAAACAGATAAGGGTTGATCAGGCCGGCATTGTTCAGGTCGCCTGGAAAACGGGTGAAATAATCCATAGAACCCATGAAACGATGATTTACGCCGTACAGAGGATCGAAAGAATGCGAAACGGAGCTGCTTTTTGTAGCATCGTCTCCACTCATAATTTCGGCTCCTAACTTAAAAGTAAAGTTGTGCGGGAATTGATATTTTACTTCCGGCTGCACATAATATGCCTTCACGGTTTGGCCCAAAGGTGTTTTCCCGTATTGGTAATAAGCTGCAACCGTCAGATAATGGTTTATGTCGGTATAGGTTACCCGGCCACCGCTGGTAAATCTGAAATGGTACTCGCGTTTTATAGAATCGTCCTGGAAGCCATCGGTAGCATTAATCGTAATGAGTGTAATTTTATCGGTTGCTTTCCATTTAATAAAACTGGCTGCCAACACTTTGTAATTTTTAAAATCAGGCGAATAATCCGTTTCGAAGTTCCGTTCGTTTGCTCCTTTTTCCTGATTGAATGCCCCGATCAGATCAGTTTCCAGTTTTTCACTTTTGTACATGAACCGCACCGCTTCGTGTGCCCTGCCGATTTGCCGCCAATTATTCTGAGCAAACAAACGCTCGTTATCGTAAATGATCTTTTGTCTGCCAATCCGTACCGAAATTTTATCTGACAAAGAAGACTCGGCGTACGTTTCGAAGATCTGGACGGAACCATTGGCAGTCTGCGGGTCCTGGTCGCCCCATACCCTGACATCCTGGAAAGATGTATGCAACAGAAAACGATGCGTGGTATAAGTAAGATAGATCCGGCTCCGGTGATCGGTAAAAAAGGCCGGCCTGGCGGTATCAGGTTTTAACTGCCGGTAACCGTTGCGGTATTCTGTTCTTGGCCGGAATTCGGCTTCAATTATAAATGCTCGCTTTTGAACAACGGTATCGGAAGGTTGTTGTGCGAAGATGTGATGAAAAGAAAATAGGAGCAATATAAAAGTGATTACGCTTACTTTTTCCATCACTTCAAAACCAGATTTAAACATGAACTCCTTTAACGCAGAAAAATAAACCGGGTATAAGGAATCAAGTCATACGCTAAATCTTCACGTAATTTGAAATGCAAAGAAATTGTTTCGGGCTATTATTGGTCGCAGTTAAGAGCAAAACTATTGTTACTTTTTCGACAATAATTGTGTTGGTTCTAAACATTTTAACGGGTAAAAGTTTAAGTGTAAGTTCTTTTATATCAATTACAACATGCTAGGTTTACTGATCCGGAATATTGAATCGTTGGTTAAGAACATTTCGTAGTATAATTGTTTTTAGAGTAGTACCTTAATCTTCTGAACAATCAAACAGATCGGTAAAAAATGGTGGCTGGCGCTGGAAATTTTGCTCTGGCTGAATGGGCTGATCCTGATATTGGTCCTGCTGATCGGTATTGGCTTTCAGATTCCGGCTGTGCAAACCTATGCGGCGCAAAAAGCTACCGTTTTCCTTTCTGCTAAGTTAAAAACTAAAGTAACCATCGGGCGTTTTAGCACCGATTGGCGCAACAGCATTGTACTGAAAGAAATTTACATCGAAGACCAGAAAAAAGACATGTTGTTGTACGCCGGGCGGCTTGGCCTTGACTTAAACATTCTGGGCACAACCAAAAACCGGCTGAAGATCAGGTCGCTGAAAATAGATAACGGTAATCTGAAGATTTATTCGAATGAAGCCGACAGCAGCTATAATTTTAGTTTTATTCTGAAAGCTTTTTCAGGTTCGGAGAAGGCAGATTCGACCACTAAGTTCAGTGTAAAGATCGGAAGTGTACAGTTACAAAATGTGCGTTTCCAAATAGAGGATCCGGTTCAGGGTAATTTTGGTACAGCCAATATCGGAAAATTTTCCGTTCACGCCGATGTTTTCGATACGAAAGTAAAATACTATGAATTAGGCACCATACAGCTTCAAGATAGTCGTTTTTTTTGGCGCAAAACCAAAGCTCCGGAAGAAACAAAGCAGGGGAGAGGCCCGGACTTTACGTTCAGAAAAATAAAACTCGAAAATCTGAAAATTGACCTTCGGGATGAAGCGGTGGCCCGCCGCCTGGTTATGAAACTGACAAATGCGGATCTGAAAGCTGATAAAATTGCCCTGGAAAATTCCCGCGCCGATCTGAGTAAATTTAATATTGAAAATGCCGATGTTGCCTATTATAAACTAAAATTGCCCGCCAACGATTCGTTGCAAACTGCTAAAAACGTACCAATAACCAACACAAAGCCGGTTCAGAAACAAAAGGAAGATTGGGCTATCTGGCTGCAGGAAACAAACTTGCAAAACATCAGTTTTAAGTACCACGATCTGAATGCGCCAGCCTTAAAAAAAGGGCTCGATTTCAACCACCTGGCTTTTAAAAATGTAGACCTGAAACTTTCGCATTTGTACTATAGCCAGGGGCGTATTTCCGGAATTCTGGATGCGTTGCAGTTGCAGGAAAAAAGTGGATTTCGGATTAAAAGTATGCAGGCAAAAGTAAAAGCCGGAGCAGAATTACTGGAGATGAATGAAGTGGTGCTTAGAACCAATAATTCGGTTTTACGGTCGAATGCTACGGTGAAATTTGCGCCATTAAGAAAGAAAACCCGCATAAAAACCACGTTTACTGCCGAACTTCGCAATGCTCGGTTTTCCCCGCAGGACCTATTGTTTTTAGCGCCCGACTTGGCAGAAAAACCGTTTTACCGGAAACTTGGAAAAAATTTGCTCCTGTTGAATGGCCGCGTTTCCGGACATGCCCGCGACCTGCAGTTTCAGAATTTTACCTTAAAAGGCTGGGCCGGCACGAACATGCTTTTTAGCGGACAGGTGAAAGATGTGCAACTCGAAAGCAGCCGGGTACTGAATTTACAGATCCGAAAATTTAACACCAACCGGAACGATCTGAACGTGATTCTATCCAATGGAAAAACGGCCCCCAAATTCCGGTTTCCGGAGCTACTTTCATTAACAGGCAATTTGCAAAGCCAGGCCAACAAACTCAGTTTCCAGAACCTGAAAATTTCGGGCTCTAACGGTTTGATTTTGCAGACCAATGGTAAAGTAACGGGCCCGGTTGGGAAAAAACAAGTTAATCTGGACGTAAAAAAACTGGCTGTAAGCCGGCAGGGATTATTGAATATGCTGCCGGCCGGAGCTGTAACGCCGGAAGTGCAACTGCCTGAAAATATTCAGTTTGTGGGTAAATATCAGGGCAGCTCCCTACAAAATTTTGCAACCAACGGCAATTTTACCACTTCCTTCGGAAATTTATATGCCAACGTGAAAATAGAACCGGTGCAGCGTTTTTCCGGACATATCAGCCTCGATAATTTTGACCTGGGCAAGTTATTAAAGCTGGAAAACATGCTGGGACCTGCCACCGGAAAAGCTGATTTTCAGGGCAAAGGGTTTAAAATAAAAACCATGGACCTGCATTATGATGCCAACGTAAAAAAGTTTGTGTACCGCAAAGATACCTACCGCAACATTCGGCTGGAAGGTAACCTGAACCAAAAAATCTATAAACTGAACGGCAACCTGGCGAATGCAGCATTGCAGGGGCTTGGCCACAAACTGAAGAAAATAAAACCCAAAAATCTCGATCTCAAAAAAGCCGATCCAACCCGTTTGATCCCTAAAAAAATTGAACCGAAAAAGATGGTCCCGAAGTTTTTGCGGAAGAAGAAAAAACCGGCAGAAGAAGAGCAAAAATAATTCTTGCCCGTCCGGGCACAGGGTTAACTGTAAGGTCGCGCATGAAGTAATCCAAAAAAACAATGCAATTCAGACGTAAAAACGGAAGGTTTTGTGCCTGAAAAGTATGAATAGGAGGGCTTTATGTTAAAAACAGCTTTACGTCACAGAAAAAACGGTAGGAAAAATAGCATAAAAACTATCTTATGTCAGGATTTTCCGTAGAAAGCTTGATTTAATTAAGTTGAACAAAAAGATCTGGCGTTATTACTACACCTCATAAAACTTCCCGGCGCATTTTACTGGTCCTGCTCTGGATCTTGGCAATTCCCGTTGCTTTGATCCTGGTGATAGTTATTGCTTTGCAAATTCCGGCGGTACAGCAGTTTACCGCGCAAAAAGCTACCAATTACCTGGCAGAAACTCTCAAAACGAAAGTCTCGATCGGTGGTTTTACCACTGACTGGCGTAACAGCATTGTGCTGAAAGAAATATATCTGGAAGATCAGCAACAGGATACCCTGGTTTATGCGGAACGCCTTGGACTGGACCTCAATATTTTCGGGTTGCTGAATGGAAAGATCGATCTGGGTTCTGCGCGCCTCGACAATGCTGTGCTGAACATCAGCTCCACCATGCCCGACAGCGTTTATAATTTCGATTTTATTCTGAAAGCTTTTGCCACCGATACCGCACTGGCACAACCCGCCGATACCGCTGCCGCTTTTACATATAACATTGGCGTGATAGAATTGAACAATGTGCGTTTTAACATGAACGATGCTGTGGGCGGCAACAATATTAAAGCCAAAGTAGGGTTGCTGCAGGTATCGATGGAAGAATTTGACCCGGAAAAAGCAATTTACAAACTGGGCAAAGGCCGGCTCGAAAATACTGCTGCCAATTACATTCAAACCAAAATTCCCGAAACTTCTTCCGATTCCATTACGCTGGATATCGGGTTCCAGAATTTGGCGCTAAAACAGGTGAAATTCAATTATGAAAACAAGCCGGCTGCGCAGCGCATTGTGCTGGATGTCGGAAATGCTGCCCTTGCTGCCGATAAGATCGATCTGAAAAATGCACGAATCGATCTGTCAGAATTCAATCTGCAAAACTCAGCCGTAGCTTATTTTCAGGATAAAGCCACGCCCGTAGATTCCTTAGCTGTAAACCCGGTAGAAACAGCTGCCAAGCTCGATAGTGCGGCTGAAAAACACCAGGGAAAACCGGTTAACTGGGTCGTTACGCTTGGCGACATGAACGTGCAGAACGTGAACTTCGATTTCGGGAATTTCAATACGCCGGAAACGAACAAAGGCATGGATTTCAACCACCTGAAATTTACCGGCATAAACGTAGAACTCGAGAAACTCTACTACAGCCAGAATAAAATTTCTGCCGATTTGCAGCAGTTGCAGTTGCAGGAAAAAAGCGGCTTTAAGATCATCAATTTCCAGGCCGATGTAAACGTGGAATCACAAAAAGCCTCGCTCCGGAATTTCGATCTGAAAACCGGTCATAGCCATTTGCGGCCTGAATTTACGTTGGGTTATCCGTCGCTGACTACCATTGCCGATAACGTAGATAAACTGACGATAAATGCCGACCTGGAAAATTCTACTATCGGCGCGCAGGATATTCTTTATTTCGCACCTTACCTGGCCGATAATCCGTCGTTCCGCAAAATCGCCGGCCGCAGCCTGACCATCGACGGGCGTTTGTACGGCAAAGTAAATGACCTGAACGCGGAAAACCTGCGGGTGAAAGGTTTGGCCGGCACGAGCATAAACGTGAGCGGCAACATCAAGGAAATGACCAACATCGAGAAGGGCACTTTGAACCTGCAGGTAAACGAATTCACGACCACGCGTACCGATCTTTTAGCTTTATTGCCGCCTAATACCATTCCGAAAGACATTACGCTGCCGCAACGCATGACCATTTCCGGAAAGATCCGCGGGAATATGGAAAACCTGAACCTGCAGAATTTTAAAGCTGCTGCTTCCGGAGGCACTTTTTTAGCCGTAAGCGGTACCGTTCAGAACGCTTCCGACCCGAATAAAATGCGCCTGAACCTGGACGTGAATAACTTTACTTCCACCCGAACTGCTTTGCAGGAAATACTGCCGAAAGGTACCATTCCGCCCGATATTCAGTTGCCGGAAAAAATGCATCTGAGCGGGAAATTCAACGGAACGCTGCAGAACTTTACCACAAATGCCAACATTAAAACTTCTTTTGGAAATGCCGTTGCCAACGTAAGCATGCAGCCGGGTGAGCAGTTTTCGGGCACGGCCAACCTGGCGGAAATGGACTTAGGAAAACTGCTGAAGCAGGAACAAACGCTAGGGAAAACGACCGGAAAAGTCACGTTCTCAGGCACCGGTTTAACGCCGGAAACCATGCGTGCCACCTTCGATGCGGATATTCAGAAATTTGAGTACAACAAGTATGCTTACAACAACATTAACCTGAAAGGAAATATTGACCGGCAGAATTACACTGTTAGCGGCAATATGAAAGACGGAAACCTGGCCTTTAACCTCGACGGGAATTTCAATATGGCCGACACGCCGCCAACCTACAAAGCCACTTTAAACCTGGACGGCGCCAATTTAAAAGCCCTGAATCTGTATTCCGAAGACATTAAAGTTTCCGGCTTGGTAGTGGCCGATCTTAATGGCGCTTCGCCGGATGAAATGAAAGGGACCGTGAATATCAGCAATTTACTTTTGCAGAAAGCCAAACGGAATTACCGCGCCGACACTGTAGCCATTCAGCTGAACAACAGTGTAGGTAAAACCGATATTGCCATTCAGTCGGATATAGTCACGGGTTTTTTCCGCGGAAACAATAGCGTTTCGGATCTTGCCATTGCCCTGCCGAAACACATTGATGCGTACTTCAATATTCAGGATGCGCCTTATCCGGCCAACGTAACGTTGCAGAATTTTGAATTCAATTTCGATCTGAAACGGCCGCGTATTTTTACGGCTTTTGTACCGGGCTTAAAAAGAGTTCGTCCGGGAAAAGTAAGCGGCTCTTATAATACTGCCGGTATGGATCTGAAAATGGATGCCAATCTGCCGCGCATTGTTTACATGGATTACACCATCGACAGCACCAAACTACAGGTTCGCGGGGATGCGGAAAAGATCGGTTATAACGTCGCTTTCGAAGAACTGATAGATTCTACGTTACAAATAAAGAACGTATCGCTGGCCGGTGATATCAAAAATAATACGCTGGGCACCAACCTGAAAATAGCAGAAGATAACGGCAACACGCGCTTCGGTTTAGGCGGGGTGATGAACGTAATTCCGAATGGCTATCGTTTTAGTTTTACGCCTGGAGAAGTGGTGCTGAACAGAGAACCATGGGATGTTTCCGGCGACAATTATATTCAGTACCAGAACGGAAATATCTATGCCAGCAATGTACGCCTCGATAAAAATGGCAGCGCTTTAACGCTTAACAGCGTCGGTACAAATACTGCAAATGCACCGCTGGAGATCCGGTTTACCAACTTCGATCTGGCCAATGTTTCGAGTGTAATTGAACGCAACGACAGCTTAATTGCCGGTAACGTGAACGGAACGCTGGTGCTCCGCGACATCATGAATACCATGGGCATCAGCGCAAACGCCACTATTTCCAACCTGGCTTATACCGGCATACCGATCGGCGATCTGGCTTTGCAGGCCGATAATACCTCAGGTAATCGCTACAACATTCTGGCAACCTTAACCGGCAACGGAAATAATACGAGTTTAAGCGGTTATTATGTAGCGCAGGGAACTTCCAACGCGCTGAATTTAACGGCCAATATTCAATCGTTGAATCTGGCCATTGCACAAGGTTTATCACAGGGGCAACTGAAAAATACCAGCGGCAAATTAAACGGAAATTTCAGCATAACGGGAACGGTGCAGCAACCAAACATTCGGGGCACCGCCAATTTCGATAATGCTACATTTGCCATTGCCATGTACGATGCCACGTACCGTTTACAGAATCAGCAGATTGTTTTCGATGAACGGGGCATGAATTTCAGCAACTTTACTTTGCTCGATTCTATGAACCATAAAGCGGTGGTGAATGGCGCTATTTTAACGCAAAACTATACCGATTTCCGCTTCAACCTCGATGCCGTTACCGACGATTTTCTGCTCCTGAATTCAACCGCCGCCGATTATAAACTCTATTATGGCCGCATGGTAGTAGACAGCAATATTAAAGTGCGCGGCAATTTAAATTTACCGGTAATAACCGGCGATATAACGGTGGTACATGGATCGGCTTTAACCATTGTGGTTCCGGCGGAAGCAGTTTCGAAGCAGGAGCAGGAAGGCATTGTGCAATTTGTGAATATGCACCGCCGCCGCCGGCCCGATGCTATTTTAAATCTGGAACGCCAGGATTCTACCCAGGAAATGGCCATAACTGGAATAGATGCAAGAGCAAATGTGGAAATTACTGATAAAAGCAAGTTCACGGTAATTATAGATGAAACCACCGGCGATAAACTGGAGGTAACCGGTAACGGAACGCTTAACGCCGGCATGGACCCTGCGGGAAATATTACCCTTACCGGTCGTTACGATGTGAAAGAAGGATTGTATAAACTTTATTTCTACGATATTGCCAGCCGAGAATTGCGCATCGATCCAGGCAGTAGCATTATCTGGTACGGCGATCCGTTGGATGCGAACGTAGATGTCCGGGCTATTTACGATGTGAAAGCGCCGGTGCGTGAACTCGTTGCGGAACAAATTGCCGGCGAAACGGGCTCCGAACAAAACAAATACCGCCAGCAATTGCCTTTCCTGGTTTACGTGAACCTGAACGGCAACATGCTGAAACCTGACATAACCTTCGATATTAAATTACCGGAAGAAGAGCGGGGAGCTTTTGCCGGGCAAATAGATCAGCGGTTGCAAATGCTGCGTTCCGAGCCTTCGGAAATGAACAAGCAGGTTTTCTCGCTTATTGTGTTGGGCCGGTTCATGGCGCCTGATCCATTACAATCTTCCGGAGGTGGTCTGCAGGAAACCGCCCGCGCCAGTATAAGCGCCGCATTGGGAGAACAACTAAACCAACTCACGAACAAATATGCGGGTGGTTTAGGGCTTGAATTAGGTTTAAATGCCTACCAGGATTACTCTACCGGCGATGCCCGGAACCGCACCGACCTGAACGTTGCCGTACGTCAGCAATTACTCAATGATCGCCTCATTTTCAGGGTTGGAACCGATATTGGTTTGGAAGGGGAAAGTCCGGCGAACCGGCCTCAAAACAATAGTGGATTTGCGGGCGATTTTTCGGTGGAATACCTGATACTGCCGGATGGTCGCTTGCGTGTGCGGGGCTTTCAGCATCCGGCCTACGAAATACTTACTGAAACGCAATTGCAGGAAACCGGCATGGCATTGGTTTACCAGCGCGACTTCAATGACTTTGTAGATCTGTTCAGGAAAATTTCCAAAGCCCAGGAAAAAGCCCGGCAACAACAGAATTAAAAACGCTATGCTTTCAGGTCTGAAAAGTCTGAAATAAAACAAACAAATAAAGCTGCATAAATCACTTATGGATTTTAAATATCCTGCATACTTTTTCCTCCGAAAACCCTACCGTTTTCCGGCGTTTCTGCTGCAACTGGTAGCGGTTTTTGGTTGCGTTTTTTTACTGAACAGCTGCACCGGAACCGGAAAATTACCTGCCGGGAAAAAATTATACACCGGAGCTACCGTAAAGCTAAAATCTGAAAACCCAGTTCCGCGGCGCGCGGAAAAAAGATTGTTGCCGCAACTCGAAGCCGTAATTTCACCACAACCCAACATGTCTTTTTTAGGCATCCGGCCGAAACTGGCTTTTCACAATCTGGTTGGTGAACCGAAACGCAAAAAAGGTTTTTCAAATTTCCTGGCTCACAGCATTGGCGAACACCCGATCTATTACGATTCGGTAAATAACCGCAAAGTAACCGACCTGATGGTGAACCGGATGAACAACAACGGTTTCTTCAATTCGCGGATAGAGGTGAAGGAAACCAAAAGGAAGAAATCGGTGAGTGTAGTTTATACCGCCGTGCTTTCCAAACCGTATCGCATTTCAGAAGTCATTTTCCCGACCGGCGATTCTTCTCAAACCCAGATCCATAAAGATATTGCTGCAACTGCTCCCGGCACACGCTTAAAACCCGGCCAGATCTATAATCTGAACCGACTGATAGAAGAAAGGCAGCGCATCGATTCAGTGCTTAAAAACAGCGGCTATTATTATTTTGGTCCCGATTTTCTGCTTTTTAAAGCCGATAGTTCTTATAAAGATCACACTGTTAAATTATACGTGCAGCTGAAACCCGGCACTCCTGAAAAAGCCCGCCGCCCGTACACCGTTAAGAGCGTTATTATTTACAGCGATTATACCATCGGTTACGATACCATTCCCATGAAACCGCCGGTGGTCATTCGCGGGTACCGGTATTATCCGGATGAAAATTCTTTGCGAGCGCGCCATTTACTGCCTTCTGTTTTTATTGAACCCGGAAAATTATACGCTCGCCAAGATCATGCTTTAACACTTAGCCGGATCATGGGGCTGGGGCTTTTCAAGTTTGTAGATGTGAATTTTACGGAAGGCGATTCTACGAAAGGAGAGTTGAATGCGGCTTTGCGGCTGGTGCCCATGCTGAACCAATCTTTTCGGGTAGAACTGGAAACCACGGCTAAAACCAACGGCTTTGCCGGACCCGGCATTAATTTCAGTTACCGACACCGGAATTTAATGAAAGGCGCCGAAGCGTTTGTGTTAACGTTGCACGCCGGGCAGGAAAGCCAGATCTCAAAACGCAACACTTCCGGTTCCGATTCGGGGCTGAACCAAGCGCTCAATTCCATAGAACTAGGCTTAACGGCTGACTTGTTCGTGCCGCGTTTCATTACCCCTTTCAAAATTCAGAATTTAAGATCTGAATTTGTGCCCAAAACCCGTTTCCGGCTGGGTTACGATTACCAGAACCGCACCAATTATTACAAGCTGAATGGTTACCTGGCAAGCTACAGCTACATCTGGAAACCACGAAAAACAGTAACGCACGAAGTAACGCCTATAAACCTGCAGCTTACCAAGTTAATGAACCAGTCGCCGGAGTTTGAGGCTTTGCTGGCGCGTAACCGTTACCTGGCGCAGAGTTTTCAGGAACAATTTATAATCGGGTCTCTTTATTCTTACACCTACAACACGCAGCTTATACCGGGCCGGAACGATAATTATTATTTCAACGGAATTATTGAAGGTTCCGGAAATATGATCGGGTTGCTTACAGGCGGTTTCGGGAAATCTGATGGCGAACCGATCGAGTTGATGGGGCAGCCTTATTCGCAATACACCAAACTCGATCTCGATTTCCGCTACTACCACACGTTTGCTTCCAAATCTACGCTGGCTACGCGCGTAATTACCGGGCTCGGTTTGCCTTACGGAAATTCGAATACGCTGCCTTACATCAAGCAGTATTTTATTGGCGGAACCAACAGTATCCGGGCTTTCCGGGCGCGTTCGGTAGGGCCGGGCGTTTTCCGCGATACCACCAACACGGGCTTTTTCGACCAAAGCGGCGACATTAAGTTTGAAGCCAACGTTGAATATCGTTTTAAATTAATTGCGCCGTACCTGGAAGGTGCTTTGTTCGTAGATGCCGGAAATATCTGGCTCTCTTCGGCTACGCCGGAAAAACCGGGGGCAGAATTCCACTTTAATAATTTCTTCAACCAGCTGGCAATCGGAACAGGTTTTGGGTTCAGGATCAATGCGCAGGTGGTAGTTTTCCGGTTCGATTTTGGTATTCCGGTGCGGGCACCTTACGAGAAACTTGGCGACCAGACCGTGCTGAAAATTCCGCCGCCAACCAAAGATATGGTGATCAATATTGCCATCGGTTATCCGTTTTAGATTGCTGTTTGTTAATGAAACAGGAACGAAAATCATTTAGCAGAAAAAAACGGTAGGGTTTAAAAGCAAAAAAGTGCCAGGCTTCCGCTAGGCACTTTTTGCTTTTAGATCGATTCTATTTTCTGAAAACTTTGAATGGTATTTATAAATAACTACCAAACAGTTCCATTTATTTTTGCAGCAAAGCCAGCTTCTGACGCATTTCCTCCTTGCTGTTCATTTCGGTTTGTAGTTCACGTTTTATTTTTAATTCACGATCGCGGGCCGCTTTTTTAAACTCGCTGAATTCATGATCTATTTCCTTAAAAGCCTGAATTTTTTCGTCGGTAACTCTTTTGCTTTTCTTATAAAGCGACATGATCACGGCCGAAAGAATTACCAGCCCTGCAATTAAGGCAAAGGAAAAAATGAGGAAGAATTGCTTGTTTATGCCAAGGCCCAGCACAAAAATATTCTCTACTTCATAAGCATTTTGCTGCACGGCGGCATCTTTTTGCGCATTGTCTTTTTTCAGCGCCGCGATCTGGCTGTTTTGAGTAGCAATGGTAGCCTGCGCTTTCTGTAACTCTTCAACCGTATTTTTCCCGTCTTTCAGCAGATCGCGTTCATGTTTTTTAACAGTTCCCAATACACCGTTCCAGAAAGCATTCAGCTGGTTTACTTCTATTACTTTAAACGCCCGTTTCCCTTCGCGGTAATTATTAGATTTACTATTCAGGTTCGAAAACTGCTCTTGTAACGTAGTAGTAACCGGCTGGCCAGTAGTTGAATTTTGTGCCTGGGTTACTGTAAGGAATGATAAAATTAAGCCCAGCGATAATATTGTTTTCTTCATAGGGAAAATGAATTAAAATTGTGCGCCTGATGCTCCTGCAGGTTATGCGGTTCTTTAAAGATAAAAATTTCTTTCTGAACATCAAATGTTTAAGGAGCAAAATCAAACATGCCGATAAAACTACGCAGTTCTGCAATTATTATTCCAATCTCCGAAAAAGAATACAATCCATTAAAAATATACAAGTATTCGTGCTTAAAATACCGTAGCAAAAGTTGCATTTTTAATGATGTCTCAACCCGGAAACATCTGATTTGGCTGCGCACTTCACCGAAATTTTCTTCCGGAAATTTAAAACTGTAACTTTAACCATGCCATACAAATTATCCGAACGCGCTTTAGATGTCTATTTAAAACGCTATGCCGAAAGCCATCAAAACCCGCAAAATATTTTCATTCACTGGATTTGCGTGCCTTTAATTGCTTTCAGTTTACTGGGGCTGGTCTGGGCTATTCCCATGCCGCATTTCGACTTTCTGGGTAAAATGAACGGCTATATAAACCTGGCCACTTTTCTCATACTTTTTGCTACCGTTTATTACCTGCGTTTATCTTTACGCATTGGTCTGGCCATGATCTTAGCCATCTGGGTCTTTTCGGCGGGCATTATTTCTCTGGAACGCATGGCGCGGCTGCACGGCTGGCCGGAAATGTGGCAGGTTTGCCTGATTATTTTTGTGCTTGCCTGGGCGGGTCAATTCTTCGGGCATAAAATTGAAGGTAAAAAACCTTCTTTTCTGGAAGATCTGCGGTTTTTGCTCATCGGTCCGGCCTGGTTATGGGCGAAAGTTTTTAAGAAGCTCGGCTGGCGGTATTGATTACGGGAACAGGTAAAAAATAATTCGCAATTTTTGGATGATAATTTAAGAAAATCAAGGGAAGCTCCGGCCTCCCTTTTTTCTTTAATACCGGTTTTCAATCTGATCAAATTACTTCGTTTTCAGCAATAAAAAACGCTATGCTTTTAGCCTGAAAAAGTCTGAATCTGTTTATTAAAACGGGTAATTATTCTTTAGCCTGAGGTTTCAGTTTTCCCATCCAGCGGAGCGAAGGTTTATCGGGACGTTGCTGAAAAATGACGCATAAGTATTCGTATAAATCCGGATGTTTGTCCTGGAATTTTTCCGGGTTATCGAAAAAATATTCGCTCACAACCGCCAGAAATTCCGCATTGTTTGTCAGGCCGTACGGGTTAATATCCGATTTTCGGTTTTTTATTTTCCGCACTTCTTCCTGAATTACTTTCAGCCAGGGCAGCGTGTAGGCATTATTCAGAAATATCTCGGGTAAACCATCTATCGCGCCATCGGCCATATCCAACAGATGCACAAATTCATGAATGCCCACGTTATGCGGATTTTTGCCCTGAAATCCGTTTACGAGGTCAGTTTTGGAGAGTAAAAGCGTACCGTTCATAAAGCCGTTTCCCACCATGCCGGCAATGATCTGGTTTTCCCGGTCGGCAGCTTCATCGGTCTGAAAATTACGGTCGAAGGAATTCGGGTAGATCAGTACCTGCTTCAGGTTCGGATATTCAAAAAGCGGGAACGCAAACGTTGGAATAATGGCGCTTGCTGCCACCAGTAATTTCAGGTTATCGTCTATTTCGGTACTAACGCCTTCTATTTTTTTCTCGGCCAGAAAAAATTGTACCCGCTTATTAAAAACACTTTTATCGGCATCCGATAGGTTATTATAAAACAGCGAATTCTCTTCCAGAAATGTTTGCCAGGAAGCCGGTAAAGGGTTTTTTAAAGCGTTCAGCCGTTTGTAATTATTGCGGGTATAATGCCGGTGAAAAATAAAAATGAGCAAAAAGCAAATACCACCCAGCACTACAGCCGCTACCGGTTTTCCATAAAAAACCAACATACCAGCCAGCCCCAGCGCGCCAACTGCCAGGATGCCGGCAGTTTTCAGGCTGCTATTTATAGCGTTTTGATAATGCGTTTTAAATTCAGTTGAAGGTGATTTTCCGGCCATTTGGTTTTAATTGGAACAATGGAATTAATGAGTTTACGAACTGCAGGAAAGCATGGAGCAACCGGCTTTCTGGCTGGCCCAATCAGGCCGTTTTACAAAGAACTCATCGAATTTACCGGAATAAGGTTCTTTCAAAGCAGCCTGCAGTTTTACAAATAGAGTATCATCTCCGCGTTCCAGTCCTTCAATAGCCTGGTGCAACAAATAATTACGGAGAACAAACCGCGGATTAGCCTGCTGCATTTTCTGAGTTTTTTCGGCCTGAGAGATACCGTTTTTCTCTAGCCTAAGCTGATAATTCTGAATCAAGGTAAACAGCTTTTTCATTTCGGTCTGGTTCAGTTCGTCGTATAAACTTTCCTTGAAATAGTTGGAGGCAGCTTGTTCGGTTTCCAGATCTGAAGGAAGGTTTATGAGCAATTGGTAGAAGATCGTCATATCCGGTTTCAGTTCCGCGAGCGTTTCTTCAAATTGCGCGACCAGGTTGGTATCTTCCGGTTTTACTTCATCCAGACCAAGTTTATTTCCCATCATGGTGTAATATTTTTCCAGGAAAATTTCGCCGTAGTTTTCCAGCGCTTTAACCAGTTCTTCGGTATCGGTAAATAATGGCGCAATGGCGCTGGCCAGGCAACCTAAATTCCAGTAAGCAATTGCACCCTGCTGGCCAAAAGCATAACGCCGGCCGGGCAGATCGGTGGTATTTGGCGTAAAATGCGGGTCGTAATCGTCGAGAAAGGAGAAAGGGCCATAATCTATGGTTAAACCTAAAACCGACATATTATCGGTATTCATTACGCCGTGCACAAAACCAACGCGCAACCATTCGGCCATTAAAAAAGCGGTACGTTCTACTACTTCCTGAAACCACTGCAGCAATTTGTTTTCGCCTTCAATATGCGGGTAAAATTTTTCGATGGTCCAGTTTACGAGGTTTTGCAGGTTTTCTTGTTCTTTCCGCGCCGCCAGCATTTCAAAATTCCCGAACCGCAAAAAACTTGGTGCAACCCGCATCACGATGGCGCCCGGTTCTTCCTGCGGGTTGCCGTTGTAAAACATGTCGCGCCAAACGCCTTCGCCGGTAGAAACCAGGCTTAACGCCCGCGTGGTAGGAATACCCAGGTAATGCATGGCTTCACTCATCAAATATTCCCGTACCGAAGAACGTAAAACCGCCCGGCCATCGGCGCGTCTGGAATAGGGGGTAGGACCGCCACCTTTCAGTTGCAATTCGTAAGTTTTATGGTTTGGCGCTTGCCATTCGCCCAAGGTAATCGCACGGCCATCTCCTAACTGCCCCGCCCAATTCCCAAACTGATGACCGGCATAGCAGGCCGCATACGGTTGCATAGTTTCGGCTACAAAATTTCCGCCCAACACATCAATTTCCTGCTGCGTTTCTGGTTTCTGAATCCCCAGTTTTTTTGCCAACTCTTCTGACCAGGCAAGCAGCGAAACCTTGTTTACCGGAGTAGGATTTACCAGGCTGTAAAGTACGCCCGGCGTTTGCCGCGGCTGGTTATTGCGGGTAGCATCGCCGGGGAAATTCGTTACAAATTCGGATTTATAATTAGGTGTGGTTATGGGTTGCATGTTTTTGGTTTACGGACCGTGAGTTTTTACTTAAAAAAGCATACGGTTTTGGAGCCGATAAGTGCGTTTTCAGGAAGAAAGGGATACCGTTTTTTAAGTTGCGAGCAGCGAATCTACCAATTCCTGTTGATTTTCTTCCCAGATCAATTCCCCTTTTTGCAGGAAACAATTGGTATCTAAAAGCACTTCGTAAATGGGCGTGTGAATGTGTTTCGGAATTTTGAAAAGGCGCGGATCGTTTTTATCGAAAGGTGTTTTTATATCTGAATTGTAAAAATAGGGCATCAGGATCTTCGGTAAACTAATTGCTACGCGGTCTATTTTATATTCCGAAAAATAGGTTTGCAGGCGTTCGTTAATATGGTCGAAAAACTCTTCCGTTTCGGCTAAACGCACTCGGGAACCAGCTCTGGATTTGCCTTTGGTTTTGAGGTGTTTGATCTGACTTACGCCGCGTTTCTTGCGCACCATATACGCCCGGAAAACCTTATGATCCAGATTTTTGCCGTTCTCGAAATAGCCAATGGCGCAGCTTCCTGATTGTACGAGTAAGATCACATAATGCACCGGTTTTTCCTGCGTGTTTAACGCTTTATCTGGTGCCGGAATGGAAATGGGTAAACGAAAAACCAGTCTCTCATTTTGTGCTTCATCCAGCAAGATCAGGCGATGTTTTTCCGGATCGTATTCGTATAGGAAATTTTCTTTTTGGATACGGGCAAGAACTTGTAAAGAGGTTTCCCTGGAAAGAAAGCGGTTCATGAATCTGGATTGGGAGAGCACAAGCTAATTAAAAAGCCGGAAAAATAAAAAATTACTGCCAGCTCCCGATCATGCGCTGCATGCTCCCGGTATTTTCCGGAGTTTTGGCAACAGGAAACTGTAGTTCAATATTCTTCCATATATTATTTTCCAGCTTGCGATAAGTGCTGGTTGTAAGGCCATTAGCCTGGTAAATAATAATAAAGCTGTTTTCCTGCATTTCAGCTTTTTCAATAACGGGAAGTTGGGTAGAATTTGCCACTGAACTATCGTTGGTCAAAGCGGCTAATTCGCGGTCGATGCGTTGTTTCAGGTTTTCGTTACTGGTATTGTAGCTTCCGTAAATGGTAAGCAAGCTGCCATCCTTACTTTTAAAATACTGACCGGAACCAATTTTGCTTTCACCTTTCCGAACGAAATTTCCAGGCACATCTACGCAAAACGGAATAACCGAATTGCAATATTTATTGTAATGCTGCGCCTTTACACTGAAACCAAAACCCAAAAGGAAGGCAATAAACAGGAAATTTTTCATAGCTATTCGGAAGTTGCTGAACGGATTTATGCAATAATTTTTTTCTAAACGTAGGAATAGTGTTCCGGTTTTTAAGCTTTAGAGACTTAATACTGCTTTTTCTGATATCTATTTTCTCTTGAACAAAAATTAATTTTAAGAAATGCTAAAAATGAATGTCCTGACTTTTTTACCCGAAAACCTTACCGTTTTTGCATTAAAAAAGCCGTTCCTAATATTCAGGAACGGCTTTTTGCTTATGGTTGCAGAGCGTTACCAGATACGGATCCGGTCTTCCGGTTTTTTGTAAAGTTTATCGCCTGGCTGTACGTTGAAAGCTTCGTACCAGGCATCCATGTTCACTGGCGTACCGATGGTGCGGTACTGGCCCGGCGAGTGGTTATCGGTAATGATCAGCTGTGCGGCAGTTTCAGGGAGAATAGTCGTGCGCCAAACTTGTGCCCATGAAAGGAAGAAACGCTGATCTGGAGTAAAACCATCGATCATCTCTTTGCTCTGGCCTTGTTTAGTCATTTTAAAGGCTTCGTAAGCAGCGTTCAAACCACCGAGGTCACCAATGTTTTCGCCTAAGGTTAGTTTACCGTTTACGCTGATGGTATCCAACACCTTGTAATGGTTGAACTGCTTTACCAATGCTTCAGACTTTTGTTTGAAACGGGTAAGGTCTTCGGTAGTCCACCAGTTGCGCAGCGTACCGTCTTTGTCATACTGCGAGCCGCTGTCGTCGAAACCATGGGAAATCTCATGGCCGATCACCGCACCAATACCGCCGTAATTTACCGCATCATCCGCATTCGGGTCGAAGAACGGGAATTGCAGAATACCGGCCGGGAAAACGATCTCGTTCATAACCGGGCTGTAGTAAGCATTTACGGTAGCTGGTGTCATTCCCCAACGGGTGCGGTCTACTGGTTTACCCAACTGACTCACCATATCGTTGTAACCCCAAATGCTGGCGTTGCGCAGGTTTTCGAAGAAGGTTTCGCGTTTAATTTCCAGGCCTTCGTAGTTTTTCCATTTGCTTGGGTAAGCTACTTTTGGCGTGAAAGCGTGTAATTTGGCAAGCGCTTTTTCTTTGGTTTCCGGGCTCATCCAATCCAGGTTTTTGATCCGGATCTCATATGCCTTTATCAGATTGGCAATCATTTCATCCATACGGGCTTTGGCGGCCGGCTGGAAATGTTTTTTCACGTAAAGCTGCCCCAGCAGATCGCCAATCGTACCATCAGTCATCTGCGACATGCGCTGCCAGCGCGGCGTTTGCACTTTCTGGCCGCTCAATACCTGTGAGAAAGCAAATTGTGCATCAGTAAACGGTTTGCTCAGGTCAGAGGCTGAAGATTTCAGGATATTCCACTGCAGATACGTTTGCCAGGTAGAAACCGGCGTGCTGGTTAGCAGGTTGTTTACTTCAACAAAGAATTTAGGATTATTTACCAGAATGGTATCCTGGCCGGTAACTTTCATTTTAGCCATCAGCGCTTTCCAGTCCATGTTCGGCGTGGTTTTGCTCAGCTCGGAAACGGCAAATTTGTTGTAGGTTTTGTGCGGATCGCGCATTTCCACGCGGCTCATTTGCGCAGCGGCCAGTTTCTTCTCCAGGTTGAAAATGGTTTCAGCATTTTTCTTGGCCTGCGCCTCTTTTTCGCCTACTAAAGTAAAGAGTTTCGCCACGTAAGTTTTATAAGCTTCCTGGATTTTCAGGCTGCGGGCATCGTCTTTCAGGTAAAAATCGCGGTCGGGCAGGGAAGTACCGGCCTGGCTCAGCTGAGGGATCATCACGTTCGGATTTTTACGATCCTGTGCTACGTAAAATGCAAATAACGGCGAAGCAATGCCGGTCGTGCGCATTTCAGCAACCTGATCGAGTACCTGCTGGTGCGTTTTTACCTTTTTAGCTTTTTTCAGATCGGCTTTTATCGGTTTGTAACCCAGTTTGTCGATGCGGGCGCTATCCATCGCGGCAGCGTAAAAATCGCCTACGCGTTTTTCAATAGAACCGGGAGCAGCAGTCGTGTTTTTCGCGCTCTCGTTCAGAATATTTTTAACGGCCTGAATGTTGAACTCGCGTAAAACATTGAAGCTTCCCCAACGGGTTTCTTTAGCCGGAACCGGATTGTTTTTGATCCAGTTGCCGCTGGCGTACGTGTAAAAGTCATCGCCGGGCTTAACGCTCAGGTCCATGTTGGTGCGGTCGATGAAGGCTTTTTTCGAAGCCGGCGCTTCTGTAGCCATAGAAGCCGTGTTTTGCTGCGCATAAGCGGCCGGACCGGAAATGGAAACCAGCCCTAAAAGCATCAAAGCCAATGGTTTTGGAGAAAAACCACCTTTAGTAAATTTATTTGACATATAAGTAATTTGTGAATTTCGGGTTTGTCGGAATCGCGGATTAAACGGATTTTAAGATTTCGCTGATTCTATATCTATTGCCCGAATTTAAGGATTTTATGGGGTAAAATAAAATCTCCCGGAATCAACTAATGACTTTTTAGACGCAAAAGCATAGCGTTTTGAAGAAAATCTGTAAAATCCCAAGATCAGAAAGATTAGAAGTTCAGGCTATAACAGTTTCAGGGCCGCTTCTTTATCTTTAGCCAGTTGTTCCTTTAATGCATCGAGGCCTGAGAATTTTTGTTCGTCGCGCAGGCGCGCTACCAGTTCCAGTTGCAGTTCCTGGTGGTAAATATCTTTATCAAAATGGAAGAAGTGCGTTTCGATGGTTTGTTTTAAGCCGCCAACCGTAGGGCGCATGCCAATGTTGAGCATGCCTTTCAGTCGTTGGCCGTTCAAAGTGCCGTAAACAGCATAAACGCCGCGCGCCGGTATTAATTTATGCGCTTCTGAAATTGCTAAGTTTGCCGTTGGAAAACCGATGGTGCGGCCCAGTTTATCGCCTTCGGTAACGGTGCCGGTTAAGTGGTAAAAATAGCCGAGGTATTTGTTGGCCGTTTCAATGTCGCCGGCTTCCAGCGCTTTTCTGATTTTGGTAGAACTTACGCCTACATGGTCTACATCTTCGCGCGGAATTTCCTCCACTTCAAAACCCAAAGTAGCCGCATTTTCTTTCAGGTATTCAAAGCCGCCTTCGCGGTTTTTTCCGAAACGGTGGTCGTAACCGATCACAAGTTTTCTGGTTCCGATCGTATCGATCAGGATCTTCTGAATGAATTCACTGGAACTCAGATTGGCAAATTCCGGGGTGAAAGGAATAATGAGCAGGTAATCTACTTTAAATTCCCGGAGAAGTTCGATGCGTTCTTCAATGCTGGTGAGCAGGTAAACCGGTTTTTCCTGGGCCTGGGAAAGTACGTGGCGCGGATGCGGCCAGAACGTGATCACCACACTTTTGCCACCCAAAAGCATAGCGTTTTCGTGCAACCTTTTCAGGATCTGCTGGTGCCCCACGTGCACGCCATCGAAGGTGCCGCTGGTTACTACCGCGTTCGCAATTTTTGGAAAATGCTCGAGCTCCCGGATTACTTCCATGTTGTTTTAAGCCTGATCCGGAGTTTCTTTCTCTTTTTGGAAACCGGCAATGCGTTCGTCGCGGATGCGCATAATATCTTCCACCGAAAGGGCGTCTTCGAGTTTATATTCACCAATGCGCGTACGGACGAGTTTGGTGAGATGCGCACCACAGCCGAGTTCTTTACCAAAATCGCGGGCTAAACTTCTGATGTACGTACCTTTGGTGCAAACCACTTTAAAATCAATTTCGGGTAAAGCCACGCGGGTAAGTTCGAAGCTTTTGATCTCGATGTTCTTGCTTTTAATTTCCGCTTCTTCGCCGCGGCGGGCCAGTTTATAAGCGCGTTCGCCGTTCACTTTTACCGCCGAATAAAGAGGAGGCGTTTGAGCAATAACGCCTACAAATTTCTGCCGGGCGTTTTCCAGATCGGCTTCCGTAATATGGGCAATATCGCAGGTAGAATCTACTTCGGTTTCCAAGTCGAAGGATGGGGTGGTGGCGCCGATGGTAATGGTGCCGGTATATTCTTTTTCCTGCGCCTGAATTTCTTCGATCTTCTTGGTGAATTTTCCGGTACACATGATCAGTAAACCGGAAGCCAGGGGATCTAAGGTGCCGGCATGGCCGATCTTTTTAATGCGGAGGCTGTTGCGTACTTTTTTAACCAGATCGAAGGAAGACCAGGTAAGCGGTTTGTCGAGCAGGAGAATTTCCCCGGTTTCGAAATCGAATTGCATATTAAACCAGGTTTATTTCAAAGCCCATGGCCATTAAAGCCAGAATAATTACGCCCACAATAATGCGGTAAATACCAAAAACCCGGAAACCGTATTTGGTAAGGAAACCCACGAAGAATTTAATGGCCGCAATAGCAACCACAAACGCTACCGCATTCCCGATCAGTAGCATGTCTATGTCTTCGGAACGGATGGTCTTATAGCTTTTCAGCATCTGGTAAGCCGTGATCACGAACATGGTTGGCACGGCTAACAGGAACGAAAATTCCGCCGCCGATTTCCGGTTAAAGCCTTGCGTTAAAGCACCTACCATAGTAGCCGCCGAACGGGAAATTCCCGGAAGCAACGCAAAGCACTGGAACATACCAATTAAAAAAGCCTGCTTAAACGTTGGGGTAGAATCAGATTCTGGTTTGTCGTTGAAAAACTTATCGATGAAAAGTAAAACAATACCCCCCAGGATCAGCATTACGGCTACTACCGTTACGCTTTTCAGCAATTCTTCCACAATATCTTTCAGCAGGAAGCCGGCAATACCAAACGGCAGGAAACCTACAAAAAGCTTCAGGTAAAAATCGAAAGACTGCAGGAAACGGCGCCAGTAAAGGAACACTACCGAAAGAATAGCGCCGAACTGAATACTGGTGATAAAGGTGCCGGTAAATTCGAACTGGCTGATGCCCATTAAGCTGGACACGATGATCATGTGGCCGGTAGAAGAAATGGGTAAAAATTCGGTAAGGCCTTCTACAATGGCCAGAATAATGGTTTGCCAGAGCGTCATTTATACGTTGGTTTTGTCTTTATAAAAGATGGCCATAAATTCAATGGCAAACCCGATCAGCACTACAATTGGCCCCAAGGTAATACCCATAAAACCAAGGCCGTATTGTTCTTTATCCAGCGTCATAATAATAAAGCCGAGGGCCAGCACAATAATACCCGCAAACATGATGAGGTAATTCTTTTTACCGAATGCGAAACGATTTCTGTTTTCCATTTTTTATCTCGTGTGTTCGATTTTTCGATATTCGATTGTTCGATTTATGTTTTAGTTTTTTTTAAGAGTCCGATACCGTTTTTAGCGAATTTCCAGATTAAATATTTTTAGTTTTTCAAGGCAAAACCTTACCGTTTTTTGTCGACCGATCGAATATCGAAAATTCGAACAATCGAACTTAATAAAGTTCATCGAGAGAAGCCCGCATGTATTTTTTTACGGCCCGGTACGAACTTAAAAACCCGATGATCGTGCCCAGGATGATCAAAAAGCCCATTAATAAGGCCAGTTGTTTTTCATCGCGCAGCAAAAGCAAGTCCGGGAATTCGTAATAAGCGTATTGCAGCAGCACGTAAAGCGAAATTGAAGCCAGTATGCCGCTGATAACGCCCTGCATGGTTGCCCGGTTTAAAAAAGGCCGCTGAATGAAATAAGCCGTAGCGCCTACCAATTGCATGCTCCGGATCAGGAAACGCTGCGAATATAAAGCCAGTTTAATGGTATTGTTGATCAGAACCACAACCACAACGGTTAAAATTGCCGCAAACGAAAGCAGGATCAGGCTGATCTTCCGCAGGTTCTGGTTTATGGAATTGAACAGGTTTTCTACGTACTGCACTTCAAAAACCCCGTCTATATTTTCCAGATCGGATTTAATTTTTTTCAGGTTCGTGGCATCCGCGAATTCCGGGTTTATGCGCAGAATGTACGCGTCCCGTAAAGGGTTTTCGCCTAAAAATTGCTGAAAATCTTCGCCGGTACCTTTTATGAACTCTTTAGCGCCTTCGTCTTTGGAATAAAAACGGACCTGTGGTTCTGTGCCTTTATAAGCAATATATTCTTTTAAGGCGAAGGTTTTTTGCAGGCGAACGAGTTGCATTTCGGTCAGATCGCGGTCCAGGTAAACCTGCATTTCCAGGTTTTCCTTCACTTTATCAGAAAGTTTAGCCGCGTGCAGCAAAAGCATTCCGAAAAGCCCGATCACGAATAATGCCAGCGTAATACTGAAAATGACCATCAGCTGCGGGTAGCGGCCAAGTTTTTTCTTGCGGGTATGCTTCTTCAAAGGCTTTGTCATAGGTATGCGAACCGCAAATTTAAGAATTATTTTAAAAGTAGCGCGTTGCCTGCAGTTTTAAGCCGAATCTGTTTTAATCCTAACAAATTTCTACCGGAAAACGCTATGGTTTTGAAGGGAAAAACTCAAGATTAAGCAGAATTACAAGGTTTCGGAAACAAAAAAGCATCCCGAAAATTTCAGGATGCTTTGGTAAATTCTGCTTAAAAAACGCTATGCTTTTGCACTAAAAAAGTCAGAACTTTAAATTGGAGGCGGTTTAATATCGTCGGGTTCAATTCTTTCCAGCTGGCGGCTTCGTTCTTCCTGGGCCCTTTTTAAGCGTTTAGAAGGTTTTTTACGACCGAATAATTCCCGGAAAGAATCGAACTGCTGCGTATGAACCAGACCTACCGAAGAAGTAGTGAACGTGTTATTCTCGAAAGTATTTACCGCCGAAGTTACATATTGCAGTTTCAGACGGAGTTTTCCATCGGGACGCAGGTAGTATTCCGCGCGCCAGTCGCCGATGGCTGTTGCGTTTGTAGTGCGGGTGGTAGTATTGTTGCTGCCTAAACTACTTTCGCGACTCACCCGCAAACGGCCTTCCAGGAAAGAATAACCAATACGCGTCATGATCTCGGGGTTACCAGCCGCATCGGCACCACTGATCCCAATATCTACCTCCAGATTACTATCTACCTGCGAGATCCAGTAACTGAATTGGTTCGAAACAAATTCGCTGATACTGGTCAGCACATCAGTACCGGCATTATTCAAAGCAAATTCCCCGATCGGCGACAAACGTTTGAATACCAGCAAGCTGAATACCTGCCGGTTAAGTTCCTGTTCATCGGTCCGGATGTTGGAAATAAAAGGCTGCAACAACGTTTCTACCTGCGAAGGAACATCGTTGAATTCCATATCGAGTTTTATTTCGGGTGTAAGCAGGTTTCCGCTCAGACCCATAACCACCGTTACCGGGTACCGACGATTATCGGCGCCATTATCGGTTCCCAACGTATCGGTCATTCCGCCCTGCAGCACTTCCCGCAACGAAACCCGCTGGGTATTGGTAGCCTGAATGTTCAGGTTTCCTCCGTAAGGGTCGCCGGTCCAGTTAATTCTGCCACCCGGCCGCACGTTAAATTCTTTGTTTACCAGGTTATAAAGCGTGAAGTTATAAGCACCCTGCACCACTTCATAATTGCCGTACATGTTAAATTCGCCGCGGGTATCAATGTTCATCCTGATACGCCCGTTGCCGGTTCCCCTGATAATATCGCCGGTCCGCTCATCGAAAATAATTTCTACGTAAGCATCGTCGGTTACATCCAGGTTAAAATTCATGTTAATGCCCGAAAGGTCAACTTTCTGTTCTTCCACCGCCACTTTAACCTTGGTTGTATCTTTGGAATTCGCTTTTACAAACCGGATGAACCCTTGCCGCGAAGCCTTGGCTTGCGTGTTGAGCGGAATAGAAATACGGGTGCCTTTTTCGCTACGCGCATCTACGTTCAGTTTCAGGTTTGAAGGCGGGCCAAAGATCGAAGCGTCGCCGGTAGCTATAGCCGATCCATAATACAGATCATTTTGCTCCCGCGTGGTGTTTAGCACCATAAATCTCCGGAAATCGGTTTTCAGATCGAGCACCATTTTATCGAAGCCATCGTGATAAACGCCGCCGGTCAGGGTAGCCGTATTTCCGAAAATATCGCGCAGTTTTATGCCACGGAACATGATTCCGTTCTCTGCAAAATAAACCCGGTCCGAGAATGAATAAACGGTGTTCAGGTAATCGAATTTAAACCGCCCGTTGCTCACATTCGCTACACCTTTCAGAATCGGGCCGGTAAGTTTGCCCAGAATGCGTATCCGGCCTTCCATGGTACCATCCATATCCGAGATAATGGTTTTCAGGAAAGGTTCTACAATTTTTACCGGCGCATCTTCCATAGCTGCCAGTAAATTCAGCTGATTGTTTCCGCCGTCCGGATTATACGTTCCGGTTACGTTCAGCACTTTGCGCGCATCGCGCATCACGCCCAGGTTTACCTGCAACCGGCTCTGCCTGCGGTCCCAATCCGATTCCCCGGCTACGTTCCCGATCAGAATTTCATCGAAAAATAAAGAATCTACCCGAAGCTGGCTCGTTAAAATGATCTGGTCGTAAATATCGCGGGCTGTGAGATCGGCATTTAAAACGCCGCTCATTTTCTGCGCCATCAGCGGGTTCAGGTTCTGCAGTTCAAAATTGCTGACCTTTACCTGCATGAGCTTCGAAGGATCGGCGGAAAGCATGCCCGAAGCACTGATACTCTGGTTCTGGTACGAAAGCACGAGGTTACGGAAATCGATCTCTTTACCGCGAATCTCCACCGTATTTTCCGGCGAGATCGTCCAGTTTTTGCCTAATAAGTTCAGGTTTGATTTATTGAATACGATCTGCAGGCGGTTCGGTAAAAAGTTCAGGTCGCCGCTGAAAGAGGCTTTATTCGTGGTTCCGGACTGTGCAATATTGGTGGCAAACTGAATTTTCTGACCGGTCCAGACACCTTCTGCAAAGAAATTTTCGGTAGCGCCCGCTGAAGGAACCTGCTGTTTCTTGGAAGTAAGGAAAGCCTGCGCCAGTACTTCAGGGCTGAAAGGTAATTTGGAAGTGGTAAGCTCGAGGTTATTGGTAAACAGTTTGTAATCGCCGTATAAAATGGTATCGATCTGGCCGCTAAAACCGAAGATCGCCGTTTGTCCGTTCCGGAAATTACCGGCAATTTTTGCATTGTCGGAGATCGAAAACGCCGGTACAAAAATGTGAAACAGTGGGTTGGCTTTTTTCAGGTGCAGGTTAAAATCAAGCGCATAATCCGGCGGAACGTTGCGGCTGGTTTTTTTACGATAGTAGTTAGCGGTTGCTGTGGCGTTATTTTCAAAATTCAGCTTATATTCCTTCACCAGCATGGCAATATCGCGGACCAGTGAGGTATAATTGAAGTCGCCTTTCGCATCAAAATTCAACAGTTCAGACCTTACATCGAGTGTGCGGATGCCACCGGTTTTGGCTGAAACCACATCCAAAGAATCGATCTGCACCGGTTTGTTTTCGAAGGTAATCGTGGTATTGCGTAAATGGGCCGTACCTAAAAGATCGTCGGGACGGTAGCCGGAAAAGTGGAGCGTGGCATTGGTTTTCACCCGGAAATCCTGCGGCGTAAAATTCAGTGGTTTCAGGTTGGCGTTTTCAATATTTGCCGTCAGGTCGAAACGCTGGTTCCCTTTTTCCAGGTTTATGGTGCCGTTTCCTTTCATCACCAGGTTCGGGTCGTTTACGCTGAATGCTCCCGAAAAAGCCTGTTGCCCTAGTTTACCGTTGGTAACTATATTCTGATAGGTGTAGTTGTTGAAGTTCAGGGATTTAATAGTGGCATCGAGTTCCAGATTAGCCGTTTCGGCATCGAAACCGGAACCGGCAATTTTACCATCTATCGAAATATTTTTCAAAACGCTTTCGTCGCCGATCAGTTTACCGACCTGGAAATTATCGGTTTTCAGGTAGCCGCGGTACGAGCTTTGGGTTTTATTCTTGTTCAGCTTCAGGTTTATATCCGAAACAAAGCTACCAAGCGCGGTCTGAAAGCTGCCGTTGGCTACAAAGTCGTTATAAAAACCAACGAACTGACCTTGTAATTTTACGGTCCCCAAACGGTCGGCATACGCAAAAGCATCGTCGGGAATGTAACGTTTCAGGTCGTTGGCATTTAAAGTGGAAGGTTTTAGCTTCAGTTCGGCGAACGTTTCCTTCATATTCGGTAAACCGGTTGCGCTTATATTGCCAACTACGTGAGTGTTCTTACCATAAATAATATCCACGTTCTTCGCATCGAAGCGGCTGGTTTTGCCTTTAATATCAGCGGTTACGATCACTTTTTCGTTCCAGTCTTTCAGCTGCGGCGCAAACAATGCAATATCATCGGAGAAAACGGCGGAACTATCTAGCCGGGCCGTTACGTGCACGCTATCGTTGAAATCTACGAAGTTGAAAAAATGCTTGTAATCGAAACGCACGTAATGGCGCAAATTGCTCCGCCCTACTTTCAGATCCATTTCATTCCATTCCCAGAACGTAGGCGCGAAGGTCATTTTTACGTCCAGGTTTTTGAGGTGGGTTTTGGAAGGAAGGTCGAAGGCGGTCAACCCTTTGATATTGGCTTTAATGGTATCGCCAAGAAACTCAATTTCCGATAGGTCGGCATTGATCCGGGCCAGTTTCATGTGCTGGTAATCGAGCCCGAAATCGGTAGGAGCATCATTTTCGTTGTCGTAAGCAAAGTACCCGTTTTGCAGCACCACGCGATCGATGTGAAAATCGAAAGGTTTGGAAGCCGTAGTGGTATCTGGTTTAATAAGTTTGCTTAAGGAATGAATGAACGTGGTGATATTCAGCGAGTCGGTACCTTCGTATTTAATTAAATGTGTACGCGGTTCTGTAATGGTAAGCGTGGCTATGCTTAATTTATTGGGTTCGAAGATCGAGAAAACACTGATGTCGGCATCGAGCTGGCCAATGTAGAACAATTCGTTTCCCCGGATGTCGAGCACGCGCACGCTGTCGAGCACTACACTTTTAAAAAAGCGGATATCAACTTTCCCGATCGTAACTTTGTGCTCAATAGTTTCGGAGATCCAGGCGGCGGTTTTTTGTACCACTTTGGTTTGAAAGGACGGCACCTTGAGGGCAAAATAGAGGCCGTTCAGTACAATTAAAATAAGCACAAGTAAGCCAAAAACTATTTTTAGAACAGCTTTTCCGATAACTTGCAGCGTATTTGATTTTTGGTTTTCCAAAGGAAATGTTACAACCTACAATTTTAGCAATAGAATCTTCCTGCGACGATACGTCGGCAGCTATTATCCGCGGAGGCAAAATACTTGCCAATGTGGTAGCTTCGCAGGCCGTTCACGAACAATACGGTGGCGTGGTACCGGAACTGGCCTCGCGCGCGCACCAGCAAAACATTATTCCGGTGGTGGCGCAGGCTTTTCATACGGCAAATATAGCAAAAAGTGAACTTAACGCAGTAGCCTTTACCCGTGGCCCGGGTTTGCTTGGTGCGCTGCTGGTGGGCACTTCCTTTGCCAAAGCCTTTGCCATGGGCCTGAACATTCCGCTTATTGACGTAAACCACATGCAGGCGCATATTCTGGCTCATTTTATAGACGAGCCAAAACCTGCTTTTCCGTTCCTCTGCCTTACCGTGAGCGGCGGACATACCCAATTGGTGCTGGTGCGCGATCACCTCGATATGGAAATTATTGGCCAGACAACCGACGATGCCGTGGGCGAAGCCTTCGATAAATCGGCCAAGTTGCTAGGTTTGCCTTACCCCGGCGGACCGGCTTTAGACAAGCTTGCCGCCACCGGCGATCAAAATAAATTCCAGTTCCCGATCGTGAATTTACCGGGCAACGATTTTTCTTTCAGCGGCATTAAAACGGCTATTCTTTATTTCCTGAAAGACCAGACCAAACAAAACCCCGACTTTATAACGCAGAACCTGGCCGATTTATGCGCCAGCATTCAACATGCTTTGATCAAAACCTTGTTTAAGAAACTGATACCAGCCGCCGAAGCGCTTGATATAAAGGAAATAGCCATTGCCGGCGGGGTATCGGCCAATTCGGGTTTGCGGAAGGCTTTGCAGGAAGAAGGGGTGAAGCGCGGCTGGAACGTTTACATTCCGGCTTTTCAGTACTGCACCGATAATGCCGGAATGATTGCCATGGCTGCGCATTTCAAATACCTGAAAGGGGAATTTACGGATCAGTATGCCAGCCCGGAACCACGTTTGAAGTTTTAGAGGTTAGCAGGTAGGTTTCTACTTTTTTTATCAGCTCTTGCTTAATTGCCCGAACCAGGTCTCAGGATACCATATAAGGCTGTTGGTTTACGATCAGAATTTTTTCTTCGGCCAATAGCAGGTAGCCATAATCGTAGCAAAAATAGTATGTACTGCCTTTTTGAGTACGGTAAATGTTCGTAAAGTACCTGAAGTCGAAACCGGCCTGTTCCAGCACTTCACGCCGCAGGGTGGTTTTACCTTGCGGGCTGACCTGCTTCAGAGCGCCGCAAGATCTGGTTTACCTGCCTGATCAGCGCTTCGCTTTTGTCTTCCATCCGGCGACTGTTGCCGGCCAGGGAACGACACTGGTCAGTGCAAAAGAAAGTAAACCACCCCCGAACCCCTCCTTGAAAAGGAGGGGAGTTACGTGCTGCTTAATTTTAATTTCTCTTATTCTTATTAAGCTTCAGATAAGTTAAACGGTATACTTTTAGGCTTCGAAAGTCTGATGAAGCAGTACCGAAAAGCTCCCCTCCTTTTCAAGGAGGGGTTCGGGGGTGGTTGGGCTTCCTGCAAAGTAAACCAGCCCCGTGGTATTACTTTGAAAACACCGTTTTCCTGAACCCGCTGGAACATGCCGGTAAAACCTACATTAAACTCTGGAACAAGCCTAACCGCCAGATAAGCGACAAACTGAAAGCTGCTGCCGGGGTAAAATTCAGCAAAACGTATAAATGCTACGTAATGGCCCGCTCTGAGCAACAGGTAGCCCTGCTGCAACAACACCTGGAAGGCATTGCCCGGATAAATACCCAGTATCTGAACCGCCCCAACCGCCTGCGGCCAACCAAAACGGTAACCCTTACCGCTCAAAAACCTGAGCTGGCCAGTCTGCCCAAACTGCCTGACCTGCCCGTGGTACGCCTGCAGCCACTGGTTTATAATAACCGTGAGGTGTTGCAGATCAGCTTTGCCTATAACCGCGAATTATACCAGCGCTTATGCCAGGGAAGCCGCGTAAAATGGCTGACGGAGCCTAAATGCTTTGTAACCGGCCCCGATGGCCTTAGCCTACACCAACTGCTGGACAGTTTGGAAGGCTTAGCCCAGATCTGGCTAAGCCAGGACCTGAAAATTAAGGACCTGAGCGTGCAAACGCGACTCTGGGAGCAGTCCTACGCAAAAGACAGCAATTTTATCAGTTGCCCCTTGCCATATCTGGAAAAACTGCTGCTGCTAAACTACAGCCCTAATACCATCCGCACCTACCATGGCTTGTTGTTGCGCTTTCTGAACTCGTACCGGCAGCAGGGGCTGCCCGCTTTAGAAGCTTTTACCGCTGAAGAGGTAAACCAGTACCACCGCGATATGATGCAAAGCGCCCAATACTCCTATTCATTTATAAACCAGAGCATAAATGCCATAAAATTCTACTACCAGCGGGTGTTGCAGCGCCCTTTAATGGGGCTTAACCAGGTAGAACGACCGGAAAAAGTACAGAAACTGCCTAAGGTAATGAGCAAAGATGAAGTGAAACGGTTGCTGCAGGCTACCGAAAACCTGAAGCACCGCTGCCTGCTGCAATTGCTTTACGCCGGCGGCTTGCGCATTGGCGAAGTTATTAACCTGAAACTGACCGATGTGCAAAGCGGACGCAACCTGCTGCTGATACGGGGCGGGAAAGGTAAAAAAGACCGCACCACCTTGCTGTCTCCCAAATTACTTCAAAACCTGCGCGCGTATTATAAAACCTATAAACCAAAAGACTGGTTGTTTGAAGGGCAGTTTGGCGGGCAATATACGGTAGAAAGTATCCGAAACGTTTTCCGGGCATGCAAAGAAAAAGCCAGCATAAAAGGGCCTTTTACCCCGCACTCGCTGCGCCACAGTTTTGCCACGCATTTGCTGGAGCAGGGCACCGATCTGCGCTAAATCCAAACCTTACTCGGCCACGGATCCAGCAAAACTACCGAGATCTATACCCATGTAACTACCCACGCCATTGAAAAGATCATGAGCCCGCTTTATAATTTATAGATCTTTGTTACATTTGAATATGAACGCACGTCTAATGCCTGACTTTTACAAAACAGTATCTAAAATGGGCGGAAAACCTACAGATATAGTGGGGATAAACGTAGTAGTGTTTTATATACAGTAGTTAGTAGGTATATAAATTAAAAAGAATATGGAGGAGGCCGTTTCAGCTGCTGGCTCAGCTTTGTTTTCTTTGTTTTTTTATTCGATTTCTTTATTCACAACAGGGTTAACTTTATTAGTGTACTACAAAAAAGATGTAAAAATTGGATTTGTAGCTAATTTTGTTTTTTGGCTAATTATAATATTATTAGGATTCTGGTTAAGTGTATTCAATGTATTGGGTATATTCTTCGTCACTTTGATATTAATTGTTCACTTCATATGCCTTTTAAATTATAAAAACCTCCTTTAAATCTAATCTAAGGCTATTATAATTAACAAATTTAGAAGCTGGATTAGCACATTTTAATCGAATAATCTGACTTTTAATAATATAATAAATTTGGAAATATTAAACCAACTAACAAAACCTAAAACACATTAAAACGTGCCTTAGCCAAGCACGTTGTAGTAAATTAAAATTTAAATGAGAATTATCGCCTATATAACCTCCATATTAGTTGCAGGCATATTATACTTCCTTTTTGCGGCATATATGGGTGTTTCGGCCGGTCTTGGCTCTTGGCTTCCACTAATTAGCTTTTATTGTTCTATAATAATTTTTGGCTTTTTAAGTTGGCTTCACTTTTTCTATTCCAGAGTTGGGGCAATCCTTTTGACAGTATTTTTACTTCTAATGTTTTTTTCTTGGCCAGCTTTTCTATTGATAGAACATTTTAAAGGGGAATATAAGCTCCCTCTTTTTGAATCTCTTGTCCCATTAAGTTTAATTTTTATTAGCATCTACTTAGTTTGGATAAGCGACAGAAAAAAGAAAAGAATGAATACTTGGGTAAAATATACATTAGCAATTCCGCCTGATATACTTGCTTTTTATGTTGGTATTGACTTTTCTATAAAATTCTTTGGTTAATAAAAAAAATAACAAACTACAACCACACCTATACGGCAGCTTCGCCGCCGCATAGCCAAACCGTTAGGGGCAATAAAAGTTATAAAAAAGTATCCTTCCCACAAAACATGAGATGTCTCATTATTCTGGTAGTCCAAATGTTTCTGCTTTATGGCTGCAAAAGCCCTGAAAAGCAACAACTCTGCTTGAAGGACTATATAATTAAAGTAAAAGAGACACCTGAATATAATTCGGTTAGAAGTGCTGCTAAAGATACTGTATCAAATTGGATAAGCAGGGATGTGAAGTTCTTTGGACATCTTGACACTGATGCAATGTGGAAGATTGACAGTGCTGTATTCTTTAATGAAGACAGAAGCAAAGCTTTGTTGCTGTTATTAGAGATAGACAAGAAAAGCGAGGTAGTTTTTGATTATGTAAAAGTGCTGGCCGCAGAATATAAGGAAGGCAATTGGCAAATTTATTCCCAAGGATTTCCTACAATTGGGTTTGACAGGAGCTTAAACCCTGCAACCAGTGTAAGAAGGCAATATACTTATAAGCAGTTATCAGAAATTTCAAGAGAAGAACTAATAAATGGTGGCTACTTTGATTGGAGAAGTTGTAGCATTAATTATGACTATGTGAACGACTGGTTTAAGGAACCTTTAGCCGAATATCATCAAGAGTTTCTTAAAAGAAGAAGTGAAAACTGAAAGAATTAAAACCCCTAACCACACCTATGCAAAAGTCTCGCTTTGCTTCGCCCTATGCATAGCCAAGTCCGTTGTGGTGCATTAGAAATATATGAAATACATTCTCCTATTTATTTTACTCTTTAGCTTTTTCACGGCTTTTGGTCAGGAATCAGCTAAAAAGGGAATTAATTACAAACCAATCAATTTAGAAGAGGCAGTTAACCAATTAAAAAATATCCATCATGATACCACCAAACAGAAAATTTTTAAAATGACAGAAAGTGAATTTTTGGCGGGTTCTCATATGGGACTTGGTATGTGGATGAGAAATAATTGGGGACTATGGAAAGGAAAAGAACTTGCAAAATATTTTAATTCAATTGGTATTTTCCACCCGGACGACATGTCCGGAATTATTTTGACTTCTTATTATCGGGAACTTCATGAACAGAATTGGAAAGTAGAGGAACAAGTTCAGCACTATCAAGACTTTTGGAAGAAATCAAATGAACATTTAATAAGGCTTGAAACACATCCATTTTATAAAAAGATGATGGAAGAAAAACTTGACTCAATTGAAAAAGCTCGGCTTGACCAAAAGAAGAGTGATTGGACAAGTGGGAAAAAGATTAGCGGATATGTGGAGCAACGATGTGGATTTCTATTAAAAGGAATGTTTCTTAGAACTCAAATTGAAGGAACAATAATTGGATGGCAAAGCGATAAACTAGTTCTTCATATTGACAACTTTGTAGATAAGAAGAAAAAGAAACGAGTGATGAAGTGTTATGATGTTAAAGATGATATCATTCTTATTGAGGACCATGAATTATTTAGCCTTATTGAAAAATAACGAAACCACAACCAAAGATAAAAATCATTAAAACGTTTTTTAGCCCAGCCGTTAGGCTGTATTTGAAGGGTAAAAATTCTACAAAACTTTTTGGAATAAAACTTAATGCTTACTTTTGGCGTTAGTAACGCTAAAAGTAAGCATGATAGTATCTTTCGGGTCAAAGGAGACTGAAAAAATCTGGAACGGGGAAAGGATAGCGAAGCTGCCTATGGAGATTCAGACAACTGGCAGGCGTAAATTAAGAATGCTTAATAACTCCCAGGATATTGCTGACCTTCGCATTCCTCCCTCCAACAGATTAGAGAAGTTAGCTGGAAACCTGAAAGAGTTTTATAGTATCAGGATAAACAGCCAGTGGAGAATCATCTTCCAATGGAATAACGGCCAGGCATCAGAAGTAGAAATCATTGATTACCACTAAAAAGAATTACATGGAGCGACTACCTAATATTCACCCAGGAGAAATACTTCAAGAAGAGTTTCTTGTTCCGTTAAACATTACCGCCTATAGGCTTTCAAAGGACATTGGTATACCTCAAACCAGAGTGTCTGAAATTTTAAAAGGAAACAGGCGCATTACAGCCGATACGGCTTTAAGGTTAAGCTACTACTTTGGCAATTCCCCTAAGTTCTGGCTTGGTTTGCAAGATGATTATGATCTGGAAGAAGAAAGGATTAATAAGCAGCAGGAACTGGAATCCATAAAACGATTTGAGAAAAACGCAGCCTAACCCAATGCAGCCTTAACCTTTGCTCCGCTACAGGCTTCAGCTGCACCCAACCGTATGCCATGAATAAAACAAGTATCAAATTATAAACACTATTACTATGAAAAAATCATTTTATGCGATTGTGTTTATTATAGCAACAATTAGTTGCCAATCAAACAAAAACAATGAATCAGCAACGTCAGAACAAACTGCAACAAACTTAAAATCTGTTACTTCAGACACGGCTTTCTTTAGTGAAAATGGTAGAATTGTCACTCCAGATACTTACCCAACAGACGAGACATCACGTCAGATTCTCAAGGGCCAAAGCTTGGTTGGGGTGAACAAATTTGTTCATAATAGAGAGCTCACACCTACAGATGACCAACCTGTTGTTCGCATAAACCGAGATACATATTATTCAATGGCTGTTGTTGATGTATCAAAAGGTGCGACTATTGAAATGCCGGATATTCCTGAGGGAAAATACATGTCTGTTCAACCGGTAACTGAAGATCATAGAATTCAGAAAATGATGTATGGTCCCGGCTCTTATGATTTATCAACACATACCGGAACTCACCTTTATTTAATTATTAGACTTGATGGAACATTCACTAAAGAAGAAGCAAAAGCGATTCAGGATCAAATGAGAATTAAGTCAAATTCAAATAATTTATTTGCCACCGAACCCATTAACAAGGAATCATTTTACAAAGTTGAATCAGAACTTAAAGCTAAGGTGTCAGAAATTGTTAAGCGAGATGGCATCCATGGTATGAAAGGTATGTTTACCAACCCACGTGACGAATCAGCAAAAGACTTAACAGTTGAAAAGTACCAGGTTGGGGCCGCAGCAGGTTGGGGAGGTGCCCAACTCATTGATAACATATATGAATCCTCTGGAAATTTTTCGACCGATAGCTGTTACCAGCTTACGTTTGAAGACCCAAAAAATGGTGCTTTCTGGTCAATCACGGTGTATGATAAAAATGGTTTTATGTTTAATGACCTTGCAAACTTCAGTTCGAATACTGCAAAAAAAAACCAAGATGGCACCTATACAATTAGTTTTGGTTGCGGAAAGGATGCTCCCAATAATCTGGAAATTGATAATCCTTCAAATAAGTTTAACATATTGGCTCGGCATTACCGTCCTTCCAAACGAGTAACTGAGGATGGTTATCGTATTGTTCCTCTGATCAAAGTGGTATCTTCAAAATAACATGAAAGTTAATTGAAGTGCGAACAGATTGTAAGTATATATCCAAAAAACAATTATAGCATACAACAGCGGCTTGGCGTAATGGCGGGGGCAGTGCTCCGTATGACAGTTTTGTGGTAGGTTCAAGTGTAGTTCTTCAATTGAACTTTTGTGCTAAAAATCCGTCACTACGCCAAGTCACAATCCGTTGGCAGTAATAAAAATAACTATTCCTAAACTCCGGTTCAAAACGATAGCATTTAAGCCCCAAAAGTCTTTCTAATTCAGTAAATTTTCAATTGTTTTCTGAATGCAACGCTGGCGGGTTTCCGGTTTTTTGGCTTCTTCTATCCAGTTTACATATTCTTTTTGGTGCGTATAGCTTAGTTTGCCAAACGCTCTTTTAACTTCCGGATTTTGGTTGAATAGCGCTGCTAAATCTGGTGGCACCATTACGGTTCGTGGTTCGAGATCGCGTTCTATTTTCACATCTACCAGATCGCTAAAGGTTTTCCCTATCGCTTTCCGGATATCTTTGCGGATGCCTAAAACGTGGCCACCACCACCCATAGCCGCCAGCGAACCACGGTATTCAAACCCATCGAACGTAGCTTTCACTTTTACCTGACCTTTTGTGCCAAAAAACTCCACAACGTTAAACGGCACAATTACATAAGCGGCATCCATGTTTTGGTGCTGCTCAATTCTGGCTGAAAATAATATCGGTTCCGGTTGCGCGGTCATGCGTTTACAGTTTAAAATTCAACCTGAAGATAAACAAAAAACGCTATCCTTTTCGACTAAAAAAGTAAGTACATTATATTCACTAATTCACGCATTCAATCATTCCCTGATTTACTCCCCGCAACTACATAAAACTTCGCGCCTTACAGGTTTGGTTTTATAATGATCCAGCGAAACTTCTTTCATGTAGATCACCTCCAGACTTTTTAGCTGGTTTTTCCTACCGTTTTTTTCGTTCCAGATGCGCATGAGGTAATTGCAGTAATAAGGCCGCATCCAGTCGTTGTGAATGAACAAATAATTTTCGGTGTATTTGCGCCAGCGGTCGTTTTTGAAAAGCGAGACTACCGATTTCGGTTTCTTGTAGGTTACTGCGTTCCCGTTGCGGTTCAGGTCAATTTTTCGGTTTTGGTTCGTCGTTCCTTCCAGAATATACCAGCCATCGTCTTTAAAAACGGCCGGGGAAAACATGCCCCAATTCTGATCTACGCGCAGCCAGAAACCCAGTCCTCGCAGGTAATCCGGGAACTTGAAAAACCTATCGGGCATGTTGGCCAGGTTCCAGCAAATGGTGTAAACTAACACAAACGAAACCAGGATTTCGCGGCCGTATTTCAGCTTTTTCAGCAAAACCGGTGAACAGCTAAAACGCAGGTCGGCTTTCCAGGAAAAAGGGTAGGGCCAGCGTTTGCAAAAGTCAATAGCCTGCTTACAGATCTTAATGGCCAGCGGGAAAAGTTTTTTCTCGAGCCAATCCATTTGTTTACCTGGAATAAGCCCCAACAACGAAACCAGATTTATCAGGTAAAAAAGCCCGACGAACAAGGTTAAACTGATCCCGAAATGCAGCCCGGCTAAAACCGTGATCACCACCATCCTAAAAAAGCCGTTGTAGAATGGGATCAGTAATAAAAACGGGATGATCAATTCCGTATAATAAACCCCGAACGTGAGGAATTTCAGTAATTCGTAATGCGGATAAAGCAGTTTACCGCCAGGCAATAAAATTTGATCGAGGCTGAGCGCGTAATAAATTGCCGTGCCGTATTGGTGCCATTCCGGGGCACTTTTCAGTAAAGCGGTACAGAAATAAAGCAGGAAGATCTGGAGAATTAAAGCAATGGTTGCCGCACTGAAATACTTGTTTTTTTCTGGCTTGCAGTTTTTTCGGGAATCAATGGAATAATAAGTACCCATCGGCAAAAAGATCGACCAGAAAAGCAGCATCCGTACCAGATCGTCGCCGCCCTGCAAAATGAGCGGGTTACGGTTATGCAAAGAAACGAGCAACGCCCAGCTGAAAACGGTAGCCAAACGGGTCTTAAAACCCAGAATGAGGCAAACGGCAAAAAATGCTGACAGCAAAAAAAATAAAGCCTGCACCTGCCAAAGTCCGCTGCCGGTATGAAAAGAGAAAAAATACGGATTCCAGGCGTGCTCAAAAAGGGCCGGTAAAGGTAAAACGCCGCTGTTGGCATAATGCGCTTCCAGATCGGTAGCCCGGGTATACAGGTCAATTATAAGCAAAGCGCCCAACCCGATCCGCAGCAACGCCAGGGCTCTGAGATCTACCGTAAACGTTTTTTGCAGGTACAAAAGAAAATAACGCATTAGAACGAAAGCTGTGGGAAGGTTGTAAAAAAAGGCAAACTCAACTGGAATTTGCCTTTTAGAATTAAAGATCTAGGCTGTATCAATAGCCGGAAGTGGTACCGGTATTTTTAGTGCCTTTTTTCTTTTTAGTGCTTTTACCGGAAGTTGTTCTCGATGTAGTTCTGGTAGTGCTACCGGAAGTCGTGCCGCTGGTTATGGCGGTGGTTGAGCCCGATGTGGTGCCCGAAGTAATTTGGGTGGTGCTGCCCGAAGTTGTTCCGCTCGTCATGGTACCCGTGGTTGAGCCACTGGTTGTGCCGGAAGTCATGCGGGTGGTAGATCCGCTGGTAGTTCCGGAGGTCATGGTAGTTGTACTGCCCGAAGTAGTACCTGAAGTAGTAACCGAGGTAGTACCGGAAGTTGTGCCAGTCGATCCGGTTGTTCCGCCGGTAGAACCGGATGTGGTTTGAGCTGAAGCGCCGAATGCCATGCAGGAAACAGCAAATAAAGTAAGGTACGTTTTCTTCATAATCTTAGAAACTGTTTTAAAAGCCATTAGCAACGTTTAAGCATTACTGAGATCATTGCTATATATACCATCGATTGGCTGTTCATTCTGTTCTTCTCATAATCTTTATTCAGACGCCTTGCATGCATC
>NZ_JBHSKT010000014.1:0-69286 GCF_042657365.1 Adhaeribacter terreus | reverse complement strand
TTAACCGCTAAATCAGCAATATCTTTTATTAATTTAAAATATTGTTCTTGTGGAGCAGACTCAGAAGAGTTAAATAATAAATTGTATTCAGTTAAATCATTAGTTTTTCTGAGGCTTTTTAATTTATTTATTTTTTGGATTATTTCATTGATTTTTTCAATTCCTGATATTACTCTTTCTCGATCTTTTAAGAATGACTGGAATTGAACTAAGTGATCTTTTGAAGCTGTTAAATTTTTAATTTTAATAATATAATCCTCACTATTTCTATTAGCAGCTCTATATAATTCGGATTTTTGCTCTTCTAAATCAGGTTGTTCTTTAGTTTCCAGATAAGTTTTTAATAAATTTCTTTTTTCAAGGATTAAATTTTCTGTTAATGGCTGTGTAAAGAAATTTTCGTCTGGATTTTCCTTGAAACCTTTAAGTAAAGTTTCAAACTTGATTTTAAATAGAGACCTTTTTTGAGAGTTCTCATTAGAAATCAAGTTTTCAATTTTCAAAATAGCCTCTTGGAATTGCTCAAATAGGTTTAACTTAAATCTATCTATACTCCATCCTGTTTCTTTTCGCTTAAGTGATTTTATTAGAATATCACTGTCACAAAATTTTATATTATTAGGAAACTGTTTTCCTCTTTCCCATTGATAACTTAAATTTTTCGATAAGTCATATTCACGTCCACCTTTCTGTAGAAAAGTGGCTTTCATCTTATTGGTAAATTCGATTGTAGCCCTTGGAGTTATATCTCTCTGTTGATAGATATTTCCTAAAATATTTTGAGGTTGGTTAAACGCATCCTTTAGTATTTTATAAAAAGTTGATTTTCCGGAGCCATTTTTACCATATATTACTGTCGCATAAGGACTAAAAATAATTTCCCTATTATCCAGAATCCCTCTAACATTTTCATTGTTAGAAATTTTATAAAGAACTTCTGGAGTTCTAGTGATATTTGAGTTGCTTATAGTATTTTTAATGGAAGGTGGTAGGCTTACTTTAGTTAAAAAGTTTTCAGTACAAACCTTCATGTCATCCTCAGAAATTGGGCTTTCCTCTAGGATTAAATTTCTTAAATAGGAAGCCCAAAAACAATCTTCAAAGTCTAACTGGGCTATATAAGTTTTGGCAGATGACATATTTTTTTTGTTAGTAGTATAAGCAAGGTCAATATAAGTGTTTTTCTTATGTTTTGAAATTTAGAAGTCTTATATTATTTCCCACCCCCTGCAATCAATCACCCTCAAAACTGACATCCGTCATATTTCCTCTTTCCCCGCCGCAGTAATTTTGTAATGTTGGCTAAAGGCATTTCCGGCTATGTAAAACGGTATCGAAAAGTACCAAAAAAGTCAGGAAAGGCCTTTAAACCAACGTTAACCGCATAAACCGCTCCGGCATGAATATTATATTTCTTTTGATCTGCGTCAGCTTAACGGTAGCGATCATTTTCCTGGTTGCGTTCCTGTGGGCCGTACGCTCCGGCCAGTACGAAGACGATTATACGCCTTCGGTGCGCATGCTTTTCGATCAAGAATTAACCAAACGCAATACTACAATTAAACCAACCACAAACACTAAAGCAGACACCGCACATGTTAACTGAAGTTTTAAACCCAAAACCCGGGGTTTTAGGCGGCAAGATCGGAGATAAGATCAACACGCTTGAAACCTTCTATTACGACAACAAGATTGTCCGTAATTTTGCCTGGGCTACCATTTTCTGGGGCCTGGCCGGTATGCTCATCGGCGTAATTATTGCCTTTCAGCTGGCCAACCCGGATGTAAATATGGGTACCCAGTACACTACTTTTGGCCGGGTAAGGCCGCTGCACACCAATGCCGTAATTTTTGCCTTCGTGGGGAACGGTATTTTTATGGGGGTTTATTACTCTTTGCAGCGTTTATTAAAAGCCAGAATGTATTCCGATGTGCTAAGCAAGATCCACTTCTGGGGCTGGCAGCTTATCATTCTTTCGGCGGTTTTAACTTTGCCGTTGGGCTTTACCACTTCCAAAGAATACGCCGAACTTGAGTGGCCTATTGATATTGCGATTACCTTAATTTGGGTGGTTTTCGGCTGGAACATGTTCGGAACCATTGCCAAGCGCCGCGAACGCCACATGTACGTGGGGGTTTGGTTTTACATCGCCACGTTCTTAACGGTTGCCGTGCTGCACATCGTTAACTCTTACGAAATTCCGGTAACGTTACTGAAAAGCTACTCTGGTTATGCCGGGGTGCAGGATGCGCTGGTGCAGTGGTGGTACGGCCACAACGCGGTTGCGTTTTTCTTAACCACGCCGTACCTGGGCATGATGTATTACTTCCTGCCGAAAGCCGCGAACCGTCCGGTTTATTCTTACCGCCTGTCTATCATCCACTTCTGGTCGCTGATCTTCATTTACATCTGGGCTGGTCCGCACCACTTATTATATACTGCGTTGCCAGACTGGGCGCAAAGTTTAGGCGTAGTGTTCTCCGTAATGCTTATCGCGCCGAGCTGGGGTGGTATGATCAACGGTCTGTTAACGCTGCGTGGCGCCTGGGACCGCGTTCGCGATGAGCCGGTACTGAAGTTCATGGTAGTAGCAATTACTGCTTACGGTATGGCTACATTCGAAGGCCCGATGCTTTCCCTGAAAAATGTGAATGCCATTGCCCACTTTACCGACTGGATCGTAGCACACGTACACGTTGGCGCTCTTGGCTGGAACGGTTTCTTAACCTTCGGTATCCTGTACTGGTTAGTACCACGTATTTTCCAGACAAACTTATATTCTAAGAAATTAGCGAACGCGCACTTCTGGTTAGGTACGCTGGGTATCATTTTCTATGCGGTTCCAATGTACTGGGCTGGTTTCACCCAAGGCTTAATGTGGAAACAATTCGGCGAAGGCGGTGTGCTGCAGTATGCCAACTTCCTGGAAACCGTGCTGCAGATCGTGCCAATGTATTACCTGCGTGGTATTGGTGGTATTTTATACCTGAGCGGTGCGTTCCTGATGCTTTACAACATCTTCAAAACTGCCAAAGCCGGTAGCCTGCAAGCCGACGAAGAAGCTGAAGCAGCTCCGTTAATGCCTGCCACCGTTGGTCAGCACCACGATAGCCACTGGCACCGTTTAATCGAACGGAAGCCGTTCAGAATGGCCGTTTGGGCTACCGTAGCCATCTTAATTGGTGGTCTGGTAGAAATGGTGCCAACGTTCCTTATCGACTCTAATGTACCAACTATCGCCTCTGTAAAACCATACACTTCGCTGGAATTACAAGGCCGCGATTTATACATAAAAGAAGGTTGCGTGAACTGCCACACCCAGATGATCCGTCCGTTCCGCTCCGAAACCGAGCGCTACGGCGAATACTCTAAAGCCGGCGAATTTGTGTACGACCGTCCGTTCCTGTGGGGCTCTAAACGTACCGGCCCGGATCTGCACCGCGTAGGGCAGAAATATCCGCACAGCTGGCACTACAACCACATGATGGACCCGACCAGCATGTCTCCAGGTTCAATTATGCCGCCTTACCCATGGTTATTTGAGCAGGATTTAGATATCTCCGACACTGAAGCCAAGATCGAAGCGATGCAGAAAATGGGTGTTCCATACGAACCTGGCTACGCCAAAAAAGCCAACGCCGACCTGATGAAGCAAGCCAAAGAAATTTCTGCGGATCTGGCCAAAGAAGGCATCGAAGTAAAACCGGAAAAAGAGATCGTAGCCCTGATTGCCTACCTGCAACGCCTGGGTACCGACATTAAAGTGAAAGAAGAACAAGTTAGATAATTCGATTTTTAGAAGTTCGATCATTCGACAAAAACGCTAGGGGTAAAGCTCGAAAAAGTCACCCTTCAAAAGAGAAATTAAAAACCAACCCAAACCCCGGTCTGTGCCCTCACAGACCGGAGCAGGGAAGCCTAAAAAACGGTAGGGTTTAAGCCCAAAAAAGTCGAATAATCGAATATCGAATAATCCAAAATCCTGACCATAAATAACGAAATAAAATGTATAAGAATGTATTACAGGGCATCACCGGAATCGAGATTTTCCCGCTGATCTCATTTATCATATTCTTCGTGTTTTTCCTGGGCTTGCTGCTTTACGTGGTGCTGAGCGATAAAAAGCATTTTGCGGCCATGAGCGAGCTGCCTTTGCAAAACGAAAATGAACCTCAACTGGCAAACGAACTACTACAATGAAAACGTTAAAAAAAGTACTTTTTGCGGCCGCAACCCTAGCGTTTTTCGGAACGGGAGCTCAGGCGCAGCAAATAGACGGCAAAGCCATTTTCGAAGCCAACTGTAAAGCCTGCCACAGCATAACTGAAGACGTGGTTGGTCCGGCCCTGAAAGATGTAGACAAACGCCACGACCAGAAATGGATCAACAGCTTTGTAAAGAACTCCCAGAAAATGGTGCAGGCCGGCGATAAACAAGCCGTTGCTCTTTTCGAAAAATTCAACAAAGTGCCCATGCCTTCTTTTGAAAGTTCGCTGAAAGACGAAGACATTGAAGCGGTAGTTGCCTACATCAAAACCGAAAGCGAAGCTCCGGTAACTGTAGCGGCTACCCCGCCAACTACACCGGCCGATCCGAAAAACGCTACTCCAACCGAGGTAAAAAGTAGCTTCGATCTGAAAAGCCTGCCGGCCACCGTTTTCCTGGTGCTTTTGATCGGCGTGTTCCTGTTTGCTTTGGTGGTGCTGTTCCTGGTTATGACTTTCATTTCCATGCTGCCGGTACTGGGAAGCTATTATAACCGCCCGGAAAACGCGCACCTGCCCATGGCAAAACTGGTTGGTTTGCTGCGCGGCGATTCCAAAGCCATTGTAGGCGAACACAAAGACGTGCTGATCGAAGACCACAGCTACGACGGCATCCACGAGTTCGACAACGACCTGCCGCCGTGGTGGAAATACAGCTTCTACGCCACTATCATTTTCGGGATTGTTTACTTGCTGCACTACCACGTTTTCGAAACCGGTAAACTGCAAACTGCTGAGTATAACGTAGAAATGGAGCAAGCCGCCTTGTTAAGCGCCAACGAAATAAGCGATCCGAACGCAGTTACAAACTACAAAGTATTAACCGATGCTCCGGCCATTGAAAGCGGTAAAACCATCTTCGCCCAAAACTGCGCCGCCTGCCACGGCAAAGAAGGCGAAGGCACCGTAGGCCCGAACTTAACCGACGAATACTGGCTGCACGGCGGCGACGTAAACGACATCTTTAAAACCATCAAATTCGGGGTAACCAGCAAAGGCATGGTAGCCTGGGATAAAAAACTCAGCAAAGACCAAACCCTGCAAGTTGCCAGCTATATCCTGAGCCTGCAAGGTACCAAACCAGCCAACGCCAAGGCCCCGCAAGGCGAGAAATACGAACCGAAGAAATAGAATTTGATTTACGATTTTAGATTGGCGATTTACAATTTAAGATTCAGAATTTTGATTTCTGATTAACGAATGGAAGAAAACTGCCAGGTAATTTCGCCTGGCAGTTTTTTGCTTTTACTGAATTATAAGTCCAATCTACTGGTTCAAGTTTTCAAACCTGGACCTATAAATGATCTGAAGTGTTCAACTTCAGTGAGGCGCAGCCTCAAAAATTGTAGGAAGGTAATTTGAAAGTAGAAAGTATGTTTAATAGCTTTTCTTTGTTCATGTGCCACAGGTTAAGGTTAAGGTTAAGGTTAAGGTTAAGGTTAAGGTTTTCCAAAATGCTGTTTTTAGTCTTCCGCAGGATGACTGAAAACTTACGATGAAAAGGAAGTCTCCGACTTCCCTACAGAACCACGAATTTACCGGAAATGCTTGTTTGCAAAAGGTGGCGCTGTCAGAGACGGCTTATTTCATTTAAACTTTGAAGTCATCTTGCGAAAGACTCCAAAGAACAGGAATGGGGCTATAGCTTCCTTGCTCTTTCGGATTTGCAATACGGAAGTACATAGCCGCGGATTTGTAATCCGTATTAATAGCAGAAATGTTTGCTCTTAGAGAAGCGGATTGCAAATCCGCAGCTCAAAAGTTCCGAATTACAAATCCGGAACAGCATTTCAAAAACGGCATGCCAATTCAAAATTTCCTTCCTTCAAAAAAACATGACGAAAAGCATCTTTCCCGCTGACCGGTAACATTCCAATTCCCCCCCAACAGCGAGAACTTTGTAAAAGAAACAGGTAAGCAAAACGAGTATCTAGAGTAGAATTGCAAATAGCATTTGCCAGAATAAAAGACTCCCGCATCCTGATTTATAAATTTCTAATTAAAAATTCTCGCTGCCGGCGCGCACAACCGGAAAGTGAATATGAGCAACGCAATTACCGATACCGAAGCCTACCGCGACACGATCTCGACGGTTGACAAAGACGGAAAAAGGGTATGGGTTTACCCTAAAAAACCTAAAGGCAAATTGTTCAATTACCGCAAACTGGTGAGTTATGGTTTGCTGGCCTTGATGTTCATTGGTCCGTTCCTGAAAATAAACGGATTGCCGGTGCTGATGCTGAATTTAGTTGAGCGCAAGTTCATCATTTTCGGCATGATCTTCTGGCCGCAGGATTTCTTTATTCTGGTGCTGGGTTTTCTAGCGTTCGTTGTTTTTATTATCCTGTTTACCATCGTGTACGGGCGCGTTTTCTGCGGCTGGGTTTGTCCGCAAACCATTTTCCTGGAGATGGTTTTCCGCAGAATTGAATACTGGATAGAAGGCGACAACAACAAACAAAAAGCGCTAAACCGACAGGAATGGAACTTCGAAAAGATCTGGAAGAAAACCGCCAAGCACAGCATTTTCGTTGCCATTTCTTTCATCATTGCAAACACGCTTCTGGCCTACATTATTGGCGTAGAAAAGCTGCAACAGATCGTTACCGATAACCCAGCCAATCACCTCGGCGGACTTGCTTCGATGGCGATTTTTACCGGAATTTTCTATTGGGTTTTTGCCAGTTTCCGGGAGCAGGTCTGTACCATTGTTTGTCCGTATGGCCGCTTGCAAGGTGTGATGCTCGATAAGAAAAGCATTGTGGTTGCCTACGATTACGAACGCGGCGAACCACGCGGCAAACTGCACAAAAACCAGGTGCGCACCGAAGGTGATTGCATTGATTGTAACCAGTGCGTACAAGTTTGTCCAACCGGTATCGACATTCGCAATGGTACCCAGCTGGAATGCATCAATTGCACCGCCTGCATCGATGCTTGTAACGCCATCATGGACCTGATCAACAAGCCGCACGGTCTGATCCGCTACGCATCGGAAGAAGAAATAGCCGAGAAGAAGAAATTTCAGTTCACCACCCGTATGCGCGCGTACACCGCCATATTAGTTGTGCTGATGGGCGTTTTCGTAACCTTGCTGGTAACCCGTAAAAACATAGACGCTACCATTCTGCGCACACCGGGCATGATGTACCAGAAAAAAGAGAACGGCAACATCAGTAACCTGTACAACATTTCGCTCATCAACAAGACCAACCAGGCCTACCCGGTAACGCTGAAATTACTGGTGCCGCAAGGCGAAATTAAAATGGTACGCAGCGGTTTAATGCTGCCGGCGCAAGGTATTACAGAAGGTGTTTTCTTCGCCGAAATTCCGAAAGGTGAACTGCACAAAATGAACACCGAAATCAAGATCGGCGTGTTTAGCGGTGAGCAACTGATTACTACTAAAACTACCAAGTTCCTGGGGCCGGCGAATTAAATTGTTAAATGGCTAAATTGTTGATTGAGTTTTTAAGGCGAAAACCATAGCGTTTTTCCGGGCATCCCGAGCAACGCCGAGGGAACTTATAAAGCCAGTATTTTATAACGGTCCCATAAGTTCCCTCGGCTGCACTCGGGATGACGCACTTTTTGTCATCTCGACGATAGGAGAGATCTCCGGAATAAGGTAGTGTCTATTGAATAAAAGCTATTACTACTCAGACACGTTTTCTCACGACTTCTAGATTTCAAAAACGATAGGCATTTCAGCCCAAAAACTAAACCGCACTATCAATTTGATGAGATCTCTCCTGACGTCGAGATGACGCAGAAATGTGGTCGAACAAAAAGATGACCAATTACCTTTTTCTGCCTGACCAAACGCATTTCATTCAGTTCAAGAAAACCGGAATTTTGTAACGGTTGCAATGGCAAATTTCAATTGCAATCAGCAATCAATAAAAAACAACTTTTGCATTCATTTAACCGCACATAAAATGAATACCACACATCAAAAACAAAATACTTTCAGCTGGTGGCCGCGCCTGATAATAGCCTGCTTTATACTTTTTATTGCCTACATCGGAAACTTCGTGCGAATGGCCATGAAAAGCGATGTGGATCTGGTGAGTAAAGATTATTACAAGCAGGAAATTGCCTACCAGCAGCACATCAATACTGTTTCGCAAACCAAAACCAGCAATGCCGAAATTCAGGTAACCTTAGCGGAAGCGGCCGGACAATTGGTAATTGCATTTCCGGAATTTTACGAAGGCCGGAAAGTAAGCGGCAAGATCAATTTCTTCCGTCCTTCCAACGCCAAACTCGACTTTGAAACCGATTTGAATTTAAACGAAGCCCGCCAGCAATTTCTTTCGGTAGATAACCTGGAACGCGGTCTTTGGAAAGTTCGGGTAAGCAGCGAAATGAACAGCAAAAACTACTTCACCGAACAAACCATCACGCTGAATTAACCGCACGAATTTGAAAATCCGGAAAGAGAAATTTCATTTTCAAATCTTCAAATTCCCAAATTTTCTAATTGAAGCATAGCACATTAACACATTAAAAAATTAGCACATTAGAAACATGGTTTGGGCAGGATTTTTATTCGGCATTTTAGGAAGCTTCCATTGCGTAGGGATGTGCGGCCCGATTGCGATGGCGTTGCCGATTGGCAGGGGTGCGGGCTGGCAATTTGTAGCCGGCCGCCTCCTGTACAATGGCGGCCGTATTCTTACGTATTCGTTGCTCGGCGGCTTGGCAGGTTTATTCGGGAAATCGCTGCAACTGGCCGGTTTTCAGCAGACAATCTCTATCGTTTCCGGGTTGCTGATTTTAGCGCTGGTCGTGCTGCCGCATTTCGGAGGAAATAAGTTTACCAGCTTTCTTGGTTTCGATAAAGTGTTGCAGAAAGTGCAGAGTTTAATGGCGAAACAATTTCAGAAAAACAGCACGGCTTCCATGGGTATTATTGGTATGCTGAACGGCATTCTGCCTTGTGGTTTCGTGTACATTGCTTTGGCCGGTGCGGTGAGCGTTCCGAGCGTAGGAGGCAGCATGTTGTACATGGCTTTGTTCGGCCTGGGTACCTTTCCGCTGATGTTTATTTTGAGCCTTTCCGGGAAATTAGTGAAGCCGAACTTGCGCTCATTTTTCAAGAAAGCAATTCCCTACGCGGCTACGTTTATGGCCGTGCTTTTCATTCTGCGCGGTCTGAATTTAGGCATTCCGTACCTGAGTCCACAGGTAATTAAAACCGCCGAAAAAACCGAGATGGCTTGCTGCCACAAACCGGTTGCAAAACGGTAGGGAAATCGCTCCAAAAACTGCTTCCGAACTTTCACAAACCATTATCTTAACCGCACCAATTATGAAAAAACTGCTTCTCTTAACCGATCTTTCTGACCAAAGCGTGAACACGTACCGCTACGGTTTGCAACTGGCCAAAGCCCTGAAAGCCGAGATCGTTCTGCTATATTGTTCTTCGGAAAAAGCGCTTACCATGACCGAGCAATTCAGCTACCTGCAAAAGCTGCGCAGCTTCGCCGACCGGTTTGCCAATGAACCGACTACCAAAGCAGCGAAGCAACCACCGGTAGAATGTTTCGTAACGGCCGGCGCGCCCGTAAATGCTATTGCGAACATGGCTGAAACGCGGCAAATAGATCTGCTGCTTACCGGCGAAAACTTCCTGGAAAACCTGCAAACCGAAACCCCGCTGCCGCTGCAACAATTAATTCCGTGTCCGGCTATTCTGGTGCCGGAAGGTGTGCAGTTCAAAAAGATAAAAGAAGTAGTTTTTGCTACCGATTTTACAAATCAGGATGTAGAAGTTGCCAAAGGGATCTGTAACCTGGCCGATGCGCTGAAAGCCCATGTTTCGTTCCTGCATTTCTACCCGAAAAAAGAACGTAACCGTCGTGCGCAGATTTTGCACAAAGGCGAAGAGCTGGCTGCCCAACTTAGCTGCCAAACCAGCCTGCATTTAATTGAAGAAGAAGACCTGCTGGAAGGTATGAACGATTTTGCCGAAAAGCACCGCGCTGATCTGTTCGTTTTAGCCACCCAGGATACGCATTTACTGCAGCTATATTTCCAGCAAACGTACCACAAAACCCAGGCTTACCATACCCGCGTGCCGCTGCTGAATTTATACCAGGAACGTCATGCGCCTTGCTCGGCCAGCTGTACATTTTGCCATTCGGAACATGAGCATGAGCAACACGCTGAAAAAGCAGTTCATTAATAAATTAATGATTTTTTTTGCAACCCTCCTGAGAAATCGGGAGGGTTTTTTGTTATGAAACGGTAGGGTTTGGAGCCTGAAAACCCGGGAAGTGATCAATGCTTTGTTAATTCATCCGGTAATTCTGGTGGTTCACCATTAAAAATTGCAGGTTGAAGGAAATATTTATAAAGTACCTTGTTTTACATAGTACCTGTTAATAACTTTGAGCCGTTGAAATTTTATTCTAACGCAGTATGGAGGCAACTATGGCCAGGTGGTCTGCATCTAATGATCTTTAAACTATGAAAAAAATGCCTAAACATTTATTGTTTTTACTTTTTGTTTTTTCAGCCTGGAGTGCGCAGGCCCAAACGCCGCTTAAAGGCAGTATCAGAGGAAAATTACTAGAAACCGGAACGCGGGAGCCGATTGGTTTTGCTTCTGTGGGTTTGTTTTCGACCAAAGATTCGAGTTTAGCTGGTAGCGCTATGTCGGCTGAAAACGGGGATTTTGCTATTGAAAACGTAGCCTTCGGAAAATACTCCCTGAAAATTACCATGGTAGGTTATGCTACGAAAAGGTTGCCGGAACTGGTGCTTTCGGCTTCGCAACCAAACCTGCATTTAGGCGCAATAATGGTAGCTTCCAGCGCTAAAAAACTCAGTGAAGTGGAAATTGTAGCGCAAAAAGACTTAGTAGAATATGGCCTGGATAAGCAGGTAATTAACGTGGCCAAAGATATTTCCAGCACCGGCGGCACTGCTTCCGATGCCCTGAAAAACGCACCTTCGGTGGCGGTAGATATAGACGGGAATGTAAGTGTGCGCGGGAGCTCGAATGTAACGGTTTTGGTAGATGGTAAAAACTCCGGCCAGAATGCGCAAACCATTTTAGCCCAGACCCCGGCCAGCGCCATCGAGAAAATTGAAGTGATCACCAACCCTTCGGCGAAATACGATGCGGAAGGCATGGGCGGTATTATCAACATCATCCTGAAAAAGGAAAAGAAACCGGGCCTGAATGGCAATGTAATGCTGAACCTGGGAAGTAATGATAATTACAATACAAGTGTAAGTTTAAATTACAGCGTTAAAAAATTCAACTTCTTTGGCAATTATGATTTTAACCAGCATTCCCGGGACGGTTATTACCAGCTGATCAGCTATCGTCAGGGAAATTACCTGGAGCAAAACCAGACCGGCAACCGGTTAGGGCGTTCCCATATTCCGAAAATCGGTTTCGATTACCAGCTTTCCAATAAACAGACCATAACGCTTTCAGCCAAATCTTTTATCAATGATATGACGGAAAAAGAAGCGGTGCATAATATTGCGATTACACAAGACCCGTTATACTTCACTCGTTTTGGCAAAATTGAAAACGAAGTTGTGGCCACGGACCTTACCTTAAATTATCGTAAAACTTTTGAAGATAAACGTCGAGAGTTTACTGCCTCCGCGGTTTATACCAGAATAGATGGGCGGTTCGACCGGTTTATTGAGCACTGGAATACCAATGCAGACCGCGTAACATTTGGCGATGAATATTACCAGAATTTTCCCCAGGATTTTCATGTAAGACCTTTGGTAGCGCAAGTAGATTATGTACACCCGGTGGGCGAAAAAGGGAAAGTTGAAAGTGGCCTGAAGCATACCCAGCGCGTGCTAGCCAGCGAATACCGGACGGAACATGCCGGCGCGGGATATTCAGATCTGACCGTGATCGATTCGCTTTCTAATAATTTTGGTTTCGCCGATTATATAAGTGCGGCGTACGCGAATTATGCCAACGGTTGGAAAAAACTGAGTTACCAGTTCGGGTTGCGTGCTGAGCAAACTAATATTCGGATCAATAATGTTTCTGACGACGAAAAATACACTACGCATTACCTCGATCTGTTTCCGAGCGTTTTTCTGAGCCAGGAAATTGATGAGAGCCGTAAAGTGCAATTGAATTACAGTCGCCGCGTTAACCGCCCGAATTACGAAGCACTGAACCCGTTCAAAAATTATTCGGACCAATACAATGTGTGGAGCGGCAACCCGAAAATTAAACCGGAATATGTAGATTCTTACGAAGCCAGTTATGTGCAATTCTGGAAATCCGGTTCACTTACCAATACCGTGTTTTTCCGCAACGTTCATAATTTAATTCAGCAGGTGCGTTACGTAGATACTACGCAGGAGTTGGTGGCTTACAACACGTATGTAAACCTGGACGATGCCAAATCTTACGGGCTGGAAATAAGTGGTTCGCAAAGCCTGGCGAAATGGTGGAAACTGAGCGGCAACGTTTCGGCTTTTAATTATAAGGTTTCGGGCAAGCCGCTGGGCGTGGAAGCGAACAGCGATAAATTCAGTTGGCTGGCGCGGCTTAATTCTAATTTTGTGTTGCCAAAAAATCTTTCGATGCAGATTTCGGTAAATTACCGCAGTCCGCAGGCCTTGGCGCAGGGAACCCGTGATGCTATTTACAACACAGATATTGCGCTGAAAAAAGAAATACTGAAGAAGAAAGGTTCGGTTACGTTGCGCGTAAGCGATGTGTTCAATACGCTACGCTATAATACCAGCGTTACCAGCCAGGATTTTACTTACGACCTTTTTGCGAAACGCCAGAGCCGGATCGCTTTCCTTGGGTTTGCTTACCGCTTCGGAAATGAACAAAATAAACAGCGCCGCCAGGATACCAGCGGCATGGAAGGCATGTTCTAAAAGCTGATTTCTGAACGCAAAAAACGCTATACTTTCTGACCTGAAAAGTATAGCGTTTTTTTTTATGATCGAAGGTTTATTATGCAGCGTATCAGATAATAATATCAGCTAAATATGGAATAGTTTACAGACAGGCGATTCGTACTTTTTGCTGTTAAAAACATAGCGTTTTATTTTCTGGCATTACGTTTGAAATAGAGGTTTCCGGAAGCGTTGAAAAAATGTTTTTGTTGGTTTTAAACCTTTTAAAACACTTTGTATCAAAGCTTCAGTTTTCGAAAACAACAGTATTACTAACAAACAGCATTAAAAAGAAACAAGCATATGAAAAAGGTAGCATTAGCCCTGGTATTTGGAATATTATCTGTGGCAGCAGTTTCTGCTCAAACCACGCAGAACACGAAAGTAAAAACTGAAAACGGCCGTAGCGCCAAACAGAAATACGAATTTAAAAAAGACGGTAAAAAAGACCATCAGAAACGGACGCCGGAGCAACGCGCTGAGATGCAGGCCAAACGTTTGCAAACGCAGTTTAACTTAACCGATGCGCAGGCCGCTAAGATCCGGGAATTGAGCCTGGACAAAGCCACCCAGATGCAAGCCATTAAAGTTAAATATGCCGAAGACCGCAAAGCAATGGGTGCAGAAATGAAAAACGTACGAAACAACTGGGATCATCAGTTAAAAAGTGTGCTGACACCGGCCCAATATGCGCAGTTTGAGAAAGAGCGCGCCGAAAAAATGGCTAAGCGAAAAGAGAATCACGGCAAACACAAAGGCCAGATGGGTGAGCACAAAGGCAAAATGAAAGGTAAGAACCTAGAAAACTAGGGTCGTGAAAAGAAGAAAACAGAAGTGAACGATTAAGTTCTTTTTGAGTAAAATGTTGTAGTAAAAAACCGGTCCCGTAAGACCGGTTTTTTTGTTTTTAATTTCGGCCAACTATTTCTTTTTGGTATTCCGTTTGGTTTTGGCTTTCTGTTTGGTGGTTTTGTTTTTCTTCGCTGTTTTCTGGGAAGCTTTTTTAATGTTATCGGTCAGCAGGCCTGAAATAATGCCGGATACCACGCCAAGGGCAATTTCCGAACCGTGTTTTTTTACAATTCTGCTAATTTGTTTGGTTAATTTCTTCCGGGTTTTTGGTTTTACTTTGGCCATGGTTTTAGGTGGTTAGTTCGGCTTTATTATACCCGATTGCGGGAAAAACGTTGAAGTGTTTAACCCGGGTTTTCAGGCCTGAAAGCATAGCGTTTTTTTTTTCATTCGTCCGAATTCCCTAATTTTGAGCTAATGTACACAAGAGAAGAAGCATCGCAACTGCGGCAGAAATTCTGGACCACTTTTGGCCAATATATGGCGCCGGTGCTTTCGGCGGAAGGCTGGCGGGTCAACTGGATCAATTACAACACCCGGCTGAAACACGTCTATTTCCGGATGCAGGCCGATAAAAAAGAAGCTTCTATTTCCATAGAAATTACCCACCCGGATCCGGAGCTGCAGGAATTATTCTTTGAGCAGTTCCTGATGCTGAAAACACTTTTGCACGAAACTCTTGGTGAAACCTGGGAATGGGAACTGCACGCTACCGATGAACTTGGTAAAACCATATCACGCATCTACAAAACGCTCCAGCCGGTAAATGTATTTAATAAAGAAGACTGGCCGCAACTCATTTCATTTTTAAAACCCCGGATCATTGCTTTAGATGCTTTCTGGAACGATGCGCAATATAGTTTCGATGAATTGCGATAGGCTGACAATCAACGTTTTAAAATAGTTTGTTTTGTGCAATATTTTCGGGGAATAACCCGGGTATTGCGTTTCGATTTGTTTGGATATTGTTAAATAATATCCGAACTTTGCATTCCTGTATTTTAGTTTTTTTTCCTGAATAGTGGAAACCCTTTTAAATCCGGCAACCCTGTTTACTTACAAAGTAAGGGGCGAGGTAATTCTGGCCAGCTGGCACAACGACCTTCGTGCAGAATCTGTAGAATTTTTCGATTCTATTAAGCACCTTATTCAATTTGCTACCGAACACAACCTGAAGAAAATCTTTATAGATTCGGGGAAACCGGCAGGAGGGATCCTGACGGAAGATGTGATGCTTTTGGTACAGAAATCGATCGTAAAGATCGAAGTGGATAAAATTGCGTTGCTTGAATCCAGCGATTTCCACTGGGATAATAATCTTTTCCAGTTCCTGCAATATCTTAAATCTTACCTGCAATTATATTTCGAAGTGCGGTTGTTTAACAGCAAAGATGCCGCATTGCAATGGCTTGGGGCAATTTAATTTAGTTTTTTCGCCCAAAAGTATAGCGTTTTACCAGGTCTGGTCTTCGTTATTTTCTGTGTGAGCGCCTGTGCCAAAACCAGTTCTTGAATTATAAGGAGTGCCGCGGCCTTCGAGGTGGTTTTGCATATCCTGGTAAAATTTAGCCTCATCAAGCCGCATAAATTCCAGCCATAATTCCTGGTCACGTTCCGTCATGCGGTCGGTGATCTGGCTGAGTTGTAAACCTTTGCGTTCCGAGATCAGGTCTTGTAGATACGGGTCCGATTCGAGCATAAGTTTTATCCTGATCCGGAAATATTCATTCAACTCGCGGTACCTGTCGGCGTTCCATTCCCAAAATTCCGGCTTCATCTTCATTTTCCTGCAGCTTTAAAGGTATTACGTTAAAACTGCCGGTTTGCGTTATGGGTCCCGGATTTTAATGGTTCCAGCAGGTAAGTGAGGCCATTCAGTTTTATTTCGTAGATCGTAGCCAGCTGCATGCCCAGTTTGCCCTCCGGAAAACCTTTCCTCCCAAACCATTCCAGGTAAGAAACCGGCAGATCGCATAGCAGCACATCTTTATATTTCCCGAAAGGCATGCGGTTTTTAACGAGTTGGAGCAAAATGTCAGATTCGGGTTGCAAGGCAGGAAAGGTAAAGTAGGTTCAGGAGCCGAAGATATTACGTACAGGCCGTTTTTCCTATTAATAAAGCCCGTTTTTACCCAAAATGCGGCTATTATTCTAGCGGTTTTTTCAGGCATAAAAAAAGGCAAACCGTTTTCAGATCTGCCCTTTTTATTGCTGGGTTGGGAAAATTAAGCTTCTATGCATGTTTGTTGGAACGTTTGATTCTGGAGGGCCAATTGGTAAAAGTCAGCTTTTTCGGAGTTGTAAAAAGCCTGGTATTCTTCTTCGGTTAGTTCTTCGCGCAGGGCAATGTGGAATTTTGCCAGTTCCGGGAAAAGATTGTTGCGTTCCAGGCGCTCCTGCAGGCTGCTAAGGTTAAACTCGTAGAAATTCTTTTGTACATTCATAAAGCATAAATGGGTTAAAGGTGAATACTAACGGGAAGGTAACATACTTATTTAAAGTGAATTAAGTTGTTTTGCTCACTAAATAAATAAGCCCCTTTTTCGAAATGCGGCTTAACACAATAGTTGTGCCGGAAAATAAATTTCCCTGAAATATAGCATTTGCCCTATGCATGTTACAATCCAGGGAGTTTAAACCATTTTGGCCGCTTTTCGTTTTTGCAACGTTAGCAGGCTTTTAAACGGTGGCCATTACCGAATATTGTTTTGCTTGTTTAAAAATTGTTGATATCCAGTCGTTTATCTTACCCTGAATACGCACCAGTTTCAATCTTTTCACTAACTATTCAAAACTATGATCCGGAATTTTAACTTCAAGACCACCTTGTTTGCCGGGGCTTTCGTCCTGATCTTTGCAGCTTGCGACCGGGCTCCGAAAGGCGATAATGCTACTATTTCTGAAGAAAAAACTACTGCAGAAGCTACCGGCCAGACTTTTGTAGTAGATACTGCCGATTCTCACGTACGTTTTACCGGCCACGGTGTGGGTAAAAACCATCCCGGCAAATTCCGGCTTTCTTCCGGCTCCGTGGCAGTGGCCAATAATCAGGTAACCGGCGGCGAATTCACGATCAATATTCATTCTATGGACCTGGAACAGGAAGGGGAGATGTTCGAAAAAAAGCTGCGTCCGCATTTAATGAGCGGCGATTTTTTTGATGCCGATAAATTCCGGACCGCTAAATTCGAGATAACCAAGGTAGAACCTTATAAGCCAAACGATAAAGATAAGTCGCTGGTGGAAGGGGCAAACTTTAACGTGAGTGGAAACCTTACTTTAAAGAACGAAACCAAAAATATTACCTTTCCGGCTCATATAGAGCTTGACGATAACAAAATAGAAGCCAAAGCCAACTTCGATATCGACCGCCGCCAGTGGCAGATGAATTACGGCAACGATAAAACCCTCGGCGACAAATTCATTTCTGAAACGGTAAATATTGAACTGGATCTGAAAGCGAAGAAATCATAAGTCCGAAATTTATATTTTAGGCTTCGAAGCTCCATTTTAGATTTCTGCATTAGTAGTTTTTAGCCTGAAAAGCCTACCGTTTTATTCAGCTTTCCGGGTTTATGAATTCAAGAAAAAAGCCACCTCATTGCAGGTGGCTTTTTGTTAGAAATCAAATGAAAACGCTATGGTTTGGAGCTTAAAAACTGGTTAGTTCTGCAGCATGTTGTACTTCATTCCAGAACAGAAAATGTTTATGCTTAGGCCTTTAGTTTGGCTTGTTTCGGATTCGGGTTTTTAGGGTTCAAACCATAGCGTTTTAAAAAGCTTTCCTTGAAAAAATAATGCTGTAACTGAATTGCTATAAAAACGGTAAGGGAATAAAAATTACGGCAATGCAATATTGTGGTGAAATGAACTACAAATGCTTTGTTTCTGAAGCTTAAACAAAACTGAAAATGCAGGAAAAAGAAAGAATGACCTCGATGGTGAACGTGCTGGAAAGCGTAAAAGCGAACGGCTACGTGGTTGATTTCCGGGTAACGGAGCAAGGTGAGCTGCGCGCCCTCGACCACTCTGAAACGTTTTTGCCAGCCGACGTGCAGATCGTGGATTTTTACCGGTTCGAACATGATACCAACCCCGGCGATATGGCAATTTTATACGTGCTTGAAACCAGCAATGGCTTAAAAGGCACTATTTCCGATGCGTACGGCACTTATTCCGATTCCATAACCGAAGATTTTATGAAGCAGGTGGAAGACCTGGGTAAGAATTTAGATAAACACACCCGGGATTAAAGCGCTGCAGCAGTTGGTTAAACGGTGAAATGCTTTGGGTTATTAAACGTATCTTTGCCGGGCGTAAGCACTTTTTATCTTCCAAACCCTACCGTTTTTCGCATGAATTTTTCTTTGCTTGGTTTAGCTGCTCCTTTACTGAAAGCTATTAAAGAACAAGGTTACGATCAGCCATTTCCGATCCAGGAACAGGCTATTCCGGCCATTTTAGCGGGTAACGACGTGCTGGGAATTGCACAAACCGGTTCGGGGAAAACCGCAGGATTTGCGTTGCCTATTTTGCAGCAATTGCAGTTCAAACAGGAAGCAAAGAATCGCTATATCCGGGTTTTGGTTTTGGTGCCTACGCGCGAACTGGCTTTGCAGGTGGCTAACGTTTTCCGGGGTTTCAGTATGTATCTAACGCGTCGGGTAAAAACGCTGGCGGTGTTTGGCGGCGTAAGCATTAACCCGCAAATGATGGCTATGAGCGGCACCGAAATTCTGGTTGCTACGCCCGGCCGTTTGCTCGATCTGCTGGAAAGCAATGCGCTGCATCTTTCGGAACTGAATACGCTGGTGCTGGACGAAGCCGATAAAATGCTTAGCCTTGGTTTTAAAGATGAGATGGAGCGCATTTTTGCTTTATTGCCGGCTAAACGCCAGAACCTGCTTTTCTCCGCCACTCTCGCCGACGATGTACAGACTATTAAAGCCAAAATGCTGCGTGATCCGTTGGTTATTTCGGCGGAAGAAAAAGAGGAGGAAGGCGATAAGCTGGAATTAATTAAACAGGTAGCCTACCGCGTAAGTCAGGAGCGGAAGGGGCCGTTTTTGCGCTACCTGATCAGGCACGAAAAGATGCAGCAGGTTTTGATTTTTGTGTCGAGCACGCGCAACGCCGATAACCTGGGGGTAAAGCTGAGAAAGAATGATATTGAGGCGATGGCTATGCACGGTGATAAAAGTCAGGGCGCTCGGGTAGAAGCATTGCGCCGGTTTAAAACGGGCCAGTTACAGGTTTTAGTAGCTACCGATCTGGCTTCGCGCGGCATCGATATTCAGTTTCTGCCTTTCGTGATCAATTACGATCTGCCGCGTTCACCTAAAGATTATGTGCACCGCATTGGCCGTACAGGCCGGGCTGGTGCTACCGGCGAAGCCATTTCCTTAATTACGCCGGAAGACGAACATCACTTCAAGATCATTCAGAAGAAAATGGGAAAAACCGTTGAAATGCGCGAGACCGGCGAAGTGAACCTTCACGGTTTTTAGTCCTCAAAGCATAGCGTTTTTGTTCGTTGTTCGTTGTTCGTTGTTCGTTGTTCGTTGTTCGTTGTTCGTTGTTCGTTGTTCGTTGTTCGTTGTTCGTTGTTCGTTGTTCGTTCAATTTTTAGCCGTACAAGTTACAGCACAATTTCCAACTATTCACTAATCATTATTCACTAATCACTATCTATAGACGGACCAGCATTTTAATTGCCAGGCCTACAAAAATGGAAAGGGCAATGCTGAGCAATGTTCCGAAGAGGAAATATTCTGACTTCTTTTTGTCGGATTCTTTGAAGCGGATAATGGTTTTTCCGGCGATCAGTAAACCAATGGCATCGTAGTGGTCGAAGAGCACGAAGGTTACAATCAGTAATCGCTCGATCATCCCAATCCAGCGGCCGGCTTCCTGCAGATCGTTCCATTCTGCGTCGGTAATCGTTTCATTTGAGTTGTGCTCAGAGTTCAGTAAACCGGTTGGTTTTCGCCAGCGTTGGGTGCAGACTTTTATTAAAATTCCGAACGGATAGGTTACCATAAAATAGCCCGTTAGTAAAACCATAACCGGATAATTATTCAACAGGATATTTGCATTGAGGCGACCATCAACAAAAAACAACCACGCAAACCCGATAATGGCCAGGTGCAGCAACTGATCGATCAGGAAATTGCTGGTAGTTGGTTTGGCGTAAGCTTTGCTGAGGTCGATGAGCAAATGGGTGATGAAAATTAGGGCCGTTAAATACCAGCTTTGCGTGAGCGTCTGCACTACCAAACCGGTTACAATAGCGTGGATGTACAAATATTTGGAGCGGTATTTTTTCTCGCTGCGTTCCACTACCCACGAGGCTGGCTGCAAAGCAAAATCTGAAATGCAATGCGCCAGCACCAGTTTCACGAGCAAAAGCAATTCTGTATTTTCGAATCCGGACATTTATAAAGCGGCGGTTTTTGTTTCGAACAAAGCTATGGTTTTTTCAATGGCCGGCCAGTGAGCCGTTTTAGCGCGCTGATTTACCGATGCCTGGCTGATGTTTAACTTATTGCCAATGGCGGTCTGGGTCTGGTTGTTCAGCAGTTCATAAATAACTTCCGATTGCTGCACCGACCAGTTACTGATCAGAATATCGAGCAAGGTAAAAGTAACTTCCAGAAAATCGTTTAGCTCCGGCGAAGGTGTGTCAATAATGATGCGCGAATTTCTGTGTTTCAGATCATCCAAAGCCCGGCCCGATAACCTGAACGCTTCGCCATCGGAAGTTCTGATCTGTTTGCTCTGGTAGCTTACCGAGCCAATGCCAATGGCTAATCTGGCATCTATTATTCCTCTTTTAGAAGAAGCCGTTTTATTATTTTTCGCGCTGGAAATTTGTTGTTTCCGAAGCCAGCAGCGAATCTGAATGGCTTTCTTTAAAGCTGTTTCCGGCTCCTGAAGCAAGATCTGGAAACTATCGCCGCGGAAAATTTCGAAATTGTTTTCACCGGCAACTTCTGTCAGGCCCAGGTGCAAAAGCTCGTCTAACTTTTTCCGTTCCGCAACTGCCAGTTTGGTAGAATCTATCACATCGCCGGTTATTACTGCTACTTTTTTCATTTTCAGAAGCGTAGAAATTAAAGTTTGAAAACCTTATAAGTTTATGGTATAGGTTTAAAAGCTTATAAATGTATATTATAAGGTTTTAAGCCTATAATGTTCTGCATTTAAAACCAGAATAGCAACCAGCAACGGTGAAAATACTTTTTTATCCGGAAACCATAGCATTCTAATTTCGGAAAAAGGATGAGCAGATTCGTTGTACCTTTACGCTAAAACGAAAATCCAACTTAATAAAAGCCCGCGGTTATGACTAGACAAGCAAAGATCATTTTATTAACCTTAGTAGCAGCTTTGCTGGTTTGGTTTACCTGGGATGCTTTTAACCAGCCGGGCGTAAACGATCTGCAGGGCGGTTTTAAGGAAGTAGCAACGTACCGGAACGAAAATAATACCGGCCCGGTAATTCGGGTGTATGCCGTAACGGTAGCCGATCCGGATAAGGCTGAAATGGAAGCGTACGGAAATTACATGCCGCACACCAAATACGGAAATACGAAGGTCTTCTTCTTTTCAAAAGATAAACTTTTTCCCAAAGCAGTATTTCCCGGCGAAGAAAATTTTCCGGCGGAATTTCAGCAAAAAGTAATTGGCCGCTACGAAAAAGATGCCATGGGCCAAGTTAGCTTCAAAAAGTTCTGAGCAGATGCATAAGTATTTTAAGAAAAGGGAAAGAAATAAACATACTTTTGGGAGCAAAAATCAAAGCGTTTTTCCGCGCAAAACTAAAAAGCCAGCCTGAAATTTCAGGTTGGCTTTTTTAGTTTTTAACAGGAATTCCGGTAAAAGTTACTGGAAAAACAACTACTTTTTGAGGTGAAAACGGTACCGTTTTAGGGTGAAAAAGTCAGCGATTTATTTTTGTTTCAGACCGTCTTTTTCCAGTTTCACTTTTTCTTTTTCCTGCTTTTTGAAATAGCCCCGGAACAGGAAATTACTTTGCAGGGCTTTCATGTTTTCATCCAAGGTAGCAGAGCTTTTATCGAGGTTGCTCATGGTGCTTTTAAGCTGTGAAGCAAATTCCGGATCGTTTATCAGAACCCCTAAAGCATTGTCTTTCTGTTCCAGTTTTTCGCTGGCCTGCTGCAGGTTCTTTGCCATTTCGGTAGCGGCCGCAGTAGTCTGGTTAAGTTGCAATGACGAAGCTTTTATGCGGTTGAATACGATGGTGTCGGTCAGTAATTTGTTGGCCAGGCCATCTTTGCGGTTCAGTTTGTTGCTGAATTGGGCAATTGCCTGGGACGCTTGGGTACTGGTTTCCGAAACTTTGTGCAGGTTATTTACAATGGCGTTGAATTTTTCGGCCATTAAAGAATCGCTTAATAATTTGCCGGCCGGGCCTTTGCCTTCCACCATCTGCCGGCTTAGGGTTTTAAAGTCGGAAGTAATGCTGAGCAGGTTCTGATTATTTTCCTGCAGCGTGGCCATAATGGCATCGGTATCGGTGGTGCTTTCTACCTGCAACTGGTCGTTGTTTTCTATGGCCGGAGCCTGCGCGGTGCCGCCAATTACTTCAATGATCTTGTTACCGATGAGGCTTTCGGAACCCAGGCGAACTTTGGCATCTTTCCGGATAAACTGTTGCGAAGCTTCTTCGATGTTCATGGTAACGCGCACCTGCTTGTTGCCGGTAAGTTGTATGTCTTTCACTGTACCGATCTTTACACCGGAAAACCAGATGTTATTACCCACTTTCAGCCCGGAAACATCTTTGAAAACGGCAACTGCCTGCACACTATCTACAAAGCGTTTCTGTTGCCCGCCCAGCATAAAAATACCCGCAATCAGTATAGCAATGGCCAGGGTTATAAAAATGCTGACGAGTACAAAACGTTTACTTTCTTCGGTTTTCATTTAATCAATAAAGTTGTAGTTATAAAAAGCCTGCACGCGCTCATCATCCGTACTGAAAACTTCGTCAAAAGTTCCCTGCCGCTGAAATTGTCCGTCGAGCAGCATTACCAAACGGTCGCCGACTTCGCGGGCGCAGGTAAGGTCATGGGTAATAATGATGGATGACGTGTTGAAGCGCTGTTGCACAGCATTTATCAAGTTGTTTATTTCCTGGCTGGTAATGGGGTCGAGGCCGGCAGTAGGTTCATCGTAGAGCATAATATCCGGCTTCAGAATTAAGGTGCGCGCAATGCCAATACGTTTACGCTGCCCGCCCGAAAGTTCTGAAGGCATCTGATCTGCGGTATGCGCCAGGCCTACGGCTTCGAGCACAATGCCTGTAAAGTTATTTATCTGTTTCTGGGTAAGGGTTGGTTCATGGCGTTTCAACGGGAATTCCAGGTTTTCCTGCACCGTCATGCTATCGTAAAGGGCGCTGTTCTGAAACGAAAACCCAACTTTTAACCGCAAGGCATTCATTTCTTTGCGGTTTATTTTATCAACTTCTTTTCCCAGCACATTTACGATACCGGCATCGGGTTTGAGCAAGCCTGAAATGATCTTGATGAGCACGGATTTTCCCGTTCCGGATTTACCTAAAACCACGAGATTTTCGCCCCGGTAAAGATCCAGATCCACGCCTTTCAGCACTTCAAAATCATCAAAAGCTTTGTATAAGCCCCGGATGGAAATTACTTTATCCTGATAATCTATTGCAAATCGTTCTTTCCGCATCGTTCTTCCCGCTTACATGTTCCGCAAAGCCCCAATGATCTGCAACGAGATCAACTCTTCCAGGAAAACCAAAATAATGGCCGTAACTACCGATGAGTTAGCAGCTTTGCCAACGCCTTCCGTGCCTTTGGAAGAATAATAGCCTTTGTAGCAACTGATCATACCAATGGTATAACCAAAAACCACCGATTTTATAATGGAAGAAAACAGATCGAGAAAAGAGATGGCGTCGAAAACCTTCACCATAAACGTAATAAAGCTGGTTTGTTCGTTCGCATTCACGTTCATATAAGAGCCCAGCAAACCAACCAGCACCGTATAAAGCATGAGCAGTGGCACCATAAGCGTAGTAGCCAGCACCCGCGTTACCACCAGGTATTTGAACGGGTTAATTGCCGAAACTTCCATGGCATCGATCTGTTCGGTTACTCGCATAGAGCCAAGTTCCGCGCCAATATTGGAACCCACGCGCGCCGCAGTAATAATAGAAGTTACCAAAGGCGCCAAGGCTCTTACAATTGCAATGGAAATAAGCGAAGGCAGCCAGGAAGTTGCGCCAAAAGTTGCCAGCGAAGGCCGCGATTGGTTGGTGAATACTACCCCGATTATAAAGCCGGTTAAGGTAATAAGTGGCAGCGAACGGACTCCGACCTCATAGAATTGGTTTAGCACTTCCCGGAATTCGAAAGGGCGCGAAAACATCTCCCGAAAAATGGAGGCGTTGAACATGTACACTTTATGAAGATCCAGGAAAACCTTGTCAGTTTTTCTGGAAATAAGGAATTTCCGGCGGGCCGGTTCGTTTGTTTGGTCCATGAACGGGTTTGTAAATTCAGGCCTGTATTTGCTGGCAGGTCAGGAAAATCTGGGAGCACTTTAAATGCCCTTTTGCCTACCGTTTTACCTGCCGGGTAAACAATGAAATGTAACGTTGACCTGTAACCTTACGGAATATTCGGGTTTAATGATACACGCAAAAATCGTTTGCTATCTTTCATTTTTCCAAATCTTGCCGGCACATTTTTCAAACGCCTGTATTTTGAATGCTGCTAGTTATGCATACAAAATTAAAGGCGCAAAGATATATAAAATATTTTTGGTTCTCTATTTGCAGAACTAAAAGAACCTTTCTAATTTTGCCCCGCCTTTACACAAAAGTAATAGTTCTTACTCTTAAAACTTTAACAAAATGTTAACCAATACCTTAGCACTCAGAAAGGAGATTGCCCACCTGATAAGCGCTAAAAAGAAAGTAAAAATATCGAAATTAAATCACAGTACCTTTAGTGCATTAGGTTTCGATGAATTGGATGTGGTTGAAATGATACTGGAAGTAGAAAAGAAGTATCACCTGGTAATTCCGGACGAACTGCCGCTAAAAACCATCGACGATTTTGTGCAGTTCGTAGGTTCGCCGGAATTAAAACAAGCCAGCTAATACTACCCTCCATTAGTTCTTGAAGCCAAAAGCATAGCGTTTTTCATTGGTTATACCGTTGGTTTTTTGTTAATATTTCTTAAAATTACAAATGCAATTCTGGAGGAAATAAACTTGGTTCTCTAAATTATGAACTAAAGAAACTAAATAGGGATTTGCTACGTTAAAGCTTCATAAAAGAAATAAAATGGTACTCAGAGAGAAACAAAAAATGCTGATCGAGAAGATTGGAGTGGCAACGGAAAAAGAAGGCATGCAGCCTGCCGCAGCCCGGATCATCGGCTTGCTTTACGTTTCGGATAAAACCGACCTTACTTTTGAAGAGATTCTGCAAGCACTGCGGGTCAGCAAAAGTGCCGCCAGTAATGCCCTGAACCTGCTTTTACAAACCAACCGGATAGAGTATACCACCTTTACCGGCGACCGCAAACGCTATTTCAGGATCAAGGTGGCCAACTGGCGCGAAGGTTTTACCAAAAAAATGGAAGACATGACCAGCTTCAGCCAGCTTTTAAAAGAAGTATTACATGAACGCACGCCTGAAACCAAAGAATTTAACCGTAGTCTGGAAGAACTGGCCGATTTTATGACCTTTATAAATAGCCAGTTACCAGGGTTGCTCGATAAATGGGAAAAAAGCCGGGAAAATTAATACGGCTTTTTTATTTCGATAATTGGTTCTTTTAATTCAGAACTGTGTGTTATGATACAAACAAAATAGTTAGATACAAACTTAAAACAATAGATCTTTCGTGAAAAAGAAATCTTTATTACTGGGCCTGATGCTCGCTTTTGTCAGTCCGGCATTTTCGCAAAGTCAGCCTTCTACCAGCCCGCTAACCCTGGAAGAATCGGTGAAATACGCATTGCAAAACAACGAAGCCGTTAAAAAAGCTTACCTCGACGAGAAAAGTGCAGCATATAGAATAAAAGAAGTAACCGGCTCAGGCTTGCCGCAATTAACCGGAACCGGAACGCTGACCATGAACCCGGCTCTGGCTACCCAGCTTTTGCCAGGCGAACTTGCCGGTGCTCCGGGTACTATGATTCCCGTACAATTCGGTACCAAATACGTGGCTTCAGCGGGCATTTCCTTGCAGCAGCTTATTTTCAATAAATCTTTTTTTGTAGGGCTGGAAGCCGCTAAAACCACCAAAGATCTGTACCGCCTGCGCACGCAGATGAGCGAGGAAGAGGTGATCTACAACGTGAGTTCGGCCTATCTGCAACTGTTGCAAACCAAAGAGCAGTTCAATACCATAGATGCCAACTTTAAAAGGTTAGAGCAGCTCGAGAAAATTGTAGACCTGCAGTATCGCAACGATATAGCTACCAAAGTAACGCTGAACCGGGTAACAGTAAATAAAACCAACCTCGAAAATCAGCGCCAAACACTGGAAGCGAATTATTTGCGCCAGCTGAATGCCCTTAAATTCTTTATGGGTATGCCGGTAGAGCAGGAAATTTCCATTGCCGAAGCTACCCCAAATCTGAACGTTGCAGTTTTAGCGAAAGATGATGCCAGCACCGTTTTGCATAACCGCGTAGATTACCAGTTGCTGAACAAACAAAAGCAATTGCTGAGCCTGAACGTAAAAAACTTCCAGGCTCGTTACTATCCATCGCTTTCAGGTTTCGGGAACGTGGGTGCTTCAGCCCAGCGCAATGAATTTAATTTTCTGGATACAAACCAGCCTTGGTTCAACAACGTGGCCATTGGCCTGCAGCTGAATGTACCGATTTTCGATGGTTTCCAACGCCGTAACCAGGTAAAACAAGCCAGAATTGAAGTTGAAAAAGTAGAGCAGGACATAGCGCAGGTAACCAACGCAACCAATCTGGCGCTTGAAAATGCTGCAACCCAGATGCAATCGAGCTTAAGTGCAGTGCAGGCCCAGGAACGCAACGTAACGTTGGCGCAGGAAGTGTACCGCAACACAAACGAACTTTACAAAGAAGGCCTGGCGCCGCTTACCGATCTGTTAGATACCGAGGTAAGCCTTCGCGAAGCCCAGACCAACCTGAATAACGAACGCCTGAAATACCAGCTTTCGCAGTTAACCTACATCCAGGCCAAAGGCGAACTAAAATCACTTGTTCAATAAAAACGCTATCAAAAACCGCATAAAAAGTAACGCAAATTTCAAAATGAAAAAACTGATCTATATTCTTCTAGCCGTTATCGTAGCCGGAGGCATTTATTATAAACTTACCACGAACAAGAAAGAGCTGGCTGCCAAAGCAGCGGTGTCAGAAATTAAAAGTACTGCCATTTCGGTAGCCATTACAGAACCAAAAGTGGGCCGTCTCGATAAATCGTTTACCGCGCAGGGAAATTTTGCGCCGCAGAACTCGCTTACCTTATTATCTGAAACCAGCGGCCAGGTGCTAAAAGTGTTGAAACGCAAAGGCGATAAAGTGCGCGCCGGCGAATTGCTGGTTCAGGTTGAAGCTAACACCATGTCTGCTGATCTGGCAACTGCCCAGGCCAACTTTGAAAAAGCCAAGCGCGATCTGGGCCGTTTCGAAAACCTGGCTTCCGGCGAAGCTATTACCAAACGCCAGCTGGAAGATGCCCGCCTGAACGTGAAAGTAACCGAAGCACAATTGGTAGCAGCCCGTCAGCGCCTGAACAAAACCCGCATTACCGCGCCAATTTCCGGCGAAATAAACGAGATCTATATTGAAGTTGGTTCGTTCCTGAACATGGGCACCAAGCTTTACGACATCGTGAACGTGGACAAACTGAAACTGAAAATTCAGGTGGATGAAAGCCAGGTTTTATTGATAAACGAAGGCCAGAAAGTAACCGTGAAAGCCGACGTTGACGCCACTAAAAACTACGAAGGTACCGTAACCGCCATTGCCGCGCAAGCCACCAACGCTCTGAAATACGACGTGGAAATTGAAGTGAAAAATCCGGAGAAAAACAGTCTGCGCGCCGGTATGTACGGCACCGCTAACTTCCAGATCGCCGAGCAACGCGATGCGCTTTTAATTCCGCGCGAAGCCATTGTAGGTGGTATTCAGGATCCGGCGGTTTTCGTGGTTGAGAACGGCGTTGCAAAACTTAAAAAAGTAAAAGCCGGCACCGTAACTCAGGACCAGGTGGAAATTGTGGAAGGTGTAAAACCCGGCGAGAAGATTGTACGCAGCGGGCAGATTAATTTAGTAGACGGCGCCAAAGTACAGGCCATCTAATTCCTGCGTTTTAATTCCATGACTTTCAAGGCCTGAAACCCTAGCGTTTTCAGATTAGGAAGCCGGAGGGAAAGTCTCCCTTTGGAGGGGGTAGGGGGAGGATTTTCAAATTATCTGATACTCTCCCCTTGAGGGGAGCCAGAGGGGTGTGATCGCATTTAGAAAAACACCCCTCTAACTCCCCTCAAGGGGAGAATCCTCCGCAGGAAAATCCTCAGAAATAAATCCTCTCTTTCAAAAGGACAAAAAAAAATAAGGTCAAAAATAAGACTACAATAAAATGAACATAACCAAAATATCCATCCAGCGGTCTACAATTGTAGTGGTGGTATTTACGGTGCTCACTTTGCTGGGTATTGTAAGCTACAACAGCCTGAATTACGAGTTGTTACCAAAGTTCAGCCCGCCGGTTCTTACCATTACCACGCTGTATCCGGGCGCTTCGCCTTCGGAAGTGGAGAACTCGGTAACGAAAGAAATTGAAGATGCGGTTTCTTCGCTGGAGAACGTAAAGAACATTAAAAGTACCTCGCAGGAAAGCTTTTCGATCATTGTAATTGAGCTGAACCAAGGCACCGATGTGGACCTGAGTTTGCAGGATGCGCAACGGAAAGTGAACGCCATTTTATCGCGTTTGCCCGATGATGCCGATCCACCTTCTTTGGGTAAATTCGACTTCGACGACCTGCCGATCATGAAAATGGGGGCCACCGCAAACATGCCGGCTACCGAATTCTACGATCTGATCGATAAGCAGATCAAACCGCAACTTTCGCGCGCTCAAGGGGTGGCTCAGATCAAAATTCTGGGTGGTCAGGAACGCGAAGTAAAAGTGAACATCGATGCGAACAAACTGGAAGCTTACGGCATTTCTATTTTGCAGGTAATGCAAACCATTCGCAGCTCGAACTTAGACTTTCCGACCGGCGAAATTAAAGACGCCGAAGGCCAGACCCAGATCCGTTTAGCCGGTAAATTCGTTTCCCTGGATCAGTTACGCGCTTTGGTAATCCGCGACGATGCCAGAGGAACCGTACGCTTAAGTGACCTTGCCGAAGTGCAGGATTCGCAGAAAGATACCGATGTGTTGAGCCGCATCAATTCCAAACCTTCCGTGGGTATTACCATCCAGAAACAGTCGGATGCGAACGCCGTGGAAGTGAGTGATCAAACCAAATTAACGCTCGCGCAACTCGAAAAAACCTACGCCGACATCGGTCTGAAATTCAATATCGCCAACGATACTTCGGTGTTTACCCTTGAAGCTGCTGATTCGGTAATTCACGATTTGGCTTTGGCGGTAATTCTGGTAGCGGTGGTAATGCTGTTATTCTTACACTCCCTGCGGAACGCGATCATTGTAATGATCTCCATTCCGGCCTCGTTGGTAGCTACTTTCATTGCTATGTACCTGTTCGGGTATTCGCTAAACTTAATGAGTTTGATGGCGATCTCGCTGGTAGTTGGTATTCTGGTGGATGATGCCATTGTGGTAATTGAAAACATTTACCGCCATATGGAAATGGGCAAAAAACCGGCGCAGGCTGCATATGATGGTATCCGGGAAATTGCTGCTACGGTAACTTCCATTACACTCGTAATTGTAGTGGTGTTCGTGCCGCTGGCGCTTTCTACCGGTTTGGTTTCGGATATTCTCCGTCAGTTTGCCGTTGTAGTTGCCGTTGCGACCATGATCTCTTTGTTCGTAGCCTTTACCCTGATTCCGCTTTTAGCCAGCCGTTTCTCGAAGTTAGAGCACCTCTCGGATAAGAATATTTTCGGTCGCTTTATCCTGGCTTTCGAACGATTCCTGGATCGCGTGATTGATGGTTTTACGAGCGTATTGCGCTGGGCTTTCGGTCATAAACTGATCGTGTTGGGCTTAACGTTAGCGGCCTTTATTGGGGCAGTTTCGTTGGTGCCGGGTGGTTTTATCGGGAGCGAATTTATTGGTGCCGGCGATAGAGGTGAAGTGAACTTCCAGCTGGAATTACCGAAAAATGCAACCGTAGAACAAACAAACCAGGCTACGGCCAAAGTTGAAAACTACCTGCAAAAGTACCCGGAAATTACCCGCGTGTTCACTACCGTAGGCGCCACTTCCGCTTCCCAGCAGGGACAAGGCGCGGCGTATGAATCGGAAATATTTGTGGCACTGGTTGATGTACGGAAACGTGATTTCAGTACCGATAAATTCAGCCGCATGGTGAAAGCCGAAGTGGAAGAACTGATTCCGGGTGTGAAAATTACGCCTGTTCCGGTGGGTATGGTGGGTAGCTCGCAAGCGCCGATCCAGATCCTGCTTTCTGGTCCGAACCTCGATACGCTCATGCATTTCTCGCAAAAAGTGATGGGCGAAGTGGTGCAGGTGCAGGGAACTTCTGATGTGGAAACTTCTGTAGAAGGCGGTAACCCGGAAATTAATGTGCAGGTAGATCGTACCAAAATGGCGAGCTTAGGTTTGACTTTAGAAAGCGTGGGTGCCGGTATGCAGGTGGCTTTCAGTGGCAACACTGATGCTGAATACCGCGATGGCAATAACAACTACGACATCAACATTCGCCTCGATGAATTTGACCGCAAAAACGTAACCGACATTGCCAACCTTTCCTTCGTGAACAACCAGGGGCAAGTGGTGCGACTAGGTCAGTTCGCGGATATTAAACAATCTTCCGGACCTTCTAAACTGGAGCGTACAAATCGGGTAACTTCCGTGAACGTGAACTCGCAGGTTGTTGGTCGCCCGACCGGTACCGTAGGTGCTGAAATTCAGGAACGTATGGCGAAAGTGAACGTGCCGAAAGGCGTAACCGTGAGCTACGAAGGTAACCTGAAAAACCAGAGCGAAGGTTTTGGTACCCTGGGAATTGCCTTGCTTTCTTCCATCATTTTCATGTACCTGATCATGGTGGCGCTTTACGATTCGTACGTGTATCCGTTCGTAGTACTGTTCTCCATTCCGCTGGCGATCATCGGAGCTTTATTAGCCTTGGCTTTGGCCGCCGAAACGCTGAGTATATTCTCGATCCTGGGTATTATCATGATGATCGGTCTGGTTGCGAAAAACGCCATTATGGTGGTCGATTTCACAAACAGCTTGAAAGCGGAAGGCGTGCCGGTAAAAGATGCCTTGGTTGAAGCGATCCGGATCCGTTTCCGTCCGATTTTGATGACCACTTTAGCAATGGTGATAGGTATGTTGCCGATCGCGTTGGCCGGTGGTGCGGTAGCTGCTTCCAAAAACGGTCTGGCATGGGCGCTGATCGGAGGTCTGACTTCCTCGATGTTCTTAACCCTGATAGTGGTACCAATTATCTACTACATCTTCGACCGGATTCTGGCGAAGTTTGGCCTGGACAAGTCTACGAAAATAGAGCTGGAAGATACCCCGTTGGAAAAACTGGAGCACGAAGATCATGTACACGGCGAGAAAAACCTGGCGCATGTACACTAAGAAAACAGCTCTTACATTTTGATGATGATGATAGCAAGCGGCAGGTTTCCTTTTGAGATCTGCCTCTTTTTTTGTCTGTATAGGAAGCTAAAGTATGACCTGTGATTTTTGGGATTATTAGGATTTATGTGATTTTGTCTGAACTGTGATTTGTAGGATTGATATGATTTCTGGTGAAGGCAAAACGCTATGCCTAAAGGCTCTGAAAGTCACGACAAGGAGAGCAGCAGGTCCCCTGTAAGATAGATGGGGTAGGGTGGTAGATTTACGCATATCTGATTTTGCAATTATCCTTTCACGATATAGCCAGCGCAGCGTTTCCTGAAACGCTACTATAGATAAAAAGCCTGCTACAAAGAGAAACGAAGCCGCCCGGCTCGAGGGAGAAAATTGCCTATAAAAATCGAAAGCTCGAAGTTTAGCAGAGAAGGGGTTTCAATAACACTAGGGTATAAGGCGAAAAACTCTGTAGCCAAATTTACTACCAACCCGATGAGATCTCAACTGACGTCGAGATGACGGGAAAAACGCTAGTGGGATAGGACGAAAAACTCTCAAATGCGGCTTTATAAGTCCCCTCAACTTCGTTCGGGATGTCGAAAAAATAAAAACGCTATACCCTTTAGCAAAAAAAACTGCTTGCCGCCGACAAGATCCTTCGCTAGCGCTCAGGATGACAGAATTTGAAAATCAAACCGCTAGGGGTATAAGCCGAAAAACTCAAATACAAAACCTCAGAAACTTGGAAATCATCCAAAAGAGGAAGTTAAAAAAATGAAAGAAAAGATATTAAATACCGCTTTTAACCTGTACTGCCGCTACGGCATAAAAAGCATTTCCATGGATACGGTGGCGCAGGAAATCGGGGCTTCTAAAAAAACGATTTACCAGTGGTTCGAGAATAAAGACCAATTGGTGGAAGCGGCGCTGAATGAATTTCTGGAGGAAGTAAAAATCAAACCGGAAGAGGAGGAAGAAAACAGCGTGCTTGACCTGGTAAAAACGCTACGGTTACACAACCAAAAAGTGGCCGGAATCAATGTTTCTTTTTTCTTCGATCTGCAGAAATACCACACCAAAGCCAACCAGCAACTCGAAGCTTACCTGAATAATGAGCTACGGCCGTACTTTATTAATAACCTGAAACGCGGCAAGGCGCAGGGCTTTTATTGGAAAGATATTAACCCGGAAATTGTGGCGAACCTGTGCATTGCCACTTTTTCGGTGGTGGTAGATCAGGAAGTTTTTCCCGTGCCGAAATACCAGCAAGCTGAAGTGCGGTATCAGGTTTTCCGGCTGTTTTTGCTGGGTATTTTAACCCCGGCCGGGAAAGCGTTTTTAACCCTGAATTCCGAAGAAAAAATAGCTGTAAATTAAACGATTTAGGGCCCGGTTTTTGTTATTCGTGTACGTACATGAATTGCCGGCCGGCTGCCAGAAAACCTGACAAAAGCGGCAGGCTTTAACATTATAAAATTATGAAAAAGATCGTAATTATTGGGGGTGGTTTTGCGGGCGTAAACCTGGCAAATAACCTGTCCGGCAACGCTGATTTTAAGGTGACGCTGGTCGATAAGAACAACTATAATTTCTTTCCGCCGCTGCTGTATCAGGTAGCTACCGGTTTCCTGGAGGTTTCCAATATTTCGTATCCGTTCCGGAAGTTGCTGCAGGGCAAAGAGAACGTAAATTTCCGCCTGGGCGAATTGCTGAAATTGGTTCCGGGCGAAAACAAAATTGTGCTGAATAACGGCGAACTAAGCTACGATTATCTGGTAATGGCCACCGGTACCGAAACGAATTATTTCGGCATCGAAAACATCCGGAAGAACGCGCAGCCCATGAAAACCCTGCACGACGCTATTAACCTGCGCAATTTCATGCTGCAAAAGTCCGAAGAAGCCACTCTTACCACAAACGAAGACGAAAGACGCAAACTGACTACCATTGTGGTAGCCGGTGGCGGTCCGACGGGCGTGGAAGTGGCCGGTATGTTAGCGGAAATGCGCAAAAATATTGGCCTGAAAGATTACCCGGAACTAACGGGCCTGGAAAGCAAAATCTATCTGGTAGATGGTGGACCGAGCGTGTTGGCACCCATGAGTAAAGCTTCTCAAAGATACACCCACGATTCTTTGGTAGAACTGGGCGTGGACGTGAAATACAACAAGCAGGTAATTAACTACGAAAACGACCTCGTAACTTTTGCCGACGGCGAAACCATTGAAACCAAAATTCTGATCTGGGCAGCGGGCGTTACCGGCAAAATGACGGATGGCATTCCGCTGGAAAGTTACGGTCGTGGTCGAAGACTTTTGGTAAATGCATTTAATAAAGTGGAAGGCACCGAAAACATTTTCGCCATCGGCGATATTGCCTTGCAGACTTCCGATCAGAATTTTCCGAACGGCCATCCGCAGGTGGCGCAGGTTGCTATTCAGCACGGAAAATTACTGGCGCAGAACTTAAAAGCAATGCAGAAAAACAAACCTTTGAAGCCTTTTGCTTACCACGATAAAGGTTCCATGGCAATCATCGGTCGGAAAAAAGCCGTAGCCGATCTGCCTAAACCGAAGCTGCATTTCAGCGGATTTATTGCCTGGTTTATGTGGCTGTTCGTGCATTTAGTTTCGTTAATTACCGTTCCGAACCGCGTAAAAACGCTGTATAACTGGATGATCGCCTACTTCACCAAAGACCAGGCCATGCGCATGATCATCAGGCCAACAGAAAACGCTAGGGTAGAAGCCGTTAAAACTCCTGAAGAACCGAAACTGATGAAAGTTGCTTAAAGGCATTCGTTTCATACTTTTCTAAAGCAATAAGCCTCCTTCTTGTGGAGGCTTATTGCTTTCAGCAGGTTTCAAACTGTTTCTATGCACTACGATGTAAAGGCAAATGACAATGCATTTAGCGATAGATAATCCATAAGCAACGCGGAAGATTTACTTTTGCTAAACATGAACCTGCAGAATTGAATTGCGTTCTTCACGCAAGAATCCTTACTGGAGAACGTTTCTCTTCCAGCAATTCAGTTCAGCCATATTTATTGTACTTTTGAACTCCGGTACCGGTTTGCCGCTAGTCTGGCTGCGAACTGGAATGGTGAAATTTTAAAGAAGCTTCTTGATGCGTCGATTTATAATGCTTTTTGGGGTTATAGCCCTCCTTTTCGATTTTTACGTTTACCAGGGAATTAAAAGAATTTCGGCCGGTTGGAAATCTGCAAAACTGCAGAAATCGGTGCGCTGGGGTTACTGGATCTTCTTCCTCGCTTTCAATATTTGTTTCACCATAGTTGTTTACCAGCGCTTTTCTACCGGCGAAGCCAGCGTTTTTATGAAATGGGTGATGAACCTGTTCCTGGCTTTTTTTGTAACCAAGCTGGTTTTTATACTGGTGCTTTTTGGCGAAGATTTGGTACGTACCGGCATAGCACTTTTCCGGTTAATTAAGCAATTGTTCAGCGAAACTGAATCGGAAGAAAAACTCATGCCGAGCCGCCGGAAATTTGTGAGCCAGTCTGCCTTGATCCTGGCTTCTATTCCGTTTGCTTCCTTTTTATATGGAATGGTGAAAGGCAAATATCAGTACACGGTGCACCGGCACACGCTTTTTTTCGAAGACCTGCCTGCCGCTTTCGATGGCTTTAAGATTACGCAGCTTTCCGATATTCACGCTGGTAGTTTTGATGATCCGGAAGCTGTGCAACGCGGCGTAGACCTGGCGAAAGCGCAAAATTCTGACCTTTTTGTATTTACCGGCGACCTAGTGAACGATCATGCGCCGGAAGTAGTACCTTATATCAATCATTTCAAACAATTAAAAGCGCCATTCGGACAGTTTTCAGTGTTGGGAAACCACGATTATGGTATGTATGTGCAATGGCCCAGCGAGGAAGCGAAAGCAAAGAATCTGCAGGAACTGAAGAACCATCACGCCGATATAGGTTATAAATTGCTGCTGGACGAAGCCGTTACAATTGAAAAAGGTGGTGATAAATTATCGCTGATCGGGGTGGAAAATTGGGGCAAAGGCTTTATTCAGATCGGTGATCTGGACGAAGCGCTGGCAAATGTAGCTCCGGATGCTTTTAAAATTCTGTTAAGCCACGACCCAACGCATTGGGAGGAAGTGGTAAAACACCATGACAAACACGTGCATTTAACCTTGAGCGGCCACACCCACGGCATGCAGTTTGGGGTTGAAACGCCGCTGTTTAAATGGAGTCCGGCACAGTTTCGCTATAAAACCTGGGCCGGGCTAACTGAAGAAGCCGGTAAAATGCTGTACGTGAACCGTGGTTTTGGTTTTATTGGTTTTTCAGGAAGAGTAGGAATATGGCCGGAAATTACCGTGCTGGAATTACGCAAAGGCAAAGCATCGTAAGAAACACTGTTCACATTTTTTATGACTTTTTAACCCGGAAATCCTACCGTTTTTTGGGGAATTATATCCGGAAAGTGCTGGAATTACTGGCTTAAATTCAGAAAATAAGCCGCAATATTAAATACGCCGGAAGGTAAATTCCGAGCGTAAAACCAAGTAATACGAAGAGCAAATAAAGTTTCGGATTCAGTTTGGTTTGCGGTTTTGCTCCGGACCCGAATACCATATTGATGTTTTCGGCGGGATCAGTGAACAAATACGTGATGAGTAAAACGGTCCAGCCAAACAAAACCTGGTACCAGAAAGCATTTTCGTGGAAACCCGTTTTCCAGATCATCCAGATAATAAGCGGCGGCAAGATCACGTGAAATAACGACAAAGCACGCAGGAAAAGTGATTTTGAGCTGTCGAACATATAATCGGTGAGACTTAAAATTCTTATGCCGGTCAAAAGCCGTACAAAATAACTTACATTCCAGACAATTTCCGGAATTAAAACGGCTACGCCCATCATACTGGCCAGCAAACTGCTTTCGAGCCAGACGGCAGCCAGCATTACAAACAAAGCCACATCCGAGAACCAAAGGAAATTTGCGACGCCCCATTTCTTCCAGTAAACCGGCACCAGAACCGCTACAAACAACGTGTAAGTAACTTTAAGCCAAAGCGGAATTTCGCTTGTTTCCACTTCTGTGAAATATGGCTGCAAAAACAGAAAAGCAATTCCGAAAACGGTAGGAAAAATGGCTCCTAAACTCATAGGTCATTAACTACTTTTAGCAACCGGTCAGGGAAATTGGTGATGATGCCGTAAGGTTCTGCTTTTAAGGCGAGCGTAATTTCCTGTTCCAGGTTTACTGTGTAAAAAAGAAGTTTGCGGTTTTGGGCTTTTACGGTTTCAACCAGATAAGAATTATGCGTTTCAATGGCCGTAACTACGTAATCTGGGTTTACTGTTTGCAGGTAATCTTCCAGAAAGGCCGGTACGCATTCGAACATGATCGCAGTTTGTAATTCCGGGTTTTGCCTTTTCAATTCCATGATCTGCTGGTGGTAAAAAGAGCCGATCATAAAGTCAGAATATGGCAGTTTCGATTCAAGGATTTCGAGCGTTTTTGCGAAAGCATTTTCGGCTTTTACTTCTACCAGCAATGGAATTTTATAAGGTTTTACCAGTTCAATTACAGCTTGTAGCGTTGGTATTTCAGCCCCGTTTTTCAAGGGTATGCTTTTCAGTTTTGCATAACTTAATTCTGAAATAAAGCCACTTGCATGGGTTAGCCGATCGAGGTAAGCATCATGAAAAACCACGATCTCGTGATCGGTGGTTTGCCAGACGTCAATTTCGATGGCAGCTACGCCCAAATCTATGGCTTTTTTTATGCTCGCAAGGGTATTTTCAAATTCCAGACCTGCTGCGCCGCGGTGCCCAAATATCTTCGGTTGGTCGTGTTTTTTTTGCATTTCAACTTCAGGAAAAAGGCTCAAATTGTATTTTCCAACTAAAAACAAACTACTATAAACGGTTAATGTTTAAGCGTAACATTTGGGAATAATGTATTCGCTTACAACGCACTTTTTACTGCTAAAACCATAGCGTTTTTCGCTTTGAAATGTGGTACTAAAACCAAACTTACTCAAAACCAAAGTTCAAATTTTTGCTTTGCGGGTGCGTTTTTGAAGTTGCTGGATCTTGTGTTCGAATTGCTGCCGAAGCTCATGGACAAAAGCAAGCGGCTCCGGATAGGTATGCAGTACATGGTAAAGCTCCGATGATTTTAATTCCTGTAAAGCTTTGAAAAGTTCTTCCTGTTTTTTGCGGAGGTAAATAAGTAAAGCTGCCGGATCGGTAATTGTTTCGGGTTGGTAAGGAACGTGCGACATAGCGTTCCCGCTGATAATATACTCGTAAAAGCCTTTCAGTTCTTCCAGATCGCCGCTTTCGTAATAATCATTCAGCTGCATGGTTATTTCCGTGGCGCGTTCGGTTTTGGAAGTGTCTTCGCCGGCAAATTTATCGGGGTGCACATGCCGGATCGCTTCTTTATACAACTTTTTCAATTCCTGTTGATCAGCGGGCTGCGGTTTCGAAGTTTGAGCAACGTTTTGATTCGTTTGTTTTAAACTAATGGGCTCTTTGTAATTTTTGCCTTTCTTTTTTTGCTCCAGGCGTTTGGCTTTTTTATCGGCTTTCAGTTTTTTGTAAATGGCCGTTAGTTCCTGAATACGCATTATTTGCGGAAGCAATTGCGAGCGAAGTTGCGCGGAGAAAATATTCAGTTCCGTTTCTGCTGTCGCCAGTTCTTTCTCCAGCTGAGCAATTTCCTTTTCCAGATTTTCGATCTGGCTTTGGTTCGGATCAGCGGCTTTTTGTAAAAAATCTGACATAAGAGAAACTTTTGGTAAAACACTTTTCCAAGCCAAAACCATAGCGTTTTTTAGACGTTTTTATAAAAAAGAAAAACCGCAGAAATCTCAGTTAAACCTGAATTTCTGCGGTTTGAATGTATGAACTACTTAGCAATTGCTGCCATCAATATCGCAGGCGTTTGCATTCGGATCGCCTTGAATAGGAGTGGGTTTCGGTTTTTCAGTTTCGTCCCAGGTGCGCTCTAAGGTTTGCAGGAAAAGTTCGGTTGGCTGCGCGCCGGAAATGGCATAGCGGTTATTGAACACGAAAAACGGCACGCCGCGGGCGCCAACCTGTTGCGCTTCGTAATTATCCTGCAACACCGCATCATTATACTGATCGGTTTGGAGCATGGCTTTTACTTTTTCCCCGTCTAAGCCTACCGTTTCTGCAATCTGCGCCAGCGATTCGGCATCGCCAATGCTTTTGCCTTCGGTATAATAAGCGGCAAACAATTTTTCTTTCAGCTCATTTTGTTTGCCGTATTCTTTGGCGAAATGTAAAACGCGGTGCGCATCCAGGGTATTGGCAATTTTCGCGTTGTTGAAATCGTAATTTAAACCAACTTCCTTCGCCATACCGGCCATGTAATCGTTCATGCGTTTGCCTTCTTCCACGCTCACGCCTTTGCGTTTCGCCAGATATTCGTGCACGCTGGTGCCCGGAGTCGGTTTACAATCCGGATCGAGCTGGAAACTGCGCCACTCAATTTCTACTTCATCTTTATGCGGAAAATCTTCTAAAGCCGCTTCGAATTTGCGTTTCCCGATATAACAAAACGGACAAACCACATCTGACCAGATCTCTACTTTCATTGTTGATATTTTAATTTTTAAAGGAATAACCGGCAACGTTTTTTTTAGCATTTCTGCAAACAAGCCTTGGTTATTTTGGTTAAAGATAGAACAATTTACTCAACGAATTCGTTTGCAGCCCGGCTGAGAATTTTAGCTGAATCTTATGAACAAGCTTTATTATTTATGGAGCATCTTCATTTTTACCTTGTTTTTGGGGCGAATAGGGTATGCGCAAACAAATTCGGAGAGCGAAGTGGATGGCGTATATATGTTGCAGGGCGTAATGGAAACTGCTGCCGGTTTCGAATTTAAAGCGGATAAAACGTTTGAATACATGTTCACGTACGGCGCTGCCGATAAATGGGGAAAAGGCACTTGGAAAACAGATGGTACCAGAATTTTGTTAAGCAGCCACCATTCGCAACCGCGCTCTGATTTTATTTTGATACAAAGCGATGCCCGGAATAGCCAGGGAATAAAGATCAAGATCAGTGATGCAGAAAACCGACCTTATGCTTACGTTACCTGCCGTTTGGGCAAAGAAAAAGTAACCACGAACGCGCAAGGCGAAGCTTATTTCAGAAGTATAGGCTCTGGTAATCTGGAATTATTTCACCCGATTTACAGCCTGCGCATTACGCAATTGCAGCTAAACAAAAAGCACAACAATTTCCTGATCTTTCCCGCTGCCGATCTTTCGGAAGTTTATTTTAAGGACTTTGAAATGGAAATTGGAGCCGAAGAAATAACTGCGAATCAATTACCGGGCATGCCGCCGGAAGATGCAGCAGGTAAGTTAAAACGCTATGTTTTTAAGCAGCAAAAGTAAAAGCCTTTACCAACGCAATAGCCGCAAATTATTTTATCGTCTGGTTCCTTTTCGCAGGTTTTTGCCGCCTACATTTATAATAATACCCAGGCTAGAAACAGAATTACCGGCCGTTAAATAATCGCGGTTCTTCAACCCAAAATTCCAGCCGCTGTTGTGTTGCAGTTGTACGGCGGGTGTAAGCAACACGCGGGTGAAGAAGATCGGCTCCAGGAAAATGTTGTCTTCGGTGGTTTGCTTCACGTCGTTGCGGATAAATTCGCCCATGTTCACGTAGCTGGCGCGCAAAGCGGTACCATAATTAAGCGGAAAAGTGCGGCCGAATAACCGAAACGATTCCGTTTTTTTCTTGCTGAAATTTACCTGCACAAAAACTTTATTCAGCGTAATTTCCTGGCGGTCGTAAGATTGGTAACCGGTTTCTGTTTTTTTGCGGTACGTTATATCGCTGTTGCCCCGGCCCAGACCGCCGTAAATTTCCAGCACGCGGTTGTTCTTTTCGCCGAAAGTGGTAAAATAGCCGCCGCCGGCCTCGAGAATATTGTGCCGGAAAGCCTTTTTATCGCGGTTCTGGTTCATGAAAGAGCCGTTAGCCATGATCCCGATATGTTCGGAAACGGCATATGCCGAAGTAAAACTGGCGTTGCCTTTCAGGTTGATATGTCCGCCGCTGTAAAGTTCGCCTTTGGCGCTTAGCATGGGCGTATTGGGCGTATTGGGCATGTAAACGGAAGAACAACTGCTTGCCAGAAAAAGGATACCCAGCATCAGGAACCTGAAATTTTTTTTCATAGGAAATCGCACAATAAATGAGAAATAGCGCTTCGGAATCCTCTGAATTGATGCTGGAAAAAGAGTGAGTTCAGTCTGAAAAAAACAGAAAATCCGAAGCAGTTTTAGCGTTTTCCTTTTCAGCAAAAAACAGACCACGAAGAAGTCTTCAAAAAACAGGCGAAATGTGTTTGATTGTAAAGTTCAGGAAACCAGTGCGCTATAGAAACTTATTTTTCTGGAATCAGTAGGAGTGCAGATCGATAAAATGCAAAAGCGGGCTCGAAATTTAAACCTGACCTCGTACCGGAAATTATTTTTGAATCTTTTCTGATTTATATATGTATATACATTAAATGTATGTACATTTGTATTGTCATTTCAACATTTGAGATTTCATAAATTAAAGAATCAATTCATTTAAACTTAAAAAATCAGATCATGGCAAACGTAAAATGGGTTTCCGACCCGATGCACAGCGAAATTCAGTTTAAAGTAAAACATCTGATGATTACCACGGTAACCGGGTATTTTCAGAAATTCAACATCGAAGCGGAGACCGAAGACGATGCGTTTAAAAGCGCGAAAAGTGTGGTGTTTACTGCCGATGTAGATTCGATCAGCACGAACAACGAGCAACGCGATACGCACTTGAAATCCGGCGATTTCTTCGACGCAGAAAAGCACGGCGAAGTGCGCTTCGTTTCCAGCAAATACGAAAACGTGGGCGGCAACGATTACAAACTGCACGGCGACCTGACCATAAAAGGCATCACCAAACCAGTAACTGTAGATGTGGAATTTGGCGGCATTGTGGTAGATCCGTATGGCCAGACCAAAGCCGGTTTTACCGTAACGGGTAAGATCAGTCGTAAAGAATTCGGGTTAACCTGGAACGCAGTAACCGAAGCTGGCAGCGTGGTGGTAAGCGATGAAATTAAATTGCAGGCCGAAGTGCAATTGATAAAACAAGGTTAAATTTAACCTGAAAAAAATGAGTAACGGCCGGCATATTTTAGTGCGCGGCTGTTACTCATTTTTATTTAAAACGGTATTGATTTAGCATTAAAAACTAACTACACATGGAAACGCGAATCTTAGGCCTGCATCACATGACGGCAATAGCCGGAATGGCCAAAAAGAATTTAGATTTTTATACCAAGGTCTTGGGTTTACGCCTGCTTAAAAAGACCGTGAATTTCGATGACCCGGGCACCTATCATTTTTATTACGGCGACGAAACCGGCAGTGCAGGCACTATTCTTACCTTTTTTCCCTGGGAAGGAATCCGGCAAGGAAGAAAAGGAACCGGTATGGCTACCGAAATTGGCTATGCCGTGCCCGAAGGAAGCTTTGATTTCTGGCTGAAACGCTTTGAGCAGTATAATGTAATTTATAATAAACCGTCTGAAAAATTCGGTGAGAAATACCTGACTTTTCTCGATCCGGATGGTTTAAAACTGGAATTAGTCATTCCGAAAACGGACGATCTGCGCAAACCATGGGAAACCAGTGAGGTAAAAGCAGATGTTGCCTTACGCGGTTTTCATAATATAACCCTAACGCTGAAAGATGTAAAACCAACGGCCGAGATCATGACAGAAATTTTCGGTTACAAACTGCTGGAGCAAAGCGGAAACCGCTACCGTTATGCCACCGATGCTGTAGAAAGCGCCAATCTTATTGATCTGGTAGAATTGCCGAACGAAGATAGGGGTAACGGGGCTGGCGGCACGGTGCATCACGTTGCGTTTCGGGTGAAAGATGAAGATACGCTCATGAAATTCCATGATAAAATTGCGAGCCGCGGCCTGAACATCACCAATAAAATAGACCGGAATTATTTCTATTCGTTGTATTTTCGGGAACCGGGCGGCGTACTTTTCGAGATCGCAACCGATAATCCGGGTTTTATGGTAGATGAAAAGTTAGAAGAATTAGGCACAAATTTAATGCTGCCACCGCAATACGAACCGCGCCGTTCCGAAATTGAAAACGTGTTGCCAAAATTGAATTAAGTTTCTTCAAACGTTAATATCCTAACTTTAACTACGCATGTACACGCACGCAAAAAATATTAAAATGCAGGGAAAGCCGCTTTCTGAAACGGGCAAAGCGCTTATTATGGTGCATGGGAGGGGAGCAACGGCAGCCAGTATTTTTTCGCTGGCTGCAGAACTGGACGTGGCAGATTTTACGCTTTACGCACCGCAGGCTACGCAAAACAGCTGGTATCCGTACAGTTTTATGGCGCCTTCCGAACATAACCAGCCGGCCCTGAATTCTGCTTTAGAGTTGCTATCAGAAACGGTAGAAAATATTAAAAGCCAGGGAATTGGCAGCGAGCATATTTATCTGTTAGGTTTTTCGCAGGGGGCCTGTTTAACGGCTGAATTTGCCACTAGAAATGCGCAGCGTTTTGGCGGACTTTGTATCTTAACCGGCGGATTGATCGGGCAGCAAATAGATTTAAGTAATTATCAGGGAAATTTTGTAGGCACGCCCGTTTTAATAACCACCGGCAATCCGGATCCGCATGTGCCGGTAAGCCGGGTAGAAGAAACGGTAGCCATTCTGACTGAAAAAGGCGCGCATGTTACTAAAAAGATCTACGTGGGACGACAGCATACCATCAGTTCAGAAGAAATAGCTCTGGCGAAGAAAATCCTGAAAGGCGAATTATAAAATTTCTGTTTTGCAGTTTTTTACGCTGAAACCATAGCGTTTTTACTTTCATTTTTGAAAGCGACAGCGGCCTCATAATGCTTCTGAAATTCCGTTTCCTGCTTTTCAATTTCGTCATTTCCCAGGTTTAGAATTTTTTGGAAGGCTGCTTTTACGGTTGGCAGAATGGCGGCAATAGTTTCACGCTCAAAGTACAGTTTGCCGGTTCTTCTTATCAGGAAATCACTCAGGTTGGTCACGCCTTCGTTTTGAATGGTGTAGCAGATTTCCGCCTGCAGTAAACGGTTTTCAGGTGCCAGGTTTTCAGCTTTCAAGCGGCAGGCTTCTTTTAAAATCGCTTTGGTATTGATGCCGTAAGTGCGCACCAGATAAGCCATGGTTTCCGGTACATATTTGTGTATATGTGCGATCTCCTGGCAGCTTTTTAAAAACGCTTTCACCGCATCTGCATTTTCAAAATCGCCGCCGGCTAATTTTATTTTTGCTGTTCTGGAAGTTTGCCGGTTTTCCGGGAAATGCATTTCCAACGTTTTATTTACTACCTGTTCAGCCAGTTTACGGTAACCAGTAAGTTTGCCGCCGGCCACCGTGATCAGGCCCGAAGCAGACGTGAAAATTTCATCTTTGCGGGAAATTTCGGATGGTTTTTTATTGGCTTCATAAAGTAAAACCCGCACTCCGGCCCAACTCGAAACCACATCGCTTGCTTTTAAATTTACTCCCGAAAACATGTTGTTTATTTCTGCCAGCAAATAGGTAACGTCTTCTTTTTCCACCGTCGGGTTTTCCAGATTTCCAGTAAAAGGCGTATCGGTAGTTCCTAAATAAGTGACGTCGTAGCGCGGAATAGCAAACAACATCCGGCCACCCGGAATATCGAAATAAACCGATTGCTTTAAAGGAAATTTCTGGAACGGCACAACCAGATGCACGCCTTTGGTATGTATCAATTCTGAAATCCTTTTCTGGTCATCTTGTTGCATGAGTTTCGCACTCCAGGGACCGGTTGCATTGATCACGCATTGCGCTTTTACCAGGTAATTATTGCCGGTAAGTTTATCCTGTAGTTCGGCTCCATTTAGCTGCTTTTCTTCGTCGTAGGTAAAACAATTCAGCTCGCAATAATTCAGACAGACAGCACCAGAATTCCGGGCGGTTTTGAGCACTTCCATCGTTAATCTGCCGTCGTCGGTACGGAATTCAACAAAGCAGCCGGCACCTTGTAGTTTTTCCGGATTTAGTAAAGGTTCTTGGTTCACGGTTGCTTTTTTATCAAGCATCCGGTGGCGTTCCGGGGCTTCCACGTTGCCCAGAAAATCGTAAAGAGTTAGCCCGGCTTTTGTGGCCCAGTAACCGTACGAAGCATTTTTCAGGATCGGAATCAGCATCGGTTCCGGCAAAACCAGGTGCGGTGCATTGCGGTGCAGCACTTTTCTTTCGCTGGCAACGGTTCGTACCAATCCAATTTCGAAATTCTTTAAATACCGCAAACCGCCGTGAATTAATTTGGTAGAACGGCTGCTGGTACCGGCCGCAAAATCCTGCTTTTCTACCAGCAAAACCTTTAGTCCGCGCGTGGCTGCATCAAGTGCAATTCCGGCGCCCATTATGCCGCCGCCAATTACCAATACATCGAAAGTTGTAGTCGTTACTGCTGAAAAATACTTATCCCGATCTAACGTCGAGATGCCGGCTAGAGCGTTCATAAAATTGGGTGAGATGAAGAGCTGAATATAAGAATTTTATGCGAACTTATTCTTGCCAACGCAAATCAATTCTTAAAGTTTCTCAATCAAAAAACGCTATGGTTTCCGGCCCAAAAAGTAACGCATTATTTTAGAAGGAACATTTCAAAATGTAGCATTAATCACCCAACCTGTTCGTTATAAAAACGCTATGCTTTAGCACTGAAAAACCGCTGCAGGTAAACCGCCGTTTTGCTGTCTTTCGCTTTGGCAACTTCCGCCGGCGTACCTTCGGCTACAATTTTACCGCCATCTGCACCAGCCCCCGGACCAATATCAATTACCCAATCGGAGTTAGCTACCACGCGCATATCGTGCTCTACCACAATTACGGTGTTGCCGGCTTCAACCAAATTATCGAGTTGTGCCATCAGTTTTTCTACGTCGGAAGGGTGCAGGCCGGTAGTTGGTTCATCCAGAATATACAGGGAATTTCCGCGTTGCTGCCGTTGCAGTTCCGTGGCCAGCTTTATGCGCTGTGCTTCGCCTCCGGAAAGCTCCGTAGCCGATTGACCCAAACGTAAATAACCCAGACCTACTTCGCGCAAAACAGTTAAAGCCCTTTGGATCTGCGGTACTTCGTCGAAAAATTCCCAGGCTTCATCTACGGTCATGTGCAGCACTTCGGCAATGTTTTTATCGCGGTAGTTTATTTCCAGGGTTTTGGCATTGTAGCGGGTTCCATGGCAGGTGGGGCAGGGCGAATAAACACTCGGCAGAAAAAGCAATTCCACCATTACAAAACCTTCTCCGAGACAATGTTCGCAGCGGCCTTTGGCAACGTTAAAAGAAAATCTTCCGGCATCGTAACGGCGCTTTTTGGCTTCTTTGGTTTCGGCGAAGATCTTGCGTACATGGTCGAAAAGGCCGGTATAGGTAGCCATATTCGAGCGCGGCGTGCGTCCGATCGGTTTCTGATCTACGCGCACCAGACGTTTTATATTTTCCATGCCACCGGTAATTTGTCCGCCGGTTTCCGGTAAAACGCTGCGTTCCAGTTCTTCGCCTTCTTCTTCCTCTACCAGTATTACATGGCCCAGATGTTCCGCCACCAATTCCACTAAAACCTGGCTAACCAAACTCGATTTTCCGGAACCTGAAACACCCGTAACCGTGGTAAAAACGCCCAAAGGAAACTGTACTTTCAGCTTGTGTATATTATTGCGCGAAACGTCTTTTAAAGTCAGCCAGCTGGTTGGTTCGCGTGGCGTTTCTTTCAGGTTGTTTTCGGTGCTGAAAAGGTATTTGCGTGTCTGCGAATGCTGAATATGCTTCAGGCCTTCAGTTGGTCCGCTATACAGAATTTCGCCGCCGTTCTCGCCGGCCGCCGGACCAACATCTACCAGCCAGTCGGCGTGGCGGATCACATCCAGATCATGCTCTACTATGAACAGCGAATTGCCGGAATTTTTCAAAACACCCAAAGCCGAAATTAACGCTTCCTTATCTGCAGGGTGCAACCCGGCAGATGGCTCATCGAGCACGTAAACCACTCCGAAAAGATTGGAATGCAATTGGGTTGCTAATCGTAAGCGCTGCAGTTCGCCGGGCGAAAGGGTAGGGGTGCTGCGTTCCAGATTCAGATAACCCAAACCCAGATCGAGCAACACTTCCAGGCGGCTGGCTAAGTCTTCTGCAATGAGTTTGGTAACCGTAGCTTTTTCAGGATGTTCCTTTTCCAGATTTTTCATGGCTTTGGCAGTGCCGGTGGCATAAGGTTGCAGAATTTCAGCTAAGCGTTTCAGCGGCAGCCGCGAAAATTCGGTAATATCCAGACTGGCAAATTTTACGGAAAGCGATTCGCGGCGCAGTCTTTTTCCTTCGCAAACCGGACATTCGGTACTGAGCATAAACTGTGCAACCCGCTTTTTCATGAGTGCGCTTTGCGTATGCGTAAACGTATGAAAAACGTGCCGCCGGGCGCTGGTAAACGTACCCATGTAGCTCGGTTCCATTTTCCGTTTCAGGGCGCGTTGCGTTTCTTCGGGCGTAAAACCGGCGTAAACCGGAACTACAGGCTGCTCTTCGGTAAACAGGATCCAGTCGCGGTCTATTTGCGGTAAATCGCGCCAGGGAATATCTACGTTGAAGCCCAGGGTAACCAGAATATCGCGTTGGTTTTGTCCGCCCCAGGCAGTTGGCCAGGCAGCAATGGCACGTTCCCGGATGGTTAAAGAATCATCCGGCACCATGGATCTTTCTGTTACATCATAGATCTTCCCCAAACCGTGGCATTTCGGGCAGGCGCCTTCGGGCGTATTCGGCGAAAAAGCTTCGGCATAAATTATGGACTGGTTAGAAGGATAATCGCCGGCACGGGAATAAAGCATGCGCAGCAAATTAGACAAAGTAGTAACGCTGCCCACTGAAGATCGGGTGGTTGGCGCGCCACGTTGTTGCTGTAATGCTACGGCCGGTGGCAAACCATCAATTTTATCTACTTCCGGCACGGCCATCTGGTTAAACAAACGGCGCGCATACGGCGAAACCGATTCCAGATACCGGCGTTGTGCTTCGGCGTAAAGCGTGCCAAAAGCCAGCGAAGATTTGCCCGAACCTGAAACGCCCGTAAAAACTACTAATGCATCGCGCGGAATATCGAGGTTTACATTTTTAAGGTTATGCTCGCGGGCGCCACGCACGTGTACAAACCCGGAATTATTGGAAGCAGCAGCAGATATCTTTTTTGTCATGAAAAAGGAAAGCAGTTTTTAACTTTAAAACGATAGCGTTTTTGTGATGGGTTTACTCGATTTAAAACGCCAGGTTGCCGGCAGTTTTTAAGCTGAAATGTATAGCGTTTTCTGAGATTTCAGTTCATTGCAGTCATTTAAAAAAAAACGCTAGGGAATTTGGCTTGCAAAGTCGAGGCTTTAAGCCGGTAATTTTATAAATTCTAAATAAGTGAATGCTGAAACCAGGTCCTGATTTTCAGAGTATATCTGAGTCTTTAAACCGATGTGTAACTTTTAAAAGTATAATTATGGAAGCTACCTGCAATCACTGCGATCACTGGCACCAGGATCAGGCAAAAGCCCAGGTTCAGAACAATGCGTTTGGCCTCTGCGACGAACTGACCGGTCAGCACGGCATGGATCCGGAATACGTGTTGCCCCTTGTACACGAAGCCAGCAAAGTAGACAATACGCCTAAACAATTTGAAATGATAACCGGCTCGAATTTTGGCTGTAACCATTTCAGCGTAAAGCGCGGCTGGGTCTGATCTGAAACGTAAAAAAAAAAGCCCGCAGCTACAAAGTCTTTACGATGCAGTTGCGGGCTTTTTTTCGTGGATTACCTATTTGTTAAATTTCGAAATAGGAGCGTTAGCATTATTAGAAACTGAAATTTGAAGCTTTGAAATTCTTGCAGTTATGGTTTCAAAATCGGGCCGTAAAGTAATGTTTTCCTGCAGACACGCTTGTTTCAACGCAATCAGAACATCCAGATCTGCTTCTGTATTTTCCGTGAAATTCAGGCGTTCCAGCAGGTCTTCCAGCAGGTAACCAAATGCGCGAACTTCCAGCTTTTCTAATTTATCAGCAATTGAAGAATTCCTGTTGTAGATAGTAGCAGCGCCAAAATCACCAAATAGTACATGCGCATTTTTATTGGTTAGCATATTATGGGCGTATAAATCGCCGTGCATAATACCTTTTTTATGCAAATGTGCCGCCGCCGAAGCAATGCCACCGGCAATGTTCAGAACTGCTTTCCAAGGAAATGCAGTGCCTTCCGGATACGTGTCGCGGGTGCAGGTTTCGAAGCTGGGCGGGTTGCCTAAATTGCGAAAAGCTGGCGGAATAAGTTCCAATACCAAACCCTGTTTACCTTGCGGATGTTGGCTGAGCTTTCCCAAAACGTTTACCAAATTAGAGTGTGTACCGGCAGAAATAGTTGCCTGCATTTCATCGGCGGGCAAACCATCGCTGGTTACTTCACCTTTGAAAATTTTTACGGCAACATTTTTTGATAAATTGGAAGCTTCGTTTTGAAAATGGGCTTTATAAATTTCCCCGGAAGCGCCTTCGCCTAATTGTTCTTTCAAAGCCAGAACCGGCCAGGGAATTTCGGTTAAATTTTCAGTGGAAATTTCGTTTTTACTGCAAGGGTTTCCGGCAAATGCCAGCCAGGATAAACGGGGAAGTTCAAACAGCCAGCCCGGAAGTTCCGCTATTTCATTGGCTGGAATACGCAGCAGTTCCAGGTTTCTGCAGGCAGCCATTTCCGAAGGTAAATTTCGCAGTTTGTTTCCGGCCAGCATCAGTTTCTGCATGCTTGTGCAATTCCCGATAGATTTTGGTAATTCAATGATCTGGTTATTTGTCAGAATCAGCCAACGCAGATTTTTAGCCAGCGAATTTTCCGGTACAGTAACGATTTTATTTGCTTTAAAACCCAGCATTTCCAATTGCGGCAAAGTGCCTAAAACTTCCGGTAATTCGGTAAAAAGGTTATCGGAAAAGAACGCGATCTTAAGTTTTTTTAACTGCGAAAATTCAGCCGGTAGAGTGCTTAATTTGTTGCCCGAAAGATCCAGGTATTCCAGCGTATCGGCAAGCTCCAGAATTTCAGTTGGAAACTCCGTTAAACCGCAGGATAATTTAATTTTGGTAGCTCCGGCCAGTTCTCCCGAACGAAGTTGTTGCAATGTTTGCATAAATAAATGAAAAGTCCTGCACGGATCCAGCGCCGGGAAAAGATGAGAAAATGCTATGCTTTTGGATCAGAAAAGTGTCTTTGGCTGCTATCGTTTTTTACCTTTTCGGTTTTTAAAGGCAGTTGTTTTTTCGTACTCTTTTTTAAACGCTTCAAATTCTTTCGGCGGCAACATTTCAGCGTAATAAACCGAACTCAGAATCAGCAGATCTTCCTCCATGTCGTGGGCAACAATAATTTCCAGTTCCAGGTTCTTATTCAGCACATATGCATCGCCCACTTTATCATACACATCAAAAAGTATTTCACCTTCTTCAGATGGTTTTATGTTTTTCTTTGCCAGCCGGTCGCCGGTAATAATTAACGGTTTTTCCAGCTCCACTTCCAGATCGAAAGCCTGAAAATAATTGCCGTCTTTTTTGTTTGTAATGTATTCAATGCGGTTTATCTGCAGGGAAATATCCTGGAATTTGTCGTCGCGTTTGGTACCTATCTTGCGGATGTCGCCGGTTAATTTCATAATGTTGTTCTCAAAAAAATACGCAAAAAACGGTAGGGTAATTGGCCCCAAAACCGCCTGCAGCACGAATTTACGTTAATCTGCCCGCACTGCCAAGTAACCCGGAAAACTGCCTGCTTTTCCTGCTCAAGATCCTAGCCAGAAAAAGCAGCCTTATACCTCTCCGAAATTTGCTCGTATGCATAATTCTTCAACCATAATTTTTGCATGTGCATACTCTGGAATTACCTTAAACCTTACCGTTCGCTTGTATTTCTTTCCTTGATGCTGGCGGCCATCAGCCAGATCCTGGCCCTTTACGACCCGGTTATCTTCGGAAAGATCATCGATAAATATGCTACTCCTCCGTTTATTTTATCTTCGGAAGAGCGGGTAAAAGGGGCGTTGGGATTGATGTTGCTGGCCGTGATTATTGCTTTAATTTCTAGATTGGCCAAAGCCTTCCAGGAATATCTCACCAATATGGTGGTGCAAAAATTCGGGGTCCAGATCTTCAACGACGGCCTCAAGCAAACGCTCCGCCTATCTTACCAGGAATACGCCGACCAGAACAGCGGCGAAACGCTTTCTATTTTGCAACGCGTACGCCGCGATACCGAACGTTTTATCACGGCCTTCATCAACATTCTTTTCTCTTCTATTGTAGGTATTGGTTTTCTGGTTTGGTATGCCATTACCAAGCATTGGGCGCTGGTGCCGGTTTTCCTGGTGGGTATGGTGGTTTTAGGCGGCCTTACCAGTTTGCTGAGTGCCAAGATCAAAACAATGCAACGCTCCATCAACCGCGCTACCAATAAAATGTCCGGGGTAATAACCGAATCGCTGCGGAATATTGAACTGGTTAAAAGCCTGGGCTTAACTTACCAGGAAGTGCGGCGTTTGCGCGAACATACCGAACAGATCTTTGAACTGGAAATGGAGAAGGTTAAACGGGTGCGCACCTTGTCTTTTTTGCAGGGCACGGCCCTAAACCTACTCAAGCAATCCATCCTGTTTACACTGCTCTGGCTTATTTTTAGAAACGTGCTCACCACCGGCGAACTGATCTCCATGCAGTTTATTTCAGTCAGTATTTTCGGGCCGTTGCAGGATATGGGCACCATAATTCTGGCTTACCGCGAAGCCGAAGCATCGCTGAGCAATTTCAACGAACTCATGCTGAAACCCATTGAAAAGCGGCCGGAATCGGCAATTGATATTGGTCCGTTGCATCAGTTGCGCTTCGAAGATGTTTATTTCCGCCATAAAGATGCCCCGCAAAACGCGCTCGATGGTATTTCTTTTGAAGCCAATACCGGCGATACCATTGCTTTTGTCGGGCCTTCCGGTTCCGGAAAATCTACCCTTGTAAAGCTGCTGGTGGGTTTGTATGTGCCGGTTAGCGGCGAAGTTTTGTATAATAATTATTCGGCCAAAGAGATATGGTTGAACGAAGCCCGCCGGCAACTGGGTTTTGTAACCCAGGAAACCAATTTGTTTTCTGGAACCATAAAAGAAAACCTGCTATTCGTAAAACCGGATGCTACCGATGAAGAAATAATTGCGGCCATGCATAAAGCCTCCTGCACCAGATTGCTGGCACGTTCAAAGCATGGTATCGATACGCAGATAGGCGAGGGCGGCCTGAAAATGTCAGGTGGCGAAAAGCAGCGTTTGTCCATTGCCCGGGCCTTGCTCCGTAATCCTCGCCTGCTTATTTTCGACGAAGCCACTTCCGCCCTCGATTCGCTCACGGAAGAAGAAATTACCGCCACCGTGCGTCAGATCTCAGCGCTTCGCGAACAGATCACCATCCTGATTGCCCACCGCCTTTCTACCATTATGCACGCCGATACCATTTATGTACTGGAAAAAGGCAAGATCAACGAACAAGGAAATCACGAACAATTACTGGCGCAAAAAGGATTGTATTACGCCATGTGGCGCCAGCAGATCGGCGAACGGAAAGTGGAACTGATAAGATAATAGAAGCCTGTTTATATGCAGCTTGCTTTTCTTATTTCGAACAAAAAACGCTATTGTTTTTTGCTCGAAAACCATAGCGTTTAAAAGGTGAAAAACGGTAGCCAAAATGGCTGAAAAAGTATTAATTATACCGGCCCCGGCGTTGCGGGTCTTCCAGGAATATCTGCAGGAATATTTTCTGGTCGGTAATAGTAGCTTGCTGGTTGGCGAAATCCTGGAGTTTGCGGTTGGTAGAATACCCGAAATGTTCGTAGCCCAGGCTCAGGTTTTTAAAAAGGTTTAAGGTAATGCGCGGACGAATAATACCGATGGAATTGGTACCTTCCAGACCTTCAAACGTGCGCAGCCAGAAATGATTGTAAACCAAAGCCGCCGTCGCGTATTTTCCTAAACTAAGAGTAGTTTCTATTTTTCCGGAAATACCGTTTGCAAAAACATAATCGCGCAGACCTACTGAATCCGGAGCGAAACGAGTGCTGTTACCGGCCAGCGGAATTATACCTAAATGCGCGTTGGTGTAAAGATTTATCTGTTTACTAAGCGGTAATTTTGTTAATACGCCACCACCAAAACTCAAGGCACCCAAATCAAAATTGCGCGTGTTCCAGTAATTGTAATACTGGAAAATACCGGTTTGAACAGCCAACTTTCCGATTTGATTATTCCGGCCGAACAAAATGCCGTAGCCGGTAATGTTGTTGATCGTGCCGCCAATGGTATCGTTTCCGCCATAACTCAATTCTGCGCGCAACCGGAACAGGTCGAACGGTTTGCGTTTACGATCTTCGAAAGGGTTACCATAATCGAGTTGCGCGTTCAACATGGCTTTGTTGCCGCCTTCCCCGAAAACGTCGTTCTGTTGTTCATTTAAGCGGTGTACCCCGGCAAAGAAAGTCAGGTTGAGTGGTTCTTTCTGGTAAATTTCTTTATTGGTTACGCGACGGGTATGTCCGGAGAGCAAGCGGTTCAGGCCGCGCACCGGGTTTATCAGGCCTGCCGAAATTTCCCGGATGGTGCGTTCGGTGCCGCGCGTGCGATCGTCCAGAATGTTAGAGCTTACGCGGTACAGAATTTCCCCAAGTGCAATGCCATTCAGCGGGGTGTAGATCATATCGTTGTAGGAGGGAAGCGTGTTTTCGCCAAAATATTCCCAGCTCAGGCTTCCGGCTACCGCAAACGGCGCCGACTGCCAGAAATTATAGCCCTGCGTGCGCGCCGCATTGTAATACAACGTTCCCTGGTACGGGTGCCCGATAAAGTTAATTCCGAATTCGTCGGTGTCCCATTCCGGCCCGGTTTTCAGGTTGTGCTTCCAGGTATCGAAGGTCACGTAGCCATAATCGGCTTTCGCCACGTAACGGTTGAAAGCCATGAAAAGCGCATTTACTCCAACCACTTCTACAGCTGGTTTCCAGAGTGGCTGGCGCTTATTGTATTCCGGATCGTCGTGCAGCAGGTCGCCGTATTTATTGAACTTAGTAGAATCGAGCCATACCGCATTGGCCGGTTCATTTCCGAGCGAATCGGAGAATAGTTTTTCTTTGCGGCTTTCAATTTTTTTGAGTTGTTGTTCCCGGTTGCCTTTCTGAGGGTTAATAGTATCGGGAGCCGTAATTACCTGTGCCGACAATTGTGCTACCGACAAAAGGCACAATAAAATAGTGAAAATTGGTTTCATGCGTTGTGTAAGCTACTGCAAATGAAGCGGATTTTTCTGCCCGAACGGCCCGCTTAAAGGTTTACATTGCAGTACAAATTGCGCATACGGAAATTTTAAGAAAATGGTATTATTTTTTGCCTGTTCTTTAAACAACTTCCGGAATTTCTGAGATCACTAAAGCAGTTTTTAGCCCCGATATCCTACCGTTTTAAAAAAATGTTAGTTGCTGAAATGGTATTGTTTTCAGGTTAAAAACTGACGGATCTTCAGAAAAATAGTTTAAGCTCTGTAACTGAAAATTAAGGTTTATGGCTTAACCGTTGCAGGTTTCCAGAGCGTATCGATACTCCATATTCCTGAACCTTTGGAAGCAATGTAGAGGAACAGAAAACAATACAATACTGCCAGTTCACCCTGATTTAAAATTGGCAAGGAACCCTGCGGCGCATGAACCATAAAATACGCAAAAGCCATCTGACCGCTGGCAATAAAAGCAGCATAACCGGCTAAAAAACCGAAAGCGATCATCAATCCTCCAACCAGTTCCACTATTCCGGCAAAACCCATCAGCGAAGCTAATTCAACTGCTGGTTTATCTCCGGGCCAGGCCAGCAATTTCTGACTGCCATGCATGGCAAACATTAAACCCGAAACCAGGCGCAGAATAGCATAAAGATAAGGCGAGAATTTTCCGAGAAACCGTTCCATAGGAAATTTAAGTTTTTGATTCTGAAATTTTCTGACTTTACAAACCAAAATTCCGGTTTCGGAAATTAACGGATTAAATGCGGCAGGGTTAAATTTATAGCAGTTCCTTTAACTTATTCTGCTGCCATTTCTGCGAAAGTTTTCTACTTAAAAATTTACCGGAACCAGTCCGATACGCAGATTTCTGAATGCGTATAAATGCCTCATGAAATGAAAATGTAAATATGTAATGTAACAATAAAAGTATATATCAGTATTTATTCAACTGCTTTTCAACAAATAATTCCATGTTCGGATTATTCCGAAATATTGAATAGCAGGATGTATGTATCATTTTAACCAGTGAGGATCTTTGTATGTTAGCAACCAATTACCGCGGAATCCGCCGGATACGTGTGAGTGACAAACCAATGCCGGAAATTAAACACCCGGAAGATGCTATTGTGCGGGTAACGCGTTCCTGCATTTGCGGTTCAGACCTGCATTTATACAACGGCAACGTACCCGATACCCGTGTAGGCATGACTTTTGGCCACGAATTTATTGGCGAAGTAGTAGAGATCGGTTCGGAAGTTACCAAGTTGAAAACCGGCGATATGGTTCTTGTGCCGTTCAATATTGCCTGCGGCCGCTGCCATTTCTGTAAACAGGGCTTGTTCGGGAATTGCCACGAATCGAACCCGGAAGCAACCGCGGTAGGCGGTATTTTCGGGTATTCGCATACAGCCGGCGGTTACGATGGCGGGCAGGCCGAATATGTGCGCGTACCATATGCCAACGTAGGCCCAACCGTAATTCCGCCAGGCATGGACCCGGATGATGCCGTTTTGCTGACCGACGTAGTGCCAACCGGTTACCAGGCTGCCGAAATGGCCAGCATCCAGAAAGGCGATACAGTAGTGGTTTTCGGCGCCGGACCAATTGGTATTATGGCAGCACGTTGTTCCTGGCTTTTTGGAGCAGGCCGCGTAATTGTGCTCGATGAAATTGATTACCGCCTCGAATTCGTGAAAGACTACGCCCAATGCGAAGCTTATAACTTCAAAAAAGATATGGATGACCCGGTACTTTTCATCAAGAAAATTACCGATTGGATGGGTGCCGATGTAGTAATAGATGCTGTGGGCGCGGAAGCAACCGGCGATGCATTGCAAACATTTACCGGCCGCAAAACGCTTATTCAGGCTGGTTCGGCTACCGCTTTGCACTGGGCAATTAATTCCGTGAAAAAAGGCGGCGTGGTTTCCATTGTCGGGGTTTATGGGCCTACCGATAATCTGGTTCCGATCGGAAATGTGCTGAATAAAGGGTTAACCATCCGGGCCAACCAGGCATCTGTAAAACGGTTACTGCCACGCCTGATCGAGCACGTGCAAAACGGTATTCTTGAGCCAAAAAAACTTATTACCCACCGCGTGCCTTTAGAAGAAGCCGCAGATGCTTACCGCATTTTCTCCGACAAACTTGATAACTGCATTAAGCCTGTACTTATTCCACCATCAGCCAGATAAAAACAGTAAAACCATGGAAATTACACCAGAAAAATTTGCGCATATAAAAGGGTGGGGGATAGATGCCGACCCTAAAAACGACCCGACTTACCCCATGCGGGACCGGATGAACGTTGCAGAAGATCCTGAATGGGTGAGACCTACTTTGCAACCCGAAACCGTGGAAGTGTTGCACTCCAACGAACGGCCAAATTTATCAGCCGTTTTTGGTACCACTTCCCCGCCTTCCGGTTTAAGCGGCATGATAAGAAGAATGGCTTTTACCAACAGCGAAAACGAATACGGCCATTGGTTGCCGCTGGTACTGGCCGACCGGATAAATGTAGTTGAAGGCGTTATTGAAGATATTGCCCACGGTATTTTCCCAAATATTCTGGCCGAAAAAGGCTACAAAGGGAAATTCAAGCATGATAAAGCAGCAGCCATATACCGCGTAGCCATGGGTACCCTTTTAACCGTAGGCGTAATTGCGCTTTTAACCAAAGGCGGAAAAAAGAAGAAAAAGGTAAAAGGCCAAATGTTATAAACTTAACGTATTGCAACTTTTGGAAATCCACGATCAAAAAAAGTGGTGTCGGATATACGGTCCGGCACCACTTTTTTATTTTTTAAGAAATAAAACGCTATGCTTTTAGCCCTGAAAACTTATTACTAATTTTCTGTGATCTTAATTCTGGGTTTCAAGCTTAATGACTCTTAATCAGAAACAATTTCCCTTCTGATTTTTCAGATTTAATGTTGGCGATGCATAGTCCAAATGGAACATTAATAAAACTTTTTCACAGGTCGTTGGTTATAAACCTTCGCATGGTCTCCAGAAATGAAGCCTGATTTTGTATGTATGCTTTCGTAAGAAAACGCTATGGTTTCAGGCTGAAAAACTGTTTTAGCATGTAAGATCACTTTTTTAAACCGAAAATAATAAAACTATGAAAGTACTGATGGTGCTTACTTCGCACGACAAGCTGGGTGATACCGGCGAAAAAACCGGCTTCTGGATCGAAGAGTTTGCCGCACCATATTACGTTTTTAAAGATGCTGGCGCAGAGATAACGCTTGCATCTCCTGAAGGCGGACAGCCTCCAATTGACCCAAAAAGCGATGCACCCGAAAACCAGACGGAAGCTACCAAACGCTTTAAAGCCGACCCTGATCTGCAAAAATTATTAGCGCAAACAACAAGGCTTTCTGAAGTTTCGGCTACAGATTACGATGGCGTTTTCTTTCCCGGTGGTCATGGCCCGCTCTGGGATCTTGCCGGCAATAAAGATTCCCAGAAACTGATCGAAGCATTCTGGGCAAATAAAAAACCGGTAGCGGCTGTGTGTCATGCGCCCTCGGTTCTTCTGCAAGCTAAAGACGAAAATGGTGAACCGCTGGTAAAAGGCAAAAACGTAACCGGTTTCACCAATTCCGAAGAAGAAGCTGTTGGTTTAACCAAAGTTGTTCCATTTTTACTGGAAGACGAATTGAAAAATAAAGGTGGCCATTTTACCAAGAAAGATGATTGGGCCGTGAATGTAATTCAGGATGGTTTGCTCGTTACCGGCCAGAATCCGGCGTCCTCAGAAGAAGCTGCTAAAAAGTTGCTGGAATTGCTTAAGAATAAGTAATTGAAAGAATCTGTTCAGCATTATTAAAATTTAAAAAAAACTTCTGCTTTAGATAGGTGAAGGTCCTTGAATCTTTAAAAAGCTGCTTGTAAAAGCAGCTTTTTTTCTGCGAACATTTCTGTTTTCTGTTCCTATTTTAATACCAGAAAGAATAATTCAGAAATGCATTTATGTGCGAGAAAGGGCTTGTTTAATCTATATCCTTGCACTTCCGTAAAGCAAAACCGGTGCACGTTTAAAACCACAGGCTTATGCGAGTTTTTATCCGGTTTTGCATACCGTTTTTGCTACCTTTCTTTATTACACAAAACAGTTTCGCACAGGAAGAGATCGGCCTCAACCCGCCTTCCCTGAAATGGAATCAGATTTCTACACCGGCCGGCAAGGTAATTTTCCCCGAAGGGTTCGATTCAATGGCTTACCGTGCGGCCGGCATCATGGCTTATCAGCGGGTAAACGATAAAAGTTTCATCGGAACCGGGAAAACTAAACGTATTCCAACCATCATACAGAACCAGTCTTCATTACCGGCCGGTTTTGCTACGCCGGCGCCCTGGCGAAACGAATTTTACATTACGCCACCACAAAATCTCTTCACCGGTCCGGTTCCCTGGTTCGATTATTTAACCGTGCACGAATACCGCCACGCGCAGCAATTTTACATGGCAAATCAGGGTTTTACTTTGCCTTTAAAGGTTCTGATGGGGCAAACCGGCTGGCTGTTGCATGCGCTCATCAATCAGCCATTATGGTTCCGGGAAGGCGATGCGGTAACTTCGGAAACGCTGCTCACCAAAGCCGGCCGCGGTAGGCAACCGCGTTTTCACATGGAATACCGCGCCATGCGTTTAAGCAACTACCACTTCAACTACGAAAAAGCGAATTACCCGGCCTCTTTCAAAGATTTTGTGCCCAACCCGTACCGCATCGGTTATTACATGACCACCAAACTCCGGCGCGATTACGGCGATAGCATCTGGCAAAAAGTTGTTTACGATACTTACCATAAAAATCCGGTTTATGGTTTTAACCGCAGTCTGAAAAAGCACACCGGCTATTCCACCAAAACACTCTACAACCAGACCGTAAAAGAGCTCGACAGTATTTTCCAGCAAACCGAAAAAAAGCTATCCTTTTCGGCCCAAAAAGTCATCACCAAAGATCCCGGAAAAACTTACACCAATTACCGCTTTCCGCATGAGCTGCCCGATGGTTCCATGATCATTTTGAAAGATGCTTTCGATGAGATCCGGGCCTTTTATAAGATCCATCCGGACGGTTCCGAAGAGAAAATGTTCGTGCATGGCATTTACACCGACGACCACGTAATGTTTGCCGCCAATAATGAATTCATGACCTGGGCCGAATCGGGTTTCGACAAACGCTGGATCAATCGCGATTATTCCATCATCAAGACCTATAATTTCAAAACCGGTAAAACCAGAAAACTAACTTCCAAAACCCGCTATTTCGCGCCCGCACCTTCGCCCGACGGAAGCAAAATAATTGCCGTGCATTCCGATAATGCCGGCAAAAACCGCCTGGTAGTTTTAGAAGCCCAATCCGGAAAACTCCTGCGCGAATTACCTAATCCCGGAAACCCGTTCCTGGCGCAACCGCGCTGGCAACACGATAATGAAAATGTGGTAACCATAGCCGTAAACAACCAGGGCAACAGCCTGCTCCAGACCAATACCCAAACCGGCGAAACCAGAACCTTGCTGTCTTACACCACCGTGCCGGTCAGTCGTCCGTTCCCCGCCGGAAATTACGTGTACTTTTCAGCAGGCTTCACCAGCATCGATAACATTTATGCCCTGGAAACTGCCACCGGAAAGATCTACCAAATAACGTCCGTGCGGTTTGGAGCCTACGAACCAACGATATCGGAAAACGGCCAGAAACTGCTCTACAGCAATTACACCGCAAAAGGCTATGAACTTGCTGAAACTGCATTAAACCCCGCAAACTGGGAAGAACTTACTCCGGTACAAAATACCGACATAAACTTACACGAACCTTTGCTGCAGCGCCCCGGAAACCAGGATATAACCGATTCTACTTTCCGCCAAAACTATCCAGTTAAAAGATACCACTCTCTGACCGCCGGCCTTTTCAATATCTACGGCTGGTTCCCGATGTTTGGCAATAACGAATACGGCGCCGAATTTTACACCCGCAACCTGATGAGCACCATGCGCGGTACCTTGGGCATTTTCTACAACACCAATGAAAATGCGCTCGGCTCTAAAATCAACCTGACTTACGCTGCCTTTTATCCGGTTTTCGAGCTGGAATACGGCCTGCAAACCCGCCGGAAAGCCGAGATCAGAACCACCCTGGAAACAACTGTGCTGGAACAGGAGTGGACTGAAAAATACGGCCTGGCTGGTATAAAATTCCCGTTCCGGTTAACCCAGGGCAAATACCGCACAAACCTGGAAATTGGCGGCGCTTTCGGCTATTACGATATAGATTTTGTACCAAACGCAGAAACCACAGGAGAAGAAATTGCCACAAATTTTTACGCCTATAAAACCACGCTGAATTTCAGCAGACTTTTACCGCAGGCCCGTCAGCACGTAAAACCCCGCTGGGGCCAGATCGCGCAACTGCAATACCAAAGGGCTATAAACGATGCCACGGAACGCCTATTTGCGAACACAGTTTTGTATTTTCCCGGCCTGAAGAAAACGCATTCATTCCACCTGGAAGGCCGCTGGAAGAAGGAAGAAGTGCAGGAAACCTATCGTTTTTCAGATAACTTCATCATGCCGCGCGGCTACAAATCTGATCCGTTCAGCAAGATCTGGGTAGCTTCTGCCAACTACGAATTCCCAATTTGGTATCCCGATCTTGCTTTAGGCCGCATCCTGTTCCTGCAACGTTTCCGCACCAACCTGTTCTACGATCGTTCCAAAGTCGAACTTCTTACCACTAAAGAAAACCTCAACTCCACCGGCGCTGAACTCTTCACCGACCTCCGCGTACTCCGCCTTTTCTCCATGACCATGGGCTTCCGCTATAATTACATTCTGAGCGATACCTCCACCGAAACAACACCATTCCAGTTTGTAGTTACCAGATTCGAGCTGGCGAATTAACACCTGAAAAGAAAGTCTCGAATTTCCCTTTACCAGAATACAAATTCTGCTCTTCCTGATTTATAATCTGGAACCACCGAGCTGCGGATTTGTAATCTGCCATTAACCACCAAAAAAACGATATCCAATTCCACCAATAAACTCACTCCCCACAGCAATCAAAAAAGCCCCATCTGTACAAGACGGGGCAGAAGCATCAAAAGCTATAAAGCTTACTTCTTTCCAAGCATACCCTTCACTAACCGCACAATTTTATCAATAAAGAAGCCCAACACCACGCCGCCCAGCGCCAGGATCAACACCCGAAGCAACCAACCAACTACCGGAATACTTCCCAAAGCATGATCGAAGGATTCCATGGGGTGATGCATGAACGTCAGGCCATGCACAATGATCTCAAAACCAACCCAAAGCATGGCAGCGGTACCTAAATACCCGAGCCAGGTCAAGAAGTGCGGCATAAATTTCACGATGCCGCGGCCGAAGCCTTTCATTGCAGCTGTCCGGCTTTTTTTAGCCAGAAATAACCCGAAATCGTCAGCTTTTACAATAAGGCCCACGAATCCGTAAACGGCAACGGTAATAAAAATGGCTACGGCAATGAGTACGGCAATTTGCGTGACCAGCGGTTTTTCGGCCACGGTTGCAAAAGCAATAGCCATGATCTCAGCCGACAAGATAAAATCGGTGCGGGTGGCGCTGCGTACGCGATCTTTTTCCAGTTCCTCCGGCGTAGTTTCTTCCATTTCATCCAGAGGTGTATTCTCGGTTGTATGGTGCTTACCGAACATGCTGTGAACCTTTTCATAGCCTTCATAGCATAGATAAGCCCCACCTACCATCAGCACATATGGAATAACTTTAGGCGCAAAGAAACCCAACAGCAAGGCCGCCGGCCCTAAAAAGAGCAGTTTATTGATCAGTGATTTTTTAGTGATTTGCCAGATAATGGCCAGTTCCCTTTTCGGGTCCAGACCAACAACATATTTTGGCGTAACGGCCGTATCGTCTATCACAATGCCGGAAACTTTGCCGGTAGTTTTGGCAACTTGGGTAGGCACATCGTCCAGGCTGGCGGCGCTTACCTTTACCAAAGCAGCCACATCATCCAATAAAGCAAGTAATCCGGTAGCCATTAATTCTGTTGTATTTTAAGTTTGTTGTTCATTTTCATTTCCTTCAGCCGCAAAAGACTTGCAGAATCCAGTTCTATTTTTGAAAGTGTCAAGAAAGGTTTTAAATTTTTTGATCGAAAATGCTGCTCAGATACTTCTCCAGACTTCCCGGATCTTCTCCTGAAAGCTATCCAAAACCCATTAGTATTCATTATGAAACCGTAGCAGTATTTCTAAAGGCAAATATGGGATAAAAATTCAGAATTGATGGTAATAATAATTCCAGCTTTCTAAGTTGAAATTGTGTTGAAATTAAATTAGAGGTCAGCCATAAAAAAGCACCAGCTTCAGATCGAAACGGGTGCTTTCTTTAATAAATGTGCTTACTTTATTTTACCATATCCTTGGTTCGCTTGGCCATATCCAGGTGCATTCTTAAAGTCGGCAAGTGCCGGGCAGCAAAGGCTTTTAATTCCGGATCAGTTTGGTGCTTGGCTGCAGATTCGAAAAGCTCAACGGCTTTTGTGTGCGCGGTAACCTGCATATCCATATATTCTTTATCGAACTCATCCATGTCTTTTTCATTAGACAGTTTGCTGAGCATGCGCTGGTGGAAAGCCAATGGGGTAGGGGGTAATTTAAAGTTACGCTTCGTTGCGATCTGTTTTAATTCGTCGCTGGTTTTAGAATGGTCGGTTATCATTTGCTCAGCAAATTTTTTCACTTCTGCATTGCGGGCTTTGGCTTTGGCCTGCACGCTGGATAACACTTCAAACATATCGCTGCTGGCAGCCATTGCCTGGAAGCTGGTGGTATCTGAAAAAGCGGCTACCGAATCGCTTCCTTTGGGATATGGAATATTAGCGATCACTTCCGCAGGAGGTGTGGCTGTGGTTCTGTCGGTGGCAACTTCTTCGGTGGTGTTGGTAGTGGTGGTTTCGGTGTTGGTGGAGCTGCAGCTGCCCAAACTCAGGAGCAAAGTGCTGGCTGCCACACAGGTTGCGGTAAATTTTTTCATAGTTTTTATCAGCTTTAGGTTAAATAATTGCATTACGAGGCCGGTAATACAGGGTTGCTAATGGCTGGTCCTAAAACGGTTACCTGTACTACTTTCTTCAGAAGATAAATGGATGCCCGATCAAAGTCCCCCTTCGGAGGGGGTAGGGGGAGGGCTGTTACATGAGAAGAATTACACTTTGTAGATAGCAGCGAAATAGCCTTAGAGTTAGTTTCGCTGCATTCCGCCGACGAGGTCCTTCTCTATCGCTCAGGATGACAGTTGTATTTAGTTAATAGTTATATTTAAGAAATAGCCTAAAATCAAACCCCAACCTTCATCACCACCTTCAACGCTTTCACCAATTCCCCAACCAACTGCTCCCATACTTCCGGCTCCTCCGATAAAAAGAATTTCTGGTTTATTTCCAGCTCAAAACCCGCGTAATGTTCCTTATCGAAAAGCTGCCGCAAATAGGTCGGGAAACCATCGTCGGTGCCGGGATAGGGAGCATTGTATTGTACTTTGCGTTGCGGGTTTTGGGTTAGCAGGTTGGTTCGCAGCTTTTGGGCAAATGCTTTTTCCAGCGGCCGTTTCGGGTCGAACAAGATACCGATATCCGCTTTCCGGATCTCGCTGTACAGCACCAGGGTGAAAATATGCAGTGCCAGGTGCACCACCCGTTTGCCCGCGCTCACCGCCGGCGCAATTTCCTCCTCCACGGCGTGCCGATGCGGATAATAATACTGCTCCAGCACCTGCTTCTTTTCCGCTTCCGTTAACTTTTGGCTGAATTCCGAAAAAAGCGCCTCGTTGCCTACCGACCGGTTGGCTTCTACCAGCAACCGCGAAATGCGCGTGTAATTCAAAGGCAAACCAAGTTCAGAAGCTACTTTTTTGCCAGCCACAGCGCCCCGAAATCAATTGCTTTGTGCGTGAGCAGCGCTTCTTCCTGGCTTTTAAAAAGGTGCGCATACGCAGCCGGAATTTCGTTGCCAGCATGTTCGCAGGAAAGGAGGTAAGTAACCGGAGTATGCATAAATAAGCAGCCAAATTTAGTTTAAGGTACTCTACGTGCTTCTTTGCTGAAATGCCGGAAGAAACCTGCGACAGCCTCTTTCCGTGGCCTGTGCCCTCAAAGACCGCCTTGTTAGTGACAGGAGAATACTATTGATAACTATAATTATAAATAAAAAAAGAGGCTGCCTTAAAAAAGCAGCCTCTAAATAATTGTAATTAAATAATTATTGAATTAAGCGTACATTTTTAATGATTCCATTAGTACCAACTTTATCCGGAGAAGATCCTCCATCCTCAGCCGTAAAGGAAAAAGTACCGTTAATTCTTTTTGTAGTAGGGTTGAAAGAAGTTACAATTAAGGTAGCAGTTCCCATTGCATTATTTACCGTCCAGAAATTATTCATATTAGCCACGGCTATTTCCAGATCTTCTCCGGTTGGTTGATGGGTGGCCGAAGAATATGTACCAACGCCCGTAATTATTGGCAAAGTTAACCGGATCTGGTGCCCGCCTGCGTAATTATTAGGCCAACCATTTCCACTCCAAACCATAGGGTATTCGTTGCCGAAAAAATAGGATGGGGTCCCGGAATAAGTTACGCCACTAATTTCAACAGAAATAAATCCATTAGCAGGTAATGCTGTAAATGTAACTACTGGTACATTTGTAGTCTGGCCTTTTTTTACTTCGATGGTCGAAGGGGCTGGAGAATCAAAGTTGTCTGCGGCTTTAAAAGCCAGGGAATAAGAACCAGCTTTCACTTCTTTTAACTCATAAGTACCAGCTGCTGTAGGAGTACCTTTAATCGTATCGGTGGCGGTAATCAGGTAAACTTTGGTGGCACTGTGGGCTGGAGAAATAGTCCCTGAAACAGTTCCGGATTCTGGAGTTGCATCGTTGTCGTCGCTGCAACCAGAAAATACGCTGGCAAAAGCTGCAAAAAGAATAAGTGTTAAACGTGTTTTCATTAAAGTTTAGTTGGTTGTAATTTGTTAGGGCGGCAAACTTAACTAATGTTTTTGTAAAGCCAAATAAATTATGTTAAAGAATACTTTTTATTTAATGTAGTTACTGGCCTTGTGGTCTATCACGATGCCTGAAACCTTGCCCGTGGTTTTGGCCACCTGCGTAGGCACATCGTTCAGGCTGGCAGCGCTCGGTTTAACAGGGCAGCTCCATCATAAATAAGAGTAAATACCTGCCCCGATTTGGATCAAAGAATGGCAGCACAAAACCTTATTAATTGCTGTTGATTTATTTCGTAGCCTGCTCCACTATTTTCCAGTAAGAATCCTTGCGGGTAACTTTACCATCCCGAAATTCCCAATGGTCAGAACCGCGCACTTTTATAGGAATACCGGCCGTGGTAGTTCCGGTAAGGGTCCATTCTGAAATGCCCTTGTTGCCATCGGCGGAGATCCAGTGGCGGTCGTCGCCGTAGTGCACATCCGGAATGCCTTTGAAGCGGCTGGCCAGGGCCTCCCGCACCCGGGCTTTTCCCTCGAAGCGTTGCCCGAAATACTCCGGCCCCCTTGGAAAATCAAAGGAACAATCCTCGACAAAGTAGGCCATGATCGCATCCAGATCATGCCGGTTGAAGGCCTCCAGTATTTGCTTTAAGGTTTCTGCTGTGATCTGCATCTTGAGAATTGTTTTTCTTAGCAAGGACGTAACAGCCGTTTCAGGGTTTCAGGTTTAGAGATCGAAGCTTGATTGCCATGCTAATTTGTGGGATTTAGCGGGTATGCGTTTGGGCTAGGCGCTTTTTAGGACGCACGAATTACGAATTCAAAGAGGGGATAAATTTTGAAAAGGAAATCGGCTAAAAAGGGTAGTGTTTTGAGTGGAAAAAGTATGGATGCCCTAAACTGTTTCCTTTTCCAGCATTTCTGCTTCGGAAGGATAAAACTTGACCAATTCGGCAATCCCTAAGATCTCCATTACATTAATAATTTTAAGATCTGAATTACAGAAAATTATCCTGCCACCTTTATCCTCGATGCGTTGCATGTGCGAAATGGAGACAGAATAAGCTAAATCTGAAAAATACAGAACGCCCTTAAAAGAGAAAATTATGAAGTAAAGCTGGTTGGCTTCAAGTGCTGTAAAGATATTATCCAAAGGCGTTACCATTCGTTCTAAATCTACGCCTTCTCCAAAATCAATTATTTCAAGAAACACAAAGTCTTTTCTATTTAATTGGTAGGGTTTAAGTGTGAAAAGTATGGATGGCTTCTTATCTGAGCGTATTACTTTAATTTCATTCTCAGAAAATTCCAGCGTATAGCCATCAGAATCCTTATAGAAATATTCCTCAGCGGTTATCACTTGATTTTCTTTGGTATCTGCTACATCAATATATCTTGCGCTCTTTCTATTATTTATTTTTATTACCGCAATAATTATTCTTATGATTATTACTGCCAGAATAATAAACAGGGAATCAGGAATCTCTGGCATATTAGTTAAATAGGAGGTAACAATTTCCAGATTTGGTTTTGTAATTTAAATCCCAATAATTTATTGTCGTTATCCATAATTAACTTATTTCCATTTACAGAAATTAAATTTGCATCTTGAAAACTTAAATAATTTTCTATTTTTTCTGAGGTAATATTATTGAGGTAATAATAATTGGATAAAGCATTTCTTTCATTTTCATTTGTTGGTAAAGAAATCGAAGCATTGAATAGTTCTTGTCCTTCTTTAGTAATAATATAATTAATAAAGTCAATATCATACATTCCATTCACAAACGATTTACTTTCTATCTTAATAATTATTGAAAAGGGATTTTCCCTCTTTTCTTCTAAAAATATTAAATTATAAATTTGATGTTTTTTATAAAATTTAGCTATTCCAAAACCAAGGCATCCAGGATCAGTTTCAACCAAATTTTCATTCTCTGAGAATTCGGCACTTACTAAATTAAAACATACTATACCTTGTTCATTTTGAAATTTTAAGATTTCCTCATAATAATCAGGAATTTTGGAATAAGTTGAGCTCTTAATTTTGACAAGCCCCCAATTTACTTTCGGATTAAACAACCCATTAATTGCATTTACAGAAAATATTAATAGGAATACGATAATTAAACTTAAGGAAAGATAACTTATTAATTTAGTTATAACTTTATTTTTAAAATCTAGATTCTCATATATTGACCAGCTTTCTGGGAAGAGGAGCAAAACAAATACAATTCCTAAAATGATTACTGTATATATTTGTTTTTCATAGTTCTTTATAAAAAGATGGAAATTAAGCTTTTTTGATTCAATATTTTCTTTTAAAATTCTTGCTCCTTCAAGAGAAAGTCTTCGTTGCCTTTTTGAAATAAAAGGATTTTCTTCTATCTTTTCGAGCACTTTATTTATTACATCATCAACTAAAACTATTTTTGGATTTATTTTTTTTGAGTATGATTTAGATCTAATTATACCTTTTATATCTTTTCTAGATATTAAATAATTGTTTGAGAGTCTTAATATTACAATTGCTGAAACTTCATCAATCAAGCTTAATGCTTTATCTAAAGTGGTCTTCCTCGTTTGTATGTAAAACAAAGGAATACTTAAAATTAATAATGTTGTTTTAATTAAATTAACAAGTCCATCAATTGCTATTTCCACAACTACTTTTTTTAGTAAAATTTATATTTTAGTTAATCTGTTATAATCTAAAATTACCTTTATTATTATTGAAAAAACATAAATGAAAATTAAAATTGAAAGAGCAGATAAAATGTAAAAGAGATAAAGTTTATTAAAATTATTAATTAAGAAGTTTTTAACTATCCAAACCAAAACATACATAATTAGTGAAATAAAAATAATGATTATTATGTGGAAATTAACTCTTTTTAACTTTTTAATAAAATTCTTAGCAGCTTGATTTTTTTGAAAAAGAGAAATGCTTTCTTCCCCCAATTTTATTCTTTCACTGTAACCTCTCAGTTCTTCTCTTTTATTTAAAATAAATGAAAATAGCACCGTAAATAATGACAGCGCGATTCCAAATATTACAAAATGAAAGTTTGCAATATCACTCAATAAATTATTAATCAAATCAATTGTCATTAGCAACCTTTAGATATTGGTGTAATATTGGAGTAAGTTTTGTAGTTATAAATTCGGGCTTGTAAAGAATTTCTTTTGAAGACTCTTCTTCCTTTATGTAACATTTTTCATTAAAAATTTCTTCAAAGGTTTCCTTTAGCTTTCCTCTTGCTTCTTCCAATTGTGATTTAGTTATTTTATATTCTCTTTTCCCCTTGATTAACTTAATAACAGCTCTGCTACATTTTTCAAGGATCGCCGAAGATTTAACCAATTCTTCAATCTTTTCGAATGGCACATCTCTAAAAAGCAATTTAGATTCCTTTCTTACTTCTCCTTTAATAAAATATTCATCTAAATTATCATCTACCTCATTTTCATTTATTGATAATGAAGTAAGCTTAATGTGAAACTCAGAAATATCACCCATTTCTTTCAGCTCCTTTAGCACTTCAGGTAGCTTTATATTTTGAATTGGTATGCATAAAATTTTATCTAAAACTAACCTTACCGTACTTAATAACTCTGCTGGTTCTTTATGTGGATCCTCATAAACTAATATAATCCAATGATGTCTGTATTTGGTATTGTCGAGTTCCACAATATTAGGGCAAAGCCATATCCAATTATTTTCACTACCTAATTTATCATTTTCTGAGATTGAAACCTTGGTGCCTTGGTCAATATAGCCATCTTTAATGTTCGTATTATGTGCTGATATTTTAATTAGTAATGTAGGGCGATCTCCAATTAAGTGATCAAAGCATTCGACATTTACAATTTCTTTCTTAATTGTTTTATGTCTTTTAAGTTTTTCTATTCCTTTAGGACTCTTCTGAAAAGCATCAATTTTTTTCTTCAAATCTTTAACTAAATTTGGATAGTTAAC
>NZ_JBHSKT010000013.1:0-77447 GCF_042657365.1 Adhaeribacter terreus | reverse complement strand
CTCTTCCGTTTTTCTTTCTTTTGATGGGTACTCACCGAGGTTTTGAATAGTTGGTCGAATAACTTTCTTAACCAAAGTGGGTACTTTTTTTATCCCGCTAATTCACTTTTAAAACAGTTTCTAAGAAGTTAATCGTGCATTTTTTAAAATGCCTTCCCAAAAGAACTTCAGCTTCCTTTCAAAGTGAAATATTTTCTGCATGATCAATCAGTCAACAATCAACAATTCAATAATTCCCTTCAAAAACGCTATCTTTACAGGCTAAAAAACTGCCGGAATGGGAATAAAAGCCGCTTTAAGTAAACCGCTTGCCGCATGGGTAAATAGCCGCGACCAGGATTGGATGCGTTATCCAGTGCAGGCGCAACAAGCTGTTTTGGCCGATATTATTAAAAAGGCCGCCAATACTGCTTTCGGAAAAGACCACGGTTTCAGCAACATCAAAACGCATCAGGATTTTGTAAAAGCCGTGCCCGTGCGCGATTACGAAGGCCTGAAATCGTATTTCGACCGCGTAAAAAACGGTGAACCCGATGTGCTCTGGCCCGGAAAACCGATCTACCTGGCAAAAACTTCCGGCACAACTTCGGGCACCAAATACATTCCCATTACCAAAGCCAGCATTCCGAACCACATAAACGGTGCAAAAAATGCGCTGCTCAGCTACATTCACGAAACCGGCAACAGCAAATTCCTGGATGGCAAACTGATTTTCCTTTCTGGTAGTCCGGAACTGGAAGAAGTTGGTGGCATTAAAACCGGACGGCTTTCGGGCATTGTAAACCACCATGTGCCGGGTTATTTGCGCCGCAACCAAATGCCAAGTTTCGAAACCAATATTGTTGAAGACTGGGAAACCAAACTCGATAAAATTGTGGAGGAAACGCTGCCCGAACAGATGACTTTAATTTCCGGAATTCCACCCTGGGTGCAGATGTATTTCGATAAACTCCAGGCCAGAACCGGCAAAGAAATAAAAGATATTTTCCCTGATTTTTCGCTGTTCGTTTACGGCGGCGTGAACTTCGATCCGTACCGCGCCAAACTTTTCAAAAGCATCGGCAAATTCGTAGACAGCATTGAAACCTACCCGGCTTCCGAAGGCTTTATTGCGTACCAGAACTCGCAGAAAGATTCCGGACTTTTGCTTTTGTTGAACAGCGGCATTTTTTACGAATTCATTCCAACCAGCGAATTCTTCAACGAAAACCCGACGCGTTTAACTATTGGCGAAGTGGAACAGGGGGTGAATTACGCGCTGGTTTTAAGCAGCAACGCCGGTTTGTGGGGCTATTCTATTGGTGATACCGTAAAATTCGTTTCCAAAAAACCGTACAAAATAGTCGTAACCGGTCGCATCAAGCACTTTATTTCTGCTTTCGGCGAACACGTAATTGGCGAAGAAGTAGAAAGAGCTTTGTTCCAGACTTTGCGGCATTTCCACGGCATTTCGGTAGCAGAATTTACCGTAGCCCCGCACATCAGTGCCACCGAAGGCGAACCATCTTACCACGAATGGCTCATCGAATTCGATAAGAAACCTGCCAACATGCCCGCTTTTGAACGCACGCTGAATACCGAGCTCTGCAAACTGAACAGCTATTACGACGACTTGATTAAAGGCAATGTGCTTTCGCAGCTTAGAGTAACCGCTTTACCCGAAGCCGCCTTCCAGGATTACATGCGCAGCCAGGGCAAACTCGGCGGTCAGAATAAAGTACCCAGGTTAAGCAACGACCGGAATTTAGCCGAAGGATTGCTGAAGGTTTGAATTGGAATTCGGGATTTTGTAGGGACAGGGCTTAACCTGTCCGCACGTTATTGCGACAAAATGATGGGAAAAACGATAGGCTTTTGAGCTGAAAAAGTCAAAAATTTGATAATGTGGGTACAACCACCCCCAACCCCTCCTTTTTTAAGGCGGGGAGGTTTAAAAACCGTCCGCTAAAGCAGGCGGCAATGAAGGTTTGAGGTTTTTGACTTTTTGGGATGAAAATGATACCGTTTTCTTGAAATGCGTACGGGGGCTTTGATCAGGAATGCGAGCGGACAGGTCAAGCCCTGTCTCAACAAGAAAAAAACCGAAGAACTGCCAAAGCTATAACCTGGCAGTAAAGCAGCTCCCCGCCTGGACAGGAGGGGTTGGGGTGGTTGATTCTGGCAGCAGAAAAATTTGCCTGAAGCGTAAAGCATTTTGGCAGCCCCAAATATAAAACGGTAGCTATTAAGATCAAAAAACTGCTACCGCTAACGAGGTCCTTCGCTATCGCTCAGGATGACAAAAGATTAAATTTGAATAACACCTTGAAAAAAAGAATTGCAATACTAGGCTCCACCGGTTCCATCGGTACGCAGGCCCTGGAAGTGATAGAAGCCAACCCGGAAAGTTTTGAGCTGGAAGTTTTAACCGCCAACCACAACGCAAAATTACTCATAGCGCAGGCGCTGGCCTACAAACCGAACGCGGTAGTTATTGCCAACGATGCGCTTTACAACGAAGTGTTTGACGCCTTAGACCCGCACGATATTAAAGTGTACTCCGGCGCCAATGCCATTTGCAGCGTGGTAGAAATGGAAACCGTAGATCTGGTTTTAACCGCCATGGTAGGTTATGCCGGCTTGCAGCCAACCATTCGCGCTATAAACGCCGGAAAAACTATTGCCCTGGCGAATAAAGAAACCCTGGTAGTTGCCGGAGAGCTGATCACCAAGCTGGCCCGTGAAAAAGGCGTGAACATTTACCCCGTAGATTCCGAGCACAGCGCCATTTTTCAATGCCTGGCCGGCGAATTTCATAACCCGATCGAGAAAATAATTCTCACGGCTTCCGGCGGGCCGTTCCGGGGAAAGAATAAAACATTTTTAGAAACCGTAACCAAAGCCCAAGCCCTGAAACACCCTAACTGGACCATGGGCGCCAAGATCACCATCGATTCAGCCAGTTTAATGAACAAAGGCCTGGAAGTGATCGAAGCGAAATGGTTGTTCGGGCTAAGAAACGAGCAGATAGAAGTAGTAGTGCATCCGCAAAGCATTATTCACTCGCTGGTGCAATTCGAAGATGGCAGTATGAAAGCGCAAATGGGTTTGCCCGATATGAAGCTGCCTATTCAATACGCAATGGGCTATCCAAACCGTTTAAAATCTGATTTTCCCCGTTTTGATTTCCGGAATTTCAGCCAGCTTACTTTCGAACAACCCGATCTGGAAACGTTCCGGAATCTGCAACTGGCTTACGATGCGCTGGCCAAAGGCGGAAACGCACCCTGCGTGTTAAATGCCGCCAACGAAATTGCGGTAGCCGCTTTTCTGAACGATGAGCTCGGATTTTTACAGATGCCCGACTTAATTGAAAGCTGTATGGCCAAAGTTGCGTATATTGCACGTCCTTCGCTGGAAGACTACGTGCAAACCGACGCCGAAACGCGCCGCTTAGCCAAAGAGCTGAAGGTGAAGTACTAAAGAATTGTTGATTGTTAATTGCTGATTGAAATAATGCATATACGGTAAAAGTCCCCCTTTGGAGGGGTAGGGGGAGGATAGGAGATTTATCAGATTTTATTATTTGATCAGATATCCTAAAAAATCCTCCCCTACCCCCTCCAAAGGGGGACGAGGAACTTGCAAACCTTTTTTTTAAGTTTTTTAAAAGTTGTTTTGCTGCTCATTTTCACATTTACCAATCAATTATTAATTCTTAATTATTCATTATTAATTATTTTAAGTGGAAGCATTGATCATGGCGGGCCAGCTTATTTTAGGCCTCACAATTTTAGTAGGAGTACACGAACTCGGGCATATGCTCACGGCCAAATGGTTTGGCATGCGCGTCGAGAAATTTGCCATTGGTTTTCCGCCGAAAGTGGTTAGCAAACAATTCGGCGAAACCGAATACATGATCGGCGCTATTCCGCTGGGTGGCTTTGTAAAAATTTCGGGTATGGTAGATGAATCTTTAGATACCGCTGCCCTTTCCAAAGATCCTGAACCGTACGAATTCCGCGCGAAACCAGCCTGGCAACGCCTGATCGTGATGATGGGCGGTATCATCGTGAACGTGCTTACCGGTATTCTTATCTTTACCATTATTACTTACAACTACGGCGAAAGTTATTTACCAGCTTCCGAAGCGCGTTATGGCGTATTGCCAAACGACCTGGGCAAGCAAATGGGTTTCCAGGCCGGCGATAAAATTGTAAAAATTAACGGCCAGCCTTTCCAGAACTTCGATGATGTTTATGACCAGGATGTATTGCTTTCGCGCGGCGGTTATTATACCGTGGAGCGTAACGGCGAACTGGTAGATATTAAAGTGCCGGTAGACTTAATGGACCACATGGCCGACAAAGGCGATGCGCGTTTCGTGGAAACCATTTTTCCGTTCGAAGTAGGGCAGGTAGTAGCCAAGGAAAATGCGGCGGATGCAGGCCTGCAAACCGGCGATAAATTTGTAAGCGTAAATGGCCAGCCAACGCCATATTTCCACTTGTTTCAGACCGCTTTAAAAGCGAACGCCGGTAAAACCGTGCCCATGGTTATTGACCGCAAAGGCGAAGAAAAAACGCTGCAGGTAAAAGTAGATTCCGATGGTAAAATTGGTTTTGCACCGGTGCCTTTACTGAAATTCGCTACCAAAGAATACACCCTGATCGAAGCGGTTCCGGCCGGTACCAAACAAGCTTTTGGCATCGTAACGGCTAATATCAAAGGCTTCGGGAAAATTTTCCGCGGCGAGGTTTCGGCTTCCAAATCGTTGAGCGGTCCGATTGGAATTGCCAAAGTTTTCGGTGGAAATTTTAACTGGCTGAAATTCTGGTCTATTGTTGGTATGCTATCTATGGTGCTGGCTTTCATGAACTTCCTGCCTATTCCGGCGCTCGATGGTGGCCACGTAATGTTCCTGACCTACGAAATGGTAAGCGGTCGCAAGCCTTCCGATAAATTCCTGGAAAATGCACAGAAAGTTGGTATGGTACTGCTGTTAGGCTTAATGGCTTTTGCGATCTTCAACGACGTATTTAAGCTTTTTATGTAATATTCCGGAGCTTTCTGGCGTTAGAAGAATATAAATCGGGAACGTGCTGCGGTGCGTTCCTGTTTTTTTGCCTGAAGCCCTACCGTTTTTGAATTTAAGCTGATATTTGAAATGAAGATCCGGCGAATTTTTGCATTGCTTTTCGTGTTGTTCGCAGCGTTTTCAAACGCAGAAGCGCATCTGTACCACATCAGCATTGCCGAAATAAAATACAACGCTAAAACTCAAAGCCTGGAAATTGCCCTCAAAGTTTTTACCGACGACCTCGAAAAAACGCTATCTTTTGCAGCCCAAAAGCCTGTAACTTTGCAGCAGACCGCAGAAGTTAAAAAGCAACTCGAAACTTATCTGAAAAAGAATTTACGGCTGGAAAATGCTGCTAAACAAACTTATCAGCAACGCTTTTTAGGTTTCGAAACCGAAGCCGATGCCCAATGGCTTTTCCTCGAAATTGCGGTTAAACCCGACGAATTAAAACAGGCAAAACTCCGTAATCAGGTGCTGTTAGAAACATATCCTGACCAAATGAACCTGACCAATCTGGAAATAAACGGCAAGAAACACACCCTGATTTTTAAAGAAGGCGATGTGTCAAAAACATTGCTTTAACCTGCCAAAGTTGTTTGATATTATTGTCATCCTGAGCGTGAGCGAAGGGCCTTGTTGGCTTCTGATACAAATGCTAACTACAAAGCGCCTGCAAAACGCTATACTTTTGAGTTCCAAAAGTCCAGCAAAGAAATTAATTACCTGCTTTCAGCTAACAAGGTCCTTCGCTCACGCTCAGGATGACAGAAAATAATTATTATCTGCAGAAAAACGCTATCCTTTTAAACCAAAAAACCGCTGAAGTTACGAATGAACTTCAGCGGTTTTTTTTAGAGAACAACAATTTAACTAGTCCCAGCCCTGTAGCTGTTCCTGGTTTTGTTCGCCTTCCGGTTTTACCAGTTTAAATTCTACGCGGCGGTTAATTTTCATGTCTTCGTCAGTCAGTTCGTCTTTCAGTGGTTCGGTACTGCCGTAGCCAAATGAATCGATCCGGTCTTCGCTGAATTTTCCTTTCTTAGCCAGGTACCTTTTAATAGCGTCGGCGCGTTGCTGCGAAAGTTCCAGGTTCAGGTCAGGGTCGCCGCTGCTATCGGTGTGGCCGCCAATTTTTAATCGGAACGTAGGGTGATCGACCAGGTAAAGCACAATGCGGTCCAGGATCGGTTCCATGTCTTTCTTAATGTCCCATTTACCACCATCAAATTCAATGTTCTTGAATATCAATGGCAAACTGTGGTCTATCATGGTAGTCATCACCTTGAAAACGGTATCGGTAGCGAGGTCAAAAGTCTTCTCCACGCTAAAGAAATCCGGACTCTGAATAAGCATGGTATAACGCGTATTATCGATCAGGTCAAAATCAAACGTACCGTCCGGACGAATGTATTTCGAAGCCACTTCCACGCCGTTATCAAGGTCAATAATGGAAATGATACCGGTTAAGGGTTTGTTCGAAACAGAGTCGGTTAGAACTCCTTCAATGTGCGTTACGGCCAGCGGGTGCGCTTCCATCGGCAGCGGAAAGGAATACAGATCGAGGTTTTTCGGTTCTTTTGGGTCAGCTTTGGCATAATACAGATTTTTGCTTTCGCCGTCTATGCTGAAGTAATATTCGCTGCCTTTGCCGTTTACCAGCGGCCCTAAATTGCGCGGTTCCTGCCAGCGGTTTCCAACCCGGTAAGTTTTGTAAATATCGAAATCACCGAAATTGAGCAACTGTCCGCGCGAACTGAAATAAAGTACCTGGTAAAGCGGGTGAAAATAAGGGCTTACTTCATTTTCACGGGTGTTGATTACCGGGCCGGCATTTTGCGCAGGTGCCCATTTTCCGTTCTTCAGTTTATGCGTAAACCAGATATCCGATAAGCCAAAACCACCTAAGCGGTCAGAAGCAAAATAAAGCGTGTCTTCGTTTTTAGAAAGCGTGGGCTGCGAATCCCAGGCTTTGCTGTTAATTTCCGGCCCCAGGTTTTTTATTTTTCCCCAGGTTCCGTCTTCCAGCAAATGTGCAATATAAAGGTCGCAGTTACCGCGGCAATCCGGACATTCGCAACGCGCAAAATACAGCGTTTTGCCATCTTTGCTTAAGCAAGCCGAGCCTTCGTTCCAGATAGAATTAATGGGTTTGCCAAAAGATTGTGCTTCTTCCCAGGCGCCGTCCACCATTTTAGTGAAATACAGATCTTCGTTCGGAACAGCATTTAAACCGCGGAAAGTACGTTTAGAAGTGAAGATCAACTGGTTGTTTTCTGAAATAACCGCCGGACCGTAATCTTCGGCCTTCGAGTTAATTTCGTAACCCATATTCACGTTCACCCCTTTCGGCGGCAGGAATTTGGTAACGTTTTTCCGGTATTCTACCAGTTTATAATAGTAATCGAGCGGCACATAATAGTCCTTTTCCTTTTGCTCCAGTGAGTCGTAATAAAGCTGAACTTTTCTGATATCGGTGCGGTGATGTTTCAGTACAAGCTGGTAATAAGCTTTCGCTTTATCGAGTTGGTTTTTGCGTTCGTATAGCTGTGCCAGCCGCCACATGAGTTGGGTATCTTTATAGAAATTCTCGATCCCGAAATTGCCAACGTAAGCTTCCAGAAGCGGAAGGGTTTTCTGCCAGTTCTTCCGTTTTTCGTATTTCCGGATCGCTTTCAGCTTTTTTTTATCGTAGTAATACGGAATTTTATTTACGTTCGGAAAATCGATCGCAACTTCGGCTTTGGGAGCTATCTGGCGGGTAGAGTCGGTGAGCAATTTATTGTTTAACCGCACCTGTTTGGTTTTCTGGGCCGTGGCTGGATTGCCAAGCAAAACCAGCAAAAAGGTGCACAGTATTATAGGGAATCGGAAATTCATATGTAGTGCCCGTTTTTCTTCGCAAAAACGTTAACAAATTTATAATATTTCCTGACAAAAACTAAATCGTAACAGCAGCAGAGCCGGAAAAACGGTAGGATACAAGCCAGAAAAACTAAAAAGCTGCCAATTATTCGCCCTAATTTAAATCCGCTTTTCTTGGCACAGGTCTTGCGTTTTTTGTAATTTACGAAATTCTAAGCAAGCTGAATAAATATGCCTGCCATTATGGCATTGGCTTTATGCAAATTATGATAAACAGATCTCCTAATTTCCTCCACCAATTGTTGCTCCAGGATATTTCTGATGACGATAGCGGGGAATTTATTTCTATAGTTACCGATCCGGAAACCGACGACATCAAAAAGATCAAACATCCGGGTACACTGCCAATTTTGCCTATCCGGAATACCGTTTTGTTTCCAGGCGTTGTTTTGCCCATTACGGTAAGCCGCAAAAAGTCGATCCGGTTGGTGAAAAAAGCCTATCGGGGCGATAAAATTATTGGCGTAGTGGCCCAGAAAAATATTCTCAGCGACGATCCAGCCGTTGAAGATATGTTCAAGGTGGGAACCATGGCCAAGATCCTGAAAATGCTGGTTCTGCCCGATGGCAATACCACCATCATTATTCAGGGACAGAGCCGTTTCCGGACCGAGAAAGTGCTGCAGGAAATTCCGTTCATGACCGCGCAGGTTTCGCACATCAAAGAATCTTTCCCGAACAAGAACAGCCGCGAAGTAAAAGCGTTGGTGCAAAGTCTGAAAGATGCCGCCGCCAAAATGCTGAAACTAAACCCTGAAATTCCGCAGGAAGCGCAAATTGCTTTAGATAACATCGACAGCCCGGCTTTCTTAACGCATTTCCTTTCTTCCAATATTAACGTGGAAGTGGCTCAGAAACAAAAGCTTCTTGAGATTAACGATGGAGTAGAACGCGGCACAACCTTGCTGGAGCTGATGATGAAGGAAATCCAGTTGCTCGAGATCAAGCAGGAAATTCAGACCAAAGTTCACACCGACATTGACCAGCAGCAACGCGATTATTTCCTGCGCCAGCAAATTAAAGTATTACAGGATGAACTCGGTTTCGATGGTCCGGATCAGGAAATTGAAAAACTGCGCGCCGCTGCGGCCAAGAAAAAATGGCCGGAAACCGTTGCCAAACATTTCAACAAAGAACTCGATAAACTGGGCCGCATTAATCCGCAGGCTGCCGAATACCCGATCGCGCTAAACTATTGCGAATTCTTAATTGAACTGCCCTGGGCGGAATACACGAAAGATAATTTCAACCTGAAGCGCGCCAAAAAAATTCTGGATACCGACCATTACGGCCTGGAAAAAGTAAAAGAGCGCATCATCGAATATCTGGCGGTTCTGAAACTGAAAAATGACCTGAAAGCGCCGATCCTTTGCTTGTTTGGTCCTCCGGGCGTAGGTAAAACCTCGCTGGGCCGTTCTATTGCCAAAGCATTGGGCCGCAAATACATCCGTATGAGTTTGGGCGGCGTGCGCGACGAAGCAGAGATTCGCGGCCACCGGAAAACGTACGTAGGAGCCATGCCGGGCAAGATCATTAACCAGATCAAGAAATCAGGTTCATCTAACCCGGTTATCATTCTGGATGAAATTGATAAAGTAAGCTCCGATTTCCGCGGCGATCCGTCTTCGGCTTTGCTGGAAGTGTTGGATCCGGAGCAGAACAGCACCTTTGTAGATAATTACCTGGAGGTGGAATACGACCTTTCCAAAGTGCTTTTCATTGCCACCGCCAACGCTTTAGAGACTATTCAGCCCGCCCTGCGCGACCGGATGGAGATCATTGATATTACGGGTTATACGCTGGAAGAAAAAACCGAAATTGCCAAACGCCACCTGGTGCCAAAGCAAAAATCGGAGCATGGCCTGGAAGAAAAAGACGTTAAAATTACGAACGCTGCCTTGCAGAAAGTGATCGACGATTATACCCGCGAATCGGGCGTAAGAAGCCTGGAACGTAAAATTGGTGCCTTGGTGCGGAACATAGCCAAAGCCAAAGCCATGGAAGACGATTACGACCATACTTTGGATGCCAAAGATGTAGTAAAAATTCTCGGTCCGGAAACTTTCGATAAGGAAATGTACCAGGAAAACGATACCGCAGGCGTGGTTACCGGTTTGGCCTGGACTTCTGTTGGAGGCGATATTTTGTTCATCGAATCGATCCTGAGCAAAGGTAAAGGTAAACTCACGCTTTCCGGTCAGTTGGGCGATGTGATGAAGGAATCGGCGGTAACGGCTCTTTCTTACTTAAAAGCCCACGCTTCCGATATGCTGGATATCGATTACCGCTTGTTCGATCAATACGACCTGCATATTCACTTCCCGGAAGGTGCCGTTCCCAAAGATGGTCCGAGCGCAGGTATTGCTATTTTCACGTCCATTGCTTCCATGTTCACGCAACGCAAAGTGCGACCTAAAATGGCGATGACCGGTGAAATTACGCTGCGAGGCAAAGTGCTTCCGGTGGGCGGCATTAAAGAAAAAATTCTGGCAGCTAAACGTGCGGGCATTACCGATATAATTTTGTGCAGCAAAAACCGGAAAGATATTTCCGAAATTCCGGTGGTTTATCTGAAAGATGTGAAAATTCACTACGTAGATACGGTGGAAGAAGTAATTGAATTTGCGTTGTTGGAAGAAAAGGTGAAAAAACCACTTAACCTGGAACTGAGCAAAGATCCGGTGGCGCCTTCTTCTGAAGTAGCAGTAATACAATAAAAGCGGGTTTTGAGCGTGTAGCAATTGGCAGGTAGCCTTTACTAAAGAGTTTATGCGGAAGATCTTTTACGCTTTCTTTACTTTTTTTGCCTTTAACCATACCGTTTTTGCACAGATTGGCGGGCAGCAGAGCTTTGGGTTTCTGAACTTGCCGGGCGGTGCAAAAACGGCTGGTATTGGGGGCGTAAACGTTTCTTCGCAAAGCCACGACGTAACCATGCTTTACGCCAACCCCGCGCTGCTGAACAAAGAAACGAATTACCAGCTTTTCTTTGGCCACACAGATTATTTAAGCGATATCCGGCAGAACAGTTTAACGTTCAGTTTTCCGAATAAACAAGGTAACCATTGGGCCGGCGGCATTCAGTATTTAAACTACGGCGATTTTACGCAGCGCGATGCCGGAGGCCAGGAAATGGGTGAATTTTCGGTGGTAGATTATACCCTGAACGTTACGCATGCCCGCACCATCGATCATTTTACGTTGGGTGCTACTGCTAAAATGGCGGTTTCCCGCATTGCCGAATATAAATCGGTGGCCGGTTTGGTAGATCTGGGCGGCGTTTTCAAGCACCCGGAAAAAGATTTTACAGTAGGTTTGGCGCTGAAAAATATCGGTTACCAGTTAAAAACCTACAACGGCGAACGTGAACCCATGCCTTTCGATGCCCAGTTGGGCCTGAGCTATAAACTGGAACACATGCCGCTGAAATTCTCGCTCACGGCGCACCACCTGCACAAATTTGATATTGTTTATTTAGACACTGCGGCTACCGGCAAACTCGATGAAAATAACGAGCCAATTAAGCCCAGAAAAACCTTCGGCGATAAGTTGGCGCGGCATTTTGTAGTTGGTGGCGAATTCATGTTGAGCAAGAACTTTAATGTCCGTTTCGGGTATAATCACCTGCGCCGCCGCGAGCTGCGCACCGAAACCAAAGCGGGCGGAGCAGGTATGTCCATCGGCGCCATGATCCGGATCCGGAAATTTGAACTGGATTATACCCGGGCCTATTACCACGTAGCGGGCGCCAGCAATTTCTTCACCGTAAGTACCACCCTGGAAGGTTTGTTTAAGAAATCTAATTAGAAGGTTAATTGCTTAATGGCTAAATTGTTACACCGGTTAGGTGTGTCACGCATCTGAGTTTTTGGGTATAAAACGCTACCGTTTTTGCAATAAAAACCTGGGCATATTAACTGTTTTACCATGAAGCAATTTAACAATCAACCATTTAACAATTTAGCCATTAAGCAATTTAACAATTAATTAATGATCGATTCAACGCAATATTTAACGCCGGCGCAAATCGTAGCCGAACTCGATAAATACATTATTGGCCAGCACGATGCCAAACGCAACGTGGCCATTGCTCTGCGTAACCGCTGGCGCCGCATGCACGCCTCGCCGGAAATGCAGAAAGAAATTGTTCCGAATAATATTCTGATGATCGGCGCGACCGGGGTTGGCAAAACTGAAATTGCGCGCCGTTTAGCCAGTATTGCCGATGCGCCTTTTGTAAAAGTAGAAGCTTCTAAATTTACCGAAGTGGGTTACGTGGGCCGCGATGTGGAAAGCATGGTGCGCGACCTCGTGGAGCAGGCCGTAAATATGGTGCGCATCAAGAAAAAGGAAGAAGTGAAAGTGCAGGCCGCGCAGGCCGTGGAAGATATTATTCTGGATGCTTTAATTCCGCCGGTTAACCAGCCTTCCGCCCGGGTTGCGCCAAGCGTTGGTTTCCTGGAAAATGAAAACAAAGAACCCGAAACCGATCAGGAACTGAACGAACGCACCCGCGAAAAATTCCGGCTCATGATCCGCAACGGTGAACTGGACGAACGCAAGATCGAGATCAAAGTATCACAAACGGCAAATCCGGGAATAGGCGTAATGGCGCCAGGCATGGACGATGTTTCGATGATGAACATCCAGGAAATGATTGGCGGCATGCTGCCAAAGAAACAGAAAAAGCGCAAAGTAACCATTGCCGAAGCCCGCAAAATCCTGTTGGACGAAGAAGCTGCCAAACTCATCGATATGGATGAAGTGAAGGACGAAGCCATTAAAAAGGCGCAGGATTCCGGCGTAATTTTCATTGATGAAATAGATAAAGTAGCCAGTGCCAGTGGCAAAGGCGGCAGTGGTCCGGATGTAAGCCGCGAAGGCGTGCAACGGGATCTTTTGCCGATCGTGGAAGGCAGTTCAGTAAATACCAAATACGGCGTAATCAATACCGATCACATTTTATTTATAGCCGCCGGCGCATTCCACGTAGCTAAACCGTCAGATCTTATTCCAGAACTTCAGGGCCGTTTCCCGATTCGCGTAGAATTGCAAAGCCTCACCAAGGAAGATTTCTATCAGATCCTGAAATACCCGAAAAATGCCTTAACCAAGCAATACGAAGCCCTTTTAGATTCCGAAAATGTAACACTGAGTTTCAACGACGAAAGCCTGGAAAAACTGGCCGAAATTGCTTTTGAAGTAAATTCTGAAGTAGAAAATATTGGCGCTCGCCGTTTACACACCGTAATGAGCCGCCTGTTAAACGACATTCTTTTCGATGTTCCGGATAAAATTGGGGCCAACGCGCACATAGCCGTAACCAAAGATATGGTAGAAGAACGCCTTTCAGATATGGTAAAGAACCGCGACCTGAGCCAGTATATTCTCTAGAAAACGCTATGCTTTCAGCCCGAAAAACCTTAACCGCGTAAAGTGGTTAAGGTTTTTTATTTACAAAGAAATTACAAAGTGTCATTCTGAGCTTGTCGAGGAAACTTATGGAAATTACAATCGAGTTTTGAGCGAAGAGCGATAAATTCTTCACATTCAAATTGATTGGAATTTATTGCAAGTTCGGTATGCGATAGTTCCTGCGACATGCTCAAGTGACCAAAAATTTATTATTTGAAAGAATTGGCTTACCAGGTAGGGACAGGGCTTGACCTGCCCGCACGTTATTGCGACAACATTTCAAAGTCCGCTGCAGAAAAACGCTAGGCAAAAGCACCGAAAAAGTCGTATATCATTCTCTAATTCACTGATTCATCAATTCTCTCATTCAATCAAAAAAATGAAATACTACATCATAACTGGCACGGGAAAAGGCATTGGTAAAGCACTGGCCGAAGCATTATTGCAGGAAAATAACGCGACCGTAATAGGCATTTCACGTCATCAAACTATTTCTTTACCACGTTACTTTCATTTAAATATCGATCTGAGCCAAACGCAAGAACTGATCAACAAACTGCCCGAAATTTTCCCTGAATTTAAGGATGCTGAAGAAATGGTACTGGTAAATAATGCCGGAGTTTTAGGCGAGATCGGTTACGTAGGAGAGAAGCAGCCCCAAGATTTTGATTACATATTTTCGGTGAATGTAACTGCACCAGCTATTTTAATGAACGGATTTTTGCAGCAATACGCCGCTTTAAATGTGCCGAAGATCATCCTGAACATCAGTTCAGGCGCCGGAAAATATCCGCTCGATGGCTGGGCAGGTTATTGTGCTTCCAAAGCAGCTTTAGACTTGTTTTCGCAAACGGTGCAGGAAGAACAAACGCTACGGAAAACCAGTGTAAAAGTCTTTTCCATCGCCCCTGGAATTGTAGATACCGAAATGCAGCAACAGATCCGCTCCGCAAAACAAACGCAATTCAGCATGCTCGATAAATTTCAGAACTACAAAAGCAGCGGGAGTCTGGCCACACCGGAAACGGTAGGGAAAAAGCTTAAAAAACTGCTGCAGAATGTACCTGAAGATCTTAAAGTAGTTAGCCGGATAGATGAACTATAAAAAATGCCCCGCAATTCTGCGGGGCATTTTTTGTAATTAGTTGGTGAGGTCTACCCAGAAATCAGTGCCAGGGAAATTTATGCTAACTCTAACTATTTAATAATGAAAGATTGTGCTGATTTAAGAGTTAAACGATTTACGCCACGCCATTCAAAACTAGATAGAATGGTAATAGTCAACCAGTTTTACGGCATCTTCAGGGCGCTTTAATTTTAATTTATGTGTTTTAGCATATTTTTCTACGGCATCTGCTTTCCTTCCAAATACTTCGAAATTATTGCCTTTTATTAAAGTAACTTTATTGTTTTCAGCTAAATAAACCTTTTCCTTTTTAGTGATTTTATCTGTTTTAGAGCCACTATTGGTAATTAAATTATAATTAGCCCTGATAATTTCCACATCGGTTTTTTTTAACACCTGCATTTTAGGGCCACTGTTCACTACTTCGTAAAAACCAAAGCTGTAAACATTTTCAACAGGAAATGCATCGGTATTAACAAATTGCATGCTGTCTGATTGGCCAGGCTTTTCAAGGTTAAACTGCTTAACCCGATTACCCGGTAGCACTTTAATACCATCTTTGGTTTCGATCTCTATAAGATCTTTTTCCATATCATAATTCAATTTATAACCTTTAATGGTCTGCTTATTTTTTAAATAAATGGTGCCATTGTTCCAGGCTTCAAAAAGGTAAACTGTTTTTAAAGACTTCTCTTTAGGACTTATCCATTCCCGCACAATAAAAAACTGTTCATCTAAAACAGGATTGCGTAAGTTAGGCGTAGCATTTTGAGCTTGTGATCCAAAAGCAATAAAAAGTGAAAAGCAGATAAAAAGATAAATTGATTTCATGGGTAAGAAAAGTGAGTTAATCTGATGTTAAATATCAAAATAAAATAGCATAAAAAAAAGGGTGGCCGAATAATCAGCCACCCTTTTTTTTATTTAAACACTATTAGTGCTCGTCTTCCAGGAATCCGGTTCTCTTATAACCAGAAGCACGATAGATTACCCCAGGATCGTCTTCAAATTCAACTTTGAAAATAATGCTGTCGGTTACGGCGCCAGATGGAGGCGTAGATCCATCTTCAATTATCTGGCCCTCTGTTATCTTAACATTGATATCATAAGGGGTTGCCGGCACGGCAGGCTTCGTAGGCGTTTCAGACTTTGCAGCTTCTACTGCAATGCTTTTATCATTGGCATTAAAAGTCTTTGAACCAAGATCTACATTAGTTCTCACCATGTAAGTCCAGAAAGTTCCCCGGAAATTAGCATCTGCGAAGTTAATTGCCCGTGGGTCGCTTAAAATATCGCCTAACCACATTTCAGTAGCAGTATTAGCTGAAGTGCTGGAGGTTAAGAGCTTGGTATAGCCGGAAATATCTTCCCATGCACCTGTAGAATCCTGTACTTCGTATTTTACGAACCACTCTCCAGACATTGAAGATACTTCCGTACGCTCTACTTCCGGATCATCCATTTCGCAACTGGTTAGTAAACCAGCCGAGAATAAGGATGCAACCATAAAAACTTTTCTAACTATTTTATTCATGATTTTTCAGAATTTAAATAAGACTATTGTTTTACGAAAGTCCGCGGCGCGTTACCATATCCTGGGTTAATTACTGTCCAGGTATAAGATGCCGGCGTTGCTCCAGCTGCAGGTGAATAAGTTGCGTCAACTACTTCAAATACACCTGTGCCATTGTTCTGCTCCGGACCTACTAACGTGTTACCGGTAGTGTGGTAGAAATGGAGAGATGTAGCCGGACCGCCAACTGCAACACCACCTACGTTATCTGTGGTATAATGACCCACTCCAACTTTGGTTACTTTAGAAACCCCGAATACACCGGCATTACGCTTGTAGTTGCCAGATAGATCAGCTGCTGCTGCATCTGGAGCAATCACGCCAACATAACGGGTAGTAGATGCAGAATAGCCATCTTTATTTGTAGCAGTGTAGTTCATAATATAAACTCCAGGAGTGCTGGTGTCTACTACATCTCCAGTTTTAGTTACTGGAATTTCAGCACCACCTTCTGTAGCTGTAACGCCTGGATCGTTGAAAGTACCACCCACCTCAACTGACAGAAACTGATCACCTGGCATATTGAAAACCGGGTAGTTGGTAATTCTGGAAATTCCTTCCGTTTCTAAGTCGCGTTCGCAGCTAAATAAGAACGGCAGCGCGAATAACAGGAAAAAATATTTTAAACTATTTTTTTTCATGATATCTAAATCTTTAAATCAGTTAATTAATTAACATCCCACCAAACCTGATCGGTAATGGTTTTGCTTGCTGCTCCGGCGGAGTTAGGGTTACGGGTACGCTCGGTTTCCGGAGTTAATAAACGTTTAGCAAATTTACCGTTACCGGTTACACCTTCTACCGGGTAAACAAACTCACCTGGAATATAACCAGCAGCAGTAGATCTGCCAACTGCACTGGTAGCTGGTATATTGGTACGGTTACGCTCTATGTAACCCTCAATACCTTGTTTTGTACCACCTAAAGCAACCCATTTCTGAGTAATAATAGCTTTTAGTTTATCGGCTGTAGAACCAGTTGCAGGGAAGGCGTATGGACCAGCTAATAAAGCATTAACATCTGCTTGGGCAACATCTTCAACCTCAGGGAAATCAGAAGCTAACTGAGCAAAAGATGCTCTCACGCCTTCTTCATAAAGCTGTTGTGCATCGCCGGTACCCCAGCCACGAACAATTGCTTCAGCCTGTAAAAAGTAGCTTTCTGCTTCTGAAATAAGATATACTGGTGCAGTTGGTGAAATTCTGGCACGGGAAACAGAAAGCGGCGCTACCAATGTGCTTGGTGTGTTAAATGCTCCTTGTTCCAATGCTTTCTGACCAGCGTTTCCTGCAATATAGAATGCTTCAAGGCGAGGGTCTTCATTGGCATCTAAAAAAGTGAACATGGTAGTGCTAGCCTTTAAGTTCTGGTTAGTATTTAAGGCAGCACTCTGATCCTGTTCGAAAAGCGGGTTACGCTTGCCGGTTTGGTCAACAAACAGATCTACTTTAGCATCTGTACTTAAAAAATCTCCACCGGCAGAATATAAGCTGCGTACACCAGCTTCTGCTACACTCGGACGAGCCTCGGTCTGGCGTAAGTAGATCTTTAAAAGCAATGTGTTGGCAAACTGTCTCCAGTTATTCATCTGACCACCGAAAACGATATCGTTGTCACCAATTAAAGAGGTGGCGGTAGTTGGACGGTTTTGGGCAGAAGTCAAACGTGCAGTAATTCCATCATAAACTTCCTGGCCAGTGTTGTATTTCGGGGTCAGGTTGCTAAGGCCCTGCAGCGCTTCTTCAAACGGAATCTCATCGTAAAGGTCAGTTAATACCTGGAAGGTATAAGTTTCCATTACGGTTGCCATCAGGTATAAATTATTATTTGCCTTGGAATCAGCTTCTTCCTTCACATATTTGTAATCGTTCAGCGCGCCGGCATATAACTCACCCCAGCTGTTCTGGAAATCAGTTGGGCGCAGGTTGTAAGCATCGTAAGTCTTGTATTGGTTAGAACCGTTGTTCTGGGTCCAAACCTGCGACCAGATTCCACCTAAGATTGCAAAGTTACCACCTACAACGCTGGCAGTAGAAGCTACACCAGCCGGAAATACTAATTCAGCAGGGGCAGTAAGCGGATTGTTTGGATCTGTGTTTACATCCAGGAAATCGTTGCCGCATGAGCTCGCATAGAACATCATGGCAACGGCTAAACCTATATTAAATATTTTTCTTTTCATTTTTCTATTCTATTTAAATCAATTAGAACGTTACACGCAAGGTAGCACCCATGCTTCTTACACTTGGTCCGCCAGCAAACTCACCAAATTCACCTGTTAAGTCATTACCAAAGGTAGTAGTCTCAGGGTCGATGATGTTGTTTTCTTTTGGAGTTTTAAGGAACAGGTTACGGCCTACTAAGCTGATGTTAACACCAGCAAAAGGTGTTTTAGAAACCATATCAGCAGGTAATGTATAACCTAAAGCAACTTCTCTTAGTTTCAGGTAAGTTCTGCTGAATAAATGTTCTCTTTCAATTGGCGCGTTAGATTGCGGGTTCCAGTAATCTACAATGCTTCCAACATCTACCGGGTTCACGTTCTCAGAGAAAGTACCATCTGCATTCTGAACTACTGAATTAGGAATTACGAAAGGCAGACGGTCGTTGTATAATGTATTTGTAGTATTACCCACAAACTGCGTTAAGCGCTGCGTGTAAGAATACATTAAACCACCTTTACGATAATCGAACAGGAAGGAGAAGTTGATGTTTTTGTAGCTGAATTCATTGCTCAGGCCCATCATGAAGTCAGGCTGAGAATTGCCATAAATTTCTTTCTCTGTAGTTGGAACAGGGTAGCCTGCAGCACTTACAATTAATTTACCATCTGGTGAGTAAGTGTAACCAGGGCCTTTGAATACGCCAAGAGGCTCACCTACAGTAGCTACGAAGTTAATGCCGTAGATAGATGTAATGGTAATTTCATCTAATCCTTCAGTTAACTCTTCAACTTTGTTGCGGTTGTTTGAGAAAGTGTAACGAATATCCCAGTTGAAATCATCTGTACGGATAGGAGTTACTGTTAAACCAAGCTCAATACCTTTGTTAGAGATCTCGCCTAAATTAGATACCAGGGTTGAATAGCCTGAAGAAAGCGCAATTGGAACTGGCAGGATCTGACCTTTGGTAGAACGGTTGTAGAAAGAGATATCAGATTTGATACGGCTATCCAGGAACTCAAAGTTACCACCAAATTCAAACTCACGGGTAATTTCTGGAGCAAGGCTCAGGTTACCGATCTGGTTAGAACGCTCGTAAGCACTAACACCGCTAAGTGGGAAATTCAGGTTACCAAAACCTAAACCAACTGTACCTGGAACAAATACTGAATTTACCTGGTAAGGAGCAGCATCGTTACCGGTTTTACCCCATGCAGCACGTAATTTACCAAAGTTCATTACGCCTTTCAGGTTAGAAAACACATCGGTAAATACAAAGCTACCATTCACGCCAGGGTAGAAGAAGCTGTTATCCTCAGTTGGTAATGTAGATGACCAGTCGTTACGAGCTACTACTGTTAAGAATAAGTAATCGCGGAAGTTTAAATCAGCCTGACCGTAAATACCATACAATCTTCTTAAGCTGGTTGCTGTTGAAGCTTCAACCGGAACAGAAGAGTTTGCCAGGTTGTAGAAGTTAGGGATCGTTAAGTTGTTTGTGAAAGCAGTACCGTTACGGGCGTAACGCTCATTCACGTTATAACCCACCAAAGTAGTTAAACGCAGATCTTCGTTGATGTTGTTGTTTGCTGTTAAAATTAAGTTAGCATCCAAATCACGAGAGAAACGGTTTCTTTCAGTAACACGACCCGGGATGTCTGTGTTAGAAGAGTTAGGGCTGCCTGGTGTATAAGTACCTTTGGCAATCCAGTCCTGAATAACCGAATGCGCTACGTCACCACCACCACGTAAGGTAGCAGTTAACCAATCGGTAAAGTTATAGCTGAAGTCAACACCACCAAAAATACGGTTTTCGTCGAAATCGTTACCGTTCTGGGTTAAAGACCAGTAAGGGTTCTGCGCATAAGGGGTATAGAAATTATCCAGTGTGTTAAAAGGATTGTTTAAGTCCTTATAATCAACAATACTGTGGTCAACCGGAATCTGGATCATTTCCTGGAATAAGGTCTGGCCTTCGCCACCCTGACCGGTAGTTACTGCTTTCGCATCTTTTCTAACGTAGTTCAGGTTAGAAGAAATAGATAATTTATTTCCTCTGGTAGAACCACGTAATGCTAAAGTGTTACGTTTGTAAGAGTCTGCATCTGTTGGTACTACGCCGTTTTCGCTAACATTACCATAAGAAGCATAGAAGCTTGTCTTTTCTGAACCGCCAGATAAGGCAATGGTATTGATGAAAGATTTACCGGTTTCGTAGAAGTCTTTCAAATTGTCTTTCTGCGCTGAGAAAGGCTTAATTTGTTGTGAGTTGTTTACAATATTACCCCACAAACGATCTTTACCGTCCAGCATTGGTCCCCAGCTACCGTTTTCTTCAGAAGCGAAGTGACCGTTCCAGCCTTGACCGAAAACCTGTTGGGTTTGTGGCAAGCGCAACGGACGGGAGAAAGTAGCAGAAGTAGTATAATCTACACCGATCTTTTCAGAAGCTTTACCTTTTTTAGTTGTGATGATAATTACACCGCTGGCTGCACGTGAACCGTAAAGCGCAGTTGCCGAAGCACCTTTCAGGATCGAGATCGATTCGATATCGTCCGGGTTGATGTCGTTGGCACGGTTACCAAAGTCCTGCGTACGGTTTACCGTGTTGGTACCTTCGTTCAGGTTGGTAGCAGAGTTGTTCATCGGAATACCATCGATTACATAAAGCGGGTTGTTGTTACCTGTAATAGAGGAGTAACCACGAAGAATAACTTTAGTTGATGCACCAGGTGAACCGGAAGCAGCCGATACGTTCATACCGGCAACTTTACCCTGCAGGGCGTTCATCGGGCTCGAAGTACGTCCTTTTGTGATCTCTTCCGACTTTACTGAAGTGGTTGCATAACCTAAACCTCTTTCCTGGCGCTCAACACCCATTGCCGTTACTACAACTTCGCCTAATTGCTTGGCATCAGTATCCATAGTAACGCTGATGTTCGATTCCGTGCCAATGGTACGTTCCAGGGTTTTGTAACCAATAAAACGGAATTCGAGCGTGTTTGAACCTGCTGGCACACTTAACGTGTAGCCACCATTTACGTCCGTAGCAGTCCCGACACCAGTAAGGCCTTTAACAGAAACGGAAACGCCCGGTAAACCAGTGTTTGTCGCCTTGTCAATGACCGTACCCGAGATTGTTCTGTCCTGCGCCATTGCCTGATGCAGCAAGGTAAACACCAGGACCAAACTCATTAAGAGTAGTTTTTTCATTGTGTTTGTTTTAGGGTGAATAAATAAATTTAAAAAATTGAACAGTTTGTCAAGTCAATGTTAATTAAAAGTTTGAAATAAACAAAACGCTGCAAGCATAATTTTATCGCGCCTGTAATGCATTTTGAATAGATAAGATGAGTAGAGAATGGAAGGTTGGGGCCCGGCATTTTTACAGTTTCGGATAACGTATTCATATAGAATAAATTATATGTAGCTTGGGAATAATTCTGTACTTACAGAAACTTAAAAACCGGGTAATAATACGGGATAAAAAACTATAAAATTTTTGAAGATTTTTTGATTTTAGTGAGGTGAAAGGTACTTTCCTGTAAGCCATAAACGACGAAAAGCCCGGTGTATTGCCGGACTTTTCGCACTACGGAAAACGTAGATTTTAGTTTTGCATCAGGAAGCCTCTTATATACTCATCCAGGTCGCCATCCAGTACTTTCTGTACATCGGTACGTTCAATGCCGGTGCGCAGATCTTTAATGAGTTTATAAGGATGAAGCACATAATTCCGGATCTGCGAGCCAAAATCGATGCGTTTCTTAGTACTTTCAATTTTGTCGCGTTCTTCATTCCGTTTATCTACTTCAATCTGGTATAAACGGGAGCGGAGCATATTAATTGCGTGCTCCTTATTCATTAACTGAGAACGCTCGATCTGGCATTCGATCACAATGCCCGAAGGTTTGTGTTTTAAGCGAACAGCCGTTTCTACTTTGTTTACGTTCTGGCCACCTGCACCTCCGGCCCGGTAAGTGTCCCATTCAATATCGGCCGGGTTAATTTCTATGTTAATGGTATCATCTACCAGCGGGTAAGCAAAAACTGAAGCAAACGAAGTATGTCTGCGGCCACCGGAATCGAAAGGCGAAATACGGACCAGGCGGTGTACTCCAATTTCCGATTTCAGATATCCGTAAGCAAAGTCGCCCTTAATTTCCAGAGTAGCAGATTTAATTCCAGCTCCATCGCCGGGCTGGTAGTTTAGCTGGCGCACCTGGAAATTATGACTCTCGGCCCACATGATGTACATCCGCATCAGCATTTCGGCCCAATCCTGGCTTTCGGTGCCGCCGGCGCCCGGGTTTATTTCCACAATCGCGCTGAGCTGATCCTCTTCATTGCTGAGCATGCGTTTGAATTCAAGTTGCTCAACGGAAGTTTCGGTGGCTTTAAATTCAGCTTCAACTTCTTCAGCGCTGCCTTCGCCTTCTTTAAAGAATTCGTAAAGCGTTTCGAAATCTGCTAATTGGGTTTCTACGGCTTCGTAATCGTCAGTCCAAATCTTTACCGATTTTATTTCGCGCAGAATGGTTTCAGCTTTTTTAGAATCGTCCCAGAAGCCGGGTGCGGTAGTTTGTTTTTCGGTTTCTACTACCTGCGCTTTTTTGGCATCGTAGTCAAAGGTACCTCCTCAGGGCCTCTACGCGGCCTCTTAGATCTTTTACTTGTTCGTTGGTCATAATTTTATTTTAGCCGAAAGCAGGAACGGAAGTTTATTACTGCAATTAGTTTTGTTTAAATGCGAAATTAAAACGGTACGGTTTCAGGCTGAAAAAGTGTTTTGTACAGCGGATCTTTTAGCCTTACAAATTAAAAAACGGTAGCGTTTCCCGTCCTAAAAGCCAGATCTTTTACCCGGAAAACGCTACCGTTTTAAGCTTAAAAAGTCTTTCAGATCTTCATCATCCAGTTGTGCGTATCGGGCGCTTCGCCGGTTTTAATCTTGTCTAATTCTACCGAAACTTTATTGGAGAATTTGCGGGTTTCTACGGCCGGCAGCTCGTAATCTTTTCCTTCGTAGCCAATAGCAATGATCGGGGCGATTACCGCAGCGGTGCCGCAACCAAAAGCTTCTTCCAAAGTTCCGTTGGCGTGGGCTTCAATTATTTCATCGGCCGAAATTTTACGTTCTTCCACGGTCATTCCGAAGTCGCGGGCCAGTTGCAAAACGCTGTCGCGGGTAATGCCGGCTAGAATAGAAGTGCTTAATGCCGGTGTGATCAGTTTACCATCTATAACGAACATCAGGTTCATGGTGCCGCTTTCTTCCAGGAATTTATGTTCTTTGCCATCGGTCCAGATCAACTGGTGGTAGCCTTGCTGTTGCGCTAATTTAGAAGGCAACATGGAAGCTCCGTAATTTCCGGCTGCTTTTGCAAAACCGGCGCCACCTTCTACCGAACGGGTATATTCGGTTTCAATTTTCACGCGCAGCGGATTGGCGTAATAACCACCCACCGGGCAGCAGAAGATCATGAATTTATAGGTAGCCGAAGGACGTACGCCCACAAAAGCATCGGTCGCAAACATGAACGGACGAATGTATAAAGCGCAACCTTTGGTTGGCGGTACCCACTCAGCATCAAGTTTCAGTAATTCGGTAAGGCCTTGCATAAAAATCTCTTCCGGAATGGTTGGCATGCACATGCGTTCAGCCGAAAGGTTCAGGCGGCGGGCGTTATCCATTGGGCGGAACATCAACACTTCACCATCCGCATTTTTATAAGCTTTCATGCCTTCAAAAATAGCCTGGCCATAGTGCAGTGCAGAAGTTGCCGGGCTAAGCGAAAGATCGCCATAAGGCAAGATCTGGGGCGTTTGCCATTCACCATCCACAAAATCTACCATAAGCATGTGGTCGGCGAAGATTTTACCGAACTCAATATTATTGTAATCTAACTCCGAAATGCGCGATTGCGGGGTTTTGTTTATATTAATAAAGCAGGTCTCGATCATATAAATTAATTATTGAATTACTGAATTATAGAATGGTTGCTTTTCGGAAAAGATTTCCGGAATAGAAAGTGAAAACAACCGGTTCTTTAAGATCATAATTGAAATTAGCCAAAATTGTTTAAAACGGCAAATTCAGCACTGAAAACGCTATGGTTTTGGGCTTAAAAAGTCAGAGAAAGTAATTGAAATTCATAGCTTTGAAAAACTCATTAATTCTCTCATTCACTCAATCAATCATTCCCTCATTTCAAAACTACATCCGCGGTTTCCAGGGCACTTCTTCGGCGTTCAGTTCGTGGGCCATTTGGCGGCTTAATACAAACAGATAATCCGATAAGCGGTTCAGGTATTGAATAACCAGTTCGGCTACAAAGCTTTCTTCCTGCAAACCAATTACCAGACGTTCGGCCCGACGGCAAACGCAGCGCGCTAAATGACAAAACGAAACCGACTGATGGCCTCCCGGCAAAACGAAAACCCGCAAAGGCGGCAATTCGTCGTTCATCTTGTCAATTTCGTTTTCAAGCAAGGTAATATCTTCTGCGTGCAGGTCAGGAATTTTCATCTTCGATCTTTCCGGGTCGGAAGCCAGCGAAGAACCGATGGTAAAAAGCCGGTCCTGAATTTCTTTTAAAAGATCTTTGCGGTTGACGTTTACTTCCTGATCACGCACCAGTCCAATGTAAGAATTCAGTTCATCTACGGTACCGTAAGTTTCTATGCGCAGATGCGATTTTTTAACGCGGGTGCCGCCAATTAAAGATGTTTCGCCTTTATCGCCGGTTTTGGTATATACTTTCATTAGTGTTTCGGGGCAGTTTGTTGTAAATGCGTAGCTACTTCCAGGTTTTCAAGGTCACTTTCTATTAAACCATCGCGCAGACGTACAATACGGTGCGCGTATTTGGCTATGTCTTCTTCGTGGGTAACCATAATAATGGTATTGCCTTTTTCGTAAAGCTTCTCGAAAAGGTCCATAATTTCGTAGGAAGTTTTGGAATCGAGGTTACCAGTCGGTTCATCGGCCAGAATAATGCTGGGGTCGTTTATCAGCGCTCGCGCAATGGCAACCCGCTGTCTTTGCCCGCCGGAAAGTTCGTTGGGTTTGTGCTTGGCGCGATCGGCTAAACCTACGCTGGCAAGCGCCGCCATGGCTTTTTCATCGCGCACCGATTTTTTATAACCAGCATAAACCAACGGCAAAGCCACGTTATCCAAAGCAGAGGAACGGGGCAATAAGTTAAACGTCTGGAACACGAACCCGATCTCTTTATTCCGGACTTCGGCCAGTTCATTATCGGTCATATTGCTTACGTCTTTTCCGTTCAGAATATACTGGCCGGAAGTTGGCGTATCGAGGCAACCTACAATGTTCATTAAAGTAGATTTTCCCGAACCGGAAGGCCCCATAAAAGCTACGTATTCGCCTTTCTGAATATTGATGGAAATGGAACGGAGCGCGTGAATCGTTTCGCTACCCATCCGGTAAACCCGGGAAATTTCGTTCGTTTGAATAATGGTTTGTGCCATGGTTTCGCGTTTATTCCCAACCAGCGGATATTTCCTGAATTTTGGCCAGTTCTGCCTGGTAAAGCTGGTTAAAGGTAGCGTATTCTTCCGGGCTAAGCAACGGCGTTAACTGTTCCATGCCGGAGGCTGCGTAACTTTCGAAGCCGCTTTTTAAGCTTTGCAGCACATAAGCCTTATAAAGTGCCACCGAAAACGGATTGTACGTGATGCCGGTCATTAGAATATTGTAAGCCTGCATATCGTCTTTCTGCTGGTCGCGGTAAAATCTGGCCGCCGCCAACAGCGCATCTTCGTGGTAAGGCAGCACTTTTTCAACCTTATCGTATAGCGTTTTGGCTTCTTTCAGTTTGTTCGAATTTTCGGCTAACAGCGCTTTGTAATAAATTTTTTCACCCTGGAATTGTGGTTCGAAATAAAGTTTATTCAGGTTCTGCTGCAGCGCATTTACGTTTTTCAGTTTCGCCCAAACCAAAGCCTGCAAACGATTTCTATCCGATTGTTCCACGTTTTTCGCCGCAATGTCGGTTGGGTGCGCTTGCAGGAATTGCTGCGTGGCAACTGCATTATTTTGCTTCAGATAACGCGAAAGCAACACATTTTCAGCCGCAGTTTTCACGGTTTCGTTTTCAATGGAAGCAAGTAAACCCGTAAATTCAATTTGTTCCGAAAGCGGCTGCATCTGCATGAATTTTACCTTATCAGCTTCGTATTTAAAAGTAAAAGCTTTCGGCAGATCAGCTTCCAGAATTGCCAGCAAATGCGCCGCTTCTTTTACCGTTTCCGGGTTTTCGGCGGTTTGTAAATTGCGGGCAGCTTCCATGGCTTCAGATTTTTTTCCGGCAAATGCCAGAGCCCAGGCTTCATGAATTGGTGCTTCCGGGAAATTATTGCTTTTAGCTTTGGCAAAATAATCGGCGGCCGCTAAATAATTTTCCTGTTCCAGCATCCATTGCCCCAGAATATCCTGGTAATAACCTGTTCCGGCGGAAGTGGTGCGGCTCAGATTTTCCAGCGTTTCTTTGGCGCGTAGTGGTTGCGCATGATATTGTTCCAAAGCGCCTTTTAATAACGTGAAATCTTCGGCGTGCGGGGCGTTTTCTTTCGTCTGGATATAGCGTTTTAAATGCGTAATAGCGCTCGAATCGGTGTGTAGGCGGTTTAAAACGGTATGGTAAAGCAGCGTAAAAGTCGGAGTATCAAAAATGAAATCAGCAGCCGGATATTCTGGTTTTGGAGTTTCCTGGCCCAGCAAATGCTGCAATAAAACGGCGTTGCTTTTCAGCGGAACGTAGCCGGTTCCGGCGTTTTCTTTGGCTACTAGTTGCGCTTGTTCCGGTAAACCGTTTTTGATGTAGAAAGCCAGTTTATTGCTCGTAATTACTTCCTTTTCCTTGCTGAAATTTTCGGCCAGATCGTAGTAAAAATGCGTGGAATCGAGCAGAGCAGTTTTATTGAAATGCAGCGCCATATTGTTGTTTAACCGCGCACTTTCCGGGAATTTCTGGAGCGCTTCTTTCAGCACAAATTGCTGCTCAAAAAAGTATTGCTTGTCTTCAAAAAGCGCCGATAAACGGGCGTAAACTTTCTCGCTGGGCCGTTTGGTAAGCGCCTCTTTCAGGTACACAATTTCGGTATTCCGGAAATTCTTTTTGCGGCTGATGCCAGCCAGGCTGTAATTGGCTTTTACGTTGTGATGCTCCAGAATATCGCTTTCGCGATAAAAACGTTCAGCCAGCAATTCTTCACCCGAAACATTGTACAAGTCGCCGAGATAGTTGTAAAAACCGGCGCGCACCTGGCTGTAAGTAAACCACTGCGTTTTCGCAAAAAGGAACAGCATCGCAATACTGCCCATGGTAATTACGGTGAAAAACGGTAGCCTTTTCGGGTCGTAAACTACTTTGTAAACCTGCAGTTTCTGTCCCAGTAACCTTCCGAAATTCACCATTACATACAGGAAAAACATGAAGCCGTAACCCAGATGCGCGTAGATGATCAAAGACTTATAAGCAGCAATTAAAGGGTCGTTGGCGGTAGCAAACACGTAACCGATATTTAGGAACGTGATGCTGGCAAAGATCAGGAATAAAAATGCAGCGCCCGGCCAGAAAGTAACCATGCTGCCATAGATTTCTTCGCGTTTGCGCAAGCCCCAGAAACCTGCCAGCGCCGATAGAAACAATACCAGAAACGCGTTTACCTGCAGAATATCGATGTCGTAAACGCCTGCTTCGTTCAGAAAAAAGATGGTGAGGCTGGCCAGGTAAATAAGCGTGATGAACATGAACTGCCACATGCCGTGCCGCCGTTGCGGATTCTGCGCCTGCGTATTTACCCAAACCAGAAAGTGAATAATTTCATACGCCACCCAAACAATAAACAAAATAGAAGCAATGAGCAAAGCAGGTGCCGCATGGCTGATGATGTGCAGCGAAGTTATTTCAGGAGAATAAATGCTGGCGCTGAAAATAAAAATGCCCAGTAAACTCACCAGCAAAGCAAAAATACCCAGCCTTTTAGCAAAAGAAACGGTAGGGTAGAAGGCCTGAAAAGTATAAGCCGGCCCGGCCAGAAACAACATAACCGGCAGCAGAATAAATGTACGGCCGCCCGGAATCAATTCCAGCCCTTCGAGCGTGGCCGTTACCAGGAAAAACATGAGCAGCAGCATGGCTGTCAGAAACGGCCAACGTTTTAAGGTAGAAGCAACCGTAAGAAAATACACCAGCAACACGCCCAGAAAAGCCAGAAAAATATGCGCGGCGAAAACATTAATGTAAGGCAGGCTTGCATCGTAGCGTTCGGTTAGTAAATAGCCGTTGGCTTTGATCGTAAAATTTTGCTGCGCCTGCGTAAACTGGTTAATTAGGGCATCTACCGGCTCCAGTTGCGAAACAGTTTCCCAGCGGATCATGGCATTATCGGCAGTGAAATATGCGAAAATGCCCAACCCGGCAGCTGCAAGGCTTATGAAAAGCAGCACAAAGTACGGATACTTCAGGCCCGGCGATTGAATTTGTAGAAAATTGGTTGTTCGTTGTTGGGTATGGGAGGGTGGTGTTTTACTTTTCAGGGGTAAAAGCATAGCGTTTTTGGCAAAGAATCAAGTAAAATTTCATTCAGAAAGCCGGCCTTTTAATAACCAGCTTTCTGAACCTCGAAGTTTACGTAAATTTTTGTCCCCCTTTGGAGGGGGTAGGGGGATGATTTTTACTGTTTGTCATTTCGACGCAAGGAGAAATCTCTTGAGGAAGGTAGGGTAGCCAGAATAAATGCTACTACCAACCTGATGAGATTTCTCCTTGCGTCAAGATGACCTGATAACCTAAAAATCCTCCCCCAACCCCCTCCAAAGGGGGACTTTTCTTTTAATAACGTAAACTCCTTGAATAACAATTAACGAACAAGGGGCAATAAAATTATTCCAGCACTTTCGGCACCCGGAAGTAATCGGAGTCTTTTTTAGGTGCGTTGCGCAGCGCTTCATCGTGAGTAACAGTGTTTTGAGCTACGTCTTCGCGCATTACGTTCACTTCTTCGCTCATGTGAATAAGCGGCTCCACGTTGTCGGTATTCAGTTCGTTGAGTTGCTCCATCCAGTTCAGGATCTTGTTCAGATCCGAAAGCATTTCCTGCTCTTTGGTTTCGTTAAATTCAAGCCGCGCTAAGTGGGCCAGACTCCGGATGGTGTTTATGTCGGTCTTCATGGATATCGGTTACGAATTCGGTTTTTATAATGTGGTAAACTTTTTCTTTCAAAGCATCAAGATCGGCCAGCGTCATGTTGGTGGTATCTATAGGCTCGTGGAAAACGATCTTGAGCGGATGCCGGTTTACAATGAACTGGCCTTTTGCATCGGGTAGAAAAATGTGGTTGAATGGCATGGTAACCGGCACCAGTGGAATTTTACGTTCAATCGCCAACCGGAACGGACCATCTTTGAATTCAGCCAGTTCTTTGCCCACGTTCTCATCCGGAATTTTTCCTTCGGGGAAGATCACCAGGCTGCGGCCTTCGTCTAAGGTTTTGTTAGAATAAAGATACGTTTTAGCGCGGCTCATCCGGCTGTCGCGGTCCACGGAAATGTAAAGCGCTTTGAAAATTGGTCCCCAGAGCGGCACGCGCGTAAGCGAGGCTTTGCCCACAAAATTCAGGAAACCCGGCACGGTGCTGAGCAGCAGCGGAATATCAATATAAGACGAATGGTTGGGCGCGTAAATGTATTGCGTTTCGGGGTTGTAATTGCCTTTGCGCACCACTTCTACCCGCACGCCGTACATGCGCAGCTGCAGCCAGCTCCAGAAACGGTTCAAAAGGCCGGCATATTTATACCATTCCTTCCGAAGAATAAAAAGCCGGAAAAACGGCAACAAAATGATAAATGGCAACAGGAAACTGAATACGCACCAGGCCCTGTAAAGATTATAGCCGAACTTTTTTAAACCACGCATAAGCCCCAAATTTACAAATAAATTGGGGTTCTCTAATGCAATTCCATCGGCGTTATTGGTTTTTCCGGATTGAAAGGTAGATGTTTTCATAGCTCCCGCACTTTTTATGTTCCAAACCCTATCGTTTTTCTATATTTAAATATACTTTTTTAAAAGTAATTGGTTGAATTTCAGGAATGTGATTTTTTATAGTTTCCTGAAAATTTTGACCAATGAATAACGAAAAACGATAAGCGGTTTCTACAAGCCTAACAAACGGGCAGCCTTCAAAATTCCGGCAGCGCTGATGGCATCGGTAATTTCATCGCGCATCACCATTTCCACGGCTTCTTTTAGCGGTAATTTCCTAAGTTGCAGGTCTTCGGTTTCTTCAAATTCGGTTTCGCCGGCGGTTAATTCCTGGGCTAAAAAAACAAAACCTTCTTCGTCAGTAACGGAATTGGAAGTATGTAAACGGCTGATTTTGGTCCATTTGTCGGCGGTAAAACCGGTTTCTTCTTTCAGTTCGCGTTTGGCACTTTCCAGAATGTCGCGTTCCAGTAAACCGCCGCCCATCGGAATTTCCCAGCTGTATTCGTTCAGCGCGTAACGGTATTGGCCCACGAGCCAGGTATTCATTTCTTCATCTACCGGAATAATGCCGAGCGCCTTGTTTTTAAACGAAACCACACCGTAAATACCGTTGCCGCCTTTTGGGTTTATCACCTGGTCTTCGCGCACGCTGATCCAGGGGTTTTTGTATATTTCTTTGGTGGTAAGCGTTTGCCAAGGATTTTTAACCGTTTCATCCATAAGTTTCTGAGCTGTTTTTTTGCTACAAATAACGTAATTTCGGGCTGAATTATTTACCGGTTTATTTTGTCTGAAATACATGTTGCTGCCAAATTATAGCGGAAATTTGCTGGAAGCCGGCCTTGATGAAGCTGGCCGCGGTTGTTTAGCCGGTCCGGTAATGGCCGCTGCTGTAATCCTACCGCCAGATTATCACCATCCGCTGCTCAACGATTCCAAACAATTAAGCAAAAAAGACCGGGAATTATTGCGGGAAGAAATCTGCAAAGAAGCCGTGCAATGGGCTGTAGCCGAAGTTTCGCACACCGAAATTGACGAAATAAACATTCTGAACGCATCTTTTCTGGCCATGCACCGCGCCGTAGCGCAGTTCCAAACCCAACCTGAATTCTTAATTGTAGACGGCAACCGATTTAAACGATACCAGGAAGTTCCGCACGAATGCATCGTAAAAGGCGACGGAAAATATTTCTCCATTGCTGCTGCTTCGGTTCTGGCCAAAACCTTTCGGGATGATTTAATGGATAAACTGGCGCTGGAATTTCCGGCATACGGCTGGCACACGAATGCCGGTTACCCGACCATTAAACACCGGGAAGCTATTTCTAAATTCGGCACTACGCCGCACCACCGCCTTACTTTTAAATTACTAGCCGAAGTTCCGGAATTAACTCTCTGAAAACGGTAGTGTTTTAGACTAAAAAACTCACAACTTTTAAGCTGATCTCCGTCCGATTTTCAGACTGAAAACGGTATCATTTTCAGCCTGAAAACTCAGCTGTTTCATCCGGTAAATACTTCTGTAAATCTGCAGATCTACTACGGGTAGCGCGCAATTAGCAATTCTAATTAAAATTCCTCTATTTCTGAAAGCGGTTGTTTACTTACCTGCAGCCCGAAAAGCATGATGAGGCCCGTAAGAATAATTACGAAAAACAGGACGCCTTCAGAAAAATTCGGGATCAGGAATTTAGGCGGAATGCTGTAAAATAATAAAATGGTAATGAGGCCTTTGGGCGCCACAAATAATTCCGGAAAAAGGCTGGACCGTGAAATGAAGCGCAGGTAAAAAAAACGGATCAGGGTAAGTGTGGTAATAATCAAGCTGCCAATAAAGAGCATTTCCACATCCAGCAATTTAATTAATTCGAAAGAGAAACCGAACAGTAAAAAGAAGAACGTGCGTACCAGAAAAGCCGATTCGGCGGTAATGATCTTGAGCTGATTAACTTCTTCTTCCAACCGGTCGGTACTGATAAAATTGCGCAAACGTCGCTTTACAAAAACGTCAGTATTATTCAGAATGAGGCCAAATGCCAGCACCAGTAAAAGGGGCGACAAATGGAAGATCTTCGAAACCGAATAAATGAGCACCAGCATGGCCAGGATCAGGAAAAATTTAGTGTGGTGCGTGATCTGGTTGATAAAAAAGATCAGCAAAATGCAGCCAATTACCGAAACGATCAGAATCAGTAAGAGGTCCCAGAGAAAGGTGAAAATGGAAATAGTTTGGGCAAAATTATCCTGTATGGCAAAATTGAAGACCATAATGCCCAGAATATCCGAAAAGGTAGATTCGTAAATAATGAATTCTTTTTTGTCTTTGGTTAGGTTAGAAACGCTGGGAATGGCAATGGCGCTGCTGATCACGGCTAGCGGAATGGCATTTACGAGGCATTGCTGAAAAGGCAGATCGTTGTTGAACTGAATGATAAACGCTATGGAAACAGCCGATAAAACTAAAATAAGCAGTGCCGCTAAAAAAGATTTCCGCACAATAGGCAGTTTTTCGCGGGTAAGCTCCAGATCCAGCGAACCTTCCAGCACGATCAGGATCAGACCGATTATACCGAAAACTTCCAGTATTACGCGAGGCAAAATAAATTTAAACCCGAAATATTCGGCAGCATATTGCAGGCCGATACCACAAGCCAGCAGCATGAGTACACTCGGAACCTTGGTTTTTTTAGCTAGCAGATCGAACCCATAAGAAATAATAACCAGTAAGCTTAAAAAAATAAGGATCGAGTATGGATTCATAAAAGAGAATTAGGTAAAACGAATTTTAATTTTCCTTTTTGAAGGAAATTTAAAAAATAAAAACCTGTTCATCCAAGCCGCAGATCAGGAACATTTTCCCGGGCAGATCGGATAAACAGGTTTTAAAGATAGCTTTTTATTTCAAAAAGCCGGAGTGCAAGCCTGAAGTTTTATTTGATCTTCAGCAGATCGAGCATTAAACTGAAGCTATCGATTGTAGAATTTTCGCCGCCGAATTTATCGAAGGAAAGCGGTTTAACAATGTAGCCGGTAGCGTTCAGATTCTGCGCAGCCAGGCGGTCGCTTTCTTCGTTCGAAGTTGTCATAATAAAAACGTTCAGATCGCGGAATTCAGGATCTTTGCGCACTGCTTCCAAAAACTCGATACCGTTCATTTTAGGCATGTTTATATCCAGGAGCACCACGCTTGGTTTTGGCAGAATTTTAGTAGCTCCAGCTTCGCCGCGTAATAAGTTTAGCGCTTCGCGGCCGTTACGGGCTACGTGCAGGGGAAGATTTATATTAAGTTTCTTCAGCTCGCGTTCAACGTTCATGATGTCTAAATAATCATCTTCCACAAGCAGAATACTAACTTGGTTTTCGGTCATGTTGGTAGGGCAGTTAAAATTTTAAATTAAATACTCGAAATTATAGAATTGGTTTCCTGCGGCGCGGTTTTGGGCCAGTTAAATGTAAAAGTGGCGCCTTTACCTGGCTCAGAATCAACGGTTATCGTGCCGCCTTGCCGTTCTATAATTTTTTTCACAATGGCCAGTCCCACGCCGGTGCTTTCTAATGCGTCGCGTTCCTGCAGGGTCTGGAAGATCACGAATATCCGGTCGTGATATGCCGGGTCTATGCCTGGGCCATTGTCTGTAAAAGAGAACGAGTAGAACTGGCTCGTTTCCAGGCAGGAAATGGTTAACAGGCCTTCCGGTTTATCGTTATATTTTATGGCGTTGCTGATCAGGTTCGAGAAAACCTGCTCCAAATAGATCCGGACGGTGTAAATATGGGGCATTTTATCCGGAATTACTATTGAAAAGTTTTGGGGAACGCTGATAGAGTCTAAAATATCCAGCACTAATTGGCGTACATCTACCAGTTCTTCCATGCGTTTGGTCCGCCCGATCCGGGCCAGATCCAGAATGCCGTTGATCAGGTTTTCCATGCGGTGTACGCGCACACGCATCATCATTAAATATTCCTGGATCTTGGTAGGCAAAGAAGTACCCATATCTTCTTCGATCCACCGCGAAGCATTTTCAATGCCACGCAACGGCGCTTTCAGGTCATGCGAAATTACGTAGGCGTATTGATCAAGCTCTTTGTTTTTGCGTTCCAGTTCAGCAATGTTCCGGTCGATGGTGCCGGCCATTACGTTCAGCGATGCAGAAAGCTTACTGAGTTCATCGTGTTCCGTATCGTTGATTTTGGTCTTATAATCGCCTTTGGAAATTTTATCGGCCAGCCTAACCATAACCATAATGCGGTCGGAAATGATCTTGGTGATATAATAAGCCCAGGCCAGACCCAGAAGCACCGAAAAAATAGTGAGTGCGGTAGAAACGTTGCGGGTATAGTTAATGGTCTGGTTCAGGCGTTCGGTACGTTCTTCGCGAATCTGATATTCAATAGCATTGAAATTTTTGAATTGTTCCCGGATAGAATCGTTCAGGTCTTTACCGTATTTAGCTCGCAGTTTATCTGCACTTCTCAGCTCTGCCAGGCCGGAACGCGGTTCTTTTTCCATTTGTTCACGTTTCTCCGAGATCAGTTTTTCGGCAAATTCATTCAGCCACTGGTTGTGCAGCGTGCGGATTATCTGCAGATATTTCTGTTGTCCCGGAGAGTTTACCGTCATTTCCGCCAGGCTCTGAAAAAGGGGTTGTACCTGGTCTTTAGATTGTACATACGGTTCCAGAAACGCTTCCTGGCCGGTAAGCAGGTAACCGCGTAAACCAGATTCCATATCGGAAATATTGCGTTGCAGCGAAGCCGAATTCCGGGTTATAACCTGCGACTGCGAAACCCAGGAGCTACTGGCCAGTACATCCTGAGAGAGATTGTAGTTGATATAAGTTACCGCCAAAAAGATGAACGATACAATAGAAAAGCCGGCAAACAGCTTGGTAGATAACTTCATGGGGTAAAAGTATAAGAAACAAGTTAACTATGCAAACCTGTAAACGCTAGGGTTTTAGGCCAGAAAAGTGCTTCTTATTATTAAATTATAGGTTTAGGGTGGACTAGGTTTCGGGTTGAAGCGGTAAAAGAAAATGCAGTTCTATAAGGAATTCAGCACTTCATCCGGAGCTTTATGGGCCGTAATTTTATCCAGAAGCTGCAAGCCTTTTTCGGTGAGCAGGCCGCGCAGGTAATATTCAATAGCCAGCTTAAAAACTGCGTTGAAATTGTCTTCTTTATCGTTCAGTACATTGGTTTCTAATATGGCATAGGTTTGCGCAATAAGCAGTTGGCTAACCAAAGTGGTATTGATTTCCGGGTTAAAGAGTTGTTGCTTTTTGCCGGCACTAAACTGATTTTCTAAAGTATCCAGCAGGTAATTATTAGAAAATTCCTGCATTTTATCCCAACAGGCGGGGTAGGCCGTTTTCAGATCGGGCAGGAAAGCCGGATGATGGCCGGAAAGTGCTTTCAGGTTGGAGTGGAGTAATTGCATAATGGCTTCTACCTCATTGGTGGCAACTTCTACTAAGCCGGCAAAATGTGCCTGCCGGCTTGTTAAGGCTGCATCTACACATTGGTCCAATAACGCTTCCTTCGATTTGGCAATGCCCTGTAACGTACCTTTTGAAATATCGAGGTGGGCTAATATGGCCTCCATGGTCAGGTTTTTGATGCCGTGCCGCTGAAAAATATACATACCCTCTTCTAAAACCGTCTGCCTGAAATCCATAATTCAAAAAAAAATAATAAAACCTTAAAAGCGTATCCCGGAACCGGAATCAGCCCCGAGTTTTTCAGCATAAAACCCTGGCGTTTTGGCCTGAGAATCAGATCAATTTAAATGCATATGTTTGAATATATGCCGTAGTTGATATGATGGGACGCTTTTTTGCTCCTTTTTTTACGGGATTATTTGCACCGGGTTTTGCTGATTTTTTAAGAATAATTGTGCTGAAGCCCTAAAGCCCTGAGCAATAGCCGGAAAGCTTTTTATAGCAGATTCAGCGGAAGCCTGATATTTTTGTAGTGAATTGGAAGGTAATTGTATAAAATTCAGAAAGTAAGCGAATGCAGAAGGTTGAAAAATCGGGTTTCAGAAACAATTTTAAATCAGTACTTTTGCGCATAATTACTAAGCCCCTCTAAATCTCCTTGAACCATGGAATTGAAAAAAGTTGCTCTGAACGATGTGCACGAAGCGTTAGGCGCCAAAATGGTGCCCTTTGCCGGTTACAACATGCCGGTGCGTTACAGCTCCGATATTGAAGAACATAAAACGGTACGCGAAGCAGTTGGTGTTTTCGACGTATCGCACATGGGAGAATTTATGGTGAAAGGCCCGAAAGCATTGGATCTGATCCAGCGCGTAACTTCTAACGATGCTGCTAAACTGGTTCCCGGCAAAATTCAGTACTCTTGTTTGCCAAATGAAGACGGCGGAATTGTTGACGATCTGCTGGTTTATTGCATGGCCGAAAATGAATACATGCTGGTGGTAAACGCCTCCAATATTGATAAAGACTGGAACTGGATCTCTAAATTCAATACCGAAGGCGCGGAAATGGAAAACATTTCGGATGAGATGAGCTTGTTTGCGGTGCAGGGCCCGAAAACCGCCGATGCGCTGCAAAGCCTGACCAGTCTCGATCTGCATAATATGGTATATTATACCTTCGAGAAAGGCGAATTTGCCGGCGTACCGAACGTAATTGTTTCCGCTACGGGTTATACCGGCGCCGGTGGTTTTGAAATTTACGTACCGAACCAGAATGCCAAAGAAGTCTGGGATAAAATTATGGAAGCCGGAAAGGATTTCGGGATCAAGCCAATTGGTTTAGGCGCCCGTGATACTTTGCGCCTGGAAATGGGTTACTGCTTATACGGCAACGATATTTCAGACTCTACTTCGCCGCTAGAGGCCGGTTTAGGTTGGGTTACCAAATTCAACAAAAACTTTACTAACGCCGAAAACCTGAAAGCGCAGAAAGAAGCCGGCGTGAGCCGCAAGCTGGTTGGTTTCGAAATGGTGGAGCAAGGCATTCCGCGCGCGCATTACGAAATTGCTGATGCCGCCGGCGAAACGATTGGCGAAGTTACTTCCGGTACGCAAAGCCCGATGTTGAGCAAAGGCATTGGCCTGGGTTACGTGAAAACGGAATTTGCTGCGCCGGGCTCGGAAGTTTATATCAAGATCCGCAACAAAGCCGTGAAAGCCAACGTGGTAAAACTGCCATTCTACAAAGCATAACCTGATCTTATGGCCTCGCTTTGCGGGGCTGTTTTTTTTACCAGTATATCCGAATTCTTACTATTTAATTAAAATTTTATGTTAACGGTTGACGTTTGTTTCAGCCCCGAATTATTACACTTATATAATTTGCAGGGCCGTGTTGTTGTGGTGGTAGATATTCTGCGGGCTACATCCAGTATGGTTACGGCTTTTGCGCACGGCGTAGAAAAAATGGTGCCCGTAAGCAAACTGCAGGAATGCATGGCTTACCGCAAAAAAGGTTTTTTAACGGCCGCCGAACGCGACGGACAGAAAGCCGAAGGGTTTGATCTGGGCAATTCGCCGTTCAGCTACATGGAAGAAAGTATTAAAGGCAAAGCCGTGGCTATTACCACTACCAACGGTACGCAGGCCATTCGTCTTTCTATTTCTGCCGATACGGTGGTAATTGGTTCGTTCCTGAACATTGCTGCGGTGGCGAAGTTTGTGCAGATGCAGCAGAAAAGCGTGATTATTGTGTGCGCTGCCTGGAAAGGAAAATTCAACCTGGAAGATACGTTGTTTGCCGGCGCTTTAATTGAAAAACTGGGCAGCGAATTTGAACCGGAAAACGACTCAACTTTGGCCGCTACCGTTTTATGGGATTCCGCCAAAGCCGACCGCCGCACGTTCCTGAATAATAGCAGCCACGTGAAACGCCTGGCCCGCCTGGATATTACCAAAGACGTAGATTTCTGCCTGCAGGACGATGTGTATGACGTGGTTCCGGTTTGGCAGGGCGCTTATTTAACCAAAGCCGTTCCGGTGCTGGTAGATTAATCTTTGAGTTTTTAAGGCTGAAACCATAGCGTTTTGCCGGCAAACCTGTGAGGTTTTTAAAACCTCACAGGTTTTTTTATGCAAAAGCATACCGTTTTTAATCGCAGTTTCTGGGCAGGAACGGATAGCGTTTTTCGGCAGGAAGAAAGATTTTTGCTAAGGTAATTTTTGTTATTTTGCATCTTTTACAGCTTGCCTGACTGATATGGAAAAAGTTTACGCCCTTTTGCTGCTGGTTTTATGTTGCTTTTCCCCGGCAAAAGCCCAGCAATTAGAAGGCGCCAATTGGTTCTTTGGCGGTTGGGCACAAACAAGCATTCCAGGGGTGCATCTGGATTTTAAGGGGCAAAAGCCAGTAGCAGTGCCATATAATTCCGATTTTAGCCTTGGGGCAGGCGTCGCAACTATTAGTGATAAAAATGGACAGTTACTTTTCTTCAGCAATTCCGGAGTTGTATTTACCAGGCAAATCCAAAATAACAAATACCTGGAGATGCCTAATGGGAAGGTTTTTCAAACTGAAGATTTTACTACCTCCGAATTAATAACCCAAAGCCCGGTTGATCCGCAGGTGTATTACGTTTTTATTGTAAGGGGAAATTGGGCTCAGGGTAATAGAAAGCTTTATGTCGTTCAGATTGACATGCGTTTAAATAACGGGTTCGGGGATGTGGTTCCTAATTCGTTTCAATTATTAAAGCGGGAGGTTGGTCCCGGGCTGGCGGCCATGTTGCATGCAAATAATCGCGATACCTGGATCGTGAGTTATATCAATACCACCGATTCTGTTCAGGCTTATTTAGTGAACCCAACCGGAATTAGTCCGCCGGTTATTTCTACTACCGGTAAGGTGCTCAGTCATGAAGGCCGGATCAAAAGTTCTGCTAATAGTGCGTTGCTGGCCGCCGTTGGGCTGCAACAGATCGAGGTTTTTCAGTTTAACCGCAGTACCGGCGCGGTTTCCTCTTTGCATTCGCTTATCTTGCCCAACCCGACGAAACAAACGGGTTGGGCTTTTGCTTTTTCTCCGGATAACACCAAGCTTTATGCCGGTACCAGAAAGCCAAGTCCTTCGCCTTCTAATGCTATGTATTCCATTGTGCAATATGATCTGGCTGCCGGAAATACCGCACAAATTCAGCTATCGCTCAATACAATCTACAATCCGGGAAGTAGTGAAAATGGAAGTATAATCATGGATATGCAATTGGCGATAGACGGGAAAATTTATGTTTCAAGGTTGGATAGCCTCCGGCATTTAAGCATTTTAACCTGCCCGGATAATTACGGTACAGCTTCAAATTTTATCTTGCGCGGGGTAGATGCTTTACAAAAATATTTTGGTAATGGTACAACCCTTCCTGCCCTCAACCAAACCATCTTCCGCAATGCGGGCATTTTGCAGGCGCAGGCTTTTAGAGATACCATTTGCTACGGCGATTCGGTGCAGCTTTCAGCCTATGGAGCAGGGGCAGAGCATTTTCAGTGGCAGGTTGCTAATGGCTTAACTGCAGTATGATACTTTAGCTAATCTTTTTGTGAAACCTACGCAAACTACCACTTACACAGTAACCGGTTCGAGCGTTTGCAGCCAAAGCACGGCTTCGGTAACGGTGGTGGTTTTGCCTAAGCCGGTGGTTACAATCAGCGGTTCGGCCTCGGTTTGTCCGCAGGTGCAGGGTGTTTGGTACAAGGTGCAAAACCCGCAAAGGCAGCAAGTAAACTGGGGTGTTAAAGGCGGTACAATTTCAACTTCATCCAACGACAGCATTTCCGTGAACTGGGGCAGCGCCAGCAATACCGCGCAGGTCTGGGCTTTACCAAAGAATAGTTTAGGTTGCCCCGGCGATACGGTTTTCTTCCCGGTAAGCATTAACGTAATTTTAGCCACCGAAAAACCGAAAGGAGCCGATACGCTTTGCTTGAACGAAGCTAAAAATATAAGTTACCGCATTAATAAAACTACCGGTTCTGTTTACACCTGGGGCATAAAAGGCGGAACCATTGTAAGCGGGCAAAACACGAATGCCATAAAAGTAAACTGGCTGCAAACCGGAAACGGTAAACTTTGGGTGCAGGAAGAAAGCCATACCAGCACCTCGCACTGCTTTGGCGTTTCCGATACCATACGCGTGATCATTCACCCTGCACCCGATTCTGTTGAGAAAATTTCTGGTCCAATGCAGGTTTTTACTTTAGCCGAAAATCAGGGTTATGCAGTAGAGGATCCGCAGTTGGGTTTGGTTTACAACTGGCGGGTAAGCGGCGGAGAAATTGTTTCCGGGCAAGGCAACAGCAGCATAAAGGTAAACTGGGAAAATGCAGGAGCGGGCCTGGTAGAAGTTCTAGCTGTAAACGGGCAAGGCTGCCAAAGCAAGAAAACGGCATTAGAAGTACAGATTTCCGGTGCACCGCAACCTGTTTTCTACAATATTTTCACGCCAAACGCTGACCATAAAAACGATGCTTTTGTAATAGAAAACCTGCAATGGTATGCAGAAAATGAACTGGTAATTTATAACCGCTGGGGCGTAGAAGTTTTCCGGAAGCGGAATTATAAAAACGGATGGAAAGCTGAAAACCTAAGCAGCGGCACTTATTTCTATCGGTTTCAATCCGGCAAGCAGGCCTGGAAAGGCTGGCTGGAAGTGGCGTATTAAATTGTTGAATGGTTAAATTGTTGATCGCAAAACGGTAGGTTTTAATCGTGAAAAACTGCTTCACGCCTTAAAAGTCGTGGCAATTAAACTATAGTGCCGGGTCGGCCTGAGAGTATAAATAAACAATTTAACAATTTAACCATTTAACCATTAAATTACTGCAGCTTCTCGTTATTCTTATGCCGTTCGGCGTCGCGGGTGGTTTTCTTTTCGAGGTTTTTTTGCAGGGCTTCGGTTAAATTTATGCCGGTTTGGTTAGCCAGACAAATCACTACAAAAAGCACATCGGCCAGTTCATCAGCCAGGTTTTTGTCTTTATCCGAAGGTTTGAACGATTGTTCGCCGTATTGCCGGGAAATGATGCGCGCCACTTCGCCCACTTCTTCCGTAAGCATCGCCATGTTGGTGAGTTCGTTAAAATAGCGAACTCCGGTAGTTTTGATCCAGTTATCTACAGTTTGCTGCGCTTCTTCTATGGTCATGTTAAATTGTTTAATTGCTTAATGGTTAATTTATTTAATGGTTAATTTGGCTAAATAGTCTAATTATTTTTTTTACTCTCAGACCGACCCGGCCCTACAGTTTAATTGCCACGCCTTTTAAGGCGTGGAGCACTACAGTAAACCCTACCATTTCGAGATCAACAATTTAATCATTTAGCAATTTAACCATTTAATCATTTAATCATTCCCGCTGCTGCGAATCGATGATGATCGTAACCGGGCCATCGTTTACCAGCGAAACTTTCATGTCGGCGCCAAATTCTCCGGTCTGAATAGGTTTGCCCAGATCAGTTTCAAGTTGCTTTATGAATTGCTCGTAGAGCGGAATAGCAATGGTTGGCGGCGCGGCATTTATGTAAGATGGGCGGTTTCCTTTTTTGGTATTGGCAAAGAGCGTGAACTGGCTGATAAGCAAAATTTCGCCGCCAACGTCTTGCACGCTCAGGTTCATTTTATCGTCAGCGTCGCTGAAAATGCGCAACTGCACCAGCTTTTTCGAGATCCAGAGCAGATCTTCGGCCGTATCGGAAGCGCTGAAGCCTGCCAGTACCAGCAAGCCTTGGCCGATCGCGCCTTTTAGTTGTCCGTTAATTTTTACCGATGCTTCGCTTACGCGCTGAATAACTACCCGCATTAGTGTGCTGCTTTCTGAATGTAAATTAAGATATCCGGCAATGAACTGGCAATTTAGAACCAAAAAGTTATAAAAAAAGCCAGCCTGAAATGCAGACTGACTTTTTTCATATAAAACGATACCGTTTTTTAAAGGCCCATTGGCTGATAATCGTTTACGTTCACTTCCGGGATCTTCGTGCCAAAACCACTGAACTGAGGGATTTTCGGCAATACTTCCTGGTTCATGGCCTGAATGATCTTGTTGGCAACAATGGCCTGGCCGCGCGGCGTCAGGGTGAAATTATCGAGGGAGAAAACGCCGCCTTTTACTGGAGCAAGGTCATATTTTACCCCGTTGTAGATCACGCCGTTACGAAGGGTACCAAAAAGCTGCTTCATATCAGCTACAATTACCTGATTAGCATAAGCAGGATTTTTTACAATGTCGGTGATCTTTACATTGTAACGGTTCATGCGGGCGCTCAAATGTTGAATTTCCTTGTAATTCAGCACCTCGTCGGAATGCAGCGGATCCTGTTTGCTGAAGCCGTGAGCTTGCACACCTAAGGTAGCTTTACCTTTCGGAGTTAAAATATCTTTGGATACGACGGCTACAGTATCTTCGCCCTGGCTAGGAACGTTCATGTTTTTCAGCACTTTCACCCAAATGGTTAAATTACTGTTACCGGTTTGCGTGCGCAGATCGGCCTGAACTTTTACCAGATCGGTAACATAAGCGATAGGGAAATCGTCGTAAGAAGGCAGGTTTAGAATTACCCCTTTTCGTTCTGCTTTGCCGTTTGGCTGCCGTTTGGTCAGGTTGTCGAGCAGGGTGTTCATTTCCGTTGTAAATTCAGCTTCTTCAGGAAGAGTGCCGCAAGTGCCGCCACTCATAATATACGTGATCACATCGCTCATGCCAAACCACGTAGTAAAGAAAGTAGGATTGCTGGCTGAGGCCACTTCCAGGTAACTGCGGTTATCGCCGGTTGGTAAAATGCGCTCAAAATAAGGGTTAAAACCTGTAGTATTCTGATTGCCTGAATTGCCAAGGCCCGGAGTTTTAAGCTGCTTTATTTTAATTGCCGGAACACCAAAATTCTGCAACGTAGTAAGATCGCCGCCATACGGTTTGTTGAGGCTTGGCAAGCCCGCGCAGTCTGCCAGTGTAAGTTTTACGAATTCTTCCGCATTACGAATAACCGGTACGCCGTTTTCAGAAGCAAGCGACATCATAGGAGTGCCTTCGCCAGAAAAATACGGTTGTTCGAACGTGGTATTTGCTCCGAACAAAGCAAATTGTTTAGCCAGAATGGCTGGATATGCGGTTTGCTGGCTTTCGCGGGAAAGGCCGCCGTTCATAAAGCCAGCCGTAGCATAATCGCCGAACGCTACGTATCTGCTCAGGTTCAGGTCTGCGGCACTGGCCGTGGGCTCTTCTATATTAGGCTGGCAGGAAACCGTCAGAACCGATAATGCAAGGCCGGGAATTAGATATAAAAAACGTTTCATCTTCAGAATTAAAACTTATAATTAAGGCCTAAACCTACGCCATTTACCAACGTGCGGTATTTACCGGCCACATTAGAAACATCGGTTTTAGTAAAATCAGCTACGGAGTTGCGTTCGGCAACTTTCTCGAACAGATAAGCCGCATCGAGCTCAAAACGTTCCGAAAGTTTATAAGAAAGCCCGGCGGTTAAACCAATGCGGCTGCCGTCCGGAAGTTCCGGCGAAATATATTCGTCGCGCACCGGAGTTTCGTCGTAGAAAAGGCCGCCCCGGAAAGTCAGGTTGTCGTTATGCGTGTATTCGGCTCCCACCCGGAAAGCCATGGCATCTTCGTATTTGCTGCCGGCTTTGCTGTCAGGCGTTGAAGCATTTTCGAAATTGAAGTTCAGTGAATCGTAGCTCGACCAGCCGGTGAGGTTAAATTCGAAAGCCACTAAAACTTTCTGATTAATACGATTCGTAAAACCAACTGATAAGGTAGAAGGCAGCTCGAGTGTAGATTTGAAATTCTGAGCCGGGAACTGGCTGCTTAAGCTGGCCGGCACGTTCGTGAAACTGGCTTTGCCGTTATCCAGGTCGAATTTTACGTTGGAGCGGTAGGTAATGCCGAACGAAAGTTCATCCTGAATTTTACCAAAAACGCCGGCGTTAAAACCAAAGCCAGAAGCAGAGCCAGTTAATTTGGCGTTGCTGTTAATTTCCCCAACCTGGCGGCGCACCAAAACATCGCCGTAAGCATAAACAAAACCGGCGCCGGCGCTGAAATTATCGGTAATGCGGTAAGAAAGCGTAGGTTGTACATAAAACGTTTTCAGGTTCACTTCCTGGCTTACCGAACGGCCTTCCCAGTTATCATCCCATTTGGTACCCAAACCGTAAGGGCTATTCACGCTTAAACCCGCTGTAAATCTTTCGCTTACCGGAATAGCAGCGTACAGATAAGAAGGGAAAAATGGTTGGCTTTCCATTTCAAAAGTAGTGGCCGTATTGGTAGAAAGGAAAGTGGTTTTGGGCATCAGGAACGTGGAACCAATGCTGATGTAACGGCCCGAATCGAGCATGGCTAAAGCGCCCGGGTTGTAAAAGGCGGCGGAAGCATCTTTGTTGTAAGCGCTGAACGCACCGCCCATGCCGAGGGCTTTCTGCCCCTGCGTATTTACCTGGAAACCACCGGCCTGAGCCAGCATAGTGGTCGAAAACAGGTAAACTGCTAATAAAATTTTCTTCATTTGTTGGAATAAACGCAATTTGGCGCAAAGTTACGAAACCCTGCGCGAAACCTTTGCACTTTCCGGTATTTTATTGTTATTTGATTGGTTCGTTTCTGAAAACCTTTATAAATGAAGAAGGAGATAACGCATTTTGATGAAAGCCGGAAGTAAGAGCTTTCAGCATTGCAAAGCACTTTTTCCGGTCAAAACCCTACCGTTTTCAATCTTAAAACGCTATGGTTTTGGGCTGAAAAAGTGGTGAAATTTATCTTTACCGGAAACTAAATAGTAAATCAGAAATCACTTTTATCGTACCAGGAGCGCATTTTCCAGTTGTCCTGACGGGTTTTGCGGGTAAGTACCACGCGGGCTGAACCTACGCCGCGGTAAATGGTGGCGTCGTCCTGGTTTATGGTGAGGTTAAAGGCGCGTTCGGCAATGGCTACGGTATCGGAAATGGCAGTATCGGCGAGTATGTATTGGTTCCATTGCAGCGAAGTGGCGCGCACGCCCCGGAAAAGCTTGTAAGTAGTATTCATTTCCACGTCGCGGGGCCAGCTCACTTCAGTATTGTTGGTAAAATCGAAATACGTGAACCGGAAATCGGGCGCAACGATCTGGCCATATAAAGTAGAGTCGCGGAGCTGGTAGGAATTCCGCCACCATTCGAAAAAGCCGTTCACGGTTTTGCGGTCGCCGAGTAATTTGTTCGGGTCGGTTACGGCGTCATCGAGTTCCGGGGCAAAGGGGTTACAGGCTGCCAGCGAGGCTACCAGAACCAACGGCAAAAACCGGGTCAGCGTGCAATAAAATGTTTTTTCAGATCGCTCCAGCATGCCTGGTTTTCCCGGTTATCTTCCCATTTGGCAATAAGCCACTCGTTATTTTTTCGCGTAAGTACCAGCCGCATCGTGCCCGTAAAATCGTGGGGCTTGAGGGTGGTATCGGTGTGAGAAGTACGTAATTTATAAGAAAAAAATTGTTCCAGCGAATCGGCCCGGAAAAAATTCTCGCGCGTTTTGGTCAGGTCCAGCAAGTTGAGGGCATTAGTCGCGCTTTTATTTTTCAGGCTGTTAAAGTAATCGCGTTCTTCGGCAGCGGTCCAGTTCTCGAATAAAGCAGTATTGGCTCCAGCCGTGGCGGGATCGGCTTTGAACCGGAAACCGGGCGTAAAGCAGCGGCTGTAAACGGCAATATTCAGGGTGCGGACGGCTTTGGTAAAATTATCGGTTAAAATGGAAGGTTGGGTAGGAGGGGTCCATTCGCTTACGGCATCGGGTTTTTCGGGCTCGCGCACGTTAAAGCAGCCGCTGCAAAGCAACGCAAACAGCAATAAACCAAGCACAGACCGCATTTGCATATAAAGATAATTTCTATAAAAATAAGAAGAATTCCTGAATCGGCCAAGCCACTTTTTTAGCCCCAAACCCTACCGTTTTTAGGCCGTTTCTAGTTTATTGCGTAATAGGGGAGCAGGCATTTATGCTGGCTAAAAACTTTGCGGCGGAGAAAATTTAGCTATTTTTGCCCTTCAACTTTTTGCGCATGCCGAAGAAATATATTCTTTATTTGGTGGGATTGTTGGTGCTGGCCGGGCTTGGTTATTACGGTTTCAGCAAATGGACAGAGGCCCGCGAAAAAGTAGACCTCTGGACGCTGGTACCCGACGATGCCGTTTTTGTAATTGAAAGCGGTAATCACGCCGATATGATTGACCGCCTGAAACGCACCCAAGTCTGGGAATCGTTGTCGGAAGTTACGTATCTGCGCCGCCTGGAAGAGAATATGGTGCTGATAGATAGCCTGGCCGATAACCGCGAAACACTTTTTAAATTTCTGGCTAGCAAAAGGGTGTTGAGTTCGGTGCACGTTACCAGTAAGAACGATTTTGAGCTGGTTTTTTACCTCCCCATCAGTACCGTAAAAGAGCACCGCTACATGCGTACGCTCGTAGAAAACCTGGAAAAGAACGGGGAATTCGAGCATAGCACGCATCAGTACCAGGGCACTACCATTACTGAATTCAGAAACCCGGCGACCCGGCAAAGCCTTTCGTATTTTACATATCGCAACAACCTGATCATGAGCCCTTCGGCGGTATTGCTGGAAGGTATTATACGGAGGATCAAGCGCAAGCAATTCGTTTCAGTGGCTGCGGATTATAAGAATATCAATTACCTGAACCAGGAGAAAGTTTACGCCAACGTATTCATTAATTACCGCAACCTGCCGGCTTTCCTGAATATTTTTGTGAAGCAGGAACTGCAGCCGGACATGGAATATTTGTGTGGCCTGAGCCGCAACAGCATGCTGGAATTCAAGCTGGAAAACAACAAACTTTTCCTAAATGGTTTTTCGAACCCCGAAACGCTGAGCCAGACTTTTTACAATCATCTTTCCGGCCAAAAGCCCAGACCTATGGAGCTGGAGCAACTTTTATCCAACCGGATTGCTTTATTCCTGCATTTCGGGCTCGATAAAGCGCGGCGGCTTCGCCAGTATAACGGAGCCAAACTACCTGAACTACGGCCGGAATTTAAAGCCCAAACCGATACTCTTTCGCAATTGTTTGGCGGCGAATTAGGGTTAGCTTATATGCAAACCTATAACCCTAATGCGTCGCCGGAGAAAGTTGTTTTTGCGGAGGCTAAAGTGCCGGACAATGCCATAAAACGCCTGAATACGCTGGCTTTAGAAATTAACCTGCTGAACAAAACAGTACCTTATAAAGAGCAAAAAGGTAATTATACGATCCGGATGGTGCCGGTTAAAGAATTTCCGCAACGGCTATTTGGCAAGTTATTCCGCGGGTTTGAGCAATGCTATTTTGTGGCCATGCAGCAATACGTGGTTTTTGCCGATAACCCGGCCACGCTGCGTAGCGTGATAAACGATTTTGAAGCCGAAAATGTGTGGGGAAAATCGGTGGCACAAAAAGCATTTCTGGAAGAGACCCAGCACGAAGCTAATTTCAGCGTTTTTCTGAATTCAGAAAATGCCTGGCAAATGCTGAGCCGCTATGTGAACAACGAAAAACGCGAAAGCCTGCTGCGCAACGAAAGCCTGATCAAAGATTTCAACCAGATCAGTTGGCAGTTCAGCCAGGTAGAAAAGCAATATTATACCAGCATTTTACTTCGTCAGCAAGATGCGCAGGCTACGGAAGATCTGCCTTCTGATACCTTGGAAGTTGAGAAAACAACGCCTTTCCCGAGCAAACTCACCGCCGGGCCGTTTGCCGCCCGAAGCCCTTTAAACCGGGGCCTGGAAATGCTGGTGCAGGATTCGAATTTTGTATTGCACAATATTTCCTACGAAGGCCGCATTACCTGGTCCGATTCGCTGAACGAAGCTGTGAAAGGCGAAATCTTACAGGCACCATTTGGTTCGGATGGAAAAACAAAATATCTGTTTGCTACTTCGCACAGAATCCATTGTCTGGACCGGAGCGGAAAAGAAGTTGAAAGCTTCCCGTATTATCTGCCCGATTCGTTGCGGTTACAGCGCCTCACCATTTTAGATTTTAATAAGAACGGCGACCATAAGTTGCTGGTAGATGATGATCTGGGCAATCTGTTTATGTTCAACGAAGCAGGGGATTTGATGCCGGGGTGGGAGCCACTAAGCCTCGAAAGCCGCGTGGCGATTGCACCACAACATTTCCGGGTGGGTAGTAAAAATGTAATTGTAGTGGTGCTGGAAAACGGGCTGGTTTATGCTTTAGATGAAGAAGGCGAAACATATCCGGGATTCCCTTTCAGCATTCGGGCAAGTGTCCGTTCCGGCATGTTCGGGAAGGCAGGTAGTAATCTGCGTAAATCGGAAGTTACGCTGGTAACCTTGCGCGGCGAAGTGATTACGTTTAACCTGGCCGGTGAAATTCTGAAACGTCACCAATTGGTACGGCCCGAACGCAACGCAACGTTCGAACTGATTCCGGAAAACAGCGGAAAATCGTACCTGATCGCGCGGCAAAGCCTGGGCCGGGTAACGTTGCTAAGTCCCGATTTTAAATTGTTGCTGGAGCGGAATTTCTTTACTTCTTCGCGAAAAATTGTGCAGTATTTTCTGTTTGGCGGCGATAATGTGATATACGTGATTACGGAAACCGGCCCGCAGAAAACCTATCTGTTCGATGTGAAAGCGCAACCAGTGGGCAATCGCGTGATCGAAAATCGTAACCCGGTAAAGTTGGTTTACAACGATATTACCCGCGAGTTTCAGCTCTATAAAATATTCGGCAGTGAACTGAAAAAAATAACGTTCGAACGTAAGAATTAAACGCGGGTTTTTCAGGTGAAAAACATACCGTTTTTTGCTTTTTTCAGGCAGATAAAATTAATATAGTAATTAGAAATAAAGACTTGCTGATTCGATAAAATGCTATGCTTTCAGGTTAAAAAACTAATGAGCAAGCGCTATTTGAACCAGCCTTTCCGGTAGAAAAAATAAATCTGACCTATCACCAAAACACCCATCAGAAATAACAGCACCACGTAGCCGTAAGGTTGGTAAAGCTCCGGCATGTTGAGGTAATTAATGCTGCCATCCGGGTTTTCGCGGGAAAAGTTCATGCCGTAAATGCCCACAATAAAGCTGAGCGGAATGAAAATACTGGAAATAATGGTGAGCACTTTCATGATCTCGTTCATGCGGTTATTTATGTTCGATAGATAAAGCTCCACCAAACTGCCCGACATCTCTTTGTAGTTTTCTACCAGGTCTATTATTTGTACCGAATGGTCGTAGGTGTCACGGAAATAGATCTTCAGGTCATCCGGAACTATTTCGGTTGGGAAGCGCAATAACTCGTTTATTTTGTCGCGTTCGGGCCATATTATGCGCCGCAGCTTCACAATTTCGCGTTTTACCGACAAAATTCTGCTGAGTATTTCTTTTTTTGGTTGCTTGAACAGGCAATCTTCCAGTTCTTCGAGGTAGTCGCTCATTTCAGCTAAAACCGGGAAATAATGGTCCAGCACTACGTCCATGATCGCGTAAGCCATATAAACTACCGGCCTTTTCCTTATAATGCCTTTTCCGCCCCGGATCCGCAGGCGCAGCGGGTTCAGGCAATCGTCGTAATCGCTCTGAAAAGTGAGCACGTAGTTTGGGCCGGTAAAAATGCTGAGCTGATCGTCGTCTATTAATTTTTCGGCGGTAAAAGAAACCATGCGCGAGATCATGAAAAGCGAACCGCTTTCTTCTTCCACTTTTGGCCGCTGGTAATCGCTGATCACGTCTTCGAGCTGGAGCGGATGAATGTTGAAATCGCGGGCAATATTCTCCAGAATTTCCAGGTTTCCGTAGCCGCGCACATCGACCCAGTGGCGCTGGTGCGGCCGCTGCTGCATATAGGCAAAAAGTTCGTCGTAGTTTTCGTATTCTTTTTCTACCAGCTCAAACTCATCGAAAGAAACCAGGAACATGCGGGTATCGAACGCGTTTTCGGGCCGGAAAAGGAAGCCGGGTTTTTGCCCGACTTTGGTACTGACTTTGTTTTGCTGCAGAATGCGCGGTTTTACCATAAAAAAGGATACCGTTTTTAAAAAGCAAACGTCCGGAAAAGCCAGCCGTTCTTAGTTTTTGCGTTTAGAAAGATAGCGTTTTTAGCAAAATTAAGTTACAAATTATTCCATAATGGCGGCCCGGACATTATCCAGTTTTTCGAGACGCGCCATTATTTTTTCGCTCAGCTGTTTTCTTACTTCCACCGTTATTTCGCAACTTATTTCAAAATGCTGGCTGGCCATCTGCAGATCAAATTCCTTTATCAGGCTCATCACATCGTTCATTTGCGGGTACGAAAATTCGATCTTTATAAAAGCCGTTTCGTGTTTTTCTACGGTTCTTGCCTGGTTCAGGGCTTCGGCGGTGGCCGTTTTATACGCATGGATCAAACCGCCTACGCCCAGCTTGGTTCCACCAAAATAACGCACCACAATTACTAAAACGTTGCTCAGGCCCGAAGACCGGATCTGCCCTAAGATCGGATCGCCGGCAGAGTGGTTCGGTTCGCCATCGTCGTTGGCGCGGTACACTTTTTTAGCAGCGCCCAATAAATACGCATAGCAATGGTGGCGCGCATCGAAATAAGTTTTGCGCACTTCGACTAGTTTTTCTTTTATGTCGTTTTCGGTGAAAACCGGAAAAGCGAGCGCAATAAATTTGCTGCCTTTTTCTTTGTAAAGCCCTTCGGCCGGTTCGGCTAGCGTGGTATAAGTATCAGGATTTTCGGCAACAGTCAAAGCAATAATTTTTTAGGAAGAAGAAAACCACCGCAAATTTGCGTTTATTTACGCGTTTTCCGGTTATTTATGCTTAATTTCGTTAGTCAGGCACGTTCAAAAACTTTATCCGAAGCTGTTTCGGAAACGCAGAACAATGATTTTCCGGTTTTAATACCCATGCAGCTGCAAAATAACCGCTATTTAATTTCTATTGCTTCTGAAGGCCTGCCCCAGGAATTTGCGTTCGATCCGTTCCTGTTTTTGCGGCAAGAGCATTTGCAAACGCAAGCCGAAGATGAACGGATAATTTTTCAGCTACTCGACCATAAATCTAATAAAATTGCGGCGCACCTGCCTTTTTTTCTCGACGGAAAAGGGTTGGCTTACAGCCCCGGAAAAGCGCCTTTCGGTTCGGTGCAGTTTAAGAAGCGGCTGCCTGAAGATGTGCTGGCGGAATTTCTGTTGCAGACAAAACGGTATCTTTCAGCGCAAAAAAACTGCCATACCATTCGCATAAAAAGTTACCCGTTTGCCTACGCACCCCAGGAAAGCGCGGTGCTCACTGACCTACTCTTAAAGCAACATTTCCGGCTCAGCCATTCCGAGATCAACCATCATATTACCGTAAGTGAAGCGCCTTTCGAAACGAAATTGCATCCTTCGGCGCGGCGGCGTTTGCATAAATGTCTGAAGCATGGTTTTACGTTTCAGGAAGAAGAAGTAAACTTGTTGCCGGAAGTCTTTCATTTTATCCGGGATTGTCGGCTGGAAAGACATTACGAAGCGCCCATGCCTTTGGAAAAACTGGCCGGCTTGTTTCATGATTTTCCGCAGGATTTCCGAATTTTTTCGGTGCGGCAGCAACATGAACTGGCGGCTGCAACCGTTGCAGTGCGCATAAACGGGCAAACGCTTTATAATTTTTATCCAGCCAATCCGCTCCGTTTTAACGCTTTCAGCCCGGTGGTTTATTTAACTGAAGGCTTATACGAGGTTTGCCAGCGCGAAAATTTTAAAACGCTGGATCTGGGAACTTCCAACCTGCCGGCCGGCCCGAATTTTCCGCTCATTACTTTTAAAAAACACCTGGGCGGCGAACCTACTTTAAAACTCAGTTTTGAATTTAACGCTTAACGGAAATTTTGTAAGTAAGCCCTTCTGAATTGCCTATGCAGCCTCTCGTTTCGGTTATTTGCCTTTGCTACAACCACGCCCGTTTTTTAAAAGAAGCGCTCGATTCGGTTTTGAATCAGACTTACCAGAACCTTGAGATAATAGTAGTTGATGACCGGAGCACCGACAACAGCCGGGCAATAATTGAAGATTACGCAGCGCGTTTTCCGCAGATAAAATACCTGCCAAACGAGCACAATCTGGGCAATTGTGCGGCTTTTAACCGGGCCTACCGGCTTTCGAAAGGGAAATACCTGATCGATTTTGCGACCGACGATGTGTTGATGCCCAACCGGATAGAAGAACAGGTAAAAGCGTTTGAAAAGCTGGACGAAAGCTACGGCATTTTATTTACCGACGCCGAATTCATAGACGACTTCGGCAACCATTTGCATAATTTTTATAAGCGCGACAAGAACGGAAACCTGGCGGAAAATGTACCCGATGGAGAAGTATTTGCCGACGTAATTGCCCGCCATTACATTTGTTCACCCACCATGATGATGCGCCGCACGGTTTTCGATAAACTGAACGGCTACGACGAAACGCTTGCGTATGAAGATTTTGATCTGTGGGTAAGGTCCGCGCCGGATTTTAAATATTTTTTCCTCGATAAAGTTCTCACCAAAAGGCGCATACATGCGGCTCAGATGTCGCAGCAGCAATATAAGCCCAACGATAAGCAGATCTTTTCTACCATAACGGTATGCAAAAAGGCGCAAAAACTGCTTCGAACCGAAAACGAAAATCAAGCCCTGAAAAAGCGCGTGCAGCATGAATTGATCCAAGCTGTTTTTACCCGCAATTTTGAAGCTACGCGCCAGCTAAGTAAACTGCTGTCGGAATTAGGGCCGGTCCCGGTAAAAATAAAAGCTTTGCTTGCCGTTTGTAAATGGCCGCTTCCTTTTGAGCAAACCCGTCAACTTTACTACAAACTTCGGTTCGGGTTATAAAGGCTTATTTTGTTGATTTCAGTAAGGTGTTACTTACGTTTTTGTATAAAAATTCTAATATTAAAGCTTGCTTTGAAACCCGACACTTTAAAAATCAGTTAGAAAACAGTATCTTTGGAGTTTACACAGCTTTATTAATATGATTGCTACGGCCATTTCGCGCGGCGAGGTTTTAACATACCTTGAAAAATTTCTTGACTATAACTTTGAATCTTTGTTAAAAACGGTGGAAGATAGCTGGCAGCCCGCTGACCTGCTTCCCGATTCCCGTTTCGATAATTTTCTGGATGAAGTAAAGCAACTCCGTGAAAGAGCTAAAGATCTTTCTTACGACCTGATGGCGGTTCTGATCGGCGATACCATTACCGAAGAAGCTCTTCCAACTTACGAAAGCTGGTTGATGAGTACCGAAGGCCTGACCAAAGACCCGAATAGCGGCTGGATGAAATGGATCCGCGCCTGGACGGCTGAGGAAAACCGCCACGGCGACTTGCTGAACCGTTATTTATATCTTTCCGGCCGCGTAAACATGCGCGAAATGGAAGCTTCTACCCAGTATTTAATTGCCGACGGTTTCGACCTGCAAACCGGTACTGATCCGTATCGTGCTTTTGTATATACTTCTTTTCAGGAAACGGCTACCAATATTTCGCACCGCCGCGTAGCTGCACTAGCTAAAAAATCGGGCGATTTGATGCTGGCTAAACTTTGCGGCAACATTGCTTCCGACGAAGCCCGCCATGCCAAAGCTTACAAAGGTTTCGTAGAGAAAATTTTTGAAGTAGATCCGAACGGCATGATGATGGCATTTGAAGACATGATGCGGAAAAAGATCGTGATGCCGGCCCATTATCTGCGGGAGTTAGGCGTAAATATCGGCCAGACTTTTGGCCATTTTACCGACGCTGCTCAACGTATTGGCGTTTATACTTCTGCCGATTATACCGATATTCTGGAAGACCTGATAAAAGACTGGAAAATTGAAGGCATGACCGGCCTGAACGATAGTAGTGAAAAAGCCCGCGATTATGTAATGGCACTGCCAGCCCGTTTACGCCGCGTGGCCGAACGGATGCGCGTACCTGAACTGCAATATAAATTCCGCTGGATCGAAGGTTAATCCGGTTCAGAAAATAATATTAAAGCAAGGACAGTTCGAAAGGGCTGTCCTTACTTTTTTGTGCCAAAACCATAGCGTTTTTAGCCGGCCAGCCATTGCATGGCAGCAGCTTTTTCTTCCCGGTTATAAATTCTTATTTCGGCAGGCACCAGCGGCGAAACCAGTTTGGTAATAGCAGCCAGCCTTTCCGGTTCGCCCACAACTGCTATTTGGCTGAAATCGTTGTAGTGCTTTATATCCATTTTCAGGTCTTCCCACAATGCTTGCAACGTGGGCATTCCCAGGTGCTCGATCTCGCCGTAAAGTTTTATTTTGCCAAATTGCCTGATCTTCGTTTCCAGCGTTGGAACAATGCCGTCATAATCGGCTTTGGTTAGCGAGCCGCTGATCTTCAGGGCCACAACATTTTCTTTCGGGCTTGGTAGTAATTCGATCATAATGCAGTTTTTTAAGTGAAAAGCTTACCGTTTTTGTACGGAAAAAACCGGACAGGTTCTAATCTTTTACCAGTTTCGGATTCGCTTTTTCTTCTTTCATTTCCAGCGCCAGGAAATAATTCAGGCCGGTCCGGAGCACGGCAATGGCCGCCAGTTTACCAATATCGTCCCAGGTTGGAGCAACAGCCGTTTGCAGAATATCGGCACCCAGTAAAAATTCCAGCGCCAGGGCCAGCGATCTGCCTAAATTCTGCCTGATCTCGCTGCGCGGTAAGCAAGGAGATTTGTTCAGGATAAGATCACGGATATAAAGATAGAAGGCTTTTATAGTTGCAAATCCGATTATCATAGCCGCTCCAACTTCCACGAGGCGCGCCAGGTAAACGGTTATCATTTTAATAATCTCTTCCATGCAGACTCAGTAATTTTAAATGAAAATTTCCGGAAGTTTTAATACGGGAAAGTACGTAAGCAACGCAAAAACGACTGTTTCTGGCGAAAGTTTAGTATCGAGATTCTGGAATCAGGACGGAATTTATCAATTTATTCTGGCTTAAATGCTGCCGAATTTTCGTAAATTGGAATTTTATTTTTGCAGCCGCAGATCAAAAAATAAGCCTGCTGCGTTTAACCTTTACCTATGAATACTACCCTGAGATCCGCTTCGCTAATCGTTTTTTTCTACCTGCTAACCATATCGGCCACTTTCGCTCAAAACCTGAAACTGGATGAAATAGCAACCTGTATCACCTCCAAAAATTACCCTGATTGTTTATTTGAAATGGTAGAAGCCAAAGGGTTTTACCGCATCGATAAACAATACCTGCCTTATTGCGACCGCGTAATTTATGTTCTTCAAAAAGCCGATAAGCCGGTTATGTTCGTAAACCCGGTAATTTGCCCGAAACCACAACGTAGCGAAATTTACCCGGTAAGAGTTAAAACCGAATTGGAATTGCAGTTTCAAAAAGGCGGGCAGGCTCAATTCGAAAGCATGAGTGCGCAGATCCGGAAAATAGCAAAGCTAATCCAGCCGGAAAACGGTATGGTTTCGGAGCCAAAAAGTAACGAAACCAAACGCGTTTACCGCCACGAAGCCACCGGCATTACTTATGTGATCATTAAATCATCGCCGGCTTCCTTCATTTATTTGCTGAAATAAGCTGTTACCGTTCTTTGGGTTTTACGTATGGCAGAAAGAATATTTTTTTGTCAGCATGAGCCTCGAAACCTACAACCAGAAACGCGATTTTAAGCAAACGCCCGAACCTAAAACCAACGGAAAACCAACCAAAGGCACCCTGCGCTTCGTTGTGCAGCGGCACGATGCTTCGAGCCTGCATTACGATTTCCGACTCGAAATGGAAGGCGTGCTTAAAAGTTGGGCTGTGCCGAAGGGCCCGAGTATGAACCCTGCCGACAAGCGTTTGGCCGTGGAAGTAGAAGACCATCCATACAGTTACCGCACTTTCGAAGGTGATATTCCGGCGGGTAATTACGGAGCAGGCCACGTAGATATCTGGGATGAAGGTACTTATCACCACACCGAAAATATGGACGAATCGGAAGGCGAAAAAACGCTATTGGCGGAGCTCGAAAAAGGCCGGATTCATTTTGTTTTGGAAGGCCGGAAACTACAGGGTGCTTTTACTTTAATGAAGATGAAAGGCCGCGGCGAAAATAACTGGCTGCTGCTGAAAAAAGACGATGAATATGCCGTGCACGAAAGCTATGATGCAGAAGAACATTTGGGAAAAACGGTAGCGAAAAGTAAAAAAAAAAGTCCAGCCCAAAGCCGGAAATCTAGCTAAAACCTCCAAAGTTGCAAAAGCAGCAAAGCCTGAAAAAGCCGAAATACCTCACCGCATCGTACCCATGATGGCGCGCCTCACCGACAAACCTTTCGACCACCCGGACTGGATATTTGAAAATAAATGGGACGGTTTCCGGGCGATTGCCGAAGTGGAAAACGGAAAAACGGAGCTTTATTCGCGCAGCGGCAATTCTTTTAAATCGCAATATCCACAACTGGTAAAAGCCCTGGAGAAACTAAAAGCAGATAAAGCAATTCTGGACGGCGAAATTGTAGTGCAGGATAAAAAAGGCCGCGTCATTTTCCAGGATCTGCAGAACTTTCAGAATACGCCTACCGAACATTTATACTATTACGTTTTCGATATTCTTTATCTGAACGGCGAAGATCTGCGGCAACTGCCTTTGCTGGAACGGAAAAAACGCCTTGAAGAGCTGCTGCAAAACACAGATCCGATCCGTTACAGCGAGCACCGGGTTGAAAAAGGTATTGCGTTTTTTAAAGAAGCTGAAAAATTGCAGACCGAAGGCATTATGGCCAAAAAAGCCGACAGCAAATATTTAACCGGCAAACGTTCCGACGATTGGCTGAAAGTAAAAACGCATTTGCGGCAGGAAGTGGTAATTGGTGGCTACACCGAACCCAAAGGCAGTCGTATCCATATCGGGACATTATTATTAGGAGTTTACGAAGGCGGTAAATTGCAATATATTGGCCAGAGCGGCAGTGGCTTCAACCGCGAAAGCCTGGAAATCCTGATCAGCAAATTGAAACCGCTGGAACAGGAGGAATCGCCGTTTGCCGGTAAAGTGAAAGTTAGCCGCACGGTAACCTGGGTAAAACCGGAATTGGTTTGCGAGATTTCTTTTGCCGAATGGACCTCTGCAGGACTGGTGCGGCAGGCCATTTTTGAAGGTTTACGGGAAGATAAAAAAGCCACCGAAGTAAGCCGGGAAAAAGAAATTTCGGCGAAGAAAGTAGTAACTGAAAAAGATAATAAACGCTAGGAATTCAGCCCTAAAAACTAACGTTTAGTTTTCCGGGTAGTGGAACAGTTCTACGCCGTATCGTTTCAGATCATAAATTTCGAGCACACTTTCACAGATCTTTTCCCGGATCACCAGGATCAGATTCAGGTGCGGAGGCAGGTTTGAAAAAATTATTTCCAGCGCCGGATTAAGGCCTTTTCCCTGTAGTTCCAGTGGACCAATTTCATCAACAACCAGCCATTTAATGCCTGGTAAGCGGCTGGTTTGCAGCAAAACATGGTTGGCCCAGGCAAATGTTCTCTCTGAAAATGTATAGCGGCCAACCTGTTGCACCTCGGCTTCATCCAGTTCAGCTTCCATAGCCAGCCATTCCTGCGTGCGGATATTCTGGAAACAGCGTTTATTAAATACGATCGGTGAAAGCAGGCCACCCACATCGGTCCGGCCGCTGCACCAATGGGTCAGGCGGGTGGTCTTGCGACTTTGCGTAGGTCCGGTTATGAGAAAGATCTTGGCCAATTGCGTATGAAAACGGTATTATTTTTCAGGAGAAAACAGGACCGGCGTTTCGGAAGGTAGTACAAATAATTGCCCGAAAGCAAGTTTCAGGAACGTACGCAGTCTTTTTATTCCCGTAAGGTTTGCGCTTTGCAGCCAGCTTTTTTTCAGAAGCGCACCCATTTCCGGAAGCAAGTTTAAAATGGCTTCGAGCTCCGTTTGCAGTGCACTTTTTTTGCCAGCCAGCCACTTTTTCAGCAACTGTAAAAGCAACGGCGAAATCACAAAATACCAAACCGAAACGATCAGAACGGAACGGATCAAAATCTGAAAGATCTTATGCTTTGGTAAAAATACCGGACCAATGCCGAAATAAGATTGCAGAAAAACCGCCAGCAAAACCAGCCAGATAACCACCAGACTGAATTGCAGCTTGAATCTTTTCCTTTTGGGTTTCGGTTCAATTTTACTTTGCAGCAACTCTTCTGGCAAGGAAAATTCAGCCGCTATTCCGGAAGTTTTGGGTAAACGGGAAGGTAAATTTGCGGCCACAAAACCAATAAAAATACCTGCCAGAACGTGTACACCAACATAAATTACCGCCAGGTAAACCGTAAATGGTCCGTTCTGCAGCCCAAGGCTTTGCGCAATTTTACCCAGATATTCATCCATCGCAACCCAGATATCAATTCCGAAAACCAACACCAGTTTACCTATATGCAATAAAGCCGATTGCAATTGCGTGAAAAATCCGAATAAAATGCCGTTCAGTTTGAAGTTTTTGCCGGAAAGGAAGAAAAGTTCGGCTAGCAAACCCTGGCTCAAAACGGCAATGTAAGCGGCCAAAGGCGCATGCGGACTTAGCATGGCTTTTACCAGCAAAACAAGTATGGTAGCTTTTAGAAGGTCGCCTCGCCGCCGCCGGAAACGTGCCAGCAGACTTAAACAGCAAACCGCAATACTGCCTACCACCAGACCTGTAAGGGGTATATGTAAAGCGTGTAAAATGCCGCCCAAAACGCCTTCCGCCAGCGCCCAAACAGCAATTAGCCGGTGCTGTAAACGTAACGAAACGGTATGGGAAAGGGTAGAAAAATTCGGAGCGGCAGTCATAACTGAAACCGGAATACAAAATCTGAAGCCGGTTATGTAAAAATAAGCAAAATTTCAGGAATAACGGTTTTGAAATTTTTATCCTGAAAATAGTGCCGCAGCCTAGTCGATGATTTCCAGTTGCTGGCCTGTTTTCAGAGTGGTACCCAAACCGTTATGGATCAGGTTCTGGCCAAAATTCACTTTATTGTTTTGCGTGCGATATGTTGCCAGCGTTTTTAAAGGTTCTGCAGATTGCTCGGCCGTTTCCTGGTTTATGGTAGTTACTAAGCAGCGTGCGCAGGGTTTTACCGGAAAAAAAGTGGTGTCGCCAATGGTAAATTCGGTCCAGGTATCTTCGTCGAAAGCGGAGCCGCCGGTAAAGACCAGATTCGGCCGGAAACGGTTCATTGGCAATTGTTCCGCCAGTCGGCTGTTCAGATCATTCAAACTTTCCTGCCCGATCATCATGAATGGATACGCATCTGCAAAACTAACCAGGTCATTCGGGCGGGCATATTCCGGATCTACGTGGCGCATGGCGTTATCGGGCATGTGCACCAGTTTACACGGCATTCCCAAGGCTTCCGAAAACCAGGCGTTCGCTTCAGCAGTTACTTCAAAGGCAAAAGATACGTCGTTCCAGATGCTTACCAGTTTGGTTTTTTCGTCGTTGGCCTCAAAAGGAATTTGCAGCGGCGCCATTTTTTGCTGATTATGGGAAACCAGGAAACCGGTATCCGTTAATTCAACCTGCAGCAAAGCCATGTGCGCAAATTTGCGTTGCGTCAGAAAATTGCCTTTTTCGTCTACCAACATCCAGCGACGGTCGTATTGCAACCCCCGTTTTTCAACCAGCGTCTCGTTCACCCGAATTCCGCCTAAAGATTTGATAGGGTAAATGTAAATGTCGGAAAGGGTATAAATTGCCATAGAAAATTCTGGATATGAGACCGCGAAACTACTTAAATTCCGGCATATTAAGCACAAATATACCCGCCTGTGATGGCATTATCAGATGGCATAGCTCTGAGCCTGCATGGATTTCAGCCATTGTTTTGCTTTCTCCACATCACCGAAAAGCTGCATGTTGAAAATGCCGTTCGCCCGGCGGTGAAGATCCTGGGCCGATAAAGCACCAGCTACATTTGGAGCCAGCACATGCGCAAAATATTGCAGCCCGGCTTCTTTCATTTGAGATATCCAATTGCACTCGAGGTAATCGTTGGAGCTATCCCAGGGGCCACACAGTTCCCGGTTATCGTTTAGAATATAGGCGTAATGATTTTTTTGAATTATTTCCAACACCAGGTCGGCACCTTTTATCAGGTTGTCTTTAGTAACAAAACTTATCCAGTTCAGGTAGAGCCAGTTATTTTCTTTATCGTACTCCCAACGCAGAAAAGGTTTATTGAGGTTATTTAAGAGTTCATGCTGCATGCCAAAGAGTCTAAAAGGTGAGAATTAAGGGCAAGTTATATGCTAAAAAATTTACTTAGTGTATTCATACTGATTTTATTAGAAAAAGTATTGTGTTTCTTGTTTATATTTTATAAACATTAAATGAACTGGTTTTTTTGCGTTGAAATATTTCTGTTTTAGGAATAGGAAAATTGTGCGGTGCAATTCCCGTACATCTTACCGGAAAAACCTATATTTACATAGTTCCGCCGTTTAAAAAGAACCCGATGACCCGATTTATATTGAACCAGCAAAGCATCAGCACCGATCAGCCGCCCGGTTTGCCTTTGCTCGATTTTATCCGCTATCAGCAACACCTGAAAGGCACCAAAATTGGCTGCCGTGAAGGTGATTGCGGCGCTTGTACTATTCTGGTCGGATCTTTGGAAAACGGGCAGGTCCATTACCGGTCCGTTACTTCCTGTTTAATGCCGCTGGCAAACGCCGAAGGAAAGCACATTGTAACGATAGAAGGCCTGAATTTAGATGAACTAAGCCCGGTACAAAAAGCCATTGTGGAAGAAAACGGTACGCAATGTGGTTTCTGTACGGTCGGTTTTGTGGTGTCGCTTTCCGGGTTTTGCCTTTCTGAAAAAGAACCGACTTACCCAAAAGCATTGGCAGCCATGGATGGAAATATTTGCCGCTGCACCGGTTATAAATCATTGGAACGCGCCGCCAAAAAACTGGTAATTAATTTGAAAGAAAAAACGACGGAAAACGGTATGGATTGGCTCGTAAAAAGTCAGTTTATACCAGCGTATTTCCCGGAAATTCCGCAACGTTTGCAGGCTTTACAAACCCAGGAAGCTAAAAAAACGGTAGGGTTTCCGGAGGAAAAAGTCGAATATCTGATTGGAGGCGGAACGGATCTGTTGGTGCAAAAGCCGGAAGCAGTGCAACTTTCAACCGTTAGAACGCTGGCCCAGGATTCTGGTTTAAAAGGCATTACAAATGATTTGGGGCAAATAACCATTGGCGGTAATACCACGGTAGAAGAATTGCGGCAAAGTGAAGCCATGCAGGCAGCGTTTCCGGAACTACATCAGTATTTGAAACTGGTTTCTTCCACGCAGATCCGCAACATGGGCACCGTTGCCGGAAACTTTGCCAATGCTTCGCCGATCGGGGATCTGACCATCTTTTTTCTGGCGCTAAACGCTACCATTTTCCTGCAAAAAAGTGGTAATCACCGCGAACTTCCGTTAAAAGAATTTTACCTCGGTTATAAAAAACTGGCGAAAGAACCCGACGAAATAATTGAAAAAATCACGTTCGATATTCCGGATAAAAACACGCATTTCAATTTTGAGAAAGTATCGAAACGCACCCATCTCGATATTGCCAGCGTAAATTCGGCCATCATGCTTAAAGCGGAAAGCAACGTAATTTATGAAGCGCATCTTTCCGCCGGCGGCATTGGCCCCATTCCGCAGTATTTTATGCAGACATCGGCTTTCCTGATTGGTAAAGAAATTGCTCCGGAAACGCTGAAAGAAGCCGCTACATTGCTACAAACTGAAATTGCCCCAATCAGCGATGCGCGCGGTTCCGAAACGTATAAACGCCTCTTGCTGCGCCAGCTTTTCTTTGCGCATTTCCTGAAACTGTTCCCCAACACCTTAACCGCCGAAAACCTGCTATGAGAAACATCGATGCTTTTAACCACGTGCGCGGCGAATCGGTTTACCTCGACGATATTCCGGTGCGGCAGGGAACGCTTTACGCCTGGGTTTTCAGCTCGCCGGTAGCGCACGGTAAAATTCTGAACCTCGATTTTTCGGAAGCGCAAAACATGCCCGGCGTGGTGAAAATTTTTACTGCCAACGATGTTCCCGGTCAAAACCAGATCGGGGGTATTATTGCCGATGAACCGCTTTTAGCCGACGGCGAAGTGCATTTCTGGGGCCAGCCCATTGCCGTGGTTTTAGCTGAAACGGAATTGCAGGCACAACTTGCTTCCCACAAAATTCAGATCGAAATTGAAAAACTGCCGGTAATTACGGACCCGCGGGAAGCGCATAAAGTCGGGAAATTAATTATGCCGCCCCGAACCTTTGCCCTTGGAAATACCGAAACCGCTTTTGCTGCCTGCGAACACGTTTTTGAAGGCATGGCGGAAAGCGGCGGGCAGGAACATTTATACATCGAAACGCAGGGCGCTTATGCTTTTATAAAAGAAAACGGCAGCTTTTACGTAGCTACTTCCACGCAAGGACCAACGGCCGTGCAACGCCACGGCGCAGCGGTTTTGGGTATTGGCATGTCCAGAATTGAAGTGGATGTGATGCGTTTGGGAGGCGGTTTTGGCGGGAAAGAAGATCAGGCAACGCCCTGGGCCGTTATGGCTTTACTGGGTGCAGCTTTAACCAAACGGCCGGTGAAATTATCGCTACACCGCCTGGAAGACATGCGCATGACCGGCAAACGCCATCCGTATTCTTCTGATTTTAAAATTGGCTTCGATAAAGATCTTAAAATTCAGGCTTACGAAGTTACGTTTTATCAGAATGCCGGTGCTGCTGCCGATCTTTCGCCGGCGGTGCTGGAGCGCACCTTGTTTCACTGCACCAATTCCTACTTTATTCCGAACGTAAAGGCTACTGCTTTCAGTTGCAAAACCAATTTGCCACCTAATACAGCTTTCCGGGGTTTTGGCGGTCCGCAGGGCATGTTTGTGATTGAAGCTGCTTTGGCGCACGCCGCCGAAAAATTAGGCATGGAAGCTTCGGTTTTGCAGGAAATGAATTTGCTGAAAGAAGGCGATGAATTCCCGTACGGGCAAATTACCGAAAACTGCGAAGCGCAAAATTGCTGGCAAACCGCTTTCGGAAAATACGATCTGCCGAAACTGCGCGACGAGATCACCATTTTCAACAGCCAGAATAAATTCCTAAAAAAAGGCATGGCTTTAATGCCGATCTGCTTCGGAATTTCTTTTACTAAAACGGCCATGAACCAGTCGCGGGCATTGGTGCATATTTACCAGGACGGCAGCGTAGGCGTAAGTACCGGCGCCGTAGAAATGGGGCAGGGCGTGAACACCAAAATGCTGCAGGTTGCGGCGCGGGTTTTAGGCATTGATCCCAAACGCATCCGCATAGAAACCACCAACACCACGCGCGTAGCCAACACGTCGCCATCGGCTGCTTCTGCCACCGCCGACCTGAACGGGAAAGCGGTGCAAATGGCCTGCGAAACGCTGAAAGAAAGATTGAAAACGCATATTGCCATTCAGTTAAATTTGCCGGAAAATACACCGATCGAAATTCAGGAAGAACAGGTTTGGGTGAACGGAAAAACGGTAGACCTTTCGTGGGAAAAACTCGTGTTCTCTGCTTTCTGGAGCAGAATTAGTTTAAGTGAAAATGCCCATTACGCCACGCCGGAAATTCATTTTAACCCGGAGATTGAAAAAGGCCATCCGTTTGCGTACCATGTTTACGGCACCGCCATTATAACTACCACGGTAGATTGCCTGCGCGGCACCTACGAAATCGATAGCGTGAAAATTGCCCATGATTTTGGTTCCAGCCTGAATACAAACGTGGACCTGGGGCAAATTGAAGGCGGTTTGGTGCAGGGAATTGGCTGGATGACGCTGGAGGAATTACTCTATAACCAGGAAGGCCGGTTGCTTTCCAATGCGCTTTCTACCTATAAAGTACCCGATATTTATTCTGTTCCGAAGGAAATTGAGGTGCATTTTATGGATACCAAAGGCAGTAAACTGGCCATTTTCGGTTCCAAAGCCGTGGGTGAACCGCCGCTTATGTATGGCATTGGTGCTTATTTTGCCTTGCGCAACGCCATAAAAGCTTTCCGGCCGGCGGCTGAACCAAAATTTTCTGCCCCAATGACGCCTGAAAAAGTATTGCTAACTTTGTATCCGGATTTCGGAAGCCAGCCTTGAGATTTTTGCCCGGAAACCCTACCGTTTATACTGTTTAATTTCCATTTTTTGAATTTCGTTTACACCCGTTCTAATATCTTCAGAGGTTTCCTGATCTATGCTTCCGGCGATACGGCGGCGGCACTGCTGCAAAATCAGTTCACCGTTACCCGCATGCTCGGCATGATGGTTTTGGGCGCCACGCTTTATGCCTTCGAGATCCCGAATTATTTCCGGTGGCTCGATGGCAAACTGGTGAAAACCAATTCCTTAAAAAATGCCTTGCAACGCACCTTGCTTTCGCTGGCCTATTTCAGCCCTTTATGGATTGCTCGGCACATGTTTTTTATCAAGCTTTTTTCTGGTAATTTTCATGAAATATCCTGGGACCTTTTCCGGATCGCAGCAATTTCTTTTGTAGTGAATCTGCCGGTTTCTTTATCGGCCAATTACCTGATCCAGAATAAAGTACCGTACCGGCACCGGTTTATGGCTAGCGCGCTTTTTTCGGCAATAATGGCGGTTTATTTTGCGCTGGCGGCGACTTGGTTTAAATAGCGATCAGGGAGTATTTTGAGCGAATAGGGGATAAGGGTTAATGAATAATTCTTCGGTTGTATATTTGAACTGATAAACTTTACGGAATACCAATTACTGAATAATGAAAGATCTACAGGTTTGGGAATTTGTGCGGAAGCGTTTGCAGCGGGGTGCGCCGGTAGCTTTACTGGCAGTTTTGCACCACGAAGGAAGCAGCCCGGGGCGGCAGGGTTTTAAAATGGCCGTGCGCATTTCCGGCGAAATGTGCGGTTCAGTAGGCGGCGGAATTATGGAACATAAACTCGTAGAACTGGCTAAAAAAATGCTGGCCGACAACCAGACCAAACCCATTCTGAAACACCAGATCCATTCAAAACTGGCGGCGCAAAACCAATCGGGCATGATCTGTTCGGGGCACCAGTCGGTGGGTATTTATCCGTTGCAGGTAACTGATCTTCCGGAAGTTGAAAAAATAATTACGGCCATTAAGAACCGGAAAAAAGGCGTGCTCCAGCTTATTGAAAAAGGCATAAGTTTTTTCCCGGATATGCACCAGCCGGTGCGTTATGGTTTTTCATCGCAAAAGCCTACCGTTTGGCAATATACAGAAGTGCTGCCGGAAAACGATTCGGTGTATATTGTTGGTGGAGGTCACGTAGCACTTGCTTTTTCTAAAGTAATGAGCCTGCTTGGTTTCGACCTGCATTTATTCGATGACCGGGAGGGGCTGGATACTTTTGAGCAGAACCAGATCGTACATTTCAAAACGATCACGCCCTTTTCGAAGCTCGCAGAATTTATTCCGGAAGGCGATCAAAGTTACGTGGTGATCATGACCTTCGGTTACCGTTCTGACAAAGAAGCCCTGAAACAACTGGCCGGTAAAAAATTTAAATACCTCGGCCTGATGGGCAGCAAAACCAAAGTAGACCAACTGTTTAACGAGTTGCTCGAAGAAGGTTTTTCGGAAGAAACGCTGCAAAAAATATATTCCCCGATAGGGCTTCAGATAAAAAGCGAAACGCCGGAAGAAATTGCCATCAGCGTAGCCGCCCAGATCATTCAGGTTCGAAATCGTTAAATTATTAAATTGTCTAATTGTTAAATTGTTTTTACGAGTTAGAAAGGTTTTTTTAAGTTCAGGGCTGTTTCATTCTAAGTAAAAAAACTGCTCTTCCGAATCTATAGATCCGGAAGTTATCTGTGGCAGGTCTATTAACCCGCATTTACTGCCTTGCAGACCTTCATATGCGGATTGATAAATCCGTAACAGGTGGTTTTCGGATAAAAATATCCGAAAAAGCAATTGTGATCAGAAATGCATGGTCATCCCCTGCCCCCATCAAAGGGGGACTTTATCTTTAAAACGCTATCCTTTTTCACTAGAAAACTGCCACATAAAAAAATGCCTCGACTTTCGCCGGGGCATTTTTTTTTATCAATCAACAATTAACAATCAACAATTAACAATCAACAATTAACAATCAACAATTAAACTGCTTTCTGTTTGGTCAGTTTTTTCCATTGGGTAATGTAGCGCTGGTTTAGCTTTACGTAATCTTCGTTACGCGCTTTTTTAGCCAGGAAAACAGATTCATTGGCCGCGGCAATGGCTTGGTCGTATCGCTTTTGTTTCGCCAGAATTTTCGCTTTTAAGTGCACTGTCCAGTATTTTGGATCGATGGAAATGGATTTATTGATCCATTCCAGAGCCTGCGTCAGGTTCTTATCGTTGTTGTAAAGGTAACCGGCAGCCAGGTAATATAAACTGTAATCGGGTTCTTTCTGGTTTTTAATCCGTTCCTCGATTTCGGCCATTACTTTGGCATCTACTTCAGTTTCGATCCGGAATTTAACGGCTGTTTTGGCCCATAGCAATTCTACGTCGGCGGAGTTCTGGGTGTAGTTGGTCAGGTCTATGGTGAAGGCTTCTACGTTGTTGGCGTTTTTCTGGGCCGGCACGTTAAAGCGCAGCAGATCGTTGCCCTGGTTGTATTTATCGGAGCCCCAAAGCGTCGGATCTTTGTAAATGATGATCGTCCACTGGTCTTCGCCGGGAATGGTGTAAAGGGCGTAAGTGCCGGCTGGAACGCGGTTGCCTTCTAAAGTAACATTATCGGCAAAGGTTATTTTGGTAGATTCGTTCGCGCCGGTGCGCCAAACTTTGCCATACGGTACCAGGTCGCCGAAAATTTTACGGCCCTGCACGCTCGGGCGCGAATAATCGAAGGTTACATCGGTGAGGCCAACTTTCTGCGTGATCTTCGCGCGCGGGCTGATGGGAGGTAATTCGATTTGCGCAAAGGCAAGGCCGGAGAATAAAAACGTGAAGCTGAAAAAGAGGGTGAATAAAAGGTAAGAATTTCGCTTGTGCATACAAATGAATTTAGGTTATCAATCGGTAATTTTCCGAAACTGAAAAATGCCGTAAAAGGTTGTGAATGGACTTGACAAAACTTTACCAAACATCTGCTGCATAAAAAAGGCTGTCTGCATAAGACAGTTAAGATTTTGAAGGTAGAGACGGAATACTTTACGTCTCCAATCGGGGTACCAGTAGTAGTTTTAAGATGTAAATGCAATTACAAGGCTGAAACAAAACGCAAAAAATTGTTGCAATATATTGTCGCAATGCTGTGAAAGACGCAAAGTATTGCGTCTCTACAGTGGCTCCCGAAATTAGCCTGACGGCTATAGTGAAAACACCAACAACGGCACAAAAAAAAGGCCACCTTATTGAGGCAGCCTTTTGCGTTTTTGAGCTTAAAAGCATAGCATTTTAGTGTTGCTGTAGTTGGAGTTTTAAAAGGTTGGCATACAAGCCGTTATCTTCTGAAAGTGCTTCGTGTGAACCTTCTTCGGCAATTTGACCACCATCGATCACTAAAATTTTATCGGCTTTGCGGATGGTGCTTAAACGGTGGGCAATTATAATGCTGGTGCGGCCTTTCATCAGTTCATCCATGGCATCCTGCACCAGTTTTTCGGATTCGGAGTCTAAGGAGCTGGTTGCTTCGTCGAGAACCAAAATAGCAGGGTTTTTCAGGATGGCGCGGGCAATGGCAATGCGCTGGCGCTGGCCGCCGGAAAGCTTGATGCCGCGTTCGCCGACCACCGTTTCAAAACCTTCGGGGAAAGAAGAAATGAACTGGTAGGCGTTGGCTTTTTTCGCAGCTTCGGTAATTTCTTCCAAAGTTGCGTTCGGTTTTCCGTAGGCAATGTTTTCACGAATGCTGCCGCCAAATAAAATGGTTTCCTGCGGCACAATGCCGATGTTGTGGCGCAGCTGCGTTAAATTGTAAGCGTTAATATCCTGCCCGTCGATGCTGATGGAGCCCCTTTGCAGGTCGTAGAATTTCATGAGCAGCTGCACAATGGTAGATTTACCGGCTCCGCTCGGTCCCACTAACGCTATTTTTTCGCCGCTGTTAATGTTGAAGCTGATGTTTTTAAGCACCTGCACATCGGTGCGGGTTGGGTAGGAGAAGGCTACGTTTTTGTAGGCAATATTACCTGTTACCCGCGAAGCTGCATTGTTGAAAGGTTCGCTTTCCTGCACCGGTTCGGCTTGTTCATCCAGAATTTCCAGCACGCGTTCCGAAGCGCCTAAAGACACCTGCAGCTTGCTGTAAAGATCGCCTAAACCGCCAACCGAAGCGCCGATAAAAGTGGTGTACATTACGAAAGAAAGCAGTTCGCCAATGGTAATATCGCCGTGTTGCACGAGCGTAGCGCCGTACCAGATAATAGCAATGATGCCGCCGAAAATACCGATGATGATAAAGGAAACGAACGCGCCGCGGTAATACGAAGCCTGTAAAGCCGTGCGCACCGTTTTATTCAGGGCAGTATTATAGCGTTTTATTTCGAAAAATTCGTTGGTGAAGGCTTTTACGGCGTTTATGGCTTGCAGTGTTTCTTCAACAATTACGTTCGTTTTGGCGAGTTCGTCCTGGGTGCTGCGGCTCAGTTTTTTAATTCTTTTTCCGAAAACCATGGCCAGCACAATGATGAACGGGAAGGTTGCCAGCATGAAAAGCGACAGCTTCACCGACATGATCATGATAAAAATAACGCCGCCTACCAGCGTAATGACCTGCCGGAAAAGTTCAGCCAGGGTAATAGAAAGCGTATCCTGCAATTGGCCAACGTCGGAAGTGATGCGGCTGGTGATTTCGCCTACACGCCGTTTTTCGTAGAAATGGATGGGCAGCGTCATGAATTTCTGGTACAGGCTGCGGCGGATGTCGGCAACTGCGTTTTCGGAAACCTGCGCAAAGAAATAGATGCGGAAGAAAGAGAAAATGCCCTGCAACAGAATTACACCAAAAAGTCCGAGCGCAATAAGGTTGATGTCGTTTACAAACCAGTCGGTTTTGCCCATGGCCGAATCGACGAGCTTGCCGGTTACGAGCGGGAAAACCATGAAGGTGGAGCTTGAAAGCGCTAAAAAGAAAAGCCCGATAATGAATTTGGCTTTGTAGGGCAATACGTAATGAAATATCCGTAGGCCTTTTTTGAGGTTCTCTTTGGTAAGAGGTTTTTTGTTTTCTTTATCGTCAGCGCTTCCGTTTCTGGAAGGTCCGAATCCGCGTTTTGCCATTCTTTGCTTTTGTAATAGTTTTTCTCCCTTTAAGCATAGCGTTTTTGCAGGCTTTTTCAGGGGAAAATCGGGCAAAGATACGGAAATTTAAGGAGTTTTGCTTGGGAAGCGATTGGCCGGAGTTTTTTAGCTGGAAAGGATAGCGTTTTTGGAGGTTGATGAGCTTTGAAGTTAAAAATTACAGAGGCACTATTAGTATGAAACTTCTATCCAGCCTTTGGTAGTTTTTCCATACTCAGGTAGATTAAGAAAGTAATAATAAGTACCAGGAGTTATTTTCTCTTCTGGCCAATTATTATCGTACGCATCGTTTTGGTAAATTAAGCCACCCCAGCGATTATAAATTTTAAGATTACCTTGTTTTGGTAAAATACCTTGAATCACGAATTTATCATTTTTGTCGTCGCTGTTTGGCGTGATAATGTTTGGAATCCGGAAATTTTCGGAACAGAAATCGGCTTTTACTGTTACGCTCGCAGATGTAAAACAACTGCCGTTGCCTACCTTAAGTGTATAGGTTCCGGGTTGCGTTACATTTAGAGTAGCAGTTGTATCCCCGGTACTCCAACTGTAGGTTTGGCCGGGTTGTGAGGCGGCTAAATTAGTTAACTGAAGCGTAGACCCGGCGCAGAAAGTTTGTTCTTTTCCCAGATCAACCACCGGAATTTCATTTATGATCAAAAGGCTGGTATAAATAGATTCTATACCTTTTTCATAAACAGTTAGTGTAATGTTGTAAGGGCCGGGGCCGGTAAAGTTATGATAAGGAGAATTTTCGTTGCTTGAATTAGAAGCACCGGATGGAGGATCGTCGAAATTCCAGCTTACTGAATCTGCGTTTGAAGTGAAAGGGCTCGTGAAGTTAATATATGTTCCGGCACAATCGTTTTCGAAGTTTGGTCTGATCGGGCCCAGGTTACTTATTTTAGGTTCGGCACTCAGTTTTACTACCCAGTAATCGCTTTCTCCATAGCCTGCATGAGTTTTGTCGGCGGAAACGCCGGTAAGTGAGTTGCCGAGTAAAACAAAGGTTCCATCTGTGGTTTGGATCATCCCTTCACAATTGTCAGACTTTTTACTACCAATAATTTTGTCCCATACTTTGTTGCCAAAAGAGTCTAACCTGAAAATCCGGAGATCATATTCACCTTTCCCTTGCGCTTTTGAAATTATTGGATTGAAGGTGGAACCTAACAGAAAGCCATGATCATTGGCGGAAATTAAGCGGTAACTAAAAACAGAGAAATCTTCTAAACTTTTATCCCATATCTTATTACCGTTCTGATCCAGTTTCAGCAGCCAATAGTGCGGAAAGTGGTATTGGTATGGAGTATTGGTTTTCTCGCCGCTAACCGGAGAATTACTATGCCCACCAATTATAAAATTCCCATCGGGAAGCAAAAGGAGGTTCTCTATTCCTTCATTAGCATCTCCGCCATAGGTTTTATCCCAAAGCTTGTTGCCATTGGCATCCAGTTTTACAAGCCAGTAATCTTCTTCACCAACTTTACCTCGCGTTGGCGAGCTTTTGTCTCCGCTTACCTCTGAATTGGAAGTTCCTACTGCCAAGTAACCGCCATCTGGGGTTTGTTTAATTACTTTTAATTCGTCATTTTGCGTTCCGCCAAAAGTGGAATCCCATCGTTTATTGCCTTTCGAATCAATTTTAATTATCCAGAAATCTGTCAAGCCTTTTGAGCTCTGGCTTTTATCAAAACCTGCAGGTGAGTTAGATATTCCTCCCAAAATATATCCGCTATCGGCAGTTTCTTGAAAAGAATTTAATTTATCTAAATGATTTCCACCATAGGTTTTGTCCCAGATTTTATTCCCATTTGTATCCAGTTTAATAATCCAGAAGTCACTCGCACCTCTAGAAGATTCAGATTTATCTTCGTTGGTTGGGCCTGAACCAGCTGAAGTACCGCCAATGAGATAACCTCCATCAGTAGTTTCAATTATATCTGCAAGTAATTCGTTATTAGCTGAACCGAAAGTTTTATCCCAGATTTTAATACCATTCTGGTCAGTTTTTATGATCCAGTAATCCAAAATGCCTTTACCAGATTCGCTCTTTACGCTATTTTTATCTGACCATGAATTTCCGCCAATGATATAAGAACCATCGGAAGTTTGTTTGATGTTGATAGCTTCATCCCTAGTTGTTCCGCCATATGTCTTATCCCATAATACCGTAGGCAGAGTTTGAGCTAAAACATGACCAGTGCTTTCTAATAAGGCAAAAAGAAATAACACGTAAGCAAATAGCTTTTTGGTTAATTTTTGCTGTTGTATGAAAGAAGAAGTATATAGTTTCATAAACCTTGTTAAAGGTATCTTTAACAAAGAAAAGAAAATGTATATAAATATAAAATGTTACAGGTTGAATTACTTAAGAAAGGAACACTTTTTAACATCAAAACCCTATTGTTTTAAGAAGCCACCGGCATTAACGCCACTACATCTTCCGGGTGTTTTTTGGAAATGAACCACAAGCCCATAAAGGTCAGGAAGCCGTTGAGCATCAGAATTTCGAAGCCGAATTCGTAGCCGAAAAGCCATTCTTTGGAGTTTGCATTGGTAATGTAGGTAAGAATAGGGCAGACCACGCAGATAAGCGGTACCCATTTGTCGCGGAGGTGGCGTTTGGTGAAAAGGCCGAAAGCGTATAAACCGAGTAATGGCCCGTAAGTATAACCGGCAACTTTAAAAACGGCGGCAATTACGCTCTGGTCGTTTATGGCCCGGAAGATCATGATCACCAACATCAGCATAAAAGAGAAGCCCAAGTGCACCATGTAGCGTAAACGCACGCGCTGGTGTTCGTCGCGGTGGGCAAAATCGAGAAAATCTACGCAGAAAGAAGTGGTAAGCGCCGTTAAAGCCGAATCGGCGGAAGCGTAGGTAATGGCTACAATGCCCACAATAAAGGTTACGCTGGCCAGAATATTAAAGTGTTTCAGGGCCAGGAATGGGAAAACATCGTCGCCTTTGGCGGGCAGCTGTATGCCTTTGGTATCGGCGTAAATGTAAAGCAGCGCGCCTAAGGCCAGGAAGAAAACGTTTACTAAAACCAGGATCACGCTGAACCAGAACATATTTTTCTGCGCTTCGCCAATGTTTTTGCAACTCAGGTTTTTCTGCATCATATCCTGATCTAAACCAGTCATTACAATGGTAATAAATGCGCCGGAAAAGAACTGTTTCAGGAAGTATTTGCTGTCTTTGGCGTCCCAGAAAAAGGTTTGCGAATATTTACTTTCCGTAATGGTGTTCACCATGCCATCGAAACTCAGGTTCAGTTCGCTGGAAATTAAAACGATGCTAGTGCCTACGCAGATCAGCATGGCTAAAGTCTGGAAAGTATCGGTCCAGATAATGGTTTTCATACCGCCGCGGAATGTGTACACCCAGATGAGCAGCACCGTAATTAAAACGGAAAGCCAGAACGGTACACCTAAAGCATCGAAAACTGCTAATTGCAACACGCCGGCCACCACGTAAAGCCGAAGCGCGGCGCCGATGGTGCGGGAAAGAATAAAGAAAAAAGCGCCGGTTTTGTAGCTCCAGTAACCAAACCGTTTCTCCAGATAGGTATAGATCGAAACCAGGTTCAGCTTATAATAAAGCGGCATTAAAATGGTGGCAATTACCAGGTAACCCAGTAAATAACCTAAAACCAGCTGCAAATACGAAAAACTGTTGGTTGCCACGGTTCCGGGAATAGAAATGAAGGTAACGCCGGAAAGTGACGTGCCGATCATACCAAAAGCCACAATGTACCACGGCGATTGCTTGTTGGCCAGGAAAAAGGTTTGCGAATCGGTATTCCTGCCGGTGAGGAAAGAAATAAAGATCAGGATGCAGAAATAAGCGGCAATAATGCCGATAATAAGCGTTGGCGACATGAAATTTCCTTAAATGCTTTGAGCAAAGATAAGGAAATCAATGATTTTTGCCTGCGGTTTATATTCTAAAATCCGAAGGGTTGCGCCGGGCTGAAACCAGAATTAAAGGAATTGTAATTGTTGAAAAAAGGCGAACCGTACGGATTTCCGTGGGAAGTACGGATGCTGCCATGCACGGAGAAATTTTTGTTGAATTTGTAACTCGCGTTGAATTCGGTGCCGTAGCTGGCTGGCATTTTAAAACCGTTCATCATTTCGGGTTGGCCGGAAATACCGGAAAAATCCCGCCAAACGCTGCCCGATAAACGCAATTTCTCTGAAACATCGTAAGCGCCGCCCACGTGAACGAGATAATGTTTGGTAGCCATCGGCTGGCGGTTTTCCGAAGCGAAAGATGTGAAATTGTTATTCAGATAGGTAACGCTGGAAAACACGCTGAATTTATTGTTCAGGCGGTAATACATGGCTGGCGATAGATACGAGGCATGTCCGTAATTGCTGAACATGGTGCCCGCCGATAAACTGAACGATACTTTTTGAGGAATTTGCACTACCGTTTTTGCATCTGCATTCGGATTTGTTTTCGCAACAGAATCGGAAGAAACGGTTGCGGCAACTTCCGGAACAGTATTGGTTAAAGCCGCTTTTTCAGTTTGCTGCGCGAAAGCAGAAAAGCCAACGGTAGCAAAAAAGGCAAGAAAAGTAAGTTTCAGTTTCATAAGCAATTGCATTTGCTGTGCGAAAGCAAGTTACAAAATTCTGCGGTTCTTTCCTTTAACGGAATTTTGGTTGGAAAAGTATGCCAGAAAATTGGTTCTAAGGTACACAGTATTTAAGTTCTAACCGTATGCAAACGTTTCAACGTAAAAGTCCCCCTTTGGAGGGGGTAGGGGGAGGAATTTTACGATTTCTGATACTCTCCCCTTGAGGGGAGCCGGTGGGGTGTAATCGCATGTAGAAAAACACCCCTCTATGAGCTCCGCTCGCAAGCTCAAACTCGCGTTTGGCTTGTCCTCAAGGGGAGAATCACCGTGTTTCGTATCTTCGCAATATGAGTTTTCAATAATGTTGTCCTCCCCCAACCCCCTCCAAAGGGGGACTTGAAGACATTACTTCAACCAGCTGTCTCTGAGTTTTTTAGTCGAATCGGATAGCGTTTTGCCGGTTTTTTCAATGGTTACTACTTCCATATCCGGATTTTCAATTAAAGTAACGGTGGTTTTTTTTACCTGGCCGCGCTGCTCAAATTCTAAGATCACGTTATCGCCGGGTTTATGTTTTTTCAGGATATTCTCTAGCGATTTAGCGCTGGTTATTTTTTTGCCGTTAAGCTTTAAAAGTATGTCTTCATTTTCTACACCGGCTTTATAAAGCGGACTTCCTGATAAACTGCCGATCTGCATGGTGGCGCGGTTGTTGGCAAAAGCAAGCGGCGCGAAACCGAGTGATGCCTGTTTTGCTTTTTCGGGGCGGAGTTCCATGCCAACGTTTTGCAGGAGCGTTTTAAATTCTACCGGAGCGTGGCCGTAAATGTATTTCTGGAAAAATTCGCTGGCGAAAGGTTCGTTTTTGGTTACTTCGGCTAAGGTCAGTTCCAGGTCTTTCAGCACGTAAGGTTTTTGGGTTTTGCCGTATTTCTGCCATACAGCACGCATAAAATCGTCCAGACTTAAACCCGCAAATTCGCTTCGCAACGTAAGGTCCAGCGCCAACGCCAACACATCGCCGTGCGTGTAATACGAAACATAGGTATTCAGGCGGTTGGTATTATCTACGGAACGGGCCGCATCTACAAAAGGCGCCAGCCGACTCATTTCGGCCGGCGAATAAAGATCTTTTCCGGGCAGCAGCAGGAAATTATCGAGGTTGCTGCTGAGTTGTTTGGCATATTCATCTACAGAAATTGCGCCGCTGCGGCAAAGCAAAAGATCGCCGTAATAATTCGTGAAACCTTCGGCAAACCAGAGTGCATCGCTTGAATTGGCATCGGCAAAATTGAAAGGTTCCAGGTTTTGCGGACGGATGCGTTCTACGTTCCAGGCATGAAAAAACTCGTGCGAAACGGTGCCTAAATTATCTTTGGCGTGGGTTTTTAATGGTCTTGGCGAGGTTAACGTGGTAGAGTTTCGGTGTTCCATGCCATCGCCGGCCGCATGTGGTACGTAGCAGCCAATAAACGTGTAAGTGCCAAAATCGAAATCGGGTAATTCACCGAAAACCTGTTGCGACTTCTGTACTACTTTCTTCGTTTCTTCTGCGTATTTATCGAATTCGGCAGCGGTTCCGTTGTGATGCAGGGCGAAGCGAATGGTTTTGTTTTTTCCCTGATCCTGCACCGGCCATTCGCGCCACATAAAATCAGCGAGCTCGGTTGGGGAATCCATTAAATACTGGAAATTCGGGGCAGAAAACGTGTTCTTTCCGGTTTCCGGTTTTAACTGCGTGGCAATGGTCCAGTTCTTTCCGGCCGGAATATCAAACGTTACAAAACTAGGTTTCTGGTCGAACACCGGGGCATACATGAACGTAGCCGGGGCGTTTAAATGCGCGTGCGTTTCATCAACGCCGGCATACGTTCCGTCAACGCGGTCCGCAAATAAGGTGTAAGTAACTTTTACGGTGCCGTCGTGGCCCGAAATATTCCATTGGTGCAGATTCGGGCGGGTAATTTTCAGCGTTTCGCCTTTGGAATTGGTTGCTTTTACGGCGTACACATTTTTAGCGAACTCGTGCAGCGCGTACCGCCCCGGCGAGCTTCGCGCCATGCGTACTTCTAACGTTTCCGAAGGTACGCCGGTAAATTCAGCGGTTATTTCGGCTTCGTGATGCACTAAATTCGGGAAGGAAATTTTGTAATTGGTTTGCGTTTGTGCCAGCAAAAGGGTAGGGAAAAGCAGCAAAAAACTGCCGGTAAAACGCAGGAATGTCTTTTTCATAGTTCGGGAAATCTTGGAACAGGGAAGATAAGGAAAAGCGGCGGAATCTTATTCTTCAGATGCAAGGTTTATGGGTTTTTTAACACAAAACCCTACCGTTTCCGGTAAGTTGCCGCGAAGATCAGGTTATGATAAAACAGGTGTTTGTTTAATTGCTCCAGCGGAAAATTCTCTAAGGCTTTCTCAATTTCTGGTAGTGTGTTGGCTTGCAGGTTGGCGGTAAGTTTGAAGAACAGCACCATGGTTTTAAGCAGACTTTTTTGCCAGAAATAGGTAGCGTTTTGCGGCGCAAAATCGGCCACAAGCCAAAGCCCATTTGGTTTTAAATGCCCGTGAAGTTTTTGCATGAGCTTTTGCAGATTTTCCGGCTGAAAAAGATCGAGCAGAAAACCGGTGAAAATTACATCGAACGTTTCTTCAGGTTGTAAAGTTTGTTCGGTTCCCAGGCGGAATTCAACTTTAGTTTCGGAGTTTTGGGACAGTTTTGCATAGCGTTTTTTGCTTTGTGCCAGCATTTTCTCTGAAACTTCGAGGTAGAGAATTTTGCTTGTTTTGTTTTGTTTCAGCATTTCTTCCAGAATCCAACCGGTGCCGCCGCCAATAATTAAAACAGTAACATTTTCGGGGATAAAAGGCAGCAAACTGAGCTGGGAATTTTTTATGCTTTGGCCGAAAATGAGTTTGGAAAGCGGGTCGTAAAATGGGGCTACAAAGTTGAAATTGTTTTGCAATGGGGGTTTGAGGTTTGGGAGTAGGAGTGAAGGTAAGTTTTTTAGTTTAAAAGGTATAGCGTTTTTGCGGTCATCTCGACGATAGGAGAGATCTCTTCAAGTTGGTAGTGTGGTTTGCAATTGACTTTTTCTGCTTGAAAAGATACTGTTTTTTACTGTCATCCTGAGAAACTGTTTTAAAAGCCATTAGCAACGTTTAAGCATTACTGAGATCATTGCTATATATACCATCGATTGGCTGTTCATTCTGTTCTTCTCATAATCTTTATTCAGACGCCTTGCATGCATCATCC
>NZ_JBHSKT010000012.1:0-86792 GCF_042657365.1 Adhaeribacter terreus | reverse complement strand
GGATGCTGCATGCAAGGCGTCTGAATAAAGATTATGAGAAGAACAGAATGAACAGCCAATCGATGGTATATATAGCAATGATCTCAGTAATGCTTAAACGTTGCTAATGGCTTTTAAAACAGTTTCTTAGAATTTAACAGGTAAAGCAAGCTTCGTCGGACTGATGACTGGTTTTAACTTCCAAAAAGCGCGTTTCATCGAATTATTCCGCCGGGCGGTAAATTAACACCGAACTTTGTATTGAATCTGAGACACTTAGGAGCAGGTTCAGCAAATAAAATCACGCTTAATTTTAAAACCGCAAATCGTATTATCATGAAAAAGATCACCTTAATCTTCGCCCTGGGCTTATTTGCCAATTTCGCACAAGCCACCGATAACCGCGCGCTGGAGTTAACGCGTCAGCTTGCCGTTGATCTGCAATTGAATGAAGGTCAGTTTATTCAGGTTAAAAATCTGGAGCAGCAGAAGTTTCAGGCAATGGATAAAGCTTTGCTAAACGTTGCCGATGCCGCTCAGAAAGCCGGTATTCAGCTGGATATAGAAGTGCAATATAACCGCCGCCTTTGGGCGCTCCTGAACCCGGCTCAGCAACAGGCTTATACGCTTATGCTGCAGGCCGTAAAAGCACCGGAAAACCTGGCGCGCAAATAGAAAATACAGTCTCACATACTTGCTCTCACGGCGGCTTCCCCAAACAGGAAGCCGTTTTTTTTTATGTAAAAACGCTACCGTTTTAGGCCTGAAAACTCCTCAATATTGAAATTGCCGAAACAAACCTTGAAACGCAAAGGCTGCGCATTTCTTTTTATACCGGTTGTGGAATTTTGCACGTTTTACTTCAGGCGGTCTTTGTTTATGGTTCATTGGCGCTTTTATTTTGTACGTTATAAAGAGTTTGCGCAACGTGGTATTGAATTTGTTGCGCAAACTAAAACCGGTTTTTCAAGGTTATTTCTTTAGTTTTTTTTTGTTTACTCAAGTCTGATTATATAAACGGTATGGAATATTTTGTAAAGGAGGATTCGGTGGTGCGGCAGATCTGGGGTACCTCCGATATTATTTTGTTCATTTTTGCCGGCGCGGCAGCCGAATTCGCTCTGAATAAGGCCGTTGATTGGCTTTATTTTACCGGCAAGTTGCCCCAGGATCCGTTAGGCCGGCTTTTTTCTACGGTAGAATATGCGCGCGTAATTGTTTTTTCTGAGAAGCAGGCGGCCGAAAAAGCGATCGATACAATGGCGAAGATTCATGCCGGGGTGGAGCACAAACGCGGCGAAAAAATTCCGGACTGGGCTTACCGCGATGTACTTTTCATGCTGATCGATTATTCTATCCGGAGTTTTGAATTGCTGGACCGCCGCCTTACACCAACCGAAAAAGAAGAAGTTTTTGACGTATTTAACCGTGTAGGTTTGCGCATGGGCTTGCAGGGCCTGCCGCAAACGTTTCCGCAATGGCAGGCTATGCGGGCCGAGCATTTGCGCCAGAACCTGAAAAGCAGCCGGTATACGGCTGATCTTTTTCAGCAATACAAAAAGCATCTGGGCAATATCCGGTACAATATTTTGCTGCAAGCGCAATTGCTGGTCATTCCCAAGCGCGTGCGCAAACTCCTGGATATTGGCAAAGTTTCGGTCTTGCTGCCGGCGGTGCCAATCTACCGCATCACCCGCAAACTAAACCTCGACTGGATCCTGAAAGCGTTGCTGCTTCCGGCTAAGTATAAAGGACAGATTCATGCGCTCGACCGGCCACCAGGAAAACTTAGTTTTGGGTAGTTTGGTTTTAAAAAGCTGATTTGCTTCTTTGTAAGAAAGCGGATTCACTGCCTTTCAGGAAGTTTCGGGAGTAGGAATTGGTAAATAAATAAAGAAATCCATAAAAGTAGGTATTGGAAGCTTTGTCGGCTTGTGGTTACATTTGTGTAAATCTATAAGCCTGAAATTCCTTCGCTATGACCGGTCCTACTTTTAAGTGCTTTATCAGAAAGGCAACTATTGGTGCTTTGAGCCTGCTTTTTGCTTTCTCATTACATTCCTGCGTTTATGAGGATAAAAAAGACGATAACCCTACGCCGGGCATAACCGAAAGCCTGCATTTCAATTTTAAAACCCCGGACTGGGAACGCAACATCGACTGCGAACGCCTGGATCTGCCGGCAATTGACCTCGATTCAGCAACTTATATTGTTTCGGCAACTTCCGCTTCTACGCTTTCTACATTTTACTTTTCTTACCCGAAGGATAGTTCGCAGATTGTAAAGCCGACCAACCTGAAACAGTACAGCATTAAGCGGGTTGGGAATTACGATGGGCCATTCCAGTTGGCTTTAAAATTGCCGGTAACCGAAGGCAGCAGCCAGCGCCTGATCAGCAAAGACGGGCTGTCGGCGGATTCTTACAACGAAATTGTTTCGGTGAAATACGACGGCCACAACGCTACCGAAGCCTTCTTTAAAGTGAAAGCCAAGTACCAGATGCAAACCGCCGAAGTAAACGACCCAAACCTTCAGAAAACCGTTTCCGGAACGTTCCATTTTCGTATCCGCACTACCCGGAAGTAAGTTTTGAATTTGATAGATAAAGAAAACGCCTCTGAATTTTCAGAGGCGTTTTCTTTATCCATGACTTATAATTCAATTTTTTTGTAATTTCCATTTCCTTTAAATTCAATTAAGCCTTTATCCCTAAGAACTTGTAATTGCTGCCTTATTTTATCTTTAATAAAGTTGTTGTTTGGAAACTTGAGTTTCAATGTGCCTTCGAATTTATAAACATGATTAAGATCAAATTCATTATTGCTAATCTTCTCAATCAGTTTTAAAACCTCTAAAGTCCACCCTCTACTTTTTTGAGTTTGATTTCTCAAAAATTCAGTTTTCTTCCACTTTTCAAGGACATGATTACGATTCTCTTCTTGCCCATTTTTTATTAAAAATATTTTCCCTGTTTCAGGAATTTCTTGTAATAAGATATTGCATCCAATCCAGCCTGCTCTTTTAGCTGTTTCTTTTAATGGATTCCTTTTTTCAATAATGTTGTCAACAAAGTAATGTTTAGGGATAACCAAGAAATTTCTAACCTCTAGGCTTTTTAATGAATAGTTTAATAAAAAGAAATGCGGATTATTATCCGAATTTATTCTTTGGATCATAGTTGAGTAAGCACCATCTACAATTTTCAAACTGAATGAATCCTTTTTGCTTTTTAACTCAAATTCAGATTCGCAGTTATTGCAAAGGAAGTCTCCTACAGGGTTATTGTTGGCAAAGGATATTAAATTGTAATTTCCACAGGAAGGACAATAACTGTTGTTTTTGACCCAGTCCTCAGTTAAAACACGAGCAATTTGTGAACTGCTAGTATAACTTGTAATAAGAGATCTATTTAATTTTAATTCCATCAAAAGGTCTTATTTTCTAAGTCTAAACTAAGTAGCGCTTTATTGAACGCTATTCTTTTTTGCTTAAAAACTTACCTTACATCCCCCATCCACCTTTTGATCAGCGGAACGCATAAAATCAGCAGCACGCCAATACCAAAAGAATACAACCCGATCTGGCTCAGGATATCGGCGTAGTAAGGCAGCGATTGGATTGGGTTGTTTACCACGTTTTCCGGAACGCTCATGCGGGCGCCAATTTTAGCAGCCAGGAACTCGCCGATGGCGCTGGCAAAAAACCAGATCCCCATCATCATGGCCACAATTTTAGCCGGGCTTAGTTTGGTTATCATGCTCAGGCCAATCGGCGAAATGCACATTTCCCCGCAGATAATGAAGAAGTAACCCAGCACGAAGGTAAGTAATGAAATAAGGCCGGTTTCGGTGGTCTGACAGCCCCAGTAAAACACGTAAAAACCCGCACCCAGAAACAAGAACGATATCCCGAATTTAAGTGGTGTGCCCGGTTCCAGGTTTTTGCGGTTCAAGGCCGGCCAGAGCCAGGCAAAAAAGAAACTAAGCACAATTACCCAAGCCGGCGGCAGAAAATTATTCACCGCCAAAGCTGGTAGCTTGGTGCCGAAAACGTGCATATCTACATTGCGCATGGCAAAGAGGTTGAGCGAGCCGGCATTCTGTTCGTAAAAAGCCCAGAAAAGCGTAGAGAAAACGATCATGACCAAAGCCGCAAACAACTTGAACCGCGCAACTTTTTCCAGCTGAAAAGCGGTGTACAGAATATAACCCAACGAAACTGCGCCCAGGCCAAACATGATGAAATCCATGAGTTCGTAGCGGTGGAACAAGCCCACAATTACCGGAATAAGCAGCAGCGTGGCGCCGTAGATAATAACTTCCTGGCTCAGGCCGGCAAATAGGGAGCGTTTTAAAGCGGCCGGATCAGGAGGGAGGCCGCCCGGCAATGTTTTCTTACCCATCCAGAAAACTACCAGACCCACGATCATAAAAATAGCTGCCAGCCCGAAACCGTAATGCCAGTTGATCTGTTGCCCCACATAACCACAAAGCAAACCACCCAGCGCCGCGCCAATGTTTATACCCATGTAAAAAATGGAAAAAGCGCTGTCTTTGCGCGGGTCGTTGTCGGCGTAAAGCGTACCTACCAGGCTGGAAATATTAGGTTTGAAAAAGCCGTTGCCGCAGATAATAAACGCCATACCGTAAAAGAAACTCCAGTCTTCCGGTATAGCCAAAACCAGATGCCCGATCACCATCAGAATGCCGCCAAACATCACCGCCTTCCGGCCGCCCAGAAACTTATCGGACATGGCGCCTCCGAACATGGGCATGGTATAAACCAACGCCGCATAAGAACCTAAAATGGCATAACCTTTCGGTTCATCGAATTTCAGTTCGGTTACCATATAGGCCAGCAACAGCGCTTTCATGCCGTAGAACGAGAAACGTTCCCACATTTCGGCGAAGAAAAGCATGTAAAGCTGTTTCGGGTGTTTGTTGCTGGCGGGAGTTTCGGGAATCTTTGGTTCGGTTAAGTCCATTTTTGAGGTTGGGCGGAATGTTGGTTTTTAGAGTTGTAAGATAGGGGAGTTTTTTGAGGTTTTTGCATAGCATTTTTTACTACGCAAACGTGAAATAACCACCCCGAACCCCTCTCCCGAAATGCTTCGGGATCTACGACTTGCTAAGGAGGGGAGCTTTAGCCTCCTGCTTCTTTTGAGTTTTTGAGCCAGAAAGGATAGCGTTTTCTTTTCAGAAAAGCCGGAATAAAAACTACTACAGTTAAAATGCAGCAGAAAGCAGCTCCCCTCCTTTTTTCAAGGAGGGGCCGGGGGTGGTTAATTTTTGCGAAATTCCAAAATTCCATAAATCCGTGATTCAGACAAAAACAGCTACCTTGCAGCATGGAAAACATGATCCGGGTAATTGGCAATATTGAACTGCTCAAAGCAAGCGATTGCATTATTTACAACACTACCAAATATCTGAATCCGCCGGAAGTTTTTGTGCATGAACCAATGATAATAACCGGCGATAACCTGATCATGGATGAAGAAAAAAGCAATACTTCCGACGATGATCACGACGAAAACGGGCTGCTTTATTACGAATTCCAGGTTTTAGACGAAGGCGAACCCACCGAAAAAACGCTGGTAGTTTTTCATGATACGCACAAAAACGAATTTACCGGCTGGTGCCTGGAAGATTAATTTCGGAAATGGAAAAGATGGAAATGCAAGGCACCTGGACCAAAGACGAAGAAGGTTTTATGGATTTCGAAACGTCGCAGTTGCAGCGTTTATACGAAGCCATAACCGACCAATACCACCAGGTTTACAACCGTTTTCTCGAGGAATTCGACGATGAAGAAGAAGCGCACAACAAAGCACTGGCAACAGGCTACGAAATGATAACCGATTACAAAGAAATTAACGGCACCACCGAATTTGTAACTACCTATAAAACGCCGGTTTACACCGCAGATATCTGGTACGAAACCGATGCCTTTACCGGCAAAAAAGTGTTCGATAAAGGCTTTATCCGGATTTCCAGTAAAGCGTAATTTAAAGCTGGATTTTCTCTTGCCTGGCGTTTTATAAGCAACAGAGACCGACTTTTTAGCTCGCTTCGGGTTTTTCCTGAATTTTTAATACCGTTTTCAGAACTGAAACAATGGTAGTTGCCAGAATAGCGCCGGAAAAAGCTATGAAAATATCTTTTTGTGCATCCCACATGTCGCCTTGCGTGCCGAGGTACGAAACGCCCTGCGCCGGAAAGAAAAGTTCAGCCACGGCCCACTCGATCAGTTCATAAAATCCGCTCACCGAAAGCACAATTTCAATTGGTAAAAGCCACGCCACCCATTTCGGAAATTGAAAGCCTTTCAGAAAAACTTCGCGCATCGGGTAAGCCAGCAAAAAACCGAAGCTGAAATGGACAATGCGGTCGTAATGGTTGCGTGAAGTCTGGAAAGTTTCCTGCAACCAGTAACCCAAGGGGTTTTCGGCGTAAGAATGTTTGGCGCCGTACACGTGCAGGCATAAATAAACGCAAATAAGCAGGTAACTCAGGTCGCTGAACTGGTGTTTTTTATAAGTAAAAAGCAGTGCTGCCACAAAGCCAAAAACCAAAACATTTTCTAACAGCCAGTTCGGTAGATCGGTGGTGCCAATATAGGAGTTTGCCCAGATAACGCCGAAAACAATGGCGCAGGTTTGCAGGCAAAAGTTTTTAAGCGCAGGCGTGCGGTAGGTAGAAATTGCGTTGGTAAAAGTCATGATTATTTCCGGTTTTAGTTTGTAAGGTTGAATGCTCCAAAGGTATGAGTAGCACTACTATAGTAAAAACCATAAATCCGGATAATAAGACTTGGTTGTAAAGGATAATATTGCTGTAAATATTTGTAAATGAGCTGATAATTGATTTTTGTTCAGACTTTTTAAATGTACTTGTGCAAGAAAAGAATCCGTGAAAACGTGATGCCTGTAAATAAAAAAAGAGCTGCCAAAACGGTAGCTCTTTCAGGTTAAAAACTAAGATCGAGTTTACGGTAATCTTATGCCGGTAAACGTGCCATTCATAACATTTACAGAATCGGGTTCGGTGGTAGCTCCAAAAACCCGGCCTCCTTTAAACTGGAACGTGCCGGATATTTTTTTAGTGGTCGGGTCGTAACTGGTGATCGTTAATTTGTTCACAGTGCTGTCGCTCAGAAAACCAGTCCAGCGGGATGTGCTACCGTCGCTGTGAGGCAAAACGTAAGACAGGCTGCCGGAAGTATAATTGCCGGTTTTAGTAATTGCATCGGTGCTGATAATAAGTTGCCGTCCTGCATTGTCGTTGCCATACAACCCGAAAAGTCCGCCGGAAACAGCGGTGTTGTGGTTTGCAGCTTCCCAATTCGAGCCGTCAATTACGGCCTTAAAAGAAGTTGTTTCGGTTGGGGTTGGGTTGTCAGAAGTGTCGTCGTCGTTTTTGCTGCAGCCGGAAAGTAAAGAAAAGGCAGCCAGGCAGATAACAGGTAAAAATCGTAACTTCATAAGTTCAGGCTTAAGTTTAGCCCAATATAAGCAATTTCTTAACAGATTACAGCTTGAATATCGGTTTAAGAACTTCAGGAAAGATCAATTCCAAAGCCAGGGAAAAATTATTCTTAACCGTGCACAATTAGTTGCCTGCTGTAATACTGAGGTTCAGAGCAAATAAAAAGTTTACTACCACGTAAAGGTTGTAGTTTTCAGGCCAAAAACAATACCGTTTTCGGTTCTTAGAAAACGTACACGTTAATGGCTCTTTCCAGTTTTTCGGCAGTAAGCGGTTTATGAATAAAGCCTTTTACTTCCGGAATATCGATGGCCCTTTTTTCTTCGTCGGGATTAATGCTGGTGGTAAGCATCAGCACTTTTATTTTGCGGGTCTGGTCTTCGGGCAGCTTTTTGTAGGCTTCCAGAAATTCCCAGCCGTTCATACCTGGCATGTTTATGTCCAGGAAAATAAGACCTGCCTGGGGCAAGGTTTGGTTATTAGTAAATTTGCCGCTGTTGGTCAGAAATTCGAGCGCTTCCCGGCCGTTAACGGCAACTTCAACCGTGGTATTAATGTCCGCTTTCCGGATCACGCGCTGGTTCAGGTAGTTGGTCGCATCGTCGTCATCCACCAATAAAATAAAATCTAAGCCGTTTATCTTTCTCAAAGCGAAAAGTTGTTTGTGTTGATCGTAAAATAAAATGTACTGCCTGTGCCCGGTTCCGAAGTTACCCAAAGGTCGCCGTGGTGCAGGGCTGCAATGCGTTTGCAATGTGCCAGCCCTATACCGCTGCCTTCGTACTGCCGGCTGCTATGCAGGCGCTGAAAGATCAGGAAAATGCGGTCGAGGTATTGCGGTTCTATACCAATGCCGTTGTCTTTTACCGCAAATCTCCATTTGTCCTGTATCAGTTCTGCACTTACTTCTACCAGGGGTTGTACGTTTGGTTTCCGGAATTTGATAGCATTACTGATCAGGTTTTGCAGCAAGAGCCTGAATTCAGTTCGGTAGCCAAATATAATGGGTAAAGGTTGAATTTTAATTTCTGCGCCCGTTTCCCTTATCAGCGTACTGAGGTCAGCACAGATTTCATCCACAACTTCCTGCGTATTTATTTCCGTGGCTTCGGCATTTCGGCCAAGGCGGCCATAATCGAGCAAACCGTTTATCAGCTCGCTCATGCGGGTAGTTGCGGTTTTAATGAACTGCAGCATTTCCTGGCCGGTATCGTCGAGCTTTTGGCCGTATTCTTCCCGGAAAACATCAATAAAGCTGCTGATATTGCGAAGCGGTTCCTGCAGGTCGTGCGAGGTAATGTAGGTAAGTTGCTCCAGTTCGTCGTTGCGGGCTTCTATGCGTTGCATGTTGAGCAGCGTAGCTTCCGCTTTTTTTATCTCGGTAAGGTCGCGGGTTACTTTTGAAAAACCGGTAATTTCGCCCTCGTCGTTGTGCAGCGCCGTAATGGTTACGTTGGCCCAGAAAGCAGTGCCATCTTTGCGTAAGCGCCAGCCTTCGTCCTGAGCCCGGCCGTTTTTAATGGCCCTTTCCAGTAAGCGCTGGGGTTTTTGGTTGGCCAGGTCTTCAGGCGTGTAAAATATACTGAAGTGTTTGCCGGTAACTTCGCTGGCCTTGTAGCCTTTTATGCGTTCGGCGCCTTTGTTCCAGTTCTCTACTTTGCCATTTACATCCATCAGCAGAATGGCGTAATCCTGAATTTCGGCAACCATTTTATGGTAACGGTCTTCGCTGCGCCGCAGGTTTTCTTCCGCAAGCTTTTTCTCGGTCATGTCGCGGGTTACTTTCGTAAACCCGATCACTGTATTATCATCGCCGTGAATGGCCGTAATAACCACGTTTCCCCAGAATCTTTCGCCGTTCTTTTTCACGCGCCAGCCTTCGTGCCGCACCGAGCCTTTAGCCCGGGCTTCGGCCAGTAATTTAGCCGGCAGCCCTTTGGCCTGGTCTTCAGGCGTATAAAAGTTACTGAAGTTCTTGCCGATGATTTCGCGGGCTTTATAACCTTTGATCTTTTCGGCACCCTTATTCCAGTTCTCAATGTAGCCATCCTGATCCAGAAGCAAAATAGCGTAATCTTCTATTTCCGCTACCATCTTCTGAAAACGAATATTCTTTATGTCAGATTCGGGATTCATGTTTAAAGCTTAGCCGGCTTTTGGGTTCAAACTAAAATGGCAAAATGCCGGCAGTTACTATAACGCCAATAAGGTTTGTATGGTTATATGTTTATTTTTATAGTCAAAACGCTATGATTTTGAGCGAAAAAAGTCAGTGCCTGCCATAATTAAGGTTAACAGGTACTGACTCAGGGTTTTCAGGAATAACGAACGGCGTTTATTTTTTTAGCGGCGCACCAACCGGAATAGCGCAATCGTGGCCCGGCTGACCGTGCGGCGGGTTCATGCCGGCAGCGGTTGGTTGTGTGGCAGGCGCTGTAAAAACCGGGGAAGAAGTATTATTGGCCGGCGGCGCTGCATTTATGGTTGGGTTGGCGTTGTTTGGAGTGGCGCTTACATTTGGCGCTGAATTTAAAGGCGCTCCTACTTCAATGTCGCAGCGATGGCCCGGCTGACCGTGCGGCGGGTTCATACCAGCGGCAGTTGGTTGCGTGGTCGAAGGATCGTTCCCAACAGCCATATCTGCCATTTGCTGCATTGCGTTCACGTTTGTATCTGGCGTAGTTGCCGGTGCAACTGCTGTGGAAGTAATATCTTCGGCGCTGGCGGTTTCGGTGGTGGTATTGTTGTTTTCCTGTGAACAAGCCAAAAGGCAAACGGCCGAAGCAACAACTAAAAACTGGGAAGTAAATTTCATGCGAATGGTAATTGGGTGGCTTCAGGCCGGGTTCTGATTTTGTTTAAAAAGTATGAACGTTTGGCACAGGTTTTTATTGGCCTGAAACTGAACGCCTTTCAAAGATAGTTAATTCCTGAAGCTTTCTGCAAAAAAAACGCTATGCTTTTAACCGCAAAAACTCATGATTGGTGAGAGCGCAAACGGAAACGGGGTTTTACAGTTGTGTTTTTTGTTAATCGTTCGTTTTTTCTTAATTTGTATTCCTGTTAATAACCTTTTGCGCGTGTTTGCCCTGGAATTGGGCGCATGCCAACATTCCGAAACCACGATGCTTACCTGGATATTTACCCACCAATGGAAAGAAGCTACCCGCTCCGCGGCCTGGCAAAATAACCTCGTCATGAATATTATTATCGGCATCATGACGGTTTTTATGATGCTGAACGTGGGCGTGCTGGGTTTCTTTCTCCATAAAATTCTGGAAGCAGTGGTGCCCGATCAGCATGTATTGCTAACGTTTCATAAAGCCATTATTTATTACCTGGGCATTGACCTGGTGATGCGGTTTTTTATACAGCAGGTGCCGGTGCTGGCCGTGCAGCCTTACCTGCATTTGCCGGTTAAAAAAAGCAAGCTGGTCCATTTTATTCTGAACAAATCGGTGCTGAGCTTTTTTAACGGGTTGCCGCTTTTGCTGGCGCTGCCTTTTGCCTTCCGGATAATTTTACCGGCCTACGGATTGCTGCCGTTGCTGGCCTGGGTTGCCGGTTTTCTAAGCCTGGTGCTGTGCAATAATTTCCTGAACATTTACCTGAAACGTCAGCTAACTTTAAAGCCGGTTGTTTTTCTGTTGCTGGCAATTGCTTTAATAGGGCTGGCTGTGCTCGAAAATCAAGGCATTTTCAGGCTTTCGTTGCTTACCGGAAATAGCTTTGCTGCCTTGCTGGCGCAGCCAGCCTTCGGGGTTTTACTGTTGCTTCTGCCGGCGGCCATGTATGCGTTAAATTACCAGTTGCTGCGCCGGAATATGTACATCAGCGAACCGGAAAGCGCGGAAGCGAAAGTGACCAGTGTGCACGAATTTGCCTTCCTGAAAAAGCTTGGCGCGGCCGGCAACTTGTTGGCTCTGGAAATGAAACTGATCTGGCGCAACAAACGGCCGCGGTCGCTTTTCCTGATGTCTTTTATGATGGTTGCCTATGGTGTGCTGCTGATTATTATGAAAGAATCGCGGGAAGATAATGTGCCGAATTCTATTATATTCATTTTTGGAAGCGTTTTAGCCACCGGCGCTTTTATGATCTACTACGGGCAATTTCTGCACAGCTGGGATGCCAATTATTTCGATATGCTCATGGCCCGGAATATTAGTGCCTACGAATATTACCGTTCCAAATTCCTGCTTTTTATTGGCGCAAGTTCGCTATCTATGATTTTGCTGCTGTTTTATGGTTTTATAGACTGGCATTTTCTGCCCATATTTTTTGCGCTTTACCTCTACAACATTGGCGTAAATGCTTACCTCATCTTCCTGATTGCCATTTACGGACCTAAAAAAATTGACCTAAGCAAAAATTCGGCTTTTAACTGGGAAGGAACAGGTGGAACGCAGTTTCTGATCAGTTTGCCTTTAATGTTTGGCCCGGTGCTGGTTTATCTGCCTTTTTATATGTTTGAACACACAAATTTTGGCTTGCTGGCTTTGGGCGGTTTGGGAATAATTGGCCTGGCGTTTCACAAACCAATTCTGAAGAAACTGGCTAAACGGTTAAATGCCCGGAAATACAAAATGGCTGCGGCCTTCCGCGTAGCTTAAAAAACGCTATCGTTTCAGGGCGAAAAAGTAAAAAGATATTAACGCTTACAATAAAAAAATATGATTGCAGTAAACGGTTTGCAGAAAGTTTATAAAGGCGTAACGGTGCTGAATATTCCGGAACTGAGCATCGCGCGCGGCGAAAGTTTTGGCCTGGTCGGAAACAACGGCGCCGGTAAAACTACCTTGTTCCGCATGATTCTGGACCTTGTTTTGCCATCGCAGGGCGAAGTGCTTTTGCAGCAGGAAAATGTGCGCCAATCGGAAAGCTGGAAGCAATTTACCGGTTCTTACCTCGACGAAGGCTTCCTGATCGATTACTTGACGCCGAACGAATATTTCAATTTTGTAGGCAGCCTGCACGGTCTCAACAAAGCCGAAGTAACCGAACGCCTCCGCAAATTCAGCGATTTTTTTAACGACGAAATTCTGGACAAACCCAAATACATCCGCGACCTGAGTAAAGGAAATCAGAAAAAAGTAGGCATTGCCGCCGCTTTGCTTATCGGGCCGCAGCTGTTAATTCTGGATGAACCCTTTGCCAACCTCGACCCAACTACCCAGATACGTTTAAAGAATCTGCTCCGCGAACTGAAAGAAACGCAGCAACTTACCATGCTCATTTCCAGCCACGACCTCAACCATGTAACCGAAGTCTGCGACCGCATTGTAATTCTGAATAAAGGTCAGCTCGTAGACGATATTCGCACCAGCGCCGATACCCTGAAAGAACTGGAAGCGTATTTTGCGGTTTAAGTTATTAGAAGCTATCTCCTAAATAGGTTTGTCATGTTGAGCGATAGCGAAACAACTTGTCGGCGGCTGGCAGTCACGTTATTTCTGGCTTTTCTGCTGCCCGCCAACGTGGTCCTTCACTCGCGTTCAGGATGACTAAGATAGCTTCACGTAGTTTTTAGCCGCAAAACGCTACCGTTTTCGGCCTGAAAAGTCGTATTCTTTAGAAGCAAGCTGTTTCGTTTTATCGTCCGGATTTTTGATCTGAATATCGGGGTTTATTTCCAGCAATGCTTCCAGGAAACCAGCTTCATCCTTCGGCGCAATAAATAATTCATCCCACTTGTGGTAGGTAATCATCATGCCTTTATTTGCGAGGGCTGCATTTGTATTGGCCCAGCTGCGGGTATGCGTTTCTATTTTCCGGATGCTGCTTACCGGAATGCTGCCTTTGGTAAAGCCGCTGCGGTAATAAAGTTCGCCGTTACGCAATTCGTAATACGTGCCAAACCATTGCCAGAGGTAATATCCCAGAAATAAGATCCACAATCCAATAGCAACCCAGTCTGAAATATCAATAGTGGTATATTCCCGGAAAGTATGGATTACCAGGATCATACTGAAATTCAGAAGGAATAATGTTGCTGGGATGAAGATGTTTTTTTTAGGCGCAAATTGTTTTCCGGAAAGTGATTTATGTTCCATGGCTTGTTTTCGTAGTTTTTTCTATGAAAATGCTAGCGTTTTCAGGTATAAAACTAATGGTTATTTCAGCTTTTGAAACTCAGGATAACATTTGGCAGCCTTAGAAAGAATTTATTGTGCCGGATACCAATTGCGCAGCCTTACATCAATGTTTTTATCGCCGACGTTTACTAGTTTCTTAAATTCATTTATATCGCTTAAGCCTTCCTGTCCGCGGTAATGGTACGGGTAAACGATCTTCGGCTTAAAAGCCAGCACGCCTTCCGAAGCCTGTTTCACGCTCATGGTAAAAGGTAGGTTCATGCACACAAAAGCCACTTCAATGTCTTTCAGATCGCGCATTTCTTCCGTGTCTTCGGTGTCGCCGGAAATGTAGATCTTTTTGCCGCCCATTTCCAGAACATAACCGTTGCCGCGGCCTTTCGGGTGTCTCGAATCTTCGGTTTCGGGCAGGTTATACATCGGAATCGCTTTTATACCAATATCGAATTGCTCCGTATTCTTACCGTTTTTCAATATTACTAACTCGTCTTTAAAAGTTTCCGGAAGTTCATCGGCTACGGCCTGCGGCACCACAAATATTGCTTTCTTCACTGGTATTGCGCGTAGCGTTTCAATATCTAAATGATCTTTGTGAATGTCGGTTATCAGCACCAGGTCGGCGGGAGCAAGGCCGGTAAAACCTTTTGCGCCGCCGTACGGATCTACGTAAATCGTTACATTGTTCCAGGTGAGCACCAGTGTGCCGTGCGTAACCGGCTGAATGGTTAAATTGCCGTGTTTGGTTTCAATTACGTCGGGATCAGGGCGTTGCGCAGCAGCATAAAACACTACCAGGCAAAGCATCAGCGAGAAAAGCATTTTCAGTTTCATGGCAGGAAGTTTCAAGGAATAACCGCTTAAAAGAAAAGAAGTTGTAAACGGAATATTGTAAACGTTTCTGCCCGGTATTGGTTAATTTCCGTTTCCGGTTTTAAGCTGCAAAACGCTATGATTTTGGCTTTAAAAAGTCGTGCGTATATTTAATTTCCCGGTGTAGAAAACAAATCCGGACTGGCATTAGTAAACTCCGCAGCTGGCTTCAGGTTTAAAACCAGATAAATAATGCGGAAAGCTTTTAAAGCCAGAGCATTTTGTAAGCGCCAAACCAAACCCGAACATGAAAGGCAGATCGACATATAACGCGGCGAGAACTGTAGCCAAGGCCGTAGAAAACCATTTTGCCCAACACCGCGGCGATGCGCTGCAGCGTGGCGAAAAAGTGCTGGCGCCGCTGCCGCAAGCCAGCGTGATCGAGTCTGTGATCGATGCCGCTTTCTGGGCCAGCCTTCGCCGCGAAGAAGGTATTTCGCCAAAAATATCGCTGGCTTTTCTGCCGCCGGAACTTGCCGGGCAACCGCTTCTATTTGAGAAGCCGCTGCCGCTTACTTCGGGGGTGCTTACCAAACTGGGGCCGGGCGTAGAGCGGGCGGGTATTCACCTGGGGGTTTGGTTCGAAAAGAACGAATTATTTATCTGGGGTACTACGCTGGAAATTCAAAGCTATTCTTTTGTGCTCGATGTGCCTGAGCCGGGTTTGTTGGTTATCAAGCACCGGCGCATCGACCGGTATGGGAAATTTGCCAACGTGGCCGTGCTGAAAGGCGATCAGATAAAGATCATAGATGAGCAAAGTTCCAGCCTGCCCAAATGCCCGAAACTGCTTACGTCGTTGCTCGGTTTTACCGATCCGGCTTCCTGGAATGAATCGGTAAATGTGCTGGTTTTGCTGGCAGTTTCTATGCGCGCGCATGGCCGTGGCGGTACGTTGCTGGTTGTGCCAAAAGAAGGTGGTTCCTGGCGCGATTCTATTGTAAAGCCCATGCAATATGCCATAACGCCCGTTTTTCCTGGCTTGGCCAACCTGATGCGGCAAGACGAAAACGAACGCAACCGAAGTTTCTGGCAACGCTCCCTGCGCCGGGAAATAGATAATATTGCGGGCCTCACAGCAATAGATGGCGCTGTTATTATCAGTAATCAGTTCGAGTTGCTGGCATTTGGAGCGAAGATCACCCGGCCGGCCGAAGCTTTGCCGGTGGAGCAAATGGTGGTAACGGAACCGGTGGTTGGAAATAAGGCAATAGTCGTAAATCCGGCCCAGCACGGTGGAACACGGCATTTATCGGCGGCCCAGTTTGTGCACGATCAGCGCGAAGCAATGGCTTTAGTAGCTTCGCAGGATGGCCGCTTTACGATCTTCGCCTGGAGCCCCTGCGAAAATAAAGTGCACGCGCATCGGATCGATACTTTGCTGTTGTAGGTGCTGGAAAAACGCTATGGTTTCAGGCGGAAAAAGTAGGTTATATTGGTTTAATAGCCGTACGGCAGCGCATTCTGATAAATATCGTAAATTTTTTCTGCCAGAATGTTGGCCGTTTGTAAAGGCACCGGTTTGAAATGGTACCACAAAGGTATCGGGTTGGAAATATTGCTGGCCCGTATTTCCGAAGTGCTGAATTCGATCTCCGTTTCCGGGTATTTTTTCTGCAGTTGCTGAAACTGGTCTTCCAGTGTCATTCTGTTCTCTACCGTAATGATAGAATCGTCGGTACTGAGCCAGTTGTCGCAGCTGATATCGGCATGGTCGGGGAATTGAGTAATAATTACGCAGGGCTTTTTTTGCTCATGGCAGGCCATGCGGTATTCTTTCACTGTTGTAGCGCCTGTTTCATCTCCGTCTTTAACGGTAATATACTTTTCCATTTCCATTAAATCTGAATTTTCATTTATCTTGTTACTACGGCAGGTTTGTTTGCGACAGCTTAAAAGTTGCCTCTTGTGCGCTAATATAAACTACACAGTGCTTTTACGGTAATTTGTGGTTTGCAGCTATGTTTGCAGTCAGAGTTTTTGGGCGGAGTAAAAAGAAATTCGGTTAGTTTTTGGCAACAGATCGATAGCGTTTTCTCCCGGTGTTTTAGAGGAATGCTTCGGGCTGCCATAAAAAAAACTGCTATTGCAGGTGTTTATATTGAACTGAACCGCTGAAATTAAAGTGGTTTAAGCCTAGCTGCCAGTTTTGCCCGTTCTACTTTAAAAATAAATTCGGTGGCATTATCCCGGGAGCTGATCTGCTGATCGATCCGAAGGGAAGGTGTAGCAATGGAAATAATACTGATAGAATAAAAGGAGTAAAACAGGTAAAAGAAGAGCGATGTAATTCCGAATATAATAGACAGGTTATCGGTAGATTTACCCATTACGCCTGCCACTATTCTTTCTCCGATCATAGAGGCCATGCCATTTACCAGCATCAGGAGGGTTAAATACAGTAAAAGGGCTATTTTTTTCTTATCTATGGCAATAGAAGTAATGTCTTCCAGGTAAATACTTTTATAAAATTTGCCATTCTCTGCTTTGGCTTGTTGAATTACCCGCAGATTGGTTAATACCAGGAGGTTTTGGTTGGCGCTGGCAATTATGGTTTCATTATCTAATAGCTGCATTTTACATCTATTTTATAGATCAGAGCTTCTTAATACTGTATATTTTCGAATAAGCCATATACGATTAAAGCTGCCCCAAGGCCATTTTTTCCCCCCTTGATCCATTTATTAATGATCACTCTTCCTCGTTTCCAGCTTTTAAACGCTTTAAAAAAAAGCCATAAGCCTGGAATACACATAAAGAGCAATACGAGCCATTCCTTCCCTTCCATAACCGTGCTCTTTTATTTATTGTTAATCTAATTACGGATTTAAACCAATATCGCCGGAAATTGCTGATAAAAGAATTTGCCGGCTCAGTAATGTTGGATTATAAACTTGTAAAATGTTGAAAATTAGCATTTAGTAATAAAAAAAACGCTATGTTTCCGCGGTGAAAAACTAAGAAAGGCCAGAAAACAAAAAAGCCTGTTTCTGGTTAAGAAACAGGCTTTTAGAACTGGTGGTGATGATTGGAATCGAACCAACGACACAAGGATTTTCAGTCCTTTGCTCTACCGACTGAGCTACATCACCAGCTCATTTGTAATCTCTTTCTTTCGAAAGGGTCTGCAAAAGTAGGAATGTTTTTTGAATTTCCAAAAATAAAAAAGCCTCAGATTTCTCTGAGGCTTTTAAAGCTGGTGGTGATGATTGGAATCGAACCAACGACACAAGGATTTTCAGTCCTTTGCTCTACCGACTGAGCTACATCACCAGCTCATTTGCAGTCTCTTTCTTTCGAAAGGGTCTGCAAAAGTAGGAATGTTTTTTTTACGTGCAAAATTTATTTCAAAAATTATTTTCAAGCCTATTCTTCTTTATCTTTGTTCCCTTCAGAATCGATTGTTTGAACCCCAACCAACCTGACCGTGATAAGTAATATTATTTTCCTGCTCGTTGCCGCCGCCGCCATCGGTTTATTCGTCTGGCAGATCCGCAAAATCTCCAAAAACATAAACCTGGGCTACGATAAAGATATTTCCGATAATCCCGGCGAACGCTGGAACAATACGTTACTGATCGCTTTCGGCCAGAAAAAAATGTTCAAGCGCCCGTGGCCGGCTTTGCTGCACTTCTTTGTGTACGTCGGTTTCCTGGTAATTAATATCGAAGTGCTGGAAATTCTGATAGACGGTATTTTTGGCACGCACCGGGTTCTGGGTTTTATGGGCCCATTGTATAGCGTTTTAATGGCGGTAAACGAAATTCTGGCCTTGCTGGTGATTATTGCCTGCGCCATTTTCCTGGTGCGAAGAAATATAACCAAAGTGCCCCGCCTGGCTACCGGCGTTGAAATGCGCGCCTGGCCTAAAATGGACGCCAACCTGATCCTGATCACCGAGATTGTTTTAATGTTCGCGCTTTTCGCCTTCAATATTTCTGACCTGAAACTGGCGCAAATTGGCGGGCACGAATTGCCGGGTGCATTTCCGGTAAGTGCGGGTTTAATAGATCTATTCGGTTCCGATGAAAGCACGCTGAGAACAATTGCCGGTTTTGGCTGGTGGTTCCACATTCTGGGCATTTTCGCTTTCATGAACTATTTGCCAAGCTCCAAGCACTTCCACATCATCATGGCTTTCCCGAATGTGTACTACTCCAAACTGGTGCCGAAAGGGAAATTCAATAACGTAGAAAGCATTACCCACGAAATCAAAGCCATTATGGACCCGAGTTACCAACCACCGGTTCCCGCCATGGATGCGGAAGGGCAGCCAATTGTGCAGCGTTTCGGGGCAAAAGACGTGGAAGATCTGAGTTGGAAGCAAATGATGGACGCTTACACTTGTACGGAGTGCGGCCGTTGTACTTCGGTTTGTCCTGCTAATATTACCGGTAAATTGCTTTCGCCACGCAAAATTATTATGGATACCCGCGACCGCATGGAAGAAAAAGGCGAACATCCGGCCATTTTCAAACCGAACCATTACAAGGAAATGGGCGTGGAGCGCGTAAAAACAACCGAAGAAAATACATTACTAAGAGGTTATATCACGCCGGAAGAACTTTGGGCTTGTACTACCTGCAACGCCTGCGTAGAAGCCTGTCCGGTAAACATCGACCAGCTTTCCACCATTATTGACCTGCGCCGCTATTTAGTTCTGGAAGAATCTGCCGCGCCAGCGTCTTTAAATGCCATGTTCAACAATATCGAAAACAACGGTGCAGTTTGGGCTTTCCCGGCATCAGATCGCTTCAATTGGGCCGATGAGCTGTACGTGGCAGTGAAAAACTAAAAGCCTGAAAAATTCGGAAAGGTGACGGAATTGGTTTTTTAAAAGCTGAAATCCTGTTTCATTTGCAGTTCTGAAAGAAAGCCATAAACCGCTCTTTCGGATTTTTTAATCCGAAAGCAATCTGAGGGGGATGTATACATCCCCGTGCAGAAGAATTCGGGATTGATAAATCCCGAATAGCGAAAAGAATGTCCGAAAATCGAAAAGGGAAGCCTGCTATCCAGATTTTAAAAAGAAGAATTAAAGAAGTAAATTAGTAAAGGTAGTTCAGATCGGTATTTGGCTGAAAAGCAAAACGGTATCAAAAAGGAAGAAAGAAGTCCGGATATCAGATACGAACGACCAACATCCATAAAACAATGTCAGAAAAGAGATTAGTAAAAGTGCCTACAATGGCCGAATACGCCGCTAACGGTGACACGCCAGAAATTCTGTTCTGGGTAGGTTGCGCCGGTTCTTTCGACGACCGTTATAAGCGCGTAACGCGGTCGTTTGTACAGATTCTGGAGCACGTAGGCGTAAAATATGCCGTTTTAGGAACAGAAGAAAGCTGCACCGGCGATCCGGCCAAACGTGCTGGTAACGAATTCCTGTTCCAGATGCAGGCCATGACTAACATTGAAGTGCTGAACGCTTACAACGTGAAAAAGATCGTTACAGCATGCCCGCACTGTTTCAACACCATCAAAAACGAATATCCGGATCTGGGTGGCAACTACGAAGTAATTCACCACAGCGTATTTCTGCAGCAGTTAATTAACGAAGGTAAAGTAGCGGTACAAGGCGGCGAAAGCTTCAAAGGCAAACGCATTACCTTCCACGATTCCTGTTATTTAGGCCGTGCCAATAATATTTACGAAGCGCCGCGCGATGTTTTAGCTGCTTTGGATGCTGACTTGGTAGAAATGAAACGCAGCCGCGCGAACGGTTTATGCTGCGGCGCCGGCGGTGCCCAGATGTGGAAAGAACCGGAACCAGGCAAAAAAGACATTAACGTAGAGCGCGCCGAAGAAGCTTTGGAAACCGGCGCTACCATTATTGCTTCGGCTTGTCCGTTTTGCATGGTAATGATGAACGACGGCGTGAAAAATAAGAACCAGGAAGACAACGTAAAAGTGTTCGATATTGCGGAGCTGATCGCTTCTGCCGAAGGTTTGAACTAAGCTCTTGCGGTAACTTTTCTGTAAATGTTGCCTTTTAAATTGCAGAAGTAACGCTTTGCTTTTCAGCCTGAAAACGGTATCATTTTGAGGCTGAAAAGTAAGACCTCTGCCTGAATTGCATAATAAAACGCTATGTTTTGGACGGAAAAAGTCTGAAAAGCATAGCGTTTTTTCTTTTAATAACACATTCGTTTTGTTCGCGGCCTTGCTTTTATGTTTTGTATACTCGGTCGTTGCCTTTTGTTTACTGGTCTTTTAAACCGGAAATATGGCGCTTTACCCATATTTTTTTGTTTTCGAAAGTTGAGTTCTTACATTTTGGCTTGGTTAAAACAGAAAAAAATGCTAGTTTCATCTTTCGGGTTTTTGCAGTGAAAAGCATAGCGTTTTTTTTGTGTAAAGATCATAGCACTTTAATAATCGGATAATTTAAAATAAATGTACGTTCCTTTCGAACAGCTTCCGCCGCAAGCCCGCATCTGGATCTACCAGGCCGATCGGGAATTTACGGATGCGGAAGCAACTGAAATTCAGGATAAAATAAAAAACTTTGTAACCGAATGGAGTGCGCACGGCCATCAGCTACACGCCTCGGGGCAATTGCTGCACAACCGTTTTGTAGTGCTTGGTACCGATGTGGATGTAACGGCGCCAAGTGGCTGTTCCATAGATAGTTCGGTGAAGTTCCTCAGAACATTGGAAATAGACTACAATACAAAGCTTTTTGACCGTACGCAGTTGGCATTTCAGAAAAACGGTGCAATAAATATGGTGCATCTTACCGAAATGCCGGCCGCCGTAGCCAGCGGAGAAATTACGGCCGAAACCCCTTATTTTGATAATCTGGTAGCGGAAGCCGGGCTGCTAAAGACGGATTGGATGAAGCCAGCGGGGAAAACATGGCTGCAAAAATATTTTTAAGAAGGCTATTTGTATTCAATAATATTTTCTTAATATTGTTTCCTGAAAGTCAAGAATATCCATCATTATTCATATCGTAGTATTCGTTTAAATTTTAGCTATGAAGAAAATTATAGTTAGTTGCTTGGTGCTATCAGTAGCATTTACGAGTAGCTGCAGCTCAAGCGGAAGCATGAGCAAAGCTGATAAAAAATTCGCCAAGGCAGAGTATGAAAATGCTATTGAGCTGTATCAGGCCGACATTAAAAACGGCAAAGACTTAGCCAACGCAAACTTTAAGATTGCAGAAGCTTACCGCATGTCTAACCGTTTGCCAATGGCTGAAAGCTACTACAAAGCTGCACTTGATGCTGGTAGCAAAAGAGAAGAAGCAATGTTCTATTACGGCATGGCTCTAAAAGCAAACGGTAAATACGACGAAGCTACTGCCCAGATTGCCAGCTATGCTGCTAAAGGCACCAAAGCTCCTCTGGTAGCGCAGGCTAAACGCGAATCTAATAACCTGAAAAATGTAAACCAGCTGGCTTCTACGCCAACTTACATGATCGTAACGCCGGTAGATGCTGCTAACTCGGCTTCTTCAGATTACGCTCCGGTACTGAAAGGCGAAGAGCTGATCTTCTCTTCTTCGCGCGGCGATAAAAAATATGCAGGTAACGGCGAAGGCTTTACCGATGTATATGCCCTGAAATTTGACGATGCGAAAACGATGACTGGTGGCACTGTTCGTAGCTACGATCCGCAGATCAACCTGAGCGATACGCACGATGCAGCGGTTACTTTCTCTGCAGATGGCAACACTATGATCTTTGCCCGTGGTAATACCGGTTCTAAAAAAGGAACGCTGAACGTAGACCTGTTCATTTCCCGCTTTAAGAACGGCGTTTGGTCTGAGCCGAAAATGATCTCGGTAAACGACAGAACTGCCTGGGATTCTTCTCCTGCTTTATCGCCGGACGGCAAAACGTTATACTTCTCTTCTGACCGCAGAAAAGGTGGCCAGGGCGGTAACGACATCTGGAAATCTACAATCGATGCCAACGGTCGTTTCTCGGCTCCGGTAAACTTAGGCCCAACCATTAACACTGCCGGCAACGAAAACTTCCCGTATGTGGCTGAAGATGGTACGCTTTATATTTCTTCTGACGGACATGCCGGTTTAGGTATGCTCGATATCTTCAGAATTGAGAAAAACCAGCCGGTAAACTTAGGTTCGCCGATCAACTCAAATGCCGATGATTTCTCGCCTTACATGACGAGTGCAACTTCCGGTATTTTTGCTTCGAACCGTGCCGGTGGTAAAGGTGGTGACGATATATACATGTTCACCAAGCAGAAACCAAAACTGGTTAATTTCTTCGTAGATGGTTCTGTAAACCTGAAAGAAGACAAGAAAGCTGCTACGCCAGCTGCTAACCTGAAAGTTGTGCTGAAAGACAATGCCGGTAAAACTTTACAGGAAGCAATGACCGATGCACAAGGTAAATTCTCTTTCAAACTGGATACTGCTGCTTCTTACTCTGTTGTAGCTGAAAAAGCGAACTACATTACAGATCGTAACGCTGTAGTAACGGCTGGCAAAACTCCTTCGCAGAGCCAGTTAACCGAAGAAATGACTGACATCCGCTTAACTACTGCTTTGGTTCTGGATAAGATCGTTGTAGGTAAAGCGTTTGAAGTGAAAGACATTAACTACGACTACGATAAGTGGGATATCCGTGAGGATGCTGCCGTGAACCTGGATTCATTGGTAATGTTCCTGAACGATAACCCGAAAGTAACCATCGAGTTAAGCTCGCACACCGATAGCCGCGGTAAAGATGCTTATAACCAGACGCTTTCTCAGAAACGTGCTGAAGCTGCCGTAGATTACATTGTTTCGAAAGGTATTGACAAAGCCCGTATTACTGCTAAAGGTTACGGCGAAAGCAAACCGAAAAACAAATGCAAAAACGGCGTGAAATGTACGGAAGAGCAATTCGCAGTAAACCGTCGTACTGAATTCAAGATCACGAAGGTTGCGAAATAATGCTGCCTTCTGCCTAAAAAAAGCCTCTGCCAAAAGCGGGGGCTTTTTTTTTACCGTTGTTCGTTGTTCGTTATTCGTTATTCGTACTTTTGGGCCGGAAAAGGATAGCGTTTTCAATAAACCAATCAGCAATTAATAATCAACAATAAGATCATGCAAGACCGTTATATGCGCCGGGGCGTTTCGGCCTCGAAAGAAGACGTTCACAACGCTATTAAAAACCTCGACAAAGGTTTATTCCCGAAGGCTTTCTGCAAAATTGTGCCAGATCTTTTAGCCGGCGATGAAGCGTATTGCAACATTATGCACGCCGACGGCGCCGGTACTAAATCTTCGCTGGCGTACCTGTACTGGAAAGAAACCGGCGACTTAAGCGTTTGGAAAGGCATTGCGCAGGATGCGGTGGTGATGAATACCGACGATCTGCTTTGCGTAGGCGCGACTGATACCATTCTGCTTTCTTCTACCATTGGCCGCAATAAAAACCTGGTTCCCGGCGAAGTAATTTCCGCAATTATTGAAGGCACCGAAGAAGTATTGCAGATGCTCCGCGATAACGGCGTAGGCATTTACAGCACCGGCGGCGAAACGGCTGACGTAGGCGATCTGGTAAGAACGATAATCGTGGACAGCACCGTAACGGCCCGCATGAAGCGGAGCGAAGTAATTTCGAACCACAACATTAAGCCGGGTAACGTAATTGTAGGTTTTGCATCTTACGGCCAGGCAACTTACGAAACCGAATACAACGGCGGCATGGGTTCCAACGGTTTAACTTCCGCGCGCCACGATGTTTTCCATAAATATTTAGCTGAGAAATACCCCGAGAGTTTTGACCCACAAATAGATAGCGATTTAATTTACAGCGGCACGCGCAGGCTCACGGATAAAGTAGAAGAAACCGGTTTGGATGTAGGGAAGTTGGTTTTATCGCCAACTAGAACATATATGCCGGTAGCCAAGGCCATTCTGGAAAACTTCCGCAATAAGATAGACGGTATGGTGCATTGCTCGGGCGGCGGCCAAACCAAAGTGCTGCATTTCACGGAGAACGTACACATTATAAAAGATAATTTATTCGATGTGCCGCCGTTGTTCCGCATAATTCAGGAAGAAAGTAAAACCGGCTGGCAGGAAATGTACAAGGTTTTCAATATGGGCCACCGTCTGGAAATCTACACCGACGAAACCACTGCTGAAGAATTAATTAAGATCGGAAAATCATTCAACATCGATACCAAAATTGTGGGTAGGGTAGAAGCGCACGCAGGAAATAAACTTACGATAAAAAGCAATAAAGGCGAATTCGTTTATTAGATCCTGGAAAGAAGCAATACTTTGCGTCTTTCCACAATTCCGAGGTTTGTTAATAATGTGTAAATAAAATGTGTAGAGACAAGGCAATACCTTGTCTCTACGTTTTTGTAGCCGTATTTATATCACATTTTTCTATACGTTTCCCGCAGTTTTTCAGCCATAAACCCTCCCGTTTTTCGCAGAAAAAATAAATTCATTGCCCTTTGTTTGGCTTGCTCAAATTTTCTGGCACAATTTTAGGATATAGTAGAAATATGATACACACCTACTAAATTCTACCATTATGAAACGGTATGCAGTGGCTGTCTTTTTGATGGCCTTATTACTCGGCAGCCTTGCGGCTCAAGCAGCCAGCGCAACTTTTACTACTCGCCAGGGCGAAATTTTCCAGCTGTTATTAAACGGCCATTTGGTGAACGGGCGTGGTACCAGTCAGGTAATTTTAGACCGGTTGCCGGCGGGTAAGCATACCATTGAATTCAGAGTTCCGGCTCGCCGCGGCTTTTTAACCTATTGCACCAATATCTTTCTGGATCGCGGTTTCGAAAACAATTATGTGTTGATTCCGCCTAGCCGTAACCCGAATTTTCTGCTGAAGGAAGTAGGCAAAAGGCCTTTGATCGCGCCGGTTGCCTGCAGCACTTGTCCGCCGCAACGCCCGCACGGCCACGCAGTTTACGATGATTATGATGGCTACGGCAACAACCACGGCGGCGCTTACCAGAACGGACCAAACCACGGCGGAAATTATAACCCAAACTACAATCAGGGCAACTACAATGCTCCGGGCTACGGCAATAATTATAATACTCAACCGCAAAGCATGATGAACAGCTACGATGTGAACACGCTGGTAGAAAGCATTCGCCGGAAAAGCTTCGATAATGCTAAAGCCGATATTGCGAAACAAGCTCTTACCAGTCAGTTAATTCTGGCTGAAGACGCTAAGAAAGTAATGGAACAATTCAGCTTCGAAAGCAACCGGCTCGATTTTGCGAAATTCGTTTACGACAAAGTTTATGACCAGCAGAATTTTTACCGCGTGTACGATGCCTTCGAATTTGATAGCAGCATAACCGAAATGCAGCGTTGGCTGAAAAGATAGGATTTTCGATAGTTCGATATACTGGTTTTCAATTTCCAGATAATTTAGATATTCGATAAAAATAAAAAGTGCCGCTGAAATTATTTCGGCGGCACTTTTTTGTGCTTAAAGCATAGCGTTTTTAGGGCTTTATTGTCCGGATGGTGGTAAAGTTGTTGCCAGAGTTGATTTGAATGAAATACAAACCGGCAGCCTGCTTGGTCAGGTCAATCGGAAACCCGGCGCGTAGGTTTTGGGGTTCGGCGGTAGTTTGCAAAATAGTTTTGCCTTGCAGATTTGTAACCGTAATGTGAACGGGCATTGTTGTATTGCCGGTAGTTTTCAGATAACGAATGCCTTGCGCCGGATTTGGGAAAAGCGTATACGTTATTGCTTCGTTCTTAGCTGCAACCGCCACGATCTTGGAATACGTTGTGGTGCCGTCGAAATCGGTTTGGCGGAGGCGATAGTACGTTAAAGAAGCCGGAGCAGTGCTGTCTGCAAAGCTGTACCGGTTATGTTGGCTGGTAGTTCCGGCACCTGCAACCCGGCCTGATTCCTGAAATTCTTTTCCGTTGTGGCTTCTTTCGATTGTAAAGTAATGGTTGTTTTTTTCTGAAGCAGTTTCCCAGCTGCAAACGATACCGTTTTTGCTGCGGCTGGCTTCAAATTTCAGTAATTCTACCGGCAGCGGATTTGGCGTTCCGGAAAACACACCGAATGGCGAAAATGAGGTAATGTTGCTGCGGCTTACGGTATAAAGGCCGTTTATCAGCGTGGCGGTTACCGGGGTGTCGTCGTCCCAGCTACCGTTGTGAAAATGCGAAATACGGGTCTGATTCAGGTCGAAGTCTGATAAAGCGCTGGCGGCATTCCACTGAAAAGTTAACGTTACATCTGAATTCCCGGCTACAGCTTCATCAATAATCCAGGTATTGTTTACTGCTTTGTTGCTGAATTTTGTGCCGGTTGGAACGTTGCTGGTGTAATTGTCATAAACAAAATCAATTGCTTTTACGCTGAAAATGTCGGTAACAGTATTGGCTGTATTGGCTAAGCGGATCTTTACGGGTAAATAAGCCGTGCTTGTGCCTACGGGGAATTCTACATCGGTATTATTTTTCTGAACCTGGCGTTTCAGGCTGCCGGTTCCGTTGGTAATAATGTAGCTGTTTGCGTTTGCGTTGCTCAAAAATGAGCCTGCGTCTAAAGTAAGATCGAAGTTGCCCAGTTCTAATTTGCCGCCGGAAAGGGATAAGCTGTTTTTGATGCGGGTGTTTGCGCTAAGCTGCGTTGTACCGCTAAGCAACGTTAAGTTTCCAAAAGCATTTTGGGTTAAGGTCTGGGTAGAAGCGTTATTAATAGTTACTGTGCTAAGATCGCCTAAAATACCTAAGCTTGGGCAGGTGGTATTGTTAATGGTAAGTGTAGCGTAATCGGTTACGTCAATAACTCCGGAGAAAACTTTATTTGCCGGAATGGTGAAATTTACGTTGGCGCTTCCGTTTCCCACCACCACTTTTGAGCCTTCGCCGTTAACGGTCCAGTTGCTGGAAATAGTTGGATTAGTGCTGTTTTTAATTACAAAAGTTTGATAGCTGGCTGTAAAAGATGTCGGGTTATCGCCATTGCTGCCGTTGACATTGGCTGTCCAGTTGCTTAGAGAACTCAGCGTTCCGGAAGTTTCGTTGTAGAAAATGCGCTGCGTATTAGATGGGGTGATCGTAATATCATCTAAACCTAAATAGATCGAATTGTTGTCCGGATCGTTCCAGCGGAGCATAATTTCTTCGCCGTTAGCCAGTTCAATCTCGGAGAGCAGGATGCTGCCGGAGTTGTAATAATTTCCCGAACTGTTCCCGTTTACGCTGCCGCTGACAATTCCTTTATCGGTTTTTATGTTCAGATCACTGTGGTCGGTCCAACCGGAACCGGATAAAGCGGTAACAGTTGTGCCTTTTTTGTAGGAAAATTTAACAGTCGTGCTTCGGTTGTTTAACGTACGCCACTGCTCGAGCCGGTAACTGATCTCAAAATCGCGGATAGTAGCGCCGGTATTGTTGCGCAGCCTGATACCGTAGTAAAAATTGCCTGAAGCATTTGAAGTTACACAACCAAGCGCCCGGTCTGAAGCATTGGTGATTCCGTAATTTTTCAGGCCGGCATTAGTGTCTGAGCCATTGCTTGAAACCAGATTCGTGGCAGGGCCATTGTCTACATACCAGCCCGGTAAAGTAGCATTGTCGTTCCAGGTGCTGGAGCCGGAAGCCGGTAAACTATTGAAATTTTGGGTATATGGGTTTAAGTTCGTGAGTATTACCTGCGCTTTCGCAAAGCTGATGTTTAACAACAATAAACAAAGCGTAAAATATATGCTGCCAGAAAATTGAGTAGATTTCCGTTTCATGACCTATCCGTTTAAGATGTTTGAATTCCATATTTGAGTTATTTGCCGGCATTTTGGAAGACAAGCATTTTGAGCGGAAAGTAAATTGGGCGCTTTAAGGAAAGTCTATGTTGGTTTAATCATATTTCAGAAATTATAAATAATGAACTGCTGTATTTTGTTGAAAGGATTACAAACAGGGCTTTCTGCAATTACTTTTATAGTGTAGTTATTACTTAGTTTTGAGTTGATGAAAGCCTTGTAAGTTGCTGATAATATGATAGAAGTGGAGAGGATTTTGTGAGGGATAAATTTTGTAACAAGTATCTTTAAGCGCAAATAAAAACGCTAACGCTTTTCATGAGTTTGACAGTGGGAATTGGTTTGTTTCCAGTGAAATGCAGAATACTATAAGTTCAATTTGTTGATTGTGTTATTGCGCGTGCAGAAATGTAACAACTGGTAAGAAAACCGTGAATGCGTTGAAAAGCTAAGCTAATACAATCTGAATTTGCTGTTGTTCTCAAAATCAGATGTATGTTGAGCGTCAGAAAACTGCGCTTGCAGAGATCGGGAAGCAGTTGAACACTATGGTGAAATGGTAGAAAATCTCCTGAATAGGAGCGTTTCGGAAATGATCTTAAAAGAAAAGTGCCGGTGAAAATTAATTCAGCGGCACTTTTTTATGCTTAAAGTATAGCGTTTTTAGCTTTCTTTTCAGCTTAAAAACGCTATACTTTTCAAAGGAAAAAGTCGAACGATCGAATATCGAAAATTCGAACAATCGAAATTAACGCAAACGGTCTACCGAACGCACCAATTGTTCGTCGCGGCGGATAAAGCGGTTCGCTAAGGCATTCAGTAATAAAGCTAAAAATGGCAGGTAAAAAGCTGCTTCGCGTTCGCCGGGCGCGCCTTTTATCATTTCTTCACCCACGTAATACGCATAGTAAACCGTAGTTCCGAGCAAAGCCGCCATTAATAAGGTGTTCAGCATGCCCAGTTTCATTTGCGTTAAGCGGCTTTTGTACTGGAAAATTTCGTAAATGGCCACCGCGCCCGCTAAAATAGCCAGAATAGCAATGGCAATGGTGTTGGTTGAAGTGGCAGCCGCTTCAGTGCCGGCCGTAGCCGTTTGAGTTAAAGAAAAAGCGGTTAACGTAGCGCTGGTGCCGGTTTCAGCATCGGTTTTCGACCAGATAGGCAGGAACAAAAAAGCCACCATGCAAAGGGCAATAAGCAGCAGAAATACGGATTGAATTCTTTGTATCATAATAAGTGTTTAACTTGCAACGGAATTGCAAAAGTAACCAAAGAAGCCTAAAAGAAAAACCTATGAGTGCTGCTTATATAGTTGATATAGTTAGAACCCCTGTTGGAAAATTTGGCGGCACGCTGGCCACTGTTCGCCCCGATGACCTTGCTGCGCATGTTATAAAAGAATTAATAAAGCGTAATCCGGGTTTCGATGTAAACTTGCTGGAAGACGTAATTTTTGGCGCTGCTAACCAGGCCGGCGAAGATAACCGCAATGTGGCCCGTATGGCATTATTATTAGCTGGCTTGCCTATGGAAATTGGCGGCGTAACCGTAAACCGTTTATGCGCTTCCGGCTTGCAGTCTATTATCGATGCTTCGCGCGCCATTAAGGCAGGTGACGGCGTTGCATATTTAGCTGGTGGCGTAGAAAGCATGACCCGTGCGCCTTTCGTGATGGCCAAAGCTGAAACTGCCTTCTCCAGAACGCCGGAAATTTACGATACTACCATTGGCTGGCGCTTTACCAACAATGCGTTAAGCAAACTGCATTACCCGTATTCTATGGGCGAAACGGCGGAAAACGTGGCCAAGAAATGGAACATCACCCGCGAAATGCAGGACGAGTTTGCCTATAACTCGCAGCTGAAATACCAGGAAGCCGCCAAAGCCAATAGATTTGCCGAAGAAATTGTGCCGGTTTCTATTCCGCAGCGCAAAGGCGACCCAATTGTTTTTGCCGTTGATGAACATCCAAGATTATCTTCCGTTGAAAAATTAGCCGAACTGAAACCTGCTTTCGTGAAAGAGAATGGCAGCGTTACCGCCGGAAATTCTTCGGGCATAAACGATGGCGCGGCGGTAAGTTTAATGGTAGACGAAGAAACCCTGAAACGCTTCAACCTGAAACCGATTGCCCGCGTAGTTTCTACCGCCATTGCCGGCGTAGACCCGATGTACATGGGCATGGGGCCGGTTCCGGCTACGCAAAAAGCCTTAAAACGCGCCGGTCTGAAAGCTTCTGATCTGGATCTGATCGAGCTGAACGAAGCCTTTGCCTCGCAAGCGGTTGCCTGTGCGCAGGATCTGCAACTAGACCCGGCTAAGATCAACGTGAACGGCGGTTCCATTGCCATTGGTCACCCGCTGGGCGCGAGTGGTACGCGGATAACAGCTACGCTTTTACACGAAATGCAGAAACGCGACAACGTGAAATATGGCCTGGCTTCGATGTGTATTGGGGTTGGTCAGGGCGCGGCTATTATTTACGAAAAGCTGTAAGCAAACTGAAAATTAAAATCAGAAAGTCCGTTGCTGTAAAGCTGCGGACTTTTTTGCTTTAAAAGCCTACCGTTTTTTGAAATTTGTTCAGGATGTTCGGTAATATATAATATGTTTTCTTATATTGTAGTTTCAGAATATTTGGTAAAATATGCACTTCGGAATAAAAATGATATTGGCCTTCGCTTTTAGTTTTCTGCTTGCTGAGAATGCTAATGCATTATGCGCGGCGGAATATGTGGGCATTTATCCCAGAGAAGGTAGCATTACCCGGAACCCTGTTTTTTTACTGGAGTTCGAAGCTGCCGAATTCAAGCTGACGAATAAACTCGATGAACTGGAATTTTACCTGTTGACCAATAAGCAGCGGAAAATAAAAGTAACTATTCTGCGCAAAGTAAACGGCATCGGTCCTGATACGCAGTTTTTGTTGCAGGCGAAAGAGCAGCTGAAATTAAACGATTCGGTGCAGTTGCAGGTGCAATTCAGGAAAAATAATGCTCCGATTACAGATTCGCTGTTTCAGACTTATCAGCATAAAGTAGGTCGTAGGAAGTGGCATGTGACGCTTGCAGCTGACTATGAACCGGTTGCGTGGAAAGAAGAACTCACATGGCAGGAGCCTGATTTCAGAGTGAATTCCGTTGGGAATTTCGGGGTTAAATTCAGCTTTCAGGTGGAAGATAGCAATCCGGTATATTATGATTACACGCCCGGGAATAGATTTCTGGAACAGCTGTTTGAAGTGGAAATGGACGGTAAAATATTTTATGCTATTGGCGGTGGCCGGAGGAATCAGTTCAGCATTTATAGAAGCGATTGCGGCGGCAATTTCTACCTGAACCGGAACAAAAACTACGAAGCGAATATCACAGCTTTAGATTTTTCCGGAAACCGGAGCAAAGAAGTTAAACGGGTTGCTTTTAACACTTTTATGCGCTAAAACGCTACCATTTTTCCAAGGTAAACCTCACAGGTTTCAAAGATTTGTGAGGTTTTTTTGCAATTCGCTGTTCCTGCAAAACGGTAGGCTTTCCGGCTCAAAAACTCAAAACCGACTAACAATTCAACTATTTAACTATTCAGCAATTTACCTAATCCGTTTGAAAAAAGTATCTTTGTAGCAAATGCGGTACTTTCTTCATATTTCCTACAACGGCACGCGTTATAATGGCTGGCAATTGCAGCCCAATGCGCTAGGTGTGCAGCAGGTTTTAAATGAAAGTCTGCAGAAAATCTACCAGGTCGGCATTAATACTATAGGCAGTGGCCGCACCGATACCGGCGTGCATGCCTCCGAGCAATTGGTGCACCTCGATCTGCCTTTCCAGCTCAAGCCCGAAGAAACAATATTCCGCATCAATAAAATATTGCCGAAGGATATTGCGCTTAATAAAATCTATGAAGTTGGTCCGGAGGCGCACGCGCGTTTCGATGCCATTGCCCGCACGTATGAATACCGCATCAGCTTACAAAAGAATCCTTTCCTGGCCGATTTTGCCTATTATTTAAGCCGGAAACCCGACGTGGACAAAATGAACGAAGCGGCGAAACTGTTGCTGGGTTTTCAGGATTTTACGGCGTTTTCGAAAGTGAAAGGCGACACCAAGCATTACAATTGCCACATCTATGAAGCTTTCTGGAAGCGGGAAAACGATTTGCTGATCTTCACTATAAAGGCGAACCGGTTTTTAAGAGGCATGGTGCGTTTGGTGGTTGGGACACTTTTAAGCGTGGGCAAAGGCAGAATTTCAGTAACTGATTTTGGCAATATTATTAAAAGCCAAGACCGGAGTAAAGCCAGCGGCGCAGCACCCGCCGAAGGACTTTTTCTTACGAAAGTAGAGTATCCGGAAGGGTATTTCGAGGAGCAGAAAAAGCTTTTCTATAGCCAGATCAGCAATATGCCAACCGGCGAAAGTTAAATCAGACACCAGTATCAAATTACGGACATCAGAATTTTTGAAAGAAAATTCTGACTTTCTCTTTAGCGTTTCGAACTGGGTTTTTTAATTCGAAACGCTACCGTTTTCAAGAATTTACATTGCATTTATAGCACATTAGCACATTAAAATATTAGCACATTAACATCATGATCTCTGAAGAAAATAAATACACCGAATACCTGGGCGAGCACAAATGTCAGCCCGAAAGTTTAATGATGAGCTACGGTTACCGTCCGGAATTATCGCAGGGGGCTATTAAAAGCCCGATCTTCCAGACGTCGACCTTCGTTTTTGAAAAAGCGGAAGATGGAAAAGCCTTTTTTGAACTGGCTTACGGCTTGCGCGAGAAAGGCGAAAAAGAAGAAATGGGCCTGATCTACAGCCGCCTGAACAACCCCGATCTGGAAATTCTGGAAAACCGTTTGTGCCTTTGGGACGAAGCCGAAGAAGCAGCGGTTTTTGCCAGCGGTATGGCGGCCACAAGTACAACTTTACTGGCATTGCTTAACCCCGGCGACGTAATTCTGCACAGCGAACCAATTTATGGCGGCTCCGATTATTACATCAAAAATATTCTGAAGAAATTTGGCATTACGGCGGTTGGTTTTAAAGCGAACACCACGGCCGAAGAAGTTGATAAACTGATCCAGGAAAAAAATATCGGCGATAAACTGGCCATGATCTTCATCGAAACGCCGGCTAACCCAACCAACCACCTGGTAGATATTCAGGCTTGCGCTAATCTTGCTAAAAAATATTCTACAGCCGATAAAAAAGTATTGCTCACGGTAGATAATACGTTTTTAGGCCCGGTTTTCCAGCACCCGTTAAAGCATGGCGCCGACCTGATCATTTATTCCGCCACAAAATTCATTGGTGGTCATTCCGATATTATTGCCGGCGCCTGTTTAGGTTCTGCCGCATTAATTAAGCAGGTGAAAGGCATGCGTACATTCTCCGGTTCTATGGCTTCTCCATGGACGGGCTGGATGTTGATGCGCAGCCTGGAAACGCTGAAAATAAGAATGGAACGCTCCGCAAAAAATGCGAAAGTAGTTGCCGAATGGCTGGTAAAACATCCGAAAGTGGAAAAGATCCATTACTTGGGCATGCTGGAAGATAAACCGCAGCAGAAAGCTATTTTCGAGAAACAATGTAAGGCGGCTGGTTCCATGATCGCCTTCGATATTAAAGGCGGCGAAGCAGAAGCGTTCAAATTTCTGAATAACCTGAAACTGATGAAACTGGCCGTAAGCTTAGGCGGAACGGAATCTTTAGCGGAGCATCCGGCTTCTATGACGCACTCCGATATTACGCCAGCCGACCGTGCTGAAATGGGCATCGGGGAAAATATGGTGCGTTTGTCTATCGGCGTAGAGCATCCGGAAGATTTGATTGCTGATATGGAACAGGCATTCGCCGCCGTTTAGTTTTTAAGCCGGAAAGCATACCGTTTTCTTCTACTTTTTAACCGCCGGAAGCTACCGTTTCCGGCGGTTTTGGTTTATATTGATTTTAGTTTCCAAAGAAATTTTTATGCTGAGATTAAGTTTATGTCTGCTCTTGGTACTTTGTTTTTCCTGTACTTCGGACAAAGTAGGTAATGAAAGTTCAAAAACAGTTTTAGAAGAAAAACAAAGTTCAAGAATCAATACTCGGGATATACAAAAGGAAAGGCTTTTTAGTGATTTTATTAAAAAATTTAAGCCCGTTGAATTACCCTTTATTTACAGATTATCCAGTAATGATAGTGTTCGTGTGGATTTCTCTAAACTTGCAAAACTTAATGCACATTCAACTGATACGCTCTTTTTAAAAGCTGAATATCTTGATGAAATATTTTGTTATGGTATTCTGCCTTCTACATCAAATTTTTATGCACTTATTTACTTGTTCCCTGCAGATGATTTTTATCCGGTTTTAGTTACTTATTCAAAGCAAGGGGAGGTAATTAGCCAAGAGCCACTAACCATAAAAGGTTGTACGTCTGACTGTGGTTTAACTTATTGTTCCCAAACAGGGCTTATTGATAAAAATTTTCAAATCTCAAGTGTCGATACAATTAGATATGATTTCAATTGTGATGATAATGGAAACCTAGTTAATGAGGGCTTATTAATGGTTGATTCAAATAAAGGAAAAGTTAACATAGATGGAAAAATAAATATGGGCAAAGTGAATAACTATAAGAAGCCTTTTATTTCAGATAAGCCTTTGCCTAAAATTTAAATTTCCTTTTACTAAAACGCTATCCTTTTCACCCCAAAAACTCCGTCAACCAGCAACCAAAAACTAACAACTAAATTCCCGTATCTTTGCAGGCGTAAAAACTAACGGCGCATATTTTCCCCGTGGAACAAACCAAAAGCACCAAAACCGGCAAAGCATTCGACAGTGAAGTTCTGAAAAGGCTTTTCGTGTTTGTGCGGCCGTACAGCAAATTTTTCTACTTCCTTATATTTTTAACCGTTGCTTCAGCTATTCTGGGTACTATTCGCCCGTTCCTGATCCAGTACACGGTAGATAACCACGTATTGATTGGCGATATGCACGGGCTGAACCGGATGTTTATATGGCTCGGCGTTTTGCTGGTGGCGCATGCCTTGGTTTCGTATTTGCATACCTATTTTGCGGGCTGGCTCGGGCAGAATATTGTGCGCGATATCCGGGTTAAACTCTACCGCCATATTTTAAAACTGCGCCTGAAATTCTTTGATCGTACGCCAATCGGTACGCTGGTAACACGCAACGTTTCCGACGTAGAAACCCTTTCCGATGTTTTCTCTGAAGGTTTGGCGGCCATGATCGGCGATGTGTTGCAACTGGTTTTCATTCTTGGTTATATGTTTTACCTCGACTGGAAACTGACGTTGGTGAGCCTTTCCACGTTCCCGTTGCTGTTTGTGAGTACCTATATTTTCAAGGAAAAAGTAAAGCAATCGTTTCAGGAAGTGCGCACGGCAGTGGCGGCTTTAAACTCGTTTGTGCAGGAGCATATTACCGGCATGAGCATTGTGCAAATCTTCAACAACGAAGAACGCGAAAACAAGAAATTCCAGGAGATCAATAAAACCCACACCGAAGCCAATATCCGTTCCGTGCTTTATTATTCCATTTATTTTCCGGTAGCGGAAGTTATTGGTGCGGCCGGAACGGGTTTGCTGGTTTGGTACGGTGCCAAAGGCGTAATTAATCATGAAGTTACCCTCGGAACGCTCATCGCCTTCATTATGTACATTGCCATGTTCTTCCGCCCGATCCGGCAAATAGCCGACCGCTTTAATACGTTGCAGTTAGGCGTGGTAAGTACCGATCGTATCTTAAAGCTTCTAGACAGTAACGAACTGATTGCTGATTCCGGCGAGCTGAAGCCTAAAACTCTGAAAGGCGACGTGAAATTCGAGAATGTTTGGTTTGCCTACAACGACGAAGAATATGTGCTAAAGGGTATCAATTTCGAGGTGAAAAGTGGTCAGACCGTTGCCTTGGTAGGAGCCACCGGCGCCGGAAAAACTTCCATCATTAATTTGCTCAGCCGCTTCTATGAAATAAACAAAGGCACCATTTCCATAGACGGCCACGACCTGAAAGAGTACGATCTGAGCGAATTGCGCAAACACATTGGTTTGGTTTTGCAGGACGTTTTCCTTTTCTCCGGAACCATTGCCGATAATATCAGCCTCGGAAATAAAAGCATAACCGAAGCCCAAATGTGGGAAGCCGCAGACTTAGTAGGAGCGAGGAAGTTTATTGAGCGTTTGCCCGGCGGTTTACATTATAATGTAATGGAACGCGGCGCTACACTTTCAGTAGGGCAGCGGCAGTTAATTTCGTTTGTGCGCGCCATGGTTTACGATCCGAAGATCATTATCCTCGATGAAGCCACTTCCAGCGTAGATTCCGAAACCGAAGAATTGATACGGTTTGCGATCGAAAAACTGATGCAGGGGCGTACTTCCATTGTAATTGCGCATCGCCTGAGCACCATTCAGCGCGCCGATAAAATTATAGTAATGGACCGCGGCGAAATTAAAGAAAGCGGCAGCCACGACGAACTTCTGAAGCATAACGGCTATTACGCCCAGCTTCACCAGATGCAATACAAAGATGTTTTAAACACATGAACACCAAAAAATTACTGATCGGAATTTTTGTAATCTTATTGTTAGGCGGTGCTGGTTACGGCTGGCTGGGCGGTTTCAGCAACCCCGAAATTAAGCAGATAACTACCTCAGAGATCTACGTTGCCGGAAAAGAATATAAAGGGTCTGTTAAAAGCGATAAGTTTGGCGAACTCTTTCTGGAAGCCGGTAAACTGGTTGAGGAAAAGAAACTGGCCGGCAATCCCGGCGGCATTTATTACAACGATCCGGAAAAACACAAAGATTCTATCAATGCTTTTATCGGGGTTGTAATTTCAGATCCGAAAATGACTTTGCCTGCAGGTTATGCAGTAAGAACCATTCCGGCCGGTAAAAAAGCGGTGCAAGGCAGCATCAATGCGCACTATTTATTAGCTCCGAATAAACTTTTTCCGGCAATTTTTAACTACGCCAAAAATAAAAATATCCTCCTTCAGGATTTTTTTGTTGAACGCTATCCGGATACGCGTCACGCAGAAGCCATTGTTTTTGAGCAGGAAAAATAGCGGGTTACAGCCTGTTTGTTTGTAAGTGTCTGAACACTAGTGCTGGTTGCTGAGTTTTTAGTCCCAAAAGCATAGCGGTTTCAGTTTGTCAGAAATGTGCTTTCAGGATTTTAGCAAGTTTGATATATACTATTTTTCTAATATGTGGAAAAATAGTACAGCATAATGAAACGTTATGGCGGGTTTTTTGTTGTGCCAAGTAATTTTGAAATAGAAAAAAAATTACCTACTTTAGAAAACTCACCGATAAATGAAGGACATGACTACTATTGGCATTATTGAAGATGATACCACGATTCGTGAAGGTTTGCGTACTTTTCTGAACCGCCAGTCAGGCCTTAGCTGTGCCGTGCTTGTTGATTCTATTGAAGAATTCCTGAATCTGGATAATGAGGCGCGCCGGGTTGATATTTTGTTACTCGATATTGGTTTGCCAGGTATGTCGGGGCTCGATGGTTTACGTTTGCTCAAGCAACATTTGCCAGATACCAAGATCATTATGAGCACCGGCAACGAGGAATCTACTTATATTTTCCGTTCATTCAACGCCGGCGCGAACGGTTATCTGCTGAAAAACAACCTTTTCTTCGAGGTAAAAACCGCCATAGATTCTGTGCGCGAAGGCAATGGTTATCTTTCCCCGATCGTAACCCGCAAAGTGCTCGATTTCTTTAACGCACCCAAGCACGAAGAAATTGAAATTACCAGCCGCGAGCGCCAGATCGTGCAGTGTTTGGTAGATGGATTAAGCTACAAACTTATTGCCGATAAACTCGATATTTCGTTAGATACCGTACGTTTCCATTTGAAGAATCTTTACAAAAAACTGCGTGTGAACAGCAAGTCAGAAGTTGTTTCGAAAGCGCTAAAAACCAACCTGATCGGTTCCTGATCGGTAATCCCCAAAAACTGCCAGATTTTAACACAATTCCCAGGCTCATAAGGTCTGGGAATTGTTGCTATAACGTAAATTGTAATTTATTTTTATCGATTCCTGGTATTTTATCGTGAAAAATTAGGTAAAAGCTGTTAAAAAGGCTTTTGCTACCCAAACATGTAGTTGCGCAATTGTATTTCCCGGGGTATTTTTCTGCCGTGTTAAAGCTGTAACAGGTTTCTCTTTAGAAAATTTAGTGTTTTTTTAAGAAGACTCTTACCCAAAATTCTACAATTATGATGCAACTTCTACTTTCGAAAAAAGCTTCTGAAACGCCGGGCTATTATGCCCCGCAGCAGAAGCGCCGGTTCTCGACCCGGGCTCAGGGCAGCAACGGTCAGCCGATCTTTAAAATCTCAGGTGCCCGTTCGCTGGTATCTATTCTTGTCGCTTTGTTCTTCAGCGTGAGTGCATACGCTTCGCATTACAAAGGCGGCCAGATCACGTACGAAGACCTGGGTAGCGGAACCTACAAGGTTACTGTAAAAAGCTACTGGCGTTCGCAGTTACCAGGTAGTGTGGTTCCTTCCTATTCTGGTAGCCCAACCTTAAATACCAATCTGAGCATGGTGTCTCTTACACCGCTGCCAGATGGTGTAACCGTAGAAAAAGTAGAAGAGCAGATCGTAACCTGGCCAACACCGGGTCTTTATACCATCAGCTGGACCAGCTGCTGCCGTGTAAATGGTGGTGCTAACTTCTCGCAGACCGATATGGGCCTCTTTGCAGCTGTAAATTATGACCCTGCAAAACCAAGTTCTTCTCCGCAATTCTACGACCTGCCGGTGTTTAACTATGCAGCCAACGTGCCATTAAGCTTTGGCTTCAACAACACCGACCCTGAGAATCACGATCAGGAATATACGCTGAATATTCCTTACGGTATTGCTACCAACCCTTATGGCAATATGACTGCTACCGGCTTTTCTATTTCAAACAACGGTACCGTTTCCTGGACCAACCCGCAACAAGGCATTTGGTTAGTAAATGTGAAGCTGGAAGAAAAGATCAATGGTGTGCTGACCGGAGCTTATGTTTACCGCGATTTCATGCTGAACATTGTGCCAACTACCAACCATGCGCCGGTTTTAGGCAGCTTAAATGCGCAGACCATTCGTGAAGGCCAGACCCTGCAGTTCAATGTAAACGCTACTGAACCAGATGGAAATCAGGCTACACTGCGCGCCAGTGGTTTGCCAATGAGCATGGGCGCTGCTTTTGCCCAGACAACTACCGGTAATTCACCAAACGGTACTTTCACCTGGACACCACCAGCTGGTTCTTCCGGTACTTACTCTGTGCAATTTGTAGCTACTGATAACGTAAATCCTCCGCTTTCTGCGCAGCAGACTGTAACTGTAAATGTTTTGCCGCTGTGTAATCTGACTGCTACTGCAGCAGTAACCAATGTGCCTTGCGGAAATGATATTACAGGTGCTATTACTGTAACTGCCACAGGTGGTACCAACTACGAATACTCAATCGATGGCGGCATTATTTTCCAGAATTCGAACGTATTCACCAGCCTGGCTCCGGGTACCTACGAAGTAGTGGTTAAAGATGGTGTTTGCTCATCTCCAGTGCAAACCATTGCTATAATTGCTAATCCGCTTCCGGTAGTAACGCTTAATAATTTTGCGAGTGTTTGCAGCAGTAATAGCAACATTACTTTAACTGGTGGTCAGCCATTGGGTGGCACTTATTCTGGAAAAGGTGTAAGTAACGGTGTTTTCAATCCGGCGGTAGCAGGTTTAGGTACCCATACTATTTCGTATGCTTTCACAAATAATAACGGTTGTGTTAACACGGCAACTGCTACCATTACTGTAGGTGCGGGTTTCACTGCAAATGCCGGCCCGGATAAGACTGTGGTAACCAATTACAACCAGATGAAATGCGTAACTTTAACGGGTTCTGCTTCTAATTCAAATGGCGCATATTCTTACTTATGGAGTAATGGTGCAACTACGGCTTCTATTAATGTATGCCCAACTACTACCACTACCTATACTTTAACTGTTACCAATGCTGCCGGTTGCACTGCTACCGACCAGGTGACTGTTAAAGCAATAAATGCATCGTGTGGTAACCGGAACGAGAAAGTAACGATCTGCCACAATGGGCATGAGATCTGCGTTTCAGTAAATGCGGTACAGGCTCACCTGGCTCATGGCGACGTATTAGGCAGCTGCCTTCCTTCCGGAAATCAGCCAGGCAAACCTAGCAATGGTGGTGGTTGCAACAACAATAAAATTGCTTCCGACATTGTAATGACAGCTGTTCCAAACCCATTCGCACAAACTACCCAGATCGACTTTGTAATGCCGGAAACCGGTGCATATGCCCTGGAAGTTTATGACCTGAAAGGCATGTTGGTGAAGAAAGTGGCAGAAGGTGCTGCAACTGCAAACGAGCGCCGCAGCATAGAAGTAAACGGTAGCCAGTGGCCGAAAGGCGTTTATATGGCTCGTCTGATAACTGGTAAAGAAGTAAAAGTTATTAAGATCGTACTTTCAAAATAATTAATAGGCGAAGTTTAGAATAATTAAAAACGACAGTTCTTCTGGATCTGTCGTTTTTTTATGCGTTTCCTTGAAGCCGTAAGCGTGCAGGTTAAAATTTGCATATCGGCTTGAAACGGGCTAACCTAACGAATTGCGCCCCGTTTAAATATTCCCGGAAAAACGGTATTGTTTCCGTCGGAAAAACTAGTCATGGCAACAGAAACTAAAAACGAATTCGAACAGGCGCGCTTAAAACATTTATTGTTTAAGTCTAAATTGCGGGCAATTCTGTTGGGCGCCAATATTGACGAAGCGCCCGTGTTATCTGAGCATGATTGTGCTTTTGGTCAGTGGATGCAAACCTATCTGCTGAAAAATTGTAAAGATTCGCCGGAACTGAAAGAACTGGAAACCATACATACCGATATGCACCGTTTGGCACGGATCGTTGTAAAAAATTATCACGCTGGCGTAGAAGATGCTTCAAAAAATGAATTGAGAAAAATTGAAGTGCTCGGCAACCGCATTATGGAGCTACTGGATATTCTGGAAGGGCAATGTTGAAAACCGGAAGTTTATGTAAAAACGCTATGGTTTTAAAGCAAAAAAACTGCCGGAACTTATGCTGCGGCAGTTTTTTTATATGAATTCTAGAAAGAGATTATTTTAAAGCTGGGTGGTAAGCGCTGCAATGCGGGCCCGCAATTCATCTATCTGGTTACGGTTTGCTTTCGATTTTTCGATCGCATCGAGTTTTTCGAGCAGCAGCTGCATTTCCTGGAGGTGTTGCATTCTTTTTTCCGGCACGATCGGGCCATTATGTGTGGCTTGTTTAAAAATATTTCCTTCGCCGTAAATTACCCAGTGCGCATTCAGGTCCTTTATTTGCGTAAGCACTTTCAGGAGTTCATCCATGGTGTAATTTTTGCCGGCCATAATATTGGAGATCAGCGGCGCTGAAGTTCCGGTAAGTACGCCCATTTCATATATTCCCATTTCTTTCATCTTCATATAAAAGCGAAAGCGGGCTCCAATCTGTTCTAAATTAGCGGCCATAGATATAAGGGTTTGTTAAGAATTAATTATTGCCGGCATATTATGTTCGGCACACTGCCTTTACTAACCAGAAAATACGCAAATTAATTCGGAAGGGTGCCGAATATGCGAACAAAACTACCGGAACGGTAGCGTTTTTACTCCCAAAACCGTATGCTTGCAAAAGAAAAAACTCCGGATAAACTTTTTAGATCGCTTCCTTCTTTGTCAACACATACGCACGACCACAGCCATTTGCATCACGCCCATGTGCACGCCGGAAAGAATCTGGTGCTGGCATTCTGGATAAATACGGCTTTTGCCATTTTTGAGCTTATTGGTGGCTTTTACATCAACAGTGTAGCTGTAATGTCTGATGCGGTGCACGATTTTGGCGATTCTGTTTCGTTAGGGTTGGCCTGGTATTTTCAGCGGGTGGCTGGTCGCCATCGCGATGCTGCCTTTTCGTTTGGTTACCGGCGGTTTTCGTTGCTGGGTGTGCTTATAAATTCGGCGGTGCTTCTATTGGGTTCCGGCTTTGTGATCAGGGAAGCTTTGCTCCGGCTTTTCAACCCTGAGCCAGCCAGCGCCACCGGTATGATCGGGTTTGCTATAATTGGTCTCTTAGTGAATGGCGTGGCTTTTTTGCGCTTGCAGAAAGGCGGAAGTTTAAGCGAAAAAGCTGTTGCGCTGCATTTTCTGGAAGATGTGCTGGGTTGGCTTGCCGTTTTAATAGGCGGTGTGGTTATGTATTTTGTGGAAGTTCCCTGGCTCGATCCGGCTTTGTCGCTAGGTATTGCCTGCTTTATCCTGATCAACGTTTTTAAGAATTTCCGGCAGAGTTTCCAGATTTTGCTGGAGGGCACACCAGCTGGGTTAGAGGAAGAAGAGCTGCGGACCGCTTTAACCACCGTGCCCGGTATTGCAGCCATTAACGACCTGCACGTGTGGAGCCTCGATGGGGAATACAATGTGCTTACCCTGCACCTTACCCCCGACAAAGATTATACGCTAGCTCAGACGGAAATCCTGAAAGAAGCCGTGCGAAGCATGTTGAGTAAAAGGAATATTCATCACATCACCATTGAGCTGGAAAGTGCTGCCGCAAGTTGCGATCTGTAAAAAAAACGCAAAAAAAAACCGGAAGCTGTGGGGCGACCGGTGGAAAAAGAGATAACTGAAATGTTAGTTATCTGAGAATGTGTAATCTCCGAAATTGTAGATTTCAATGCATTCGCAGGTAGTGGCAGCCCCTGGCTTTTGTAATTTTTTCGGGGTAGAAATGCTTTGTTCAAACCCCCATTTCAAACGGTTTGCATATTTCAGTTCTTCAGCGAGTAAAATTTTCTTTTTGTTCATAGCTTTTACATTTAAAGGGTTGGTAAAAAAACTATCGGCAAGAAAATGGATGCCGCAAAGGCATTAGCAGAGGTTTCTTTCTTTTACTTCTGTAACTGGTTCAGGTTACAGCATTGTAAAAATCTAATTGAATTATTCTAATACGTTGCTTGCACTTAAAGGTGAACAACCTATTGCATATTTTTTGTCAAGCAGAAACAGTGCCAGATAGGTATTGTTGTCGCTAAGAACTGAAAAACGCTATGCTTTTTACCCGAAAAACTAAGCTTGTGCTTCGGTCAGTAATTGTTTCTCGTAAAGCTGTTTATATAAACCATCCTGCTGCATTAGGTTCTGGTGCGTGCCGTGCTGCACAATTTCGCCATCCTCCAGCACCAGAATGTGGTTAGCCAGCTTGGCCGAAGAAACCCGGTGCGATATAATGATAGAAGTACGGTTACGCATAATACGTTGCAGGTTGTTCAGAATGATATTTTCGGTTTTAGTATCTACCGCCGAAAGTGCATCGTCCAGGATCAGGATTTTTGGTTCGCGAACCAGCGCGCGCGCCATGGAAACGCGCTGTTTCTGTCCACCCGAAAGGGTAATACCGCGTTCGCCGAGCTTGGTTTCGAATTTCTCCGGAAAGCGCATGATATTTTCATAAACGTCGGCATCTTTGGCGGCTTGTTCCATTTTGCTGTCGGGCAGCGTGTTTACGCCAAAGCCAATATTTGCCCTAATAGTATCCGAAAACAGGAAAACATCCTGCGGCACATAACCTATTTGGCTGCGCAAATTGCTGATGTTGTAATCCCGGACATCTATACCATCAATTAAAATGCTGCCTTCGCTCACATCGTAAAGCCGCGTTACCAGATTAGCCACCGTACTTTTTCCCGAGCCGGTGTTGCCGATAATGGCCAGCGTTTCGCCGTGTTTGATCTGGAAATTCAGGTTTCTGAGCGCTGTAATGCCGGTGTCCGGATAAACAAAAGTTACATTCTTGAAAACAATGTCGCCTTCAATTTCTTTTTCAAAATTCCGCTGCGAAATAATATCGGTTTTGGTTTCCAGGAATTCGTTGATGCGGGCCTGCGAAGCGGCGGCGCGCTGCACCAAACTTGCCGTCCAGCCCAAAGCTGTAACCGGCCAAGTCAGCATGTTTACGTAGATCAGGAATTCAGCAATATTTCCGGCCGTAATGCTCCCGTTTATCACTTCCTTGCCACCGATCCAGACCGTAATAATGGTGCTCAAACCAATTAAAAACAGAATCAGCGGAAAGAACAGCGCATTTACAAAGTTCAGTTCTAAAGACTTTTCTTTGTAAGTATTGCTGGCCTTGTCGAAATTCATGGCCGAATCGTCTTCGCGTACAAACGATTTCAAAACCCGGATTCCTGAAAAAGCTTCCTGCACGAACGTGGTTATGCCCGACAAACTTTTCTGGATCTGGTCCGATTTCCGTTCGATAATGTTGTTTACATAAAAAATGCTGATAGCCAGCAGCGGCAGCGGCAAAAGTGTGTAAATGGTCAGTTTCACGTTCACCGAAAGCATGTACGGAATTACCAGCAAAAACAAAACCACCAGGTTTATGCCATACATAATTGCCGGACCCACATACATCCGCACGCGCCCCACATCTTCGGAAATGCGTGCCATTAAATCGCCGGTATTGTTGCGGCGGTAAAAGCTTAAAGGCAGCGTTTGGTAGTGCGCGTAAATGTCGTTTTTCAGGTCGTTTTCTACCAGGCGGCTCATTACAATAATGGTTTGCCGCATGAAGAACAAAAATACGCCGCGCAGCAAAGCCATGAGCACAATTAAAGCGCCATAAAACAGAATGTTGCGCGCAAAAACGCTATAGATCTCCGGCTGAAAACCCGTGCCTGCGTAAAGTTCGTGCAGCTTGATGCCATCTTTTACCAGATCAAACGCATACCGCACCAGCTGCGCCGGAATAATGGCAAACAAATTGGAAACCGCCACAAAAATAACGCCCCAGAAAAGGCGCCATTTGTAGCGGAACAAATATTTATTTAAGTATAAAAGCGATTTCACAGCGGCAGGGAATTTACAACAAAGGTACCTTTAGCAAAAGCAATTGCCAAATTAATGTAGGGACAGGTCGCGACCTGTCTGCACGCATTGCTGATCAACACCTGTTCGTACACATTGCTGATCAATACCTGCCCGCACGCATTGCTGATTGAATAAAAACATTATTCTAAGTTTTTGCAATCCTTCTGCGGAAGTCTGCAAAGAGCCATACAACCAAAACCACCCAACTCTTGTCTTATTCATTGCCCAGAATTATAACCGGAAATAAATTCAAATATTTTAAAATCACAATGTTTCACCACCTGTTAACCAGCCACCCTAAAAAAAATACCAATTGGGTTTTCTGCAAAAATTGAATTACTTTTGCATCCGGATTGTAATAGGGCTGCTATATAGTTTTTTACAAACCCAGAATAACCTTTTAATTAGCATAAAATGGTCGAAATTAAAGAAGTACCAGTTAAAAAGGAATCATCTGTTTTCGGGCAGGTATCCGAGTTTCAGCACGAACAAGTTGTTTTCTGCCACGATCACGAAACCGGTCTGAAAGCAATCATCGGCATTCATAATACAGTTTTAGGTCCTGCTTTGGGCGGTACCCGCATGTGGTCTTACGCTACCGAAGCCGAAGCCCTGAACGACGTATTGCGCCTTTCCCGCGGTATGACCTACAAAGCAGCTATCTCCGGCTTAAACCTGGGTGGCGGTAAAGCAGTTATCATTGCCGATTCCAAAAAAGATAAATCCGAAGCCCTGTGGCGTAAATTCGGCCGTTTTGTAGAGAACCTGAACGGTAAATATATCACTGCTGAAGACGTTGGAACGACCAGCAAGGATATGGAATACATTAAAATGGAAACCGACTACGTAACTGGCTTGCCAGAGTCTATGGGTGGTTCCGGCGATCCTTCTCCGGTTACAGCTTACGGTACATACGTAGGTATGAAAGCCGCTGCAAAACGTGCTTTCGGTTCCGATAGCCTGGCTGGCAAAAAGATCTCCGTTCAGGGTACCGGCCACGTTGGTGGTTACCTGATCGATCACCTGGTTAAAGAAGGTGCACAGTTATTCATTACTGACATCGACCAGGAGCGTCTGAAAGATCTGAATGCCCGTACCGGTGCTACCATTGTTGGCCTGGATGAGATCTATGATCTGGATGTGGATATCTATTCTCCATGTGCTTTAGGTGCAACGATCAACGACAACACCCTAAGCCGTCTGAAGTGCCAGGTAATTGCCGGTTGCGCGAACAATCAGTTGAAAGACGAAACCGTTCACGGTCCGGCTTTAATTGAAAGAGGCATCGTTTACGCGCCAGACTTCCTGATCAATGCTGGTGGTCTGATCAACGTTTACTCAGAGCTGAACGGTTACAACCGCACTGCGGCTTACGATCAGACTGAGAAGATCTACGATTATACCCTGAACATTTTTGATATGGCTGAGCGCGAAGGTTTGTACACCCAGCTGGCTGCTATGAAAATGGCTGAGAAACGTATTTCTGACATTGGTAAAGTAAAAGCTACTTACTAATCTCCTGAAAACGGTATTATATATTAAACTAAAAGTGCTGCAAAAATTTGTGGCACTTTTAGTTTCAACCCGGCAGCACTTTTTTCGGTAAAAGACCTACCATTTGCTGCCAGTCCAGTTCTTTGACCAGGTTAGATTGTTAGATTGTTTAATGGCTAAATGGTTATTGGAACTACGTTGAATTTCTGCGGAGTTTTTAAGGCAAAAAGCCTACCGTTTTTAAATTTTAAAGCGCTTCGGCGCGAAAAATACAAGTGAGGGAAAGCCTCATTATTAATTCTTAATTTCTTAATTTTTAATTATTTACAATGCTCAATCGCCGCACCCTTCGGATCAAAGCCATGCAGGCCATTTACGCGTATATGCAAGCCGAAGGTTCCGATTACCTGATGGCGCTGGACATGATCGAAGATGATTTTGCTCCGGACCTCAACTCCATGGAAGTGCAGAACAAACAGCTCCTGGAAGGTAAAAAACAGATCGGTACGCTTCTTTTCAAAGAATGGTATAAAACCCGCCAGTTCGATACTGAAGAAACCGACAAGGAAATTCTGCAATCGGTGAACAGCGCCGTTGCTTTCTACCAGAACCAGGTAAAAAAAGACTTCAAATTTTTCGGAAACCAGATGCTGACGGCCGTAGAAAATATCTACGATCATTACCTGGCTATTCTGGCGCTTGCCGGCGAAATTGTAAAGCAGATCAACAACGAGGAAATTAAAAAAGCCACCCGCTTTACCGAGAAAAAAGATATTAACCTGCAGCGCCTCACCGAAAATAAAGTTATTCAGCAATTGCTGGCTAATAAATCGCTGCAGCAACTCATTATTCGCCGCAGCATCAGCTGGGAAGGCGACGCCGACCTGATCACGCAATTTTACCGCACCGTTTTAAAGCAGGACGAAACCATTCAGGCTTACGTTTTAAGCGAAGAAGAACATACGTTCGAGGCAGATAAAGAACTGGCGAAATACCTTTTCAAAACGCTGATCTTCAAAGATAAAAACCTGCAGGCATGGTTCGAAGAGCACGACCTGAACTGGCAGGAAAACAAAGCCATTGTGAAAAGTCTGGTAATGAAAACGATCAAAATGATCGAAGAGACTACCGACGAAAATCTGGCATTGCTCGACCTTTCTACCAATTGGGAAGACGATAAAGCTTTTTTCGAGGAGCTTTACGACAAAACCCTGGAAGACGACGAGAAATACGAAGCCATGATCTCGGCCGGCGTAAAAAACTGGGATATTGAGCGCGTAGCCGTTATCGATAAGATCATCCTGAAAATGGCGCTTTGCGAAATGCACATCTTCCGCAGCATTCCGGTTAAAGTAACCATTAACGAATACATCGAGATCTCGAAGCTTTACAGCACGCCAAAAAGTAAGCAGTTCATTAACGGCGTACTCGATAAACTGGCCCAAGACCTGACTGATGCCGGTACGATCCGGAAATCTGGCCGCGGCTTGATGGATAATAAATAAGTTTCGGGCCAAAACGGTATCGTTTTTATGAGAAAAAGTAAAGACTGCCACCCGAAAAACAGTATATTTACCGAGCTAAATCAATAACCTCTGAAACCATGAGCAAAAAAACAACCGCCATCATTGCCTTCCTCAGCGGCGCTGCGGCAGGTGCTGCTTTCGGCATGCTTTACGCCCCCGATAAAGGCCGCGAAACCCGCGATCGCCTGAGTTTCCGTTTAGATAAATACCGCGATATGCTGCGCGATATTACCGAAGATATGCTGGCCGGTAAGGAAAATACACCATCTGCTGCCAAAAGCGAAGGACAGCGCGTAATTGATGACGCCCGCGATAAAGCAGAGAAACTATTAGGCGATGTAGATTCGCTCATTAACCAGATAAACAGCCGGAAAGAAGCTTAGAATATGAAAGTAGTTACCCTTATTCCCGGCGATGGCATTGGGCCGGAAATTACCGAAGCCGTTAAGAAAATTTTCGCCGCTGCTAACGTTCCCGTAACTTGGGAAGAAGAAAACGCTGGTCAGACCACCTTCGACAGCAAAGGCGAATTAATTCCGCAGTCGCTCATCGATTCTTTAGAGAAAACCCGCGTAGGCTTAAAAGGCCCGATCACGACGCCGGTTGGCAAAGGTTTCAAAAGCATTAACGTACAGCTGCGCCAGAAATTCGATCTTTATCAGAACGTACGCCCGGCTTGTACAACTCCCGGCATCGATACCAAGTTTGAAGGCGTAGATCTGGTACTGTTCCGCGAAAATACCGAAGGCTTGTATTCTGGCCTGGAAACCTACGATGCGCGTTTGGGCATTGCTGATTCTATTGCCCGCGTTACCGTAGAAGGCTGCGAAAAAATTACCCGTGCGGCGTTTGCTTATGCTAAAAAACACGGTCGCAAAAAAGTAACCGTGGTGCACAAAGCCAACATCCTGAAAATGGCTGGAACGCTTATTCTCGAAGCTGGTAAAAAAGCGCATGCCGAGTTCCCGGAAATTGAAATGGACGACAAGATCATCGATAACATGTGCATGCAGCTGGTAGTGAAGCCGCAGCAATTTGATGTAGTAGTTACCACCAACCTTTTCGGCGATATTCTTTCTGACCTTTGTGCCGGTTTAGTAGGCGGATTAGGTGTTGTATCAGGTGCCAACATCGGCGATGATATGGCAATTTTTGAAGCCGTACACGGTTCTGCTCCTGATATTGCGGGCAAAGGTTTAGCAAATCCGACTGCCATGTTGCGTTCGGCTATCATGATGCTGCACCACATCGATCTGCACGATCATGCTTCTAAAATTACCAACGCCCTGAACAAAACGCTTTTAAACAAAGAGCAATGCACCGGCGACCTGGGCGGCAAAGCCAAAACCATGGAATTCGCCGATTACATTATTGGCAATTTATAGTTTTAAGCGTCGTTTTAATACCGTTTTAGTTTCACTATTTACTCCTTAATTACACCATGAAAACCAGACTTATTTACGCATTGCTGGTATTGTTCGGCTTTTTTGCTACCGTAAGCTGCGACAAGAAAGGCGAAAACAACACGGCCACAACGAATCACAACGAGGCAACTGCCGAAGATCTTTCTGCTTCTGACCTGATCAACAACCCGAATACCGCAAACCCGGAAGTAGTAACTACGGGCCCGGCTCCGGTTATGAGCTTTGAAAAGTACGAGCATGATTTCGGCGATATTAAACCGGGCGATGTAGTAAAACACACGTTCAATTTTAAAAATACCGGCGAAGCTCCCCTGATCATTGAAAGTGCTACTGCTTCCTGCGGTTGCACTGTGCCAAGCTACCCGAAAGAGCCGATCGCTCCGGGACAGTCTGGTAAAATAGATGTGCAGTTCGATAGCAAAGGTAAAACCGGCCAGCAAAACAAGCAGATCTCGATCCGCTCAAACACGCAGCCAAACATTACTGAGCTGACCATTAAAACCAACATTCTGCAGTAAGCCTTTGGGCTTACTGCTTTTTCCAACCATTTTACTTTTTCACCTTAAATGCATACCGTTTTCCTGCAAACTTTTTCTATGGAAGGCATTCAGCAGATCTTGCTGTGGGGCGCCATTATTCTTATCTTTTATTTTTTCATGATCCGCCCGCAGCAGAAAAAAGCCAGCGATCAGAAAAAATTCCGCGAATCGTTACAAAAAGGCACAAATGTGGTAACTATTGGCGGTTTGCACGGTAAAATCGTAGAGATTCAGGAAACTACCGTATGGCTGGAAGTAGACCGTGGTTTTAAGCTGAAATTCGAAAAATCGGCTATTGCTTCGGCGGCCAATACTACCGAAGCCAAGGCTTAAATAAAACACCATCGCCATCGACAGGGTAAAGCACATAATCGCCTGGCTGTTAAAGCCTTTCTTTCATAAAGAAAGGCAATACTGGCGTGTTGTGCTTCTTTGTTTTTTACTGGCTGGTACGTTCTGGGTTTTAAAAGCGCTGAATAAGAAGTACGAAAACGTACGCATCAGTTACCCGGTAAACTTTATTTACAATCCGAAAACGCAGATACCGGTTACCGATCCTCCCAAAGAAGTAATAATAAACGTAGACGGCAAAGGCTGGAAACTGCTCCGCAAAGCCCTGAATCTGCGCATTCATCCCGCCCAGATAGACCTCCGCAGCCGCGGTTACACCAAATTCCTTACTTCCCGGCAATTGCGTCCTTATGTTAATGCGGCATTAAGCGGCCTTGATCTGAACTACGTTGTAACCGATACCATTTATTTCAATTTCGAGAAGCTGGAACACCGCAAGCTGCCCTTAGCCCTGCAACTTTCCGATTCGGCGATTGCAGCGGGTTACCAGCTGGATAGCAACATGAAAATTATGCCGGCAAGCGTTACCGTTTCCGGACCGGCTTCGTTGGTAAAAGCATTGCCTTCGCCTTTTCCTATTCATCTGCCCGATTCTGGTATTACTGCAAATTACCGCAAGAAAATTCCGCTGGGCTTCGTGCCCGAAAATCTTCTGAAGCCTGATTTCGAGGAAGTAAAGGTAGTTTTTGATGTAGTTCCGCTCATTAGAAGGGATCTTCAGGTTATTGTAAGGGTCCGCAACCGCGATTCTATCAACAGCCCGGTTGTTTTGCGACCGAATGTGGTAAAGCTCACTTATTACGCTGTTTCAGCCGATTCTGTGGTACCCGCCTCACAATTTACCGTGGAAGCCGATCTGGATAATGTAAATCCGAAAGATTCTACCGTTACTCTGAAAGTCTTGCAGAAACCAAAAACTGTTAAAACGGTATCGTTTTCGCCGCAGAAAGTAAAAGTGGTTTATTAAGTTTCCTGAATTTTTTATGTTGAAGATCGGAATAACAGGCGGCATTGGCACTGGTAAAAGCATGGTAAGCCATTTGTTCGCCCTGCTCAACATACCCGTGTATGATTCCGATCTCCGGGCCAAACAGGTTATGGCTCACAATCTGCAACTAAAACAGGAGCTTATCGCAGCTTTCGGACCGGAAATATTTACCGCCGAAGGCCTGAACCGCACCAAGCTGGCTTCCATCGTATTTCCCGATCCCGAAAAACTGGCGAAACTCAATAGCCTGGTGCACCCGCACGTAAAGCAGGATTTTATTGATTGGGCAGAAGAAAATAAAAAAGCGCCGTACGTTTTAAAAGAAGCCGCGCTTATGTTCGAAACCGAAGCCTATAAGCAGGTTGACGAAATGATAACCGTTTTTGCGCCGCTCGATATCCGGATGAAACGCCTGCTCAAACGCGACACGCACCGCACCGAAACCGATCTGAAAAACATCATCGCCAAACAGCTACCCGAAGAAGAAAAGCTGCGCCGCGCCGATCATGTAATTTACAACGACGATTCACAACTCGTAATTCCGCAGGTTTTAAAGCTGCACCAATATTTCCTTTCCAAAGCCACTGAAAAACGCTAGGGTTTAGCACTGAAAAAGTAGGGATCAACTGGCCTTTGGCTTTCAGTGAGTCATTCCATTTTTCCTCCGTTTTAACCAACAGTTACAGTTAATAAAGATGCGTTTTCAGCTCTTTATAAACCTTGTCTGGTTTAAAAACGGAGAAGATTTTGATGTTGTCTACTTTTATCTGATACACTTCCTGCTGCAGCGGATAATCTGTCGGGTGCCAGCGGTATTCGGTCAGGAAATAATCGGCTTTGGAAATATGATCTACATATACCAAACGCTGGCGCTGTTCCGGTGGCAATGAATACTGATTGATCCGGCCCGGCAAATTGGCTACATACACGTTTATTGCCGGCTTATCAGAATCTTTTATTATAAACTCCAAACCCTGTTTATAGGCCAGGCCCCAGTAGTCGAGTTCAAATTTCTGCCGCACGCTATCATCTTTATAAATGCTGAAATAAACGTTCTGGTACGGATGATTTTTCACCATCCAGAATGCTACGCTGCCCATAAGAAATAATAATGCGGCAACCAGGCTGGTCTGAAGTATTTTACCGGTTTGTTTATTGGTTACTGAAATTGATTTTCGGTAAAGCGTGTAAATTCCTAAAGTAGCCACATAAATAAAAGGCGGATAAATAAAGTACATGTGGCGCCAGCCGTCATAGAGTACCAGTTTTAAAAAGATTGCCGCCAAAATGGGCACCACAAATAAACCAGCCAATATCAGGTCCTGTCTTTCCTGCGCGTTTTTATACAAGGCAAGCCCACTTCTGAATACCTGCATTAAAACAGTAGAGAAGCCTGCTAAGAATAATAGCGTGTAGCCAAGCGGCGTGGTAATAAAAAACCAGACCGGTAAATAATGCCAGGGTAATGCTGTTGCCGCTATAACGTAGCCTTGATAAAGCACATTTCCCGGCCACGGATATTTACTGCTGCGGGAAAGAATGTTCAAGAAATTTCCTATCGGATTTTCCCATAAAACCGGCCAGAAAGCAATGGTAAAAACAGCAAAAAACAGCAGAAAAAACGACAGGTTAACGAATGTAACTTTAGCTGAAATTCCATCGGGCCTTATTCCTTTAAGATTGAGCAAACTGGCAGCCAAGGTAGCAGCCGGAAGCAGTAAACCTAAAATTCTGATATCAAGCGCCAGGCCGCAGGCTAGTCCGTGCCAGAAAGCAGTGCTTAAAGCAGGTTTATTTACAAACCGGATCAGCGTATAAGTGCCGATGATCATAAGTGCTAAAAAGGGCAGATCCTTGGCATTATAGAACGATTCGGCAAAGATGCGGGGAGATAAAACAAGCAGGAGCACGCCGGTTAAACTGATCAGCGAGTTTCGGAAACGGTCGTGCAGCAATAAATAAAAAAAGATGCTGCCTAAATAAAATACGAGGAACGAACACAGGTGCCTTAATTTATAAATTGCTTCTGGGTCTTTTATACCAAATACAAACTCCAGAAAAGTTGTCCCGATCTCAAATACAGGCCCATGGTCTGCGTCCGGATAATCGGCCAAGGTTGGGCAGCCAACGCAAAACTCCTGAATAGCAAGGTTGCCGGGCGCTAATTTCTGCACGATGTATTTCGCGTTGATTATGCCATTTTCCCGGCCCCAATGCTCATCAAAAGAGATTCCGTAGTGGGTATAAATAGAAAGCCCTAAAATGAGGTATAAAACGAAGAATACAGCCGGTAACCCATGCTTTTTGAGCTGAAATAAATATGTTGGTTTTAAATTAGCCAAACGGAACAGATTTGTGGTAAAAACGGTAGGGATTGGAGCTTAAAAAGTCTGAAGCCCATCCGGAAATTATTTTATGATCGGGTAGCGTTCAAAAGGCCGGTTCGGATCGAAAAGTTTGCGGTACGTAATATGCGTTTTGATAATGCTGGAGCCTAAAAGCCGCGTTACCGCAATCATTTTCGGGTTAAAATCGCCGATCCAGTTCATTTCAATGTCGGTATAACCAAGTTTCATTACCATATCCTGCGTAGCCCCGATCATAACCGTTTCCACGCCTTTGCTCTGGTGCTCAGGTACCACGCCAAAAATAATTCCGAAGGTTTTTTTCGAATCTCTTTTCTTGCTCAGCTTATATTTAAACCACAGAAATTTCAGCTTGCCAATCAGGTCGAGTTTGCCGTTCAGGTGCTTAAAGATCTGGTTCAGTTCGGGCAGCATCACAAAAAAGCTTACCGGTTCATCGTTATAATAACCAAACCAGATCAGCCGTTCATCCATTACCGGTTTCATAGCTTTTACAATGTCGCGCGCCTTGTCCATGGTCATGCGGCTGATACCGGTATGGCTGGCCCAGGCTTTGGTATAAACCGTGTAAAAATCGTAAGCCAGTTTCTCCGGGTTGTTTTTATTAGCATGCTTAAAACTATAACCTGGCTGCTGCATGGTGCGCTTTATCCGTTCCCGAATGGCAGGAGCCAGATCTTCGCGGGTGCTGCGCCAGAAGGTATATTGCTTGAAATAAACCTGGAAACCGTAAGCCTCGAATAAAGTCTGGTAATAAGGCATATGATAGAACATGCCGTAATTCGGCTCGGTAAAGCCATCTACCAGTAAACCCCACCATTTATCGCGTTCGCCAAAATTGATCGGGCCATCCATGGCTTCCACGCCGCGCGCTTCCAGCCATTTTTTACAGGCATTGAACAAGGTAAAAGCGGCTTCCTGGTTATTAATGCATTCGAAAAAGCCCATGCCGCCCACCGGAAAATCACCGGTATTTTTGGTGCTTTCATTCACAAAAGCGGCTACGCGGCCAATCGTTTCACCTTTTTCGTCGGTTAAAAGCCAGCGGATCGCCTCGCCATTTTCAAAGTTCTTGTTCTGCTTCGGGTCAAAAACAGCTTCAATATCTTTATCCAGCGGCCGGATCCAGTTCTTTTCATTTTTATATAAACGCGCCGGAAATTCCAGGAATTCTTTACGGGTGCGGGAATCGTTTACTTCTATTAATTGCATGCGGTAAAACGCTAGGGAAATGAAGCTTAAAAGTACGAATTCTGCCGCAATACCCGAAATGCAGGAATAGCTATAGCCAATTCAATTGCTCAAGCCTTCAGGCCGGCGAGAAGTTGGCAGAAAAAAGCCCTCCCCTGAATTAGGGGAAGGTTGGGAGGGGTACAAAAAACAAAAAAAGCCTTCCGTTTTCACGAAAGGCTTTTAAGTGGTGGGGCGTACTGGATTCGAACCAGTGACCCCCTGCTTGTAAGGCAGGTGCTCTGAACCAGCTGAGCTAACACCCCGAGGGTTTGAAACAAAATGTTTCGGGTAAAAATGGTGGGGCGTACTGGATTCGAACCAGTGACCCCCTGCTTGTAAGGCAGGTGCTCTGAACCAGCTGAGCTAACACCCCATTTCTTCAAAACAAACCTGCTGTCCGTTTTGGTGATGCAAATATGGTGGGTTGAATTGGATTTGCCAAATTTTCACCAGAAAAAAATAAAAAATATTTCTGGCGCGTTTCCTGCTTGAAGTCTTCTGAAAACTGCCGTATCTTTAACCTTTTGGCTGCCAGCCTGAAAACCGTATTGTTTGTGAAGAAAAAAGTATTTTACCGGGTGGTGCTCTATGCCGTCGCAGCTTTTATGTTGCTGTCGGCTACGGCGGTGGGAGTGGTTTACGCGTTCCAGGACAAAATTATTCAGCTTTTTGTGGCCGAAGCCAACCGCCATTTAAAAACCAAAGTGGAAGTGGGCAGGATCGAACTTTCGCTTTGGGAAAAATTTCCGCAGGTTGCCATTTCCTTAGATCACGTGCGTATTTCCGGTTCTTTGCCCGAAGAAAAAACGCCGCTGGCTACCGGTAAACGCCTTTATTTCACCTTCAGCCTGAAAGATATTGTTTCCGGAACCTACCGCGTGCGCGAATGTAACCTCGAAAACGGACAGGTTTATGTGAAGATAAACGATGCCGGCGAACCAAATTACCTGGTTTTCGCTGAAGACAGCACCAAGCAAGCATCTTCCGAAGCCTTTAAATTCGACCTCGAAAAAATTACGCTGCAGGATGTTTTGGTGGAATACACCGACGAAAGTTTACAGCAAAGTTACCAGGCCAACGCTCGCACTTTAAAAGCTGCCCTCGCTATTTCCGACGAAAAAGTGGACATAAAAGCCGACGGCGATCTGTTTGTACACACCATTCAGCTCGAAAAAGATGCCTACTTCAAAGCCAAAGATATTCTGCTGCAAACGGCGCTAACGGTAGGGGTAAAGGATAAAAAAGTCACGATTCAGCCTTCAATGGTAAAAGTTGGGCCAGCTGCTTACGAAGTGCAGGGCGATGTGAATTACAAAGACGCAACGGTGCTGGATCTGAAACTCAAAGGCCGCAACACGAATATTCAATCGTTGCTCTCGTTGTTGCCCGGAAAATATGCGAAGCAATTCAGCAAATACCGCAGCCAGGGCAATGTGTATTTCAACGGTACCATTGCCGGCGTAGCTTCCGAAAAGCAAAGTCCGGGTATTACGTTCCATTTCGGGTGCAAAAATGCGTCGTTCTTTCAGCCCGATTACAAAGAAAAACTGCAGAATATAAGCCTGGAAGGTACGTTTACGAACGGCAAAAAACACAACCTCACAACTTCCGAAATTGAGCTGAAAAATCTGCGCGGCACCCTGCGCGGGCGGCCTTTCAGCACCAATGTGCTTTACCGGAATTTTAAAAATCCATACCTGAAACTCGATGCCAAAGCCGAATTTGATATTGCGCACGTACTGGGTATTTTTCCGCAGGAAGAAATTAAAAGCGGCAGCGGCCTGGCAAAATTACAGGTGAGTATTAACGGCAGTTTAAGCGATTTTCAGAAACGGCCGGCCAGCAACATTCTCAAATCTTCGGGCGAGTTGCAGCTGCAAAATGCGAATCTGAATCTGAAAGCTTATCCGCAGGGTTTTCAGGATTTGAACGGAACGTTTATGCTGCGTAAAAACGACGTGGCCATTTCCGATTTTACCGGCAAACTGGGCAGCTCCGATTTTAAGCTGGATGGTTATTTTAAAAATGCGCTCGGTTACGTTTTCCTGCCCGATCAGCCTTTAAGAATTGAAGCCGATTTCGACGCTAATTACCTCAACTTCGATGAACTTTTAGCAGCTGCGAGCGCGCAAAACGCTACGGTTTCGGGCGTAAAAACTGCTCCGGAAGAATATAAACTGGTAGTTTCGCCCAAACTCGATTTCGATTTGAACGCGCGCGTTAAAAAACTGCAATTCCGGCGGTTCCACAGTAAAAATGTGAAAGGCACGGTGCGTTTAAAAGATCAGGTGGTTTCTTCGCCTAATATTTCGCTGAACGTTTCGGGTGGAAAATTCTCGGTGAGCGGGAGTTTGGATGCGCGCAACAAAAATTTCCTGAAAGTACGCACCAGCGCCTGGCTCGAAGATATTCGGGTAGATACGCTGTTTTACGTGTTCGAGAATTTCGGCCAGAACTTTTTGCAGCAGCGCCACTTAAAAGGCGAACTCACGGCCAATATCAAATCCGACCTGTATTTCGACAGCAAACTGAACCCGCTTACCGATAAAATGGAGGCCGATATTAACGTGACGCTGGTGAAAGGCGAGCTCATCAATTTCGAACCGATGCAGAAACTTTCGGCTTTTGTGGACCGGAGCGAGCTTTCTAACCTGCGTTTTTCGGAAGTTACCAACCATTTCTGGATCCAGGACCAAACTATTTACATTCCGGAAATGGAAATCCGCAGCAACGTTTCCCGCGCGTCGGTCATTGGTATTTCCGGCACGCATACTTTCGACCAGCAGATGGATTACAAATTCCGGATACCGTTGGCCCGCGGCGAGAAAAAACGCGACAAAGACGAGCGTTTCGGCAACGTGGAAGTGGTACAGGCCAGCAGCGGCCCAACGCTTTTCTTAACCCTGAAAGGTAGCGAGAACAACTACAAAATTGCCTACGATAAGGAACGCGTAAAAACCAAACTCAAAGACGATCTCCGCGAAGAAAAACAGGAACTGGTAGATGCGCTGAAAGGTAAAAAGCCCGAAGAAAAAGCCGCCGAGATTGAACAGGATCAGTATTTTAATTTCTGAGTTTTTCCACCCAAAGCCCTACCGTTTTTCATGAAATTTATTTTGTTATAAGCATAAGAACAGCAGAGAATTTGCGTTTTGCTTGAAAGCGTTAATTTCTCTGCGCATGAAAATAGCTCGCTTTATCGCTTTGCTGGCTTTGCTTTCTGTTTCGGGAAGTCTGCCGGCGTTTGCCCAAACCGGTAAAATAGGTAGAGAACTTAACGGCTGGGGTTTCTATACTTACCGTCAGAACGGGCAGAAAATTTCCGGAAAAGCTTTGCTGGAGCAATTTCAGATAAATCCAACGGCCTATCATTATATGCGGAAAGCGCAGCGGGAAAAGACCTGGGCTAATATTTTTGCTGGAACTGGTTTTGCTTTAGCAGGCTATCAGCTTATTTATAAGCATAAAAATAACGAACTAAGCCAGGAAATACTTTTTACCTCATTGGGTGCTTTTGGTGCCGCGCTTTCTTTAACATTACATTCAAATATGCAGGCAGGCCTGGCAATAGATTACTATAACCAAAGAGTAGCGAAGCGTTCCTTTAAAAATAAGCCTGAATTCGAAATCGGTTTTGCAGGTAGCGGAATCGGGCTGCAAATGAAATTCTGATCTTCTGAAAATCAGCAATAGCTTAACGCTGAGTTTTTCACTCCAAAACCCTACCGTTTTAACCTTAAAAACTGTCTGAATTCCATCTTCGAAACTCGAACAACGAATAACGAGCAACGAACAACGAATATTTCCGTTTAGCCAAATCGCGAAATCATTTTTCAACTGCCATTTGTCAAGCTAAAACTATGGAAAACCAGGACGTACAACTCTTAAAAGATTATTCCGACACCGAAAAAGGTGCTTATCTGGGCGCAATCGCCTCCATTGCCTCCGCCGATCATCAGGTTACCGAACAGGAATTGCAGTTCCTTTCGGCATTAAGCCAAACCGCGCACCTTTCTTCTGAATCGGAACAGGCGGTTTTGGGCGTGGCCAAAGATCCGTCGCAGATCAATGTACAGAAATGCCTCGATGTTTTAAAAGGCAGCGATCTGCGTTACACTTTCATTACCGATATCATGAGTTTCGCCAAAGCCGACGGCAATTTAACCGGTCAGGAAGAAGAACTGATTAAAGGCATGGCCGATTATTTAGGCGTGAACCAGCAACAATACGGCGTGCTAAAACAGTTCGTAGAAGTAGCCGACGAATCGGCCCGAAAAGGCGAAGTAGTAGCGCCGCGGGCTCTTGCGGGCGGCGGACAAGCTGTAACTCCGGAAAGTGGCGGCGGTTTTGACGAAATGCTGAAAAAAGTCGGTATTCCGAGCAGCGGTTTAATGAAAGGCGTTTTAGCCATTGCGGCACCAATTCTCATTTCGCAGATATTAAGAGGCGGCCGTAGAAGCGGAGGCATGATGGGCGGAATGGGCGGTTTGTTGGGCGGCAGTCTTTTAGGTGGCTTGCTCGGTAACGTAATGGGCGGCGGTATGAACCGGGGCGGCTTAGGCGGCATGATGGGCGGCGGAACCATGGGCGGAATGGGCAGCGGCGGTGGCCTCGGTTCGGTATTGGGCGGTTTAGGTGGGCTGATGGGGGCCGGCAGAGGAAGAACCAGTGGCGGAATTTTAGGCGGTGGTCTGGGCTCTATTCTGGGCAACGTTTTAGGTGGCCGCCGCGCAGGGTGGTAAACATTTTAAAACTTCAATATAAACAAAAAAGCTTCCTTTATCGGGAAGCTTTTTTGTTTTAAAACGGTATGGTTTCAGGCCGAAAAACTCGGAATAAGAAGCGAAAAAACGGTATAGTTTCAGGTTTAAAAAGTCCTTAGACCATTTAGCAATTTAACAATTTAACAATTTAACAATTCAATCATTCAGTATTCTGATTTTCCAGGCCCAGATCCGGTTTCTCGTCTTTAGCCACGTGCAGGGTAGTGGTTGGGAAGGCAAACTTAGCGCCATATTTTTCCACAATTTCCACGATCTTAAAGTTGATTTCCTGCTTTGTATCAATGTATTCGTCCCAATCCATGGTATCTACAAAATATTGCAGCATAATATCCTTGGAACTGGGGCCCAGGTTCATGAAGCGCACGCGGCCTTCGTCGTTGGTGCGCGGGTGGTCCAGAATGTACTGCTGAATATCGGTTACAATATTTTTGATCTGTTCCGAAGACGTGTTGTAGGTTAAATGAATATCGAATTTGGCCCGCCGGAAAGTACGCAACGTTAAGTTATCCAGCGGTTTATCGATCATGTTTTTGTTTGGCACCGTTACATAGCTTTTTTCTAATGTTCTGATGCGCGTACTCCGGAAGCCGATCTTTTCTACCACGCCCGTAATTTCGCCCACCTGTACCAGGTCGCCTACAATAAAAGGTTGATCCAGGAAAATTGTAAACGAAGCCAGCAAATTCTCCAGACTTTCCTTCGCGGCAAAAGCCAGCGCCAAACCACCAATTCCCAGACCGGCAATGATCTTGCTTACTTTCTGATCGAAAACGAAGGAAATAATGAACAGAAACCCGATGATCACCACGATCACTTTCCCGAAATCTTTGAAGAACGGCACGAGTTGGTCATCCATTTTGGAAAGCGTTTTTTCGGCCCGTTTCATGAAGATAAGGCCTATAAAATCTACCAAACGCAAAGCCACCCAGGTAAGCGAAACGATGAGGAAAGCCCGGTAAACACGGATCAGTTTCCCTTTCCAGTAATAAACTTCCTTGGCCGGCAGGTCTATCTTCGGGAAGTTCAGCCTGTCGAAAGCGAGATAAAGGAAGAACAGGAAAACCAAGAATTCGAGCGGCTGAATAAGCAGGCGCTTAAAATCGAATTTGGTAACGTCCTGCGAATATTTCTTCAGCAGCCGGAACATGATTTCCGAAACCAGCTTGGAAACGAAGGTTTTAAACAAATAACCGAACATCAGAATGCCTACAAACCAGAAATAATTCTCCATGGTATTGTTCAGGAATTCGGTGCGTAAAAATGTGCGAAGATCCATAATTGCGTGTGCAACGATTTGGCAAAGGTAATACTGCAATAACGGTTTTTTGGTCGAAAACCATAGCGTTTTAAAGCAAAAATGTGCCCGAAATTTCTTCCGGACACATTTACAATTTTAGTCCCCCTTCGGAGGGGGTAGGGGGAGGATTTTCGTGTTACTGCGTCATCCCGAGCGAAGCCAAGGGAACTTATGGAGCCGTACTCTGCTGTTCCGGATTTGCAATCCGCAGCTCTAAACTTTCGGATTACAAATCCGAAAGAGCAGTTTATGATAAATCAATTACAGCAACTGGCTCAGCGCAATTTCGAAAGAAGTTTTAGCGATTTCGGTTTTGCTGTTTTTCTGCGCGTGCGTTTTCTTCAGTGCGTTGCCAATGATCGTAGAAATATCCGTGAAAATAGCTTCGTCGGTGATTTCTACGTTGTCGCCCATGAGGTAAGCAAAAACGCGGGCCATGCCGCAGTTCGCAATGAAATCCGGAATTACGGAAACGTTCTGGTCCGCAAATTCCCCGGTAGGGCCGAAGAAAATTTCAGGATCCTGGAACGGTACGTTCGCGCCGCACGAAATTACTTCCAGGCCGTTGGTCATCATGGTTTGAACCTGCTCTTTAGTAACTAATCTTGAAGCTGCCGCCGGAATAAAGATCTCTGCGCCAACTTTCCAGATCTGCTCGTTGATCTCGGTAAACGGTATCAGATTTGGAGCAGAAAGTGCATTGCCCTGACGGTTCAGGAAAAGGTCTTTAATTTCTTCGAAAGAGAAACCTTCCGGCTTCAACAAACCACCCACGCGGTCGATGATGCCTACAATTTTAACGCCTTCGGAAGCTAAATAATAAGCGGCGGCCGCGCCTACGTTGCCCCAACCCTGGATAATAGCACGCTTGCCTTTAAACTCACCGCCCCAGATGTTGTAGAAATGACGTACACCCTCGGCTACGCCGTAACCGGTTATCATGTCGGCAATGGTGTATTTGCGGGCTAAAGAAGGCGTGAAGTTTGCGTCTTCAATCACTTTAATTACACCTTGGCGCAGCTGGCCAACTTTGTTGATCTTTTGCGGTTCGGTAGCTTTGAAATGGCCGTTTACAATGCCTTCCTGCGGGTGCCACAGGCCGTAATCTTCGGTAATTGGAATTACTTCGTGAATTTCATCCACGTTCAGGTCGCCGCCGGTGCCGTAGTAGTTTTTCAGAAGCGGAATAACGGCCTTGTACCAACGCTCCAGCACGCCACGTTTGCGCGGATCGGCCGGGTCGAAATTAATGCCAGATTTGGCGCCGCCAATGGCCGGACCGGAAACCGTGAATTTTACTTCCATGGTTTTGGCTAAGCTTTCTACTTCGCGCTTGTCCAGGCCTTTGCGCATGCGGGTTCCGCCGCCGGCAGCACCACCGCGCAGCGAGTTGATCACTACCCAACCTTCGGCTTCAGTTTCAGCGTCTTTCCATTCAAAAACTATTTCCGGACGTTTGTTCTCAAATTTGGCAAGTAATTCTTTCATTTATAAGGAGGTATTTTAGTTCTGCCGGCAAAGATAAGAATTCATTAACTGGTTAAAGATGTTAATTCAGATAAATTGACCCGCCAATATTATCCTTGCTCGCGCCGGTTACGGAGCTTAAACAATTCACTTCATTTCGCCACCGTAGTACACCTAAAAACGCAAAGATCAGCGCTTCTTTAAAGCTTGCTACTTCGGGCTCCGGCACTACAACTTCACAACTTTCGACTAAATATTTTTGCAGCAATTCTATTAAAAAGGTGTTGAAAGCGCCGCCGCCGGTTACCAGCATTTTGGGTTTTTGTGCCGTTTTGCCTACCGTTTTTACCGCTTCGGAAATTTGAAAAGCAATGTGATGACAAGTGGTGTGTAGTTTATCCGGAATGGAACTCGCAGAATTTTGCAGAGCTTTTAAGCTGTGTGCATCAACCCATTCTTTGCCTAACGATTTCGGGAAGCTATCAGTAAAATAAGCCGGAGCATTTAACTCATTCAGAAGTTGCTGGTGCAGTTTTCCGCTGCGGGCAAGTTCGCCATTTTTATCATAAGCTAATTTTAGTTCGTTTGCTAGGGTGTTCAACAGCATGTTGCAAGCCGAAATATCGTAGGCAATGCGTTTTTCGCTGAAATCGAAGGAAATATTAGAAATGCCGCCGAGATTCAGGCAGAAATCGAAACCGGAAAAAAGGAGTTTATCGCCGATGGGTACTAAAGGTGCGCCCTGGCCGTTTAAAGCTATATCCAGCGTGCGGAAATCGGAAATTACGGGCAGGTAAGCTGAAGCAGCTAAATACGCACCGTGCCCAAGTTGCCAGGAAATATGTTGCGCCGGCTGGTGAAAAATGGTATGGCCGTGCGACGCTACAAAATCCGGTTTCAGGTTGTTTTCTTTTATAAAAGCGGCAACCAGTTCGCCTAAATATTTTCCGTAGCCTTGGTCAGTAGCCACAAAATCGAGCGCAGAAGCTTGCGGGAGGGTCGTTAACCGAATAATCCAATCTTCGGGATATTCAATTGTAGCAGTATTTAATATTTTATATATCCAATTGCCTTTATCTAACGTAAAACGACAGTATGCTAAGTCGACTCCATCCAGCGAGGTGCCCGACATAAGCCCGATAACGTGAAAAGTGTTCATAATTTAAAGTAACGGTTAATTTATGATTCGCACAATGCGTGAGGGAACGGCGCCGGTATTTTGTGACGTTTTAACGTGAAAGTGCGAAGTAAATGAACCTGTTTTAAAATTTTTTAAGTTATGAGAACGTTATTATCCAGAGTGGAATCTAAGAAAATTGATAAAGCCGCGGCGATGTTGAAGGTGTTGGCGCACCCGAAGCGGCTCGCAATTGTGGACCTTTTGGGTAAAGAAGATAAAATGACGGTTACCGAAATTTACCAATATCTTGATTTGCCCCAGGCCATTGCCTCCCAACATTTAATTACTTTAAAAGATAAAGGCGTGCTTTCGTCTTTTAAAGTTGGAACCAAGATCTATTATTCCCTCTCTATTCCGAAACTTATAGACGTGATAGATTGCCTGGAAGAATGCTGCACCGATATTTAAAAAGTTTTTGATTTTAGATTTAGAGCAAAAAAGGATGGCCCGTAAGCCATCCTTTTTTGCTCTAGTGCTAAAAATAAAATTACTCTGCAATTACTTCGGCTTTGTTCGGGTCAAAAACGTTATTTGCTTTACACCACGCTTCAAAACCTTCTTTACCAAGTTGTCCTCTTAATTTGGTGGAGCTTACGGCTAGGCCTTCAACTTGATAACCGCCAACAAAAAAGTAATTGTTTACGCGTACTACACCATCAACTAATAAATCCATATCTGGTCCGGCACTTTGAAGAGCTTTATCCATGGCATCCTTAATGCTGGCACCTATGCCAAAAGGTCCTATACTAGAAGCTTTAACCCTTTTCCCCTGTGACTTATCTAGCATCAAGGAATGATTTTTAGAACTGATTACAGTAAAATCTACAAGTCTTTGAGAGCAGCTAGAAAAAGCTAAACTTGCAACAAGCGCTAAGGCTGGAAGGGTAATTTTTTTCATAATTGTTTTGTTAAATATGTGGATAAAAATTTAATTGTTATAAATAATTGGTAAACGCAGGCTCTGTGAATAGAAATGACGTAAAATTGATATCCGTTTATAGAAAGTTCAAACATAAACCAAATTATTTAATATTACTATATAGTGTTTTAATATTTTAGAACGGTTCATTAATTCTGGAAGAAGTATTAATTCCGGAACAAAAGCATAGACAATAAAAAAGCCCCGTACCATTAGGCCGGGGCTTTACTTTTTTTGCTTAAAACAATACCGTTTTTAGTGCTGAATTTCTTCCGGTTGTTTTTCCAGGTCGAAAAGATCGTTCAGTACATCGATCAGGGTTTCCGCTTCGCCGCGTTTACAGGCTGCTTTTAGTTGTAGAACCGGTAATTTAATGATCTTCTGCATGATAGACTTGGTTACATCATCCATCCGTTTAAGTTCTTCCGGATTCAGCTTTTTCATGTAACGCGCCATTTCTTCCTGACGGATGGTCTCAAGCGCATTCTTCAGTTTGTGAATGGTTGGCGAAACCAGCATTTCCTTCGTCCAGTCGTTGAAACTTTCAATGCTTTCGGTAATAATGGCTTTTACCTGCGGAATAGCGTCTAAACGCAGTTGCAAGGCAGCGGTAGCTTTATTCTGAATGGTATCGATATTATACACCAGAACGCCCGGAATATTTTCAACTTCGGCTTCTACGCTGCGCGGTACCGAAAGATCGATGAAGAATTTGAAAGAAAGCACATCCAGACGCTTGATCATTTCGGTTGTAAAGAACGGCGAATCCATGGCAACCGAAGAAATGATCACGTCGGCTTCTTTCATGGCTGGCACCAGTTCTTCCAGCGGAATTACTTTCAGGTCGCATTCTTCGGCCAGAATTTTGGCTTTGGCTAAGGTGCGGTTGGTAATGGTTACGTTTTTAGCAAACGATGAAGCAGCTAAATTGCGGCAAACGTCGGCGCCAATTTCACCTAACCCAACAACTAAAATTTTCGGTTCGTGCATGTCGGCGGTCAGTTCTTCTACCAGTTCTACGGTGGCGTAAGAAGTAGAAGCGGCGCCGTCGCGGAAAGAAGTTTCCTGCTGCACGCGCTTATTGGTAAAGAAAATGGCGTGCATTAAACGGTGCAAAAACGGACCGGCGGCATTATTATCGGCTGACCACTGGTAAGCGGTTTTTACCTGGTTCGAGATCTGCATATCGCCAACCACCTGCGCCTCCAGGCCCATCGAAACATCGAAAAGGTGCTGCACGGCATCGGTATGCTGGTTCAGAATGGTAAAGAAATCGAAATACTGGCTAATGTTTTCAATACCTTTGGAAACGCCCAGCAGTTTTACAATTTCGGCGCTCAGGTCTTCTTCGGCGCTGTAATAAACTTCGGTGCGGTTGCAGGTAGAAAGAATCAGGATATCGGTAGCCTGCAGGTAAGTCTGCATCATCTGCAGAAATTGCTTGCAAGCAGTTTCGTCTAAAGCAATAAGTTCGCGGATAGCCAACGGCGCTTTTTTATGCGAGAGGCTAACGGCTTTAAAATTACGGAGCATAGTCAATTACTCAAACCAACACGCAAAATTACGTTTGTATTTCTTAATAGTAAAGGTGAAGCTCAAAGCTTTGCTTATTTAAAACGATTATAAATTAGCTTGCTTTCGGGGGCCACATAATTTCTCAACAAAAATAATCCCGAAAAAAGTGCATATTTCTTTCCTGTTTTCCGTTGAAAATACGCCGCAATGAGGCGGTATTTTAAAATATGATGTCTTCCCTTTACACTCAAAAATCACGCATTAAGCTCATAATTGTAATTATTGCGCTCTTAATTGGCGCAGCCACCGTGGTTTATACCAACCTGCTGGTAAAAAAAGTAGCCGAGCGCGAACAGCAGCTTATTGATATTTATGCTAAAGGTTTGCGCTTTATGGTGGGCTCAGAAACCGACGATAATACCGTTTTTATTCAGGAAGAAATTATTGAAGCCAATAAATCGGTGCCCGTAATTCTGACCGACGGCGAAGAGAACGTGATGGATTACAAGAATTTCAGGCTGCCGGAAAATATTACCGAAGAAAGAAAAGCCGAGCTGTTGCGCGAAGAAATTGCTGAAATGAAAGCGCAGCACCAACCTATTCTGGTAGAATTTGGGGAAGGCTTTACGAATTACATTTTTTACAAAGATTCTACTTTGCTCACGCAGCTGCGCTATTACCCGTATGTGCAGCTTACTGTAATGGCCTGTTTTGCGCTCATGGCTTATTTTGCCTTCAGTTATTCGCGCAAAGCTGAGCAGAACCGCGTGTGGGTGGGTTTGGCTAAAGAAACTGCGCACCAGTTAGGCACGCCGCTTAGTAGTTTAATGGCCTGGTACGAATATCTGCGCTATAACCCGAAATTCGAGAATGAACCAATTGTAGAAGAACTGGGCAAAGATGTGCGGCGCCTCGAAATTATTACCGAACGTTTTTCCAATATTGGTTCGGTGCCGGTTTTAAAAGACGAAAACATTCTGAAAGTAACCGAAAAAGCACTTTCCTATTTAAAAAGCCGGGTTTCGCAGAAAGTAATTTTCAGTTTGCACGCCGATTTTCCGAGCCATATTCCGGCCAAAGTAAATATTCCGCTTTATGAATGGGTGGTGGAGAATATTTGTAAGAACGCCATAGACGCTATGGAAGGCAAAGGCAGCATTGATGTAAATCTTTCGTTGAGCGGTAAAAATTTTATTGCTATCGATATTAAAGATACGGGCAAAGGCATTCCGAAAAATAAGATCGACAACGTTTTTATGCCCGGCTATACTACCAAAAAACGCGGCTGGGGTTTAGGGCTGGCGCTGGCCAAACGCATCATCGAGAATTACCACAACGGTAAACTATTCGTGAAATGGAGTGAAGTGGGTAAAGGCACAACGTTTAGGATCCTGCTGCCGCGATAAGCACTTTTTAAGCCTGAAACCATAGCGTTTTGCGAAATTTTATTTATCCCATGTTGCCAAAACGCTATACTTTTTAGTGCAAAAAGTATAGCGTTTTGGTTTTTTTTGCCTGTACTTTTCCGGCGGTTTATCTTCTTTTCCTTTCCTTTCTGATATTCGGCTATGCTGTTAGCAGCGCATTGTCTTTTTATTTATTTTTTTTCACACCCAGGCAACGTTCAGCAACAATTAGTTGTCTCCAGACTTGTGATTAATAATTTACAATAACACCTTGCTATTCTCGGGATATTAATCCTACCTTTGCGGTCGGAAAGAGTAAGGTCTTTTGTTACTTATTGAATTCATTGCAATTTTTATACATACTTTATCTAATCTATTAATGAACAATTTTACAAACTTATGTAGGAAGGCTGTTCTTGTGCTTTCCCTGGTACTGGGTGGCTATGCCAGCCAGGCGCAAACCCAGATTTTCTTCGAGAAAATGGGTACGGTTAATAACAACACCGATGTTCCTGTACATGAATCGGCGGATGGTTTCGATAATGATAACCTGACAATGACCAGTGGGACTTCGGCCACCGTTACAAGCGTTCGTAAATCGAATACAAAAGGAACGGATGGCACTACCGACGCCAACATCTGGATGGCATCCGGTGCTGAACGTATCTTCGCTATTGAAGGCATCGACGCTTCTGGTTACACAAACCTTTCTTTAGAGTTTGCTTACCGTAAAGAGCAGGCTAACAATTTGCCGGTTATTGAACTTGCTTACTGGGATGGCATAGCTTATGTACCGGTTACCTATACTTTTGCTGAAGCTGCAACCGCAACTACTGGCTGGTACACCGTTTCTGGCATTCAGTTACCAGCAGCTGCGCAGATCAATGGTCTGAAACTGCGTTGGACAAAACAAACAGGTTCAGTAGAGGCTCGTCTGGATGAAGTAAAACTTACCGGAACTGCAGCTGTAACTACGGCTCCAACCATTGCTTCTACCTTAAACGGCCGCACTGGTGTTGTAACTGGTGTGCAGGAAACTTACGACGTAACTACTACTGCCGGCAGCATGGCTGGTGCGATGGTGAAAGTGAAAGCTACTTTATCTACACCGGCGCAGGCAGCAAACATGGCCTTAGAGTATTTCGAAACTGCTAACAGCACTTGGGTTCCTTTCACTTTCGATGCGAACGGTGTGTTTGTATTCGGTCCTCCGGCAACTGGTTTTCCATTAGCTAATGCTACTTCAAACTTCCGTGTAACGTATAGTGCTGCTGGCACTTATGCTACTACTTTAGAGATCGTGGATGCTACTACTGGCGTGGCTCTGATTCCTGCGGTTACTGAAAGCGTAGTGGTAGCTGCTCCCGCTGTAGCTCCAACCATTGCTTCTGATATTAACGGTCGTGCGAACGTAAAAACTACCGTTGAAGAAAATTTCTCGGTTGCCACTACCACTGGTACTTCTGCCGGACAAATGGTAAAAGTGAAAATGACTTTGACTAATCCTGCGCAGGCTGCTGACATGACTTTATTGTACGAAGCAACTCCGGGTAACTTCCTGCCATTAACCTTTAACGCTGCCGGTGAAACAGAATTCGGTCCGGCTACCGGTTTCCCATTAGCGAATACAGCTACCAACTTTAAAGTTACTTTCGCTGCTGCCGGTACTTATAGCTATACTTTAGCGATTAACGATGCGACTACTGGCGTTGCTTTGGCTACTCCAACCACTGAATCGGTTACCGTTGCTGCTTTTGTAAACCCAACCATTGCTTCTACTTTAAACGGCCGTACAGGTGTTGTAACCGGCGTGCAGGAAACGTATGACGTAACAACTGTAGCTGGTGATATGGCTGGCCGCATGGTAAAAGTGAAAGCTACGTTAGCCAACCCGGCACAAGCTGCAGACATGACATTAGAATATTTCGAAACGCTGAGCAGCACCTGGATGCCTTTCACTTTCGATGCAAACGGTGTATTCGTATTCGGTCCGGCTACTGGTTTCCCGCTGGCTAATGCTACTTCAAACTTCCGTGTTACTTACAGCGCCGCTGGCACTTACGCTACTACTTTAGAAATTATTGATGCTGTTACCGGCGTTGCTGTAGTTTCTGGCATTACTGAATCTGTAACGGTAGCTGCTCCGGCTGTAGCTCCAACCATCGCTTCTGATATTAACGGTCGCGCGAACGTAAAAACAACGGTAGAAGAAGCCTTCTCTGTTGCTACTACTACCGGTACTTATGCTGGTCAGATGGTGAAAGTGAAAATGACTTTGGATAATCCGGCGCAGGCATCCGATATTACTTTATTATACGAAGCAACTCCGGGTAGCTTCCTGCCATTGACTTTCAACGCTACCGGCGAAATGGAATTTGGTCCGGCTACCGGCTTCCCGCTGGCTAACTTAGCTACCAATTTCAAGATAACGTTTGCTTCTGCTGGTGTTTATGATTACACGTTAGCAATTGTAGATGCCGCTACCGGTGTTGCGCTGGCTACTCCAACGGCAGAATCGATCACTGTTGCTGCTTTTGTAGATGCAATTATTGCTTCTGATCTGAATGCTCGTGCGAACATGGTAACCCGTGCGCAAAATGACTTCCTGGTAGGTGTGAAAGCTGGCGATATGGCTGGTAAAACTGTGAACATTAAACTGAGCCTGACTAACCCGGCGCAAGCTTCCGATATTGAACTGTTCTACGAAGATGCGGTTTCTGGTAACTTTTTACCTTTAACCTTCGATGCAAACGGTGAAGTAATGTTCGGCCCTGCTGCTGGTTTTACTTTAGCTGACGATACTACTGCTTTCCGCGTGGTCTTCAATGCTCCGGGTGGTTACGATTACACCCTTGCTATTGTAGAAACAGCCACTGGCGATACCCTGACCCTTGCGAATGAAAGCGTAACGATCCTGATAAACGGTGTGAAAGATGCGCAGCTGGCCCGTCTGGTAAATGTTTATCCAAACCCGGCTACAGAAGTGCTGAACATTGAACTAGGCAATACACTGAAAGCTGAAGTAGCCGTTTTAGATCTGACAGGCAAGCAGGTTGCTGCCCTGAAAAACGTATCTGGCTCTGCAAAACTGAACGTTGCTAACCTGAATTCGGGAACTTACCTGTTACAGGTTAAAACTTCGGAAGGTGTAGCTACAAAGCGTTTTGTTGTAGTGCGTTAATTATTGTTTTTAATTTCCATAGAAAAGGCCCGGCATCATGTCGGGCCTTTTTTGTTTTTCAGAAAACGCTATGCTTTTAAGCCTGAAAAGTGATGCATGCATTTCAAACTGTATAAGACAAAGCCGGAAATTTATGAGCAAATACAAAGCATTTCTCTGAAAATGGAACCCGTAGTTTTTAAGCCTGAAAGCATAGCGTTTTGTAATTCAGGCTTTATTTGTTGGCCAGCTTTAACTGTTTGCAAATCAGGAATTAAAGTTTGCTTCATAAATCAGGCATCTTACTAAAAAGGCTGGGTTTCTTCAGCCTTTTTTCTTTTGCGCGCATACAACTATCAGAAGCATTGGCTATTGTGTGTGCAGGAGAATTATGCGTGGTTGGGTTTTTATATTCATGTGGTTGGCGTTCCCGGTTTGTTCATTATCTGCACAGGAACTAAAAGCAACAACGCCCGATTCGGTGAACGTTTCACATTGGTTAATAATAAGCTACGACAACGACGCACACTTTAAAACCGATTATTATTATACGCAGGGCATTCGGGCCGAATACATTGCACCGCTTTTCGAACGCAGGTTTTTCAGGAAATTGCTTTTAAAATTACCCGGAACCCGGCAACGTACGGTTCTGGTTTTGGTGAACGATGCTTTTACACCGCAGGAAATTGAACCGGCTGAAATTCAGCGCGGCGACCGGCCGTTTGCGGGTTATTTTTACGCCGGCCTTATTCAGCGCTCTTATAAACCGGAAAAGGATCTGCTTTTTACTTCGGAACTGGATCTGGGCGTAATGGGGCCGTGGTCGGGTGCTGAACCTTTTCAAACCAAACTCCACACCTGGCTTGGCGATCCCCTGCCGCACGGCTGGAAAAACCAGATAGCCCACGACATGGTTCTGAATTATAATCTGAAACTGGAAAAACGCCTGCTCGAAAAAAAGGATCTGGCTGGCTTGTATTTCACTTCCCGGGCCCGCGCCGGAACGTTGTACAATGATCTGAACGGCGGGTTTGTTTTATGCTTAGGCGCCACCGATGCTTTCCGGAGTAATAATTATGCGCCGGCAAAAATGGTAGGGAAAACGTACCAAAAACTCAAGCCTTACGCGTTCCTTTCGGCAGAAGAAAAACTGGTGCTTTACAATGCTACGTTGCAGGGCGGGGTGCTCAATGAAAAACGCTGCGCTTATACGCTTCCGGCAAAAGATGTGGAACGGCTCGTGGGAAAAGGTGGTGTAGGAATAGGAGTAACCTGGCGAAAGTTTATGCTGGAATACGCTCTATACCGCACCACGCCCGAATTCGACACGGGGCTTTGGCATAATTATTCGCAGCTGAAAAGCGGGCTTCGGTTCTGAAAATACGGCTGTCCGGTTGCAATAAAGAGTTTTTCAGCCTGAAAGCATAGCGTTTTGCGGAAAGGAAAAGCAGCTTTTGCGCAGTTTTCTTCAGGATTTTCTTATCTTTTCAGCCTAATTTAGGCACGCATGAATTTTAAAGCGCTTTTCCGCAAGAAAGATATAAACCGCCTCCTCGGCGAAACGCATTACGAAGACGAAATGTATGGTGGCCTGGAACTGGCCCGGAACCTAACCCTCCGCGACCTGACTTCTCTGGGAATTGCAGCCATTATCGGAGCAGGTATTTTCAGCACCATTGGTAATGCGAGTGCGGCCGGCGGACCGGCAGTTTCGATGCTTTTCGTTTTTACGGCTATTGCCTGCGCATTTTCGGCAATTTGCTATGCGCAGTTTGCCAGTACTATTCCGGTTTCGGGCAGCGCTTATACCTATGCTTATGCTTCCTTCGGTGAGTTAATTGCCTGGATCATCGGTTGGGATTTGCTCATGGAATACGCTATCGGGAATATTGCCGTAGCCATTTCCTGGTCCGATTATTTTACGTCTTTACTGGCGGGGTTGAATATTCACATTCCGGCTTACCTCACCATGGATTTTCTGAGCGCCATGCGCGGCCACAAGGAAGTTTCTGAATTACTGGCTTCCGGCACGGCTTTAAAAGATATTCCGCTCAACCTGCAAAATGCTTACGAAGCCTGGCAAACTGCCCCCGCTTTAGGTTCTGTGAGATTGGTAGCCGATATTCCGGCGTTGCTCATTGTGGTTTTAATCACGTACCTGGTTTACATCGGTATAAAAGAATCGAAACGTACGGCCAATATGCTGGTGTTGCTGAAACTGATCGTGATCTTGCTGGTAATTGCGGTCGGGGCTTTTTACGTGCAGCCCGAAAACTGGAGCCCGTTTGCCCCGAATGGCGTAAGCGGCGTTTTAAAAGGCGTTTCGGCCGTTTTCTTCGCTTATATCGGTTTCGATGCCATTTCTACTACCGCCGAAGAAGCCAAAAACCCGCAACGCGACATGCCGAAAGCTATGATCTATGCGCTGGTGATCTGCACGGTTTTGTACGTAATTATTACACTGGTTTTAACGGGCATGGTTTCTTATAAAGAACTGGCCGTTGGCGATCCGTTGGCTTACGTTTTCGAACGGCTGGATCTGGGTTTTATGGCGGGCATTATTTCGGTGAGTGCAGTTATTGCCATGGCGAGCGTTTTGCTGGTTTTCCAGCTGGGGCAGCCGCGTATCTGGATGAGCATGAGCCGAGACGGTTTGCTGCCGAAAGCGTTTGCTAAAATTCATCCGAAATACCAGACGCCGAGTTTTGCTACCATTGTAACCGGTTTTGTAGTGGCTGTGCCTGCGCTTTTCATGAACCTGACCGAAGTTACCGATCTGACCAGCATTGGGACTTTATTTGCCTTTGTGTTGGTTTGCGCCGGCATTTTAATTCTGGAACGCGACCCGGACCACCGGATGCGGGCGGGTTTTAAAGTGCCGTATTATAATGGTAAATTCATTTTCCCATTAATTCTGGTGGCTGTTCTCGCGATCGGTTTTTATTTCAACGCCGAAGGAATTAATAACTTTCTGAAATTTGAAGGCGGCTGGGAAGAAACGCAGCATAAATTACCCATGGTTGGTTTTCTGTTGGTTTGCCTCGTGCTGGTTTACTATACTTTCAAAAATAATCTTTCTTTAATTCCGGTGCTAGGTCTGGTTACCAACCTGTATTTAATGACCGAACTAGGCATTACAAACTGGAGCCGTTTCCTGGCCTGGCTGGTTTTGGGTTTAATTGTGTATTTCTTCTACGGCCGCACGCACAGCAAACTTCGCCTGGAAAATGATGCGCCAAAACGCTAGGGTTTCAGGCTGAAAAAGTAAGGCGTTTGTAAAACGGGCAATGCGCTTGTAAATCTGGATGAATAAAATTTTGCCAAATGTAAAGTTTAGTTTACATTTGCTGCATGTTTTATTAAATCCGAAGTTTATGAGCACTACAGTTTCCCCTTTCCCGATGAACAACTTTTTTTTCAAGTCTGCCGGAGCAATTATAACGCTTGCCGGATTTTTACTTTTCTGCTGGCTTAAGTTTACCGGGCAGGTTTTGCCAGTAGAAGCGTTTAATTACGACTCGCAAGTACAAGGAAGTCTCTGGATATTTGCTTTGGGGTTGTTTTTAATGGCTTTCAGCAAAGAAAAGATAGATGATGAACGGGTGCAACAGATCAGGGCGGTAGCCATGCGGCTTGGGTTTCAGTTATTGGCAACCATGCTGATTATTATTAATATGAGCGGTATTAAGAAAGGCATTTTTGAGGTTCCTTTTACGTTGGAATTACTGATCGGCTGTCTTTTGGCATACCTGCTTTTTTTTCACGCGAGCCTTTATTTTAATCTGAATCTATCGTCGGCCGATAATTCGGTAAGCGAAAATATGCGCATTCAGCCAAAATTCTATCTCATTTTTGTGGTAGTGCAGATCATTGGTTTGGCGCTGTTGTTTTTCTTCCGCTAATCGTTTCCGGTTCTTAAGCCAATGTTGTTTTGAAAAACCACGTAAAAGCATACCGCAACGCCCATAATCTTACGCAATCAGATTTCGCAGAGCGCATTGCAGTTTCTAGGCAAACCGTGCACGCCATTGAAACCGGTAAATTTGTGCCTTCTACCGTGCTGGCCCTAAAAATAGCAAAGCTTTTTAATGCCAGCGTAGAAACAATTTTTGAATTGGAATCCGATGATTAACAACTAGAATAACAGTATGAGCACTAAGCATAACGTTCTCTGGCTGATATGCTGGCTGTTTTGCATCGGTTCTATCCAAGCGCAGGTTCCGAACGATAATATTGAAAACCGCCGCATTTTAGAGCTTGAAGAAATTGTTTGGTCGAACACCACCGGTTGCACCGTGCAGCGTAGTTGCGTAGATGAAAGCCTGACCGGAAAATGCGTGGAATATCACAACGACCAGTGGTTCGAATTCGCTCCGGATGTTTCAGGCGATTACTTTGTAAACATCAGCGGGCAAACCTGCCGCGATATCCGGGGCGTGCAACTGGTAGTTTTAACCGGAAGGCCCTGCGAACCAGAAAGCTATCATATTATTTCCTGTACCTCACTGGCCAGCCAGGACGATATTTTCGTGCCGCTGGAAGGACTTCAGGCCAAACAAACCTATTTGCTGAATATAGACGGTTATCTAAACGACCAATGTCAGTTCAATATCGCAATCAGCACCAAACCGAACGGAATTCCGGCTTCAGTTACGCCCGTAATACCAGCCGAAAATTCTATACAAAACGGTAGAGTAACGCTGCAATGGATTTTACCAGATTCTGTTTCAGCTACTGAATTCCAGATTTTGCGCCGCGAAGCCACGCAGTTTAAAGCGATTGCATGTGGCCGGAAAACAGTGATGCGCGATAGTTATGGCAAATTGCTAAAGGCATATACCTTCACACATTCGCTGCCGAAAGCAGGAAATTACCTTTACCAGATCGTAGCATACGGCACCGCAAACGAAGTTCCGGTATTAATAAAGCAGGAGTGGAAAACGATGCGCAGCATTGCAAATTCTCCGATATGGTATCGGCTGCCGCTGGAAAAGTACCCGAACAAGGCGGAGCTTTTAATTGTGATCACTGATGCAGTTACTGGTAAACTATTGCACAAAGCCCATATTACGAAGCGTAAAAATAAACCGGAGCAAGAAACTTTCATGGTTAATGGTTGGCTTGCCGCTGGTATTAAAAAGCTCCGGATAGAAGTGCAGCAGCAGAAAAAAGGCAAAACAGTTTCCGTTTTCAATCAGTTTGTTGATTTGAAAAACTTAGCCGGCTTTTGACTTTTTACCCTCTAAACCCTACCGTTTTCCTTCCCATTCCCCATAAAACTGCGCCAGGAAATTTTCCATATAAGCATGTCTTTCGGCGGCCAGTTTCTTGCCGTAATCGGTATTCATCAGGTCTTTCAGTTTCAGCAGTTTCTCGTAAAAATGGTTAATGGGCGTACTTTCGGCGTTGCGGTAAGCTTCTTTGGTTATTTCGGTGCGAACGGCTAACTCCGGATTGTGCATGAGGTGGCCTTTGTGACCGCCGTAAGCAAAGGTGCGCGCAATACCAATCGCGCCTAGTGCATCGAGCCGGTCGGCGTCCTGCACTACTTTTCCTTCCAGCGTTTTCATGGGTTCGTTATGCCCGCCGTTGTACGACATGGTGCTGATAATTTCCAGAACCTGTGCGGCAACTTCTTCCGGAACCTGGTTTTCTTCGAGCCAGTTTTTTACTTTCTCCATACCGGCGGCTTTGCTGGCATTCAGTTTTTCATCGGCAACGTCGTGGAGCAGCGCGGCTAATTCACAAACAAACAGATCGGCGTTTTTGTGGCGGGCAATTTCCAGGGCGGTGTTGGTTACGCGGTAAATGTGCCACCAGTCGTGGCCGCTGCTGTCGCGGGCAAGTTCGTTTTTCACAAAGGCTCGGGCATTGGCAAGAATTTCAGAAGAAGCAGGCATGTAACAGAAAATTAGAATAGCAGCGAAGTAAGAAAATAAAAACCACATGCAGAAATTCCGGAAGCCCGACTTTTTAGCCCTTAAACCCTACCGTTTTCAGAATCCGGAAAATTCAGATAAGCGAGCTTGTTCCGGTAGAAACTGAGATCATAATCATCCGGAATTAAACATCTGATTATTAATATGTTTTAATGCTGGCTAAAGGATTTTGGGCAGATTACGGGAGAAAATCACTGAAAAAACGCTATGGTTTTGGGGTGAAAAACTCCATAATTGAAATGACCTTATCTAACTACTAGGGTTATGTGGGAAAAGTGCAATTTTGGTGCAATTTTTAAGCAACCGAAGCCTGTTTCTGAGAGTTAAAGGAATATAAATTGAAATGAAGAAAAAAATAGATACAAAATATAAACCTTTCTGAGCCATGAAAAAATTAATTACTTCTGCCTTTATTGCTTTTACATTGATCTCTGTTAATGCTTCTGCACAGGCCCCAACCGGTTCATCTTCTATCAATTCGCAGGCCTCCGATATTGCCCGCCGCATGATGAACGAAGTACAGTTAAACGAGTCGGAATACATCCAGGTTCGGAAATACACCGCCGAAAAACTGGAAGCTGCCGCTCAGATCCAGAGCATGTACAGCAACGACCCGGATATGTTGAACAAGAAATTGAATGAAGCCGAAGACCGCTACAATTTCAAGCTGCAAAGCTTCATGAACCCAAAACAATTCTCCAATTACATGGCCGTAAGCGACCGTTACAAAGTTAATGCAAGCGCCGTGGCCGGTGCCGTGGAGAAAGAATAATACTTAAAGGTTTTAAGGTTAGATTTTTTAAGATGACGAAAAACGGTTAACCCTTGGTTAACCGTTTTTTTTATTCTTCTTAAAGCTGAAAATAAATAAGCGGTTAATCAGTTTTTCCGGTAAACGAGGGCGGTTTGTCCGTTGGCTTTTAAGCGCAAGGTAGTGCCTTCAAGTTCATACGTAAATGTTTTGCCCGAAAGCAGTTTCAGGTAATCGTTTTCAAGCGTCATTACGGCGCCGGCGCAAGCCATTTTGGTGCTGGCTATTGCTCCGAATATCAGCTGATCGCCTTTTGCGTCTATTGTTCCAGAGTAACGGTTGCAACCTCCATTGCCAGCAGCCAGATTTTCAGCTAATTTTATTTGCATGGTTGGTGCTCCTTTGGGAAGGCCTTCCGGATTTACCGGTTTGCCATTCATGCCCGTTAAAGCCCAGTCTCCGTTCAGGTTTTCATCAGCAAGATATTTTCCGCAACCATTATAATCCATTGCGTTGGCGGTTACTACTACGGTATAGGGCAGTTGCTTCCCGGATTTTTTATCGGTGCAGGCTTCTTTGGTCACGCGTACGCTTAAAGTGCCGGCTTCCGTTTTAGCCCGATAAACCGTAGCCTTGCCGTTTGCCAGTTTTTGTTCCGAAGGTTCGGTGCCTTGTAGTTTTATTTTTTCGTTCGGGCTGCTGAAGCTGATGCTTTTATCAAGGTCCATTTCCAGGATCCAGGCGCTGCCATTTCCCATTGCTACAAAATCGATTCCCTGTTTCCGTCTGGCTTCCATGGAACTGGTTTTGCCGTTGCCGTTTCCGGCGCCGGGCCGGTTTAAACGGTATTTTTCGGCCATGCTGGAAGTTATGGGCTGGCCCTGCTGATCGAGCATAAATAAACTGCCTTTGGAAAACCGGAACTGCGATTGCCCGACCGGTTTGGTAAGCATTACCACAGAATCCTGGGTGATGAGCCAGGTGCCTTTTTCCAGAAAAGGTTTGGTTCCTTTTTCCAGGTATTCGGATGATTCTTCGTACGTGCGGTCTTTTTGCAGCGTAAGTTGGTAATTTATGCCCGGGCAATCGGCGCAGGGAATGGTGCCTTGCCACGGCCCGAAGACCAGCGTTTCTAAAGCGGTAGCGTGCGTAGCAAATGGTCTGACTTCCTTTGGGTTGCTAACGTTGCCCTGCACAGTGTTTTCTTCGGGAGTTTTAAAGGCACAGCCGGAAAGGTGCAGCAACAGAACTGAACTGAAAATTGCAATTTTTTTCATACCAGGGAATTTTAAGCTGGAATTAGCGTGCGTGCTGTCCGGGGCTTTTTTTTCTCAATACGCAATTCCTCCAGACTGCCTACTTAATAACTTAGGCTACGGTATAATTGTTTTCCGGTTGAATATTCTGGTAACTAAATATGTAAAAACCGCTATTAAATTCAGGTTGAAAAGTAAAGGGCTCGTTTTATTTCCGCGTGAAATAAATATTTGCTGTTACTGCCGTGCCCAAATTGGCCGTAATGCCGCCCGTATTCCCAAATCTGGAAGATCCTTCGGCGGCTTTCGTGAAATTGATCTGACCTTCCACGCCAAAACTGAAATTCGGGATCGGGAAATATTCGGCGCCTCCGGCTATTCCGGCGAAGAGATCGGTAGTGCTTTTGGCTTCCATATTTTCAGAATTCGGTTTATTCATGATCGCGCCAATACGCAATGCGCTATAAGGTGCAAAACGGCCGGTTTCGAAATAATATTTCGGCATAATGCCAAATGAGATATCAGTAGCAATTCCTTCGGCATAAGTAAAACCTAAAGCCGGCGCCAGCACAAATTTTTGGGAGATAAAAATGGGTACGGTTATGCCTAATTCACTATTCTGAACATTAGCGCTTAAACCTACCGTCCGGCGAACGGCAACAGAATCGGAAGTTTGCGCAAAGCTGTTAAAGGAAAAAACGGTACAGAAAAAGGCAATAAAAGTAAGAAGCTTGGTTTTCATAGTTTATGATAAGGTATTAGTTTGTTTTCAGAATATTATCCCAGAGCAAAAGGTCGCCTAGTTGCAAATAAACGCGATAAGCGCCGGCTGGAAAGTTGTCGAGGTTTAAGGTTAAAACTCTGGATTGGGCATCTGGTTCAAGATCAATTTTCAGAAGCGGCTGGCCGCCTATTTGGGGGAAACTGGCTTGCATAAAATTATGGCTGTTCAGATTCTGGTCTTGTAAACCGGCCACTATCCAAAGACTTTTTTTACCTGCTGGTGTTGGTGAGTAAAAAGTAACCTGGGCTTTATCTCTAACCGGATTCGGATAAACCGTCATATAAGATCTGTATCCTGCCGCATCAGTTCCTTCTGTTTTCACGTTTGGGTTTCCAACCTGCTGAATTGGGTTGCCATAAAAATCTCTAAAAAGGAACCCGGTAACTAAAGGCGGTTGTAACGAAGCAGTGCGAACTTCTTTTTCTTTATCGCAGCTGAAAAGCAGCAAAAGAACGATAAACCCGAATATTTTATGCATGATAAATCGCGTATAAATGAGCCTGGCTTGTTTTATGCAAGCCGACGCGCAAATAAACATAACAAATTGCAGAATCAGAAACCAGATTTGGTCTTTGATGCGAAATGAAGGTTTGGCTAGCGGTTAAAACGCTATGCTTTTCAGGCTGAAAAGTCGGGTAAAACGTTGAAAGTTAGTGTTGTGAATTACTTCGCCCGGTTCACGATAAACACACCCAGTAAAATTATAAACATGCCGCCGTAATGGTAGAGATGAATGGTTTCGCCGTCTAAAACACCCCAAAGTAAAGCTACGATCGGCATTAAATAAGTAGAAGAACTGGCGAAAAGCGTGGTGGTCATATGAATGAGCTTATTGTAAAGCACCAATCCGATTGCCGTACTGAAAGCGGCCAGCAACGCAATGTAACCCAGCGCTTCCCAGGCACCCGGCGTATGCGCCAGTTTGCTGAAGGCCTGCGTTGTGAAAAGATACGTAAATGCAAACGGGCCTACGCATAAAAGGCATAAACTAGCCATAGCCAGCGCATTCAAACCGGCCATTTTGTGCTTTATAATATTCAGGCTGCCGCCATACATGATCGTGGCAATTACCACCAGCACGCCATACAACGCATTTCCGGAATTTTCTTCCGCGCCACCCGAAAAAATTAGAACGGCCGTGCCCACAATACCGATAATAATGCCCGCAACCCGCAAACTTGTAATTCGCTGCTGAAAGAATATTGCTCCGATAATTAAAGTAAACAGGGCGGTTAAAGAGTTTAAAACGCCGGCCAGGCCACTTGCTAATTCGGTTTCGGCAAAAGCAAATAAGAATGCTGGAATCAAATTGCCAATAAAACCACTGAAAGCAATCCATTTCCAGAACCGTTGTGGAATAGAAGTCAGGTTTTTGAGGGCGAAAGGCAATAAACACAAACAGGCAATGGTAATACGCAAAGCTCCCAATTCATCGGCGGTGTAAATTTCCAGGCCTTTTTTGATCAGGATAAACGAAGTGCCCCAGATCAGCGAAAGGAAGATTAAAATAAACCAGGCAAGGGGAGGGGTTCCGGTTGCAGGCACTTGCGCCGTTGCTACCGGGTTTATTGGGGTTTTAACTGAGGTTTCGATGGGAATCTATTTTTAAAAACGGTAGCAAATTTCAGCAAAAAAGTCGGGATAAATGTGTTTTTAACGGAAAGCCTGGCGAAGGAAAATAAAAAGTGCCGGGCGAAATCACCTGGCACTTTTTCGATGAAAATCAATACCGTTTTCTTAATAGCTGTTCATAGCTTCCGGATAACTTTTAACCTCGCTTTGTCCGCTAACTTCAACTTCCACGCCAGCCATAGCCACAGCCACTTCGTCCAGAATATTATAAATTTCCGCCGGATCATCTACGGTTACCAATCTCGTTCTGTAAGGCTTGAAATTTGGCAGACCGCGGAAATAATTGGCATAATGGCGGCGCATTTCTACAACACCAAGTCTTGGACCTTTCCATTCCAGGCTTTTCTGAAAGTGCATTTTGCAGGCTTCCAGGCGTTCTTCCAAGGTTGGTGGTGCCAATATTTCGCCGGTTTTCATGAAGTGTTTTACTTCTCTAAAGATCCACGGATAACCAACTGCCGCGCGACCGATCATAATGCCATCAACGCCGTAGCGGTTTTTGTATTCCACGGCTTTTTGCGGCGAATCGATGTCGCCGTTGCCGAAGATGGGGATTTTGATGCGCGGGTTATTTTTTATTTCAGCAATTAAAGTCCAGTCCGCTTCGCCTTTATACATCTGCACACGCGTGCGGCCATGCACCGAAAGTGCCTGAATGCCAATGTCTTGCAATCGTTCGGCAACTTCAGTTACGTTTTTGGTAGAGTCGTCCCAGCCTAAACGGGTTTTAACGGTTACCGGCAGGTGTGTAGCTTTTACAATGGCCGAAGTCATTTCTACCATTTTCGGAATATCGCGCAGCAAAGCTGCACCCGCGCCCCGGCAAGCCACATTTTTCACCGGACAGCCATAATTAATATCGATCAGATCGGGGCCGGCCATGGTAGAAATTACCGCGCTTTCGCGCATCGATTCTATATCGGAGCCAAAGATCTGGATCCCGATCGGGCGTTCGTAATCGAAAACGTCGAGCTTCATCCGGCTTTTGGCCGCAGCACGGATCAGACCTTCCGAAGAAATAAATTCGGTGTACATTAGGTCGGCGCCGTTGGCTTTACAAACCGCACGGAACGGCGGATCGCTCACGTCTTCCATGGGAGCAAGCAAAAGCGGAAAATCGGGGAGGGAAATGTTGCCTATCTGAACCAAACCTATCTTAATTTAAAAATTCGCGTAAATTTACGGCTTTTAAACCAATTTGCCGGTATGAAAGGTTTCATTTCGCCTCAGTTGCACCCGTTTACCAAAATTCTGTTGTTGCTGGGCTTTATGGTGGGCGGTATTTGCGTGGGTATGTTTGGGGCGTTGCTGGGCCTGAATTTGTTCTTCGGCTTAAGCGTGTCCGATATATCGCAGATCACCGTAAATCCGCAGGCTTTCCCGAACGGCCGCGGCGCGATGGTTTTTTACCAGCTGGCCACGCACTTTTTCATGTTCACGGCGGCGCCTTTGCTCTTTATAAGTTTAGCCGAACCTAGCGTAAAACGGTATCTTTTTGCGAAGAAAAACTACGTAGGCTTACTGTTTCTCAGTGCTTTGCTGGCGTTGGTAATTATGCCGGCTAATTCGTGGCTCATAGACTGGAACTCCAAAATGGTGCTGCCCGAAGCTTTAAAAGGATTTGAACTCTGGGCCAAAGAAAAGGAAGAAACCTTAGCCGAACTCACCAGATTCCTGACGCGCTTCGATACTATCGGGCAAATGCTGATTGGTTTGGTAGCTTTTGCGTTGGTGCCGGCCATTGGCGAAGAATTAGTTTTCCGGGGCGTGTTGCAGAAGAATCTGGCGCGTTTGCTGAAAAATCACCACGTAGCCATCTGGCTTACAGCTTTTGTATTCGGGGCCATTCACGTGCAATTCTACGGTTTTTTCCCGCGTATGCTTTTAGGCGCGCTTTTCGGTTACCTGTATTTTTGGTCGAAGAATTTATGGGTGCCCATTGCGGCGCATTTTATGAATAACGGTTTTACGGTTTTTATGCTTTATTTGCAGCAACAAAACCTGATAAAAGCCAACGTAGAAAGCACCGATTCCCTGCCCTGGTACATGGGTTTGTTCTCGCTGGTTATGAGTTTGCTGTTGCTTTTCTACCTGAAAAAACGCTACGAAAACACGCCCGAAAACTGCCTGGAAATGGAAAAGGCAGCTTCCTGAGTTTTTTGCCGTAAAAGCATAGCGTTTTTTTGTCATCACACTTTTTAAGCCTGAAACCATAGCGTTTTAGCCTTTTTACCCGAAACCTTCAACTTGATATGGCCCCGGAAAATTCTTCTAAACTTAATAATATGCAAACCCGCATCATTGCTGGCGTTATTGGCGGGGCCGTTTTCATCGGGGCGATCTGGTTCAGCGAATGGACCTTTTTTCTGCTTTTCGGTTTGCTGGCTATTTTGGGCGTGCTGGAATTTTACCGGCTTATGGGCGTGAATAACGTAGAACCAAACCGCTTTTTAGGCGTGTTGCTGGCAGCAGCCGTTTTTGTAATGATTTTCCTCGATCAGAAAGCGATGATCCGCGAGAACTTGCTCTTCATACTTTTGCCGGCCATTATGCTACCGTTTCTGGCCGAACTCTTCCGCAAAAAAGCGCAGCCTTTTCTGAATATTGGCGTTACGTTGCTCGGCGTTTTTTTTGTAGCCATGCCGTTTGCGCTGCTGAGTTTAATCGCGTTTCCGTTCGGCCAATATAGCTGGCAGCCTATTCTGGGTATTATGCTGCTCATCTGGTCCGCCGATTCCGGTGCTTATTTTGCCGGTAAATCTTTCGGTACGCATAAATTATTCGAACGCATTTCGCCGGGCAAAACCTGGGAAGGCTGGGTAGGCGGCACCATTTTAGCCATTGCCGTTGCCTGGCTGTTAGCCGAATTCATGACCGATCTGACGCGTTTTCAGTGGTTAGGTATTGCGGTAATTATCTCGGTTTTCGGGGTTTTGGGCGACCTGGTAGAATCTATGATGAAGCGCAGCCTGGGCGTAAAAGATTCCGGTACGTTAATTCCGGGCCACGGCGGTATTCTCGACCGTTTCGACAGCCTTATTATGGTGGTGCCGTTCGTTGTTGCGTTCCTGAAAATATTCTAGAAAAAAAGCCTGTATTTTTCCCCTCGTTTTGTTTTTTGCAATGGCGGGAATCTGCTAACTTTGGCTCCTGATTTCAACTTTAAAATACAGCCTTTAAAAGATCATATTATTATGCGCAATACAATGGCATATAAAGAACCGGCTCCGATCAAGGACAAAGAAAATCCGTTCGAGTCAATGATGGAACGTTTCAACATCGCAGCCGAATGCCTTGGCCTGGATGACGATACCTATAACGTATTAAAATCGCCTGCCCGCCAGGTTATCGTAAACCTTCCGGTTACGATGGATGATGGTTCGGTGCGTGTTTTCGAAGGTTTCCGCGTAGTGCATTCTACAATTTTAGGTCCTTCTAAAGGCGGTATCCGTTACGACGAAGGTGTATTCCTGGACGAGGTAAAAGCTTTAGCTGCCTGGATGACCTGGAAATGTGCCGTTGTTGATATTCCTTACGGTGGCGCTAAAGGCGGTATTGTTTGCGACCCTACTAAAATGAGTGCCGGCGAAATCGAGCGTTTAACCCGCGCCTATACATTGTCGCTGATCGATACTTTCGGTCCGGACCAGGATATTCCAGCTCCGGATATGGGTACTGGTCCGCGCGAAATGGCTTGGTTGATGGATGAATATTCCAAAACCAAAGGTATGACCGTAAACTCGGTAGTTACCGGTAAGCCATTGGTTTTAGGTGGTTCTTTGGGCCGCGTAGAAGCTACTGGTCGTGGCGTTATGGTTTCGGCTATGGCTGCTATGGAAAAACTGGGCATGGATCCAACTAAATCTACTGCTGCCGTTCAGGGCTTTGGTAACGTAGGTTCATGGGCGGCTAAATTGCTTTTCGAAAAAGGCGTTAAAATTTTAGCGATCAGCGACGTAACCGGTGCTTACTGGAATGAAAACGGTATCGACATCGATGCGGCAATTGATTATAAAAATGCGCACAAAGGCCGTTTAGAAGGTTTTACTGGTGCAGAATTAATGGCTGCTCCCGGCGATCTGCTGACTTCTAAAGTAGATGTTTTAGTGCCAGCTGCCGTTGAAGACGTAATTACCATTGCAAACGCTGATAAAATTCAGGCAAAACTGATCGTTGAAGGTGCTAACGGGCCAACTTCCGCCAGAGCAGATAAGATCATCAACGAAAAAGGGATCATGGTAGTGCCGGATATCCTGGCAAACTCTGGTGGGGTAACCGTTTCTTACTTCGAGTGGGTTCAGAACCGTTTAGGTTACAAATGGACTTTAGAGCTGGTTACGGAGCGTGCTGAGCGCATCATGACCGATGCCTTCGAAAAAGTATACGCTACTTCGCAGAAACACAATGTGCCAATGCGTATTGCAGCTTACATTGTTGCTATAGATAAAGTGGCCCAGACTTATAAGTTCCGAGGCGGTTTCTAATATTAAAAACGCTATCATTTTAACCGGAAAAAGTGCCGGTTAAACACCAATAGCCCGGGCTGTTTTTCAACCCGGGCTATTATAAATTATTACAATACCGTTTCAAAACAGATGAAAATTCACAAGGAAGGACGCAGAATTTTATTTTTTACATTGCTCGTAGTATTAGTGTTGAACATTTTGCTGTTCAACTTCAATGCTGCCAACGATACCTTCAATAAGATATTTGCTGTTGCTTCCGCAATTGTGTTTCTGTTACTGCTGCAGTTTTTCCGGAGCCCGTTCCGCAACCTGCTTTTACACGAAGATCTGATTATTGCTCCCGCCGATGGCAAAGTAGTAGTTATTGAAGACGTAGAGGAGCCGGAATATTTTAAAGATAAGCGTAAGCAGATCTCAATTTTCATGTCGCCGATTAACGTACACATTACGCGTAACCCGGTTTCCGGCATAGTAAAATATTTCCGGTACCATCCTGGTAATTATTTTGTGGCCTGGCATCCAAAGTCCAGTACCAAAAACGAACGTACTACAGTAGTGGTAGAAAGCACTGCCGGTCCGGAAGTGTTATTTCGTCAGATTGCCGGTGCCATGGCTCGCCGAATTGTATGGTATGTAAAGGAAGGAGATGAAGTAAGCCAGGGCGAAGAATTCGGTTTTATTAAATTCGGTTCCCGCGTAGATATCTTCGTTCCACTCGATACCGAAATGAAAGTAGAACTAGGTCAGAAAACCAAAGGCGGCCAAACTGTAATTGCTCAGTTAAAAACGCCAAATGCATCATTCTTTGGTTAGGAGAAGGTATTATATAAACTAAAAAGCCGGCTAGATTAAATTCTGGCCGGCTTTTTAATTTTTACCTAAGTAAATCTAATAAGAAGTTAAAAACGCTACTGATTTTGTATTAAAAAGTCAGAAACGTTTTTGATTATTATATAGTCGCTCTGGAGCAAAATGAGAAAACGCTACGGTTTTGACCATAAAAACTGCCCTAAACGGGGAGGTCAGGAAAAAGTTTAAAAATATTTTCGGAGCTTAAAGCGTTGCAGGCAATATTGTTACCGGGAAAGCCGGGAGGGTAGGGAAGCAGAAAGGGGAATAGCGGTTTGGAAAGCTAGATAAGACTGGCGTATCTT
>NZ_JBHSKT010000011.1:0-110243 GCF_042657365.1 Adhaeribacter terreus | reverse complement strand
GATATCTCTTCCGTTTTTCTTTCTTTTGATGGGTACTCACCGAGGTTTTGAATAGTTGGTCGAATAACTTTCTTAACCAAAGTGGGTACTTTTTTTATCCCGATAATTCACTTTTAAAACAGTTTCTGAGCACAATTGAGCGAGGGAGCGCGAAGATTGCGAGCGGAGCTCTGAAGAACCTCGTCGGCGGTCAGCAGTTTTTGGGCTACGAAGGATACCGTTTTTATAGCCAACTTCAATTCTTAATTATTAATTTTTAATTATTAATTAAACTTCTTCCCTCAAGCTGGGCGGGCTTCGTTTCTGCGTTCGCGTCTTCTATTCAAACTGGCCTTACGGCCTGCCTAAAGGCACCGTATGAATAGGAGGCCGCGCACGCAGAAACTGGTGTCAGTTGCCTTCGTAGCTGGCTTTCTTTTAATTTAGCTTTCTGATAACGTGATTTTCAGAGGCGCTGCGCTGGCGATATGCGTGAATTCGTAGGGAAGAAAAGCTCCCCTCCTTTTCAAGGAGGGGTTGGGGGTGGTTTTTTCTTTTATCTGCAAAAATCCTGTTCAATTTCATTGCCGTTTGCTGGCGACTTAAAAATGCCGGTCGTAAATTTCTTCCATTTTGGTGAATATGAATTCGGTGGCCTGCTTTCGCACACTTTCAGAAGTTCCCTCAAAAACTTCCCGAAACTCTTCGATCTTATCTTTGTAAAACATGGAAAAGAATACGGTTCCTACGGGTTTATTATCGGTTTCGGAAGCGCCCGTTTCGGCCAATCCGGTTACGGCTATGCAGATGTCGGCTTTTAAAAGTTTGTGCAAACCCATAACCATCTCGTTTGTAACCTGCTGACTTTCGGCGGTATAAAGTTCCAGGGTTTTCTTTTTTACGCCCAGCAAAGTTTGTTTTACGCTTTCGTTGTAGGTTACAATGCTGCCTAAAAACGTGGTGCCGGTGCCTTTGGCTTTCACAATTTCGGAAGCGAGCATCCCGGCGGTGGCACTTTCGGCAAAGGCAATGGTCAGTTTGCTGGTCTGGATCTTGCGTACGATGCGGGTTATATCGGAGGTGTTCATGAAGCAGGAGTTTTTTACCGGTTTTGCATACCGTTTTTCAGCCTTAATTGTTTTGGGTTTCCGGGTTTTTGCTGCCTAAAGCATAGCGTTCTAAAATGGTGTAGCGCGGGTGCGGCTGCCGCAATTCCGATTCCCAGAGCGAGATTTCATTTACCGGAAATGGCTTGTTTTCTTTAGCGGGCGTTTGTGGCATTTTGGGTGGCCGGATATCTTTGGCAAACCGCGCGAGCGTAATGTGCGCAATCGGGTGTTGATGATCCATTTTAGCGCCCAAAGCGAAAGTAACGCTGCGTACCATTTTTTCAAAAGCCTTGTTTTCGGCAAATTCCGCCCAGATCAAACGCGGCATTTTGGCGTTGGGGCCGGGAGCAACGCGCAGCAGTTTCAGTTCAAAAGTTTCCAGTTCCGGCGCCAGAATTTTTAGTTTTTCTGCAATTTCAGCAACCTGCGTTTTAGGTATGTTGCCGATAAAATGTATGGTTAAATGCCAGTTCTCTTCCGGAATAATGCGGACTCCGGGTTTTTCGTATACTGGCAGATATGTAGCAAGTTCTTCGGTTAAGGAATGTGGCAACGGAACCGCGACGAACAAACGGGCGTAATGTTTCATAATTTTCTGAAAAACTAATTTTACGGAAGTTTGGGCTGGCATAGCCGGGCTTTAGCGGAAATTTCTTTACTTTAATGCACAGGTTTTACTTTTTAAGCTTCAAACACTACCGTTTTTAAACTATGCGGAAAATTATTGAACGGGCCTGGGTGCGCCTGGTGGCCATGTTTGCGCTCTTTACCTTAGAATTATTTTTGGTCCTGGCTCTTTTTATTGCCAGCGTCATCATGTTCCTGTTCCTGGCTTCCAAGATAAGGGGGGGCGGCGACGTCATGTTCGATCAGGCAGCTTTCGATTTTATGGATCGAATCAATTCGCCGGCGCTTACCGATTTCATGATCTTTATGTCGTTTCTGGGCGATGCGCCGTTTATAACCGGAGCGGCTATTTCACTTATTATTTATTTCCTTTTCATTAAAAAGCACCGCTGGTATTCGGTGAAAGTGCCGGTAATTGCGGTGGGCAGTATTTCGCTTAACCTCATCACCAAATTTTTCTTTCACCGCGAAAGGCCTATCATTCCGCATTTGGTAGAAGCTTCGGGTTTAAGTTTTCCGAGCGGGCATTCTATGGTGAGCGCTTCGTTTTACGGCTTGCTGATCTACCTTTCGTGGCATAATATCCAGAAACGCGCCTTACATTATTTGCTTACCGGATTTTTTATTTTAACTATTTTACTGATCGGTTGCAGCCGGGTTTATCTGCACGTGCATTACGCTACCGATGTAATAGCGGGCTTTTCGGCTGGTTTTCTGTGGGTTATATTAGGTGTTTACGGCTTACGAAGACTGGAACGTTATTCTAAACGCAACCTGAACCCGATCGTGGAAGATGCGGCCGTAAAAGTTGAATAATTTTTTTTGAAGCCGGTGTGGTTTTTCTGAAATTTCCTTCTACCTTTGCATCACTAAATCGAAAAGGGTTTCCCAGACCGGTTAGTAGTCTACTTCTGCATACGTGGCGGAACTGGTAGACGTGCAGGTCTCAGAAGCCTGTGGGAGTTGTCCCGTGGGAGTTCGAGTCTCCCCGTGTGCACGATGCGCGAAGCATCTTTCTGAAAAGCCCCGGCTAACCCCGGGGCTTTTTTCGTTTAAAACCCTACCGTTTTTTAATCTCGTTGCATAACTTTTTCGCCGGAAAGCCGGTTAAATGAGGCCGGGGCAAGCCGCAATTTTAGATCCGCTTATGCAGCAAGAAAAGAAAAAACAACTCACTTTCTGGACTTTTTTTACCCTGGAAGCGCTGGTATTGCTTGGCATTTTTATTTCCTGCTTCGGTATATTTTTCTTCCTCACCAAAGAGATTTTTCTTGATAAGGACGATGGTTTTGATAAAGCCGCTTTTGCCTGGCTCGCTACGCATAGTTCTCCTTCCAGAACCGAACTGATGCAGTTCATTACTTATTTCGCCTCCAAACTTTTTCTGATCTCGGTACCGCCCACGCTTGTGGTTTTTTTTCTGTTCTTTAAGAAATGGCGGTGGTTTTCTGCGCAGATCTTAAGTGCTACGATTGGCAGTTTCCTGCTGAACCAATATTTAAAAAATAACTTTGGCCGGCTGCGCCCCGAAACTGCTTTTTACCACCAGAGCGGCTTTAGTTTCCCGAGCGGACACGCTATGATCGGTGGTGCTTTTTACGGTATTCTCATTTATCTGTGCTGGGTAAATATCAGAAATAAATGGCTTCGGGTTTTGATTTGTATCTCCTTGTTGATCTGGCAATTGTTAATTACAATCAGTCGTGTCTACCTGAATGTGCATTATGCCACGGATGTAATTGCCGGTCTTACTGCGGGTTTGTTCTGGGTAGCGCTGTCGGTAATTTTAGTGCGCCAGCTGGAGCGTTATTTTTACCTGCGCGAACGCCGCCGCCGGCTCAACGAAATTCGTAAAATTCGCCGGGCAAGGACCTTTTAGAAATTCAGGTCAGAATTTTTACAGGCAGTTTTTCAGCCTGAAACCATAGCGTTTTAGTTAAAAATAAAAGCTACAATTTTACTTTTACCCGCAAAGCCTGCAAGCCTTTTACGCCCTGTAATTCTTCAATTTCAACGTTTTCGATCTCTTCTTCCAGAATGCCTTTATTCTGCAGATAATCGATGTATTCCAGGTATTCGGTTGCTTCTTTCGCCTGCGAATAAACGATCGCGATTTTCCCGGGCTGCGTAAGGCGTTCGTCGGAATTAATGATGTTGGCTTTATCAATCCGTTTTTTAATGATCTCGTAGCGGATATTGTACGCCCCGTCTACGTCGAATTGCCGCTCATCGAGCCGGAAGCGGATGGAAAGCGGTTGCGCGTGAATGAGGATCAGGTGCGTGGTATCGAGCGAAACCTGCAGATCTTCTTTCAGTAAAGCCGTTTTTTTCGACACTTTGCACATCATCATCAGCTGCCAGAGGCGCATGTTTTTCAGAATGATCGGGTCGAACGGAATGCCGTCTACCAGAGATTCGCCAATGTAAATGTTGTGTTCCACGCCATCGGTTTTGTACTTCTGGAAATAATGAGGAAACATGCCCTGTGCCTTTTCTTCTTCCTCATCAAGCAGGTCGGAAATGGCATCGTTCAGGGTGGTAAGGCTTTCTTCGAAACTTTTTCGGCGCTTGTATAAAATGCCAAGTTTTGGGTCCATGGCTTCCCAATACGCATTTATTACCGGTTTTAGCTCCGGATTCAGGGTTTCGAGGTATTCAAAAAGCGGCTCTACTTCGGTTTTTATGGAATCGAAAATACTTACTTCATCTTCTGAAAGTAAACCGTGTTGAAGCTTTTCCAGGTTTTTGGAAATGAAGAATTTCAGTTCATCCAGAATAGGCAAATCATGAAACTCCTGGGCTTTTTTTAGTACGTTTTCGGCTAGTTGCAAATGTTCGAGCAGGTCTTCCTGAATGGCATTGTTGCGTTCGGTTGAAGAGCCACGAATATCGGAAACGCCGTAAAGCGGGTACACTTCCGGAAAAATGATCGGTTCCATTTCGGCTTGTTTGCCGCTTTCGTTTTGCTCCAAAAGGTTGAGCGCCGCTTCTTTAAAACGCCATTCCAGAACCGGATGAATTGCCGTAAACCGTTCCTTGATGATAGCTTGTACGCGGTTCTCAATTTCTTCGGCGTTGCGTTTTACGGCCACCGAAAAAAGCGGCATAAATTGCTCTACTTTGCTCAGCGAAAAATTATCGAGGTCGTTGGAATTTGGCGAGCCCAGTTCCAGAATGCCGATAGATTCGTTGTGGAAGCAGAGCAGCACCAGAATAATGTTGTTGATGCCCAGCCGCAGAATTTCTTTTTTTATTTTTTCCGGCAGGTTAGAAGAAGCTACATCTTTTACCACCAAAGGTTTATTTTCCTGGATCAGCTGGCGGTACATGGCCCGGAATTCGCGCGAAAAATTACTGTCTTTTATATTCTGAACCAGGAAACTGTGGTTTATTTTATTTCCGAAGTTAACAAACGTATTGCGGTTCTTATGAAAAGCGGTTACGCCTAATTGCAGATTCGGGCGTTTAAAAAGCACCCGGATCTTCTCCTGCAATTGTTCAAAACGGTCGGCGGCCAGCATTACGTCGGTTTGCAGCAGATCATATTTCAGGGAAGATAGCACTTCCTGATCGGTTACATCCACGAGTTTCATTACGTAAAAACCTTCCAGCGTAAATTGCTCCGGCGGCAGCACTTCCATCCACATGTCCATGTTGTTGATGTTGTCGTAGAGGTGCTGAATGGTTTCCTGGGTAATTTCCAGGTTATCGCCTAAATGCTGAATTTTCAGGAAACTGGAATTCAGTTCGATGTTGTAATGGCGGTAAAGCCCGGTTTTGTAATCGGGAATGGTGTAAATAAGCGGCTCGCGGGGCGGCTGCGGTATGTGGTAGAATTTTTCGAGAATAAGCATGTAGGTGAGCCGCGTGAGGTAATAATGCATGGTTTTGGTATCCATGTTCAGCGGCTGCTTCAGCTCGTGGTCGTTGGTAAGAATTATTTCCGAAAATTTCGGCGAAAAGTAAAAACTGAAATCCTGCAAAGGCGTAATGGCGCCCATGGTTTCGGTTTCGAAGGTAGCGGCCGGAAAAACGGCCGACATAAGTTGTGCTACCAGTTCATAATGGTGTTCAAGCACCGCAAAATCTTCGATGGGTTCCAGTAATTCGGGTGCGTCTTTCAGTTCTTTGGCAATCTGGCGGGCTACCAGCGATAGGGCTTTGCTGGGTTCGTTGGTTTTGGCGCGCCAGTATTCAATAATGGGTAAAAAACTCAGCACCGTCTTAAACGGAAAAGTTTCAATGCCGGGCTCTAAAGTCTGGGTGTTCGGATCGGTCATAAAATTCAGGGGCAGAAAACGGCGCAAACAGCCGTCTGTCTGAATTAACGAAGCCGGAAAGAAACAGTTGCCCTGACTTTTGGGTTAAAAAACGATACTATTTCCGGAGTACAAGCGTATCGGCGATCAGATCGTGTAAAGCCTGCTTGCGCTTGGTAAAAGCCGCCATAATATACCCGATTAGCAGCGTAACGCCGGAAATAATTTTGCTGAAATACCGCAATGTAGCCCGCAAAAAGGTGAGGCGGGTTCCGTCTATTCGGCACACGTAAATGCCCATGGCCTGTTTACCCAAAGTTGCTTGCTTGGCAGAACTTTCGAACAGTGAAAAGTAAAGCCAGTTGATCAGGAAACTGGTGGCGTTGTAAATGTTGAAATACTGGTATTCGATGGCTTCGGTGGAAGTGGGATTTATTTCTTGGGTTGGGTTATCGCTGAACCAGGTTGCCAGAAAATATACCGGAACCGAAAGGATCAGCATATCGATAAGAAGTGCGGCAAAGCGGCGCCAGAAACCGGCATAATTGGTTAAATTCTGGGTCTGGGTTTCGGGAATTACAAAGTTTTCCATCTTGAAAAGCAGTTTTAGTGGCTGGTTTCATACCGTTTTTGCTTTTACGGGAACTGGTTGAAAAAGACGTTTCTGCGCGGATCTGGATTTAGGCAAAAAGAAAGCCCGATTCGTGCTGAACCGGGCTTCATACTTTTTAAGTGGAAATTGATAGCGTTTTTTACTTCACAACTTCTTCCAGTTCCATATAATCTAAAGCCGGATTATCCTGGAATTCGCCTTCCCAGCGGGCAATTACGGCGGTGGCCAGGCAGTTTCCTAATACGTTTACGGAGGTGCGGGCCATATCCATCAGTTCATCAATTCCCAAGATAATGAAGATCGGTTCTACCGGTAAATTGAAAGATGCCGCAGTGCCTAAAAGAATTACCAAAGATGCTCTTGGTACGCCGGCAACGCCTTTGGAAGTTAGCATCAGTGTGAAAACCATCAGTAATTGTTCGCCCCAGCTCATATCTATGCCGGCAGCCTGCGCCACGAAAACGGAAGCTAAGGAAAGATAAAGCGTAGTTCCGTCCAGGTTAAAACTATAGCCCATAGGCATTACAAAGGCAACCGTTTTTCGCGGCACGCCAATCGCTTCCATGGCTTCCATGGCGCGGGGCAAAGCAGCTTCCGAAGAAGTGGTGGCAAAGGCAATGGAGATCGGTTCGGCAACGGCTTTCAGGAAACGCTTAATTGGAATGCGGAACAATAACGCGGCCGGGAAAAGTACCAGCAAAATAAAGGCAATTAAAGCCACGTAAAGCGTGAGCAGCAGTTTGAACAGGTTCACCAGGATGCCGAAACCCATGTGTCCAACGGTATAAGCAATGGCAGCACCAACTGCAACCGGCGCCAGATACATAATAATGTTCGTGAATTTGAACATGGTTTCGGCTAGGCTTTCGGCAAAATTCAGCATGGGTTTGCGTTTTTCGGCGCTCAACATGGCCAGGGCAAAACCGAAGATCACGCTGAAAATTACGATCTGCAATACCTGTCCTTCGGCAATGGATTTGGCAATATTTTCGGGGAAAACGTGCAGAATAATATCAGCAATAGTTTGTTTGGGCGGCGCTACAATTTCGCCGTGATCGGCGGCGCCTTTCAGTACAATGCCTTTGCCGGCTTGGGAAAGATTAATGGCTGCCAGACCAATAAACAGCGCAATGGTGGTAACTACTTCGAAGTAGATTAGCGCTTTAATGCCCATTTTACCCACCTGTTTCATGTCTGAATGACCGGCAATACCAACTACCAGCGTAGCAAAAATGAGCGGCGCGATAATAGTTTTGATCATTTTCAGGAAGACCTTGCTGAAAATATTGAGGTGCATGGCAATTTCCGGGAAATCGTTCCCGATCTCGGCACCAATAACCATGCTTACTAAGATCCAGGTAGTCAGGTTTTTGCGAACGAAAGCATAGGCCACCAATACAGCAATGGCAACCCAGCGTAAACCAGTTGCAACTACTTCAGGAACGGCAATGATGTTGTAAAGATTTAAAACGGTAAAAATGGCTGCCACAGTTAAGGCAATAAAAGCGGCTAAGCCTATTAATTTGCTTTTAGATGCTTGCATTCAGGAAAAACGGTATGGTTTGGGCACAAAAAGTCCGGGGAAGCGGAAAAAAAGGCCGTAAAAAAATCAATTCAGCCTTAAAAGTAACGATTATTTTTCTTCTATGCGAGGGCGGGAGACAGAAGCCTTGCCAGATTGGCCGGTTTTCAGGTTTTAAAATTTTGAAACGGAAGGAAATTACCGGAACTTGGGCGCTTGCCGTAAAGGCTCAAAAATTCAAGAAAAACAATGCTGAACTGGCACATTGAAGCGCTGGCGCTGGAACTGAACTACGTCTGGAAAATTGCCCGCAACACCTCCGAAACCAAAATTAACCTTTTCGTGCGCGTTTCCGACGGGCAACATACGGGCATTGGCGAAGCAGCGCCCAACATTCGCTACCACGAAACGCCTGAAAAACTGATCCTGGAATTTGGAGAACTTATTGCCGGTGGATTAGCAAATGTAAAATCGCTGGAAGATCTTTTGGCTTTGCTGGAAACGTATAAACCGGCCAATGCTTTGCGTTTCGCAGTAGAATCGGCGTACATTCATTTTATTTGTCAGCGGCAAAACTTAACCGTTCCTGATTTTCTGGGCGTGGCCGAACCCCAACCTTTGGCTACTACGTTCTCACTGCCTATTATGGAGCCTGAAAAAATTGCGGACTTCATTTCGAGGAATAATTTAACCCGTTTCCAGGCTTTAAAAGTGAAAGTTAACCACGAAAGTGGTCTGGATCTGGTGCAGCAGGTTTCCCAAAATTTCCCCGGGCCATTATTAATTGATGCCAACGAAGCCTGGAACGAACCGGAAACGCTATTGATTTTCCTCGAAAAACTACGGCCTTACAATATTATGTTCATTGAACAGCCTATGCCGGCAACCGAAGAAAAAGGCTATGCTTACCTGAAGAAAAAGTCGCCCTATGATATTTATGCCGATGAAAGTGTGCTGCATGATCCTGATTTTGAAAGTCTGAAACAGCAATTTCACGGCGTAAACATGAAACTGATGAAAGCCGGCGGTTATTTGAATGGCAAACGCATTCTGGAAGATGCGGCCAATTTCGGTTTGAAAACGATGATCGGGTGCATGGTTGAAACGAGTCTGGGCATTTGGAGCGCCATGCAACTAAGCCGCCTGGCCCAAACCGCCGACCTCGATGGCTTCTTAATTGTGAAAGACGAACCGTTCAAAATTATGCGAGAAGAAAAGGGAATACTTTATTTGCGCTAATTTTCTCAGCACTTTCAGAAAGAAAAACGATAGGGTTTTGAGCCTGAAAAGTGCCTTATTCGGTTACATAAGCAATTTTTTAATCCAGTTCAGTGTTTAGGATTTATCCATTCTAAAAATATTTTTCAAAATTTCCGGAACTAATGTTTGTACATTTAATGTATGTACATATATTTGCAAGGTAAATGCTGAAGAAAGAAATGCAGCTTATGAAAATAGAAGACGAAATTCAGCAGAAGAGTTTTAAAAGCGAAGGCCATAAAGCGCAGATCAATATTCTGTACACGGCAAATTTTCTGAGCGTAAAACAGACCGCTGTCTTTAAACCGTTCGGAATTACATTGCCGCAGTTTAACGTGCTGCGCATTTTGCGCGGTCAGCACCCGAAACCGGCCACCGTGAACCTGCTCATGGAACGCATGCTCGATAAGACCAGCAACGTTTCCCGGATCATGGATAAACTGGAAGCCAAAGGTCTGGCCACCCGCAAGCAATGCCCCAACGACCGCCGTTCGGTAGATATTTTAATTACCGATGCAGGCCTGGAACTGCTTAAAAAAATGGATGTGGCCATGGAAAAACAGCAGATCGGTTTGCAAAATTTAACCGAACAGGAAGCGCAAGAACTGAACCGCTTGCTCGATAAAATCCGGGACTGATTTTTGCGAAGCGCTTTTGAAAAATTCTGAATTGATAAAAATAAAATTTAAAATAAACCCAAACCCAAATAAAATGAAAAAGTTAATCTTATCAGCAGCTTTAGCTTCGGCCGTAGTTTTCGCTCCAGCTTTTGCCGGTTCTACTATAGACAAAACCAAAGCAAAATCTGAGAAAACCGTTAAAGCCGACAAGACTTTAAAAGTGAATACCAGCGCCAGCAAAATTGTTTGGAATGGTAAAAAAGTTGCCGGTGAACACACTGGTAACATCAACATTGCGAACGGTAACCTGCTGGTAGCTAAAAACAAACTGGTTGGCGGTACTTTCGATATTGACATGAACTCGATCACCGTTACCGATATCACCGATCCGGAATACAACGGCAAACTGGTTGGTCACCTGAAAAACGACGATTTCTTTGGCGTAGATAAATTCCCTAAAGCTACTTTCAAAATTACCAACGTAGCTGCTATTAAAGGTGCAAAACCAGGCCAGAACAACTACAACGTAACCGGCGACCTGACTATTAAAGGCATCACCAAACCAGTTACGTTCCCGGCTGAAATTAAAGTAGAAGGCAACAAAGCTACTGCCAAAGGCATGGCCACTGTAGACCGTTCTAAATACGACGTGAAATACGCTTCTAAATCATTCTTCGATTCAATCGGCGACAAAGCGATCGACGATGATTTCACACTGAACTTCAACGTAGTTGCTAACTAATTAAAGAAAAAAACTTCCGGAAATGGGAAAGTCATAGCTATGAGAAAGATGATGATTTAGCTTTTACCATTTCCAACCCTGAGTACTAATCTGCTCTCACACAGAAAAGCCCCGGAAATTTTCCGGGGCTTTTTGTTTTTTAACCACTGATTTAACCTTATTTTAGTTGATTGATCTGATAAAGAGTTAAATGGAATTTGGTTTTAAACGAATATATATTTCTGCAAATCAGGTATTAAATAATATTCCGACAACCTGGGGTAGGCGTAGAGACAAGGCAATGCCTTGTCTCTACATTGTCTGATATACATTTTCTGATTTTACGTTATCTGATTCTTTAAATTGGAATTGGGTTTTTCACTCCAAAACCCTATCGTTTTTATTTCACTTCTTCAAATGTCTGCGGAAGAACAAAGGCCAGCGGTTTTTTGCGGTTGTGGAGCACTTCCAAATATTCGTTCAGTTCATCTTCGTATTCAATAAAATAATCCTCATCGAGTTTTTTCTTGATAAGCTGTATCGTTTTTAAAACCAGACGCGCCGTAGCAGTATAGAAACTCTTGTAAAAACTATCGAACTGGCCCGTGAAATTCTGGAAAATGAGGCGCAGCAAAAATATGTGCAGGTCCACTTCGCCTTTTACATCTTTGGTAATGCGCTTGAAACGGGCAATTTCCTTGATGCTTTTCCGAAGGTTTCGGGTTAAACTTTTGCTCAGGCTGCGGCCGGTTACGCCATACATCAGATCATGAATTTTCTCCGATGTTTCTTCCACCAGCTGTTCCACCGGAATTTCCAGCAGCTCAAATGCTACAATGTCATACAGCTCCGCATCGCGCCGCACGGCTTTTAAAAGCAGGGCTTCTTTTTCCTTGTCGGTCAGTTGCTTAATAGCTTTTTTGAATTCGGCGCTGGGAACGGGCATGTGTTAATGTGCTGATTTTATAATGTGGTAATGTGCAAATGAATTTGCAAAGGTAGCTTTGAAAATTGGGTTTATTTGAATTCGGGAAGTTGCTGAATTGGAGAGAAGTTCACTTTCCAGAAATCAAGTTCGTACAGATCTCCGAAATTATCTAATCGCAGCGAAACTGTGATAGGAACTTTATCTACATCGTGACCAACTTGTGCAGCAATTTCCTTTCCGAGTTTCCGTTCCGGCGCATCGCTTCCGGCAAACCGTAAACTGCCCATCCCACCATCCGGAAGTTCTTCTATCATCACAGTTCGCAGTTGCGGTATCAGCTTTTCTGCTTCCGGTTTATCTTTCAATAATCTTTCGATCAGGTTTATTTCCGCTTCGGTTAACAGGCGCTTTTCCATAAATACAGCATTTAAATGGTGCTAACTCTTACGGAGTTCAGAAAAGTAGGATTTTATATTTACTGATAGGCGAGATTTTACAGCATCTTGCGTCATTTTGAGCAACGATAAACAAAACTTTTTGCGTCATTCCGAGTGTGGAAAATTTTGATAGAAATTTCTAAAAGTTGGGATGACAGCTGATGCTTACCGTTGTCTGTGGCAGAGTAAAACCTGTTAGGTCTCGAAGACCTAACAGGTTTGGCACGTTCTACCGGAGGCATTTTCTTGCCAATCTTTAACATGTCATTCCGAGCGAAGTCGAGGAAACTTATAGGGTCAATTCCAGCAATGTGGCTTGATAAGTTCCCTCGGCTTAGGCTCGGAATGACCTGATAAACGCTATACAAAATGCAAAAAAAAGTAGCATCCGTAGCAAAGGGTTTAAAACCTACGCTACGGATGCTACAAATACTATTTTCAAAATTCATTGCCGTCTGCTTTAGCTGACGGAATTGCTACAGATTAATTCACCGCCGGTGCAGCATTCAGCAGAAAATCATCGAAATACTGCGTAACCTTGTTCATTAAATGCACGCGGTCTTTGCCAAGCACGTTATGCGGGTGGCCCGGGTACATGAAATAATCGATCTGCTTGCCGGCATCTACGGCTTTCTTCACATAGCTAATGCTGTGCTGCCAAACTACCACATCATCCACCGTTCCGTGGATCATCAGCAAGCGGCCTTTCAGGTTTGGAATGTATTGGTAAAGGGCGTTGGTTTTGTAGCCTTCCGGGTTTTCCTGCGGGGTATCCATATATCGTTCGGTGTACATTACTTCGTACAGGTTCCAGTCGATAACCGGACCGCCGGCCACGCCCACTTTAAACACATCCGGAGTGCGCGTCATTAAAGAAGTAGTCATAAAACCACCGAAGCTCCAGCCGTGAATACCTACGCGGTTCGCATCTACGAACGGCTGATTTTTCAGGTAATTGGTACCCGTAATTACGTCCTGCATTTCCAGGGTACCTAACTGACGGTGAACAGCCGATTCAAACGCAAAACCTCTGCCTGCCGAGCCGCGCGTATCTATCGTGAAAACTACGTAGCCTTTTTGCGCCATCAGCTGCATCCACAAATTAGAACCACCCAGCCAGCTTTCAGTGATTAACTGCGCGTGCGGACCGCCGTAAATGTAAACCACTGCCGGGTATTTTTTATTCTTATCGAAGTTCGGCGGCGTGATCATGCGGCAATACAGATCGGTTCCGTCTTCGGCTTTGATCGGGAATATTTTGGTTTCGCCCAACGCATATTCCTTCAGCGGATTTTCAGCAACCAGCAGCGTATTTTTTACTTTGGCATCGGTGCCAATAATGCGAACGGTACGTGGCACGATAGAGCTGCTGTAGTTATCGATAACAAAATTGCCATTGTCGCTAAGTGTAGCGTTGTGCGTACCGGAACCCTGCGAAATGCGTTCAACAGCGCCGGAATTTACATTAGCCGCATAAACGTGGCGTTCCAGCGGACTTTCGGCGGTGCTGCGGTAAATTACACGGCCGCTTTTATCGAAGCCTAGTACGTCGGTTACCATCCAGTTGCCTTTGGTTACCTGGCGAATTAACTGGCCGTTCGTGTCGTACAGGTACAGGTGATTCCAGCCATCGCGCTCGCTCAGCCACAGGAATTTACTTGCATCTTTTGGTAGGAAATACAGGCCGTTTTCCGGCTCCACGTATTTCTCGTTTTTCTCTTCGAACAGCGTCTTTACAAAATTGCCCGAAGCCACATCGTACTGGTTCAGTTTCATGTGGTTCTGTTCGCGGTTCACTACGGCAATGTAGATCGATTTTTCGTCGGGGCTCCAGGTTACGTTGGTCAGGTATTGCTCCAGCGGTTCGCCGGTTTTCAGGAAAACCGTTTGCTTGCTGGCCAGGTTGTAAACGCCGATGGTTGCGTGATGACTTTTGCCTCCCGCCATCGGGTATTTGATATTGCGTACCGTAGCCGGCACGTTGTTGATCTCCAGGATCGGGTAATCGGTTACCATGCTTTCATCCACGCGCGAGAACGCCAGCAAATTACCTTTTGGCGACCAAAACGTACCTTTATGAATGCCGAATTCGGAACGGTGATAGGTTTGTCCGCTCACAATATTCAGCATCGTTTCGTTGGTTACGGCCACATCCTGCGCACCTTTCTGCGAAATGTACAGGTTATTGGCTTTGGTATAGGCAATTTTCTGCTTGGTAGGGTCCAGTTCACCGTTTTCCGCCGCATCGTCGATGCTGGTAACCAGGCTGGCCTGCTTTTTCTTTACGTCGAAATTATACAGTTTGCCCTTTACCGTTACCACGAAATTGTTCTTGTCGCGCCACTGGATCATCGGGAAACCGTTCTGTTTTTCGGCGCCTGCTTTCACCATCGCATCGCTGAAATTGTCGAGTTTCAGGATGTCGTTTTCTTTCTTTTTACCGGCTGTGCCACGAACAAGTTTATCCTTTTTGTCGTCGGCTTTCAGGTAAGCGTAATCGTCGGAATTCGGGATCCAGCTTAGTTGTTTCAGGTTGGTAGGAATTAATGCCCGGTTGATATGAGCATCTTCCATGGTGAGCATTTTGTTCTGTGCGGCCAGCGGCTGTACGTACAACCAGGCGCTTAGCAACAGCAGCAACGCCGAAATGCGGCGTTTTTTTAAAGAGTGAAGCATTTTCAAGGAGTTAAATATTTAAAAACGGTAGGGTTTGGGTCAAAAAAGTCAGCCGCAGCCCGATTGGGCGAAGATACGAAGTTTTCAATTACCGATTTGCTGTACGGGATGTGCGGTTTCGGGCGAAATGTTTTATATATTGTGTTGAATTATTGGCTATCATATAAGAACCTATTTGCTCTCATGGATATTATTGAAATAAATTCCTTTCTTGAATTAGTTGAAAGAGTTACTAAATCCTATAATTGTGGCCATTGGGTATTTAGGGGTGTTCCTGATGGACAAAATCATAAACTTATACCATCAGTTGGGAGGCTAAAGAAGTTTAAAGAAGATTATATTGATTTTAGGCTCAATGAAGAAGAACTTTTAAATAAATTCAAACTTCGTTCATTTGGGCAATTAAAGCATCATCCAAATGATAATTGGGAATGGTTAACCCTTGCTCAACACCACGGTCTACCTACTAGACTTTTAGATTGGACAACAAGTCCTTTAGTTGCGGCGTTTTTTTCAACAAAACCTGAATTTGAAGGCGACGGTGAACTTAAAGAATGTTGTTTGAATGGTGGAGCAATTTATGCAATTCATTTTTGTGAATATATTGATACAGATGATTTTCCTAATCCATTTGAATATAAACAACATGGATTTTTTTATCCTCCTCACATAAGTGAAAGAGTTTCCGGTCAATCTGGGCTTTTCTCCGTGCAACCCGATCCTACCGAGGAGTTTCAAATTGGTTATGAGAAACAATTTGAATTAGAAATAATTGAAAAAATAATTTTTTCTCAAGAGGTTGCTAAAGAAATAAGACAAGCCCTTTATTTTTTAGGAATCCGTCAGGGTAATTTATTTCCAGATTTGGATGGATTTGCATCGGATTTAAAATCGCAAATAGTTCTAGCAGATTGTCATGGTAGACATAATAAATGGATGCCGAGCTTTCAAAATGAAGCTGAATTTCCTTAAAATAAACCTCACCCAAAAGGAATTCTCACCCCTTTCCGTTTGTTCTTAAAAGCCGGCCAGGGTGGCGCGGCGGCGGAAGATTTGCCTTGGAAAAGTCCGTAGTTTTTTCGTAATTTTGTAAGATGAACACAGCTACCGAAACCTTATACGAAGAGGACGTTCTTCTTCTCGAAGAAATAACTGAAGTGCGTAACCTTGTGGTTTACAACGACGACGTAAACACCTTCGACCACGTGATCGAAACCCTGATAGACGTGTGCAACCACACGCCGGAGCAGGCCGAACAGTGCACGCTGCTCATTCATTACAAAGGCAAATGCGTGGTGAAAATGGGCGAATTCGAAGCCTTAGCAGGCATGTGCACCGCCATTCACGACCGCGGCATTTCCGCCGATGTAGTTTAAATTTTAATCTGCTGGATGAATTTTCCTTCCAAGTTAATAGAAAATGCTGTTGAAGAGCTGGCCAAACTCCCGGGAATCGGGCGGAAAACGGCTTTGCGACTGGCTTTACATTTGTTAAAAACCGAAACGGAACAAACCGTAGGCATGGCCGACGCGCTGCTGAAAATGCGGACGCTGATCACCTATTGCAAAACCTGTCACAACATCTCCGATTCGGAAACCTGCAGTATCTGCGGCAATCCCGGCCGCGACCACAGCCTTGTGTGCGTGGTTTCGGATATTCGTGATGTGATGGCGATCGAGAATACATCGCAGTTCAAAGGGGTGTACCACGTGCTGGGTGGCGTTATTTCCCCCATCGAAGGCATTGGGCCAAGCGATCTGACCATTAATTCCCTGCTGGAGCGCATCCCGAATTCGGAAATAAAAGAAGTTATCCTAGCCCTCAGCCCGACCATTGAAGGTGATACCACTTCTTTCTACATTACCCGCAAGCTCAAAGATTTCAACCTGAAGATCACAAGTATTGCCCGTGGTGTACCGGTTGGCGGCGAGCTGGAATATATTGATGAAATTACGCTGGGTCGGAGTATTGTGGAGCGGAGTAATTATGGCCGCTCTTAGACTTTTTTCGCTTAAAACTCTACCGGTTTTATATCTTTGAAAGCTGCCCCCAAAAGGCAGCTTTTAGTTTTTTAGGGGAAAAGGATAGCGTTTTACATTAAATACTGATATTTACTCAAATTAAGTAGCCTTGTTGATAATGAGTTTTCTGTCTGCACTTGAAGAAGCTTTCAATAAATATTTTCAAAAGATTTTTGATGATTATTGATTTCAGATCTATGATACATATTCTGAAGGTATGGGGGCATTATTGAGTTTTAAAAATGATTCATTAAAACTTCAATTAGTTAATGATAAAAGTCTTTTGAATTTAAATATTAGTGCATCAAATGAAGAGAATTTCTTCGATGCTGATTTAGTTAACTCCCTTCTATTATTAGAAAAGGATGAAAATTTGAAAATAGGTCAGTTCGCTAAAAGGCAAATCATTATGAAGCGACTGGATTTAGAAGAACAGGCAGCTTTAATTCGGGATAATTGGGAAAGGTTGATTTTGCTATTTAATCATCAGAATATTAATTCAACGAAAATCAGGCTTGATAAGCTAGGAATAGAACGCGCAGAAATAACTTTTGGTAAAAGCGTATTCAAATCTTAATTACCAAACCCTCAGAAAAAATCTCCATATTTGCTTCTTTGATTTCCCCGAGTTCCCCGTTTGAAAAAGCTTGCCGTAATAATTGTTAACTACAACGTTTGCTACTTCCTGGAGCAGGCGCTGCTTTCCGTGCGCAAAGCGGTGCAGCACCTGGATGCGGAAGTGTGGGTAGTCGATAATAATTCGGTAGATGGTTCGGTGGAAATGGTGCGGGAGAAATTCCCGGAGGTGAAGCTGATCGCCAATAAGGTGAACACCGGTTTCAGTAAAGCCAATAACCAGGCTATCCGGGAAAGCAATGCGGAATATGTATTGCTCCTGAACCCCGATACGGTGGTGGAGGAAGATACTTTCGTGAAGGTTTGTCGGTTTATGGACGAACACCCGGAGGCTGGTGGTTTGGGCGTGAAAATGCTGGACGGTAAAGGCGAATTCCTGCCGGAAAGCAAGCGCGGATTGCCTACGCCGTGGGTAGCTTTTTACAAGATCTTCGGGCTTTCGAAATTATTTCCGAAGTCGAAACGGTTCGGGCGCTACCATTTAGGGTTCCTCGATAACGATCAGATTCACGAAGTTGATGTGTTGAGCGGAGCGTTCATGCTGATGCGGAAAACCACGCTGGATAAAGTCGGGTTGCTGGACGAAGATTATTTCATGTACGGCGAAGACATCGATCTTTCCTATAGAATTACGCAGGGCGGCTACAAGAATTACTATTTCCCGGAAACGCGCATCATACATTACAAAGGCGAAAGCACAAAGCGCACCAGCGTAAACTATGTATTCGTGTTTTACCGCGCCATGATCATTTTTGCTAAGAAGCATTTCAGCAGCGGTAATGCGGGTGTTTTTTCGTTCCTGATCAATCTGGCCATTTATTTGCGCGCCGGCGCCGCCATTGCCATGCGCTTTTTCAAGGCGGCGCTGCCGGTTTTATTGGATGCGGTGATCATTTTCGTGGGCATGTTTTTCCTGAAAAATTACTGGGAAGAGAACCACAAATGGGTGCCCACCGATTATCCGCCGGAATTTATGCTGGTAGCCGTGCCGGTTTACATTTTTATCTGGCTTTTTTCGGCGTATTTCAGCGGCGCTTACGATAAACCTTTCCGGGCTTCCAAAGTGGTTTGGGGTATTTTTATTGGTACCATTCTCATTTCGGCTATATCCAATTTCTTCGATGCGTACCGGTTTTCTAAAGCGTTGATCGTTTTGGGTGGGGTTTGGGCTGTTGCGGCCATTGTCGGAAGACGGTTGCTGGTGCATTTCCTGAAATATAAAAACCTGCAAATGGGGAAAGCTCAGCAGAAACGCATTGCCATTGTGGGTTCTGAAGCGGAAAGCCGCCGGGTAATTAAGCTCCTGAAAGAAGCGCGCATCGATGCAACCATTCTTGGGTTTATTTCCGACGACAATGCGGAACGCAGCGCCGGTGATTTCCTGGGCGAACTGCGGCAACTGAACGAAATAATCCAGATCTACGGCGTAAACGAACTAATTTTCTGCGGCAAAGATTTGGGAACCAGTGAAATAATAAGCCTGATGGCGCAAGTTTCTGATAAGGAGATCGAGTTTAAAATTCTGCCGGAAGCCAGCGAATACATTATTGGTAGTTCTTCCAAAACCAGTCAGGGCGATTATTATACCATGCAGATCGACCTGAACCTGGACAAGAAAACGAACCGTCGCGCCAAGCGTTTACTGGAGTTTTTCCTTAGCGTGGGGTTTCTGGTTTTAAGCCCCGTTTTGCTACCGTTTGTGAAAAAGAAAGGCGGTTTTCTGAAGAATTGTTTCGGGGTGCTTTTCGGAAATAAGCAGTGGGTTGGTTTGAAACATACGGGCAAAGGTGCATTGCAGAAACGGGAAGTTGTGCTGTCGCCGGCGGACCGGTTTGCAGATAATAACCTGGATGAAGCGACGGTGGAACGCCTGGAGATTTTGTATGCGAAGGAATATTCGCCGCTCATGGATCTGGAGATTTTACTCAAGGCTTTCAGGAAGTTAGGCCGGAATAAGGACTATTAGTTTTTAGTGCCAAAACCCTACCGTTTTCTTACGCGTTTATTGGCCTTGTTTTAAACCAAGAGAACATTGTTGATTCTCGGGAAATATCCTTATTTTTGGCTCCCTTAAATTTACTTGAATTATGCAGTTAACAGAAACTGTAAGCGGCGTTTTGTCCGACCGCATTGTTTCCCTTTCCGAATCGCAGACCATTGCCATGGCTAAAAAAGCGCGCGAATTGGTAGCCAAAGGTATAGATGTTATAAACCTGAGTTTCGGCGAACCCGATTTTCAGACTCCGCAATATATTAAAGATGCCGCCAAACAGGCTATTGACGATGGTTTTACGTTTTATACGCCCGTAGCCGGTTACCCGGAACTGCGCCAGGCCATTGCCGATAAGCTGAAACGCGACAACAACCTCGATTACAAACCTGAAAACATTGTAGTTTCTACCGGCGCCAAGCAAGCCATTGCTAATGCGGTAATGTGCCTGGTAAACCCTGGTGACGAAGTGCTGATCTTTTCGCCTTATTGGGTTAGTTATGAGGAAATTGTGAAACTGGCTGAAGGCATTCCGGTGCAGGTAGTTGGGAAGATCGAGAACAATTATAAAGTTACGGCCCAGCAACTCGAAGACGCGATTACATCCAATACCAAGCTGGTAATGTATTCTTCGCCTTGCAACCCGACCGGTTCCGTTTTCACGAAAGAAGAACTGGAAGCTTTTGCGCGCATTCTGGAAAAACATCCGCAGGTGCACATTATTGCCGACGAAATTTACGAATACATCAATTTCAGTGGCAAGCACCACAGCATGGCTGGTTTCGATTTTATTAAAGACCGCGTAATTACGGTAAACGGTTTCTCGAAAGGCTATGCCATGACCGGCTGGCGCGTAGGTTACCTGGCTGCAAGCAAAGAAATTGCTGATGCCTGCGATAAAATGCAAAGCCAGATCACTTCCGGAACTTGTTCTATTGCTCAGAAAGCGGCCGTGGGTGCGCTGAAGGGTGGCAAAGAATCTGCGGAAATGATGACAGAAGCTTACAAACGCCGCCGTGACCTGGTACTGGACCTGCTGAAAGAAATTCCGGAAATTAAGACGTATGTACCGGAAGGTGCTTTCTATATTTTCCCTGACGTAAGCGCCTTTTTCGGTAAATCGTGGGAAGATTATCAGATCAACGATTCGATGGATCTGAGTATGTTTTTGCTGAACGATGCTAACGTAGCACTAGTTAGCGGTGATGCGTTTGGAGCATCGCAGTGCATCCGTTTCTCGTTTGCCGCTTCCGATGAAAAACTGACCGAGGCCATGAAACGCATTAAAACCAGCCTCGCTAAATTAGCTTAAATTATTGTTTTGAACAGTCTGAAAGAACTTTTCGATTCCTTCGATGACCTTACGGTACTGATCGTGGGCGATGTGATGATCGATTCGTATTTGTGGGGGAAATCATCGCGGCTTTCGCCGGAAGCACCGGTGCCAATCGTGAATGTTGTTAAAACCGAAAAGCGTTTGGGTGGCGCTGCCAATGTGGCGCTGAATGTGCAGGGCATGGGTGCTAAACCATTACTTTGTTCTGTAATCGGCGACGATTTGGAAGGGGCTGATTTTGAACGCTTGCTCGAAGAAAAACAGCTTTCTACCGAAGGCATTGTAAAAAGCGTGGAACGGGTAACCACTACCAAACAACGCATTATTGCCGGCAATCAGCAATTACTCCGCATCGATTCGGAACATGAAACGGAACTGACTAAATTTGAAGAACGGCATTTGCTGGAACGGTATGAAAAACTGCTCAAAAAGTGCGATGTCGTTATTTTTGAAGATTATGACAAAGGCGTTCTAACCGCTTCGGTTATTCAGAAATTAATTGCCGCGGCGCAGAAAATGAATATTCCGACGGTAGTAGATCCGAAGAAGAAGAATTTTCTGAGTTACGTGGGTGTGAGTTTGTTCAAACCAAATTTAAAAGAGCTGAAGGAAGGTTTAAAAGTAGAATTTGCCGAAGCAAACCTTGAAGCTTTTGAACAGGCTGCCGAAACGTTGCAGCATAAACTTCAGGCGGGCAATATTTTAATAACCTTGTCAGAGCGTGGCGTATTTTGTACCGATGGCGAAACCAAAACCTACATCGACGCGCATGTTCGTTCTATTTCCGATGTTTCGGGGGCCGGCGATACGGTAGTGAGCATTGCGGCTTTGTGTCTGGCGCGACAAATACCTTTGCCTTTGCTGGCTGGTCTGGCAAATTTAGGTGGAGGCTTGGTTTGTGAGCAGGTAGGCGTAGTGCCAATAGATAAAGGAAGGCTTTACGAAGAAGCCCGCGAATTTAACTTGTTCGAAGAGCTTTCAGAAACCAGAAATTAGGAACTGTTTTACTTTTTCATCTAGAAACCATAGCGTTTTAAAGCACCTGTAACCTGCTTTGAAACGCTATTATATTTATACCGCCAGAATCCAGCGTTCAGCATTTTCGAGGTTGTCGAAAACAATGGCGATCGTATCGGTAATGGAGCGGCTTAGCACCGAATCTGCGGAAAAGCGGCTTATGGAATCTTCAGAATAGATCCAGGCAATATTATGTACGCCACTTGCATTCAGGCGCGGAGCAAAATTGGTAATGATCCATTCTACAGACTCCGTAAAAAGGCCTTCAACCTTCGAAACGTCGTTAATTAATTTCGAAATTTTGTACTGCTCTACATACTTCAGTAATTGTTCGCTGCCTTCCATAACCTTTTCTTTGGAAGGGAGGCCGCTCCACACAAGTTTTAAGAAATTTCCTTCTGTAGACATAAAGATTTCCAGGTAATCTTTGTGACAAAGCAGTTCATAAGAAACATTGTTTGGATGATGCATAGGTTTATTAGAAGCGGAAGTAGTGAAGGAGTGCATGGCTTAACAATTTTAATCGAATTTATAAACAAAAAAATGCGCAAGCCTTGGAATTAAGTTTAAGTTGAAATTTTTATGGTAAAAAGCCGGTTTTAGCAAGTTAATCTCCCATAGCATAGGTTACCCGAAATAAGTCCTGTAACAGATGCTTGTTTTGTTGTTTGGGTGGCCGGTTATGAATGATGGAAATGTGTTATTTTTTTTTGTGAAATCTTATAGTAACTAAAGACGTGTAAAAGTGTTGCTGCGTTTTCGTCTGTTTCGCCACATTCTTAGCATTCTAGGAAAAACGGTTTTTAAGAAATTCCGGGAGTTTGCATTAAAACAACGCGCCAGCCATCAGGGTCTTCGAAAGTCAGGCCTTTGGCTAACCAATATGGATTTTCGGGAGTGACGGTAAAATAACCCATACTTTTTAAGCGGTTTTCGATAGCGTTTATTGCATTACTGTCTGGCATGTAAAGCACCAGTAAGTTATCTTTTGTAGGCGCGGGGCAAGGGCTACCATGCTCATGCGAAGTGAATTCGAGGTGATACGGAAAACCTGGTAAACCTAACATTACGCCGTTGTAACCTTCGTGTGCTTCAAAAGAACCAAGTATTTTTAAGCCCAGGCCTTGTGCGTAAAATGCGGTTACTTTTTCTAACTGATCAGTGGGCCGTGCAATACGCACCTGCACGACAGGCCAGTTTTCGCCATTCATTTCAGGTACCATAAAACGCTATGGAAATGGGGTGGAAAAGTAAAGGCCGGCATTAATAAACCGGCCCTTTTTCAAGTTTGAAGCGCTGACTTAACGCATTTGCGCACTGAATTCTTTTACGGCATCTATGTAGCAGCGTACGTGGTCAGGATTGGTATCCGGGTAAACGCCGTGGCCTAAATTGGCAATATGGCGGTCGGGTCCGAAGGCTTCCAGCATCTTTTTTGTTTCCTTGCGAATGGTAGCAAAATCGCTGTATAAAGCGCACGGATCGAGGTTTCCTTGCAAGGTTTTATCCGGCCCAACTTGTTTACGGCTTTCGGCAATATTCATGTTCCAGTCTAAACCTACAACCTGGCAGGAAAGCCGGCCGAAATCTTCCAGAACAAAGAAAGCGCCTTTGGCAAAAACTGTAACGGGCACGTTTGTTAGTGCGTCGCAGATCTGCTTGATGTATTTATAGGAAAATTCTTTGTAATGCGCCGGCGGTAAAATACCTGCCCAGGAATCGAAGATCTGGATAAGATTAGCTCCGACTGCAACTTGTGCCTGCAAGTATGCAATGGTGGTATCGGTAATTTTCTGCAACAGTTTGTGCGCCATTGCCGGTTCAGTATAAAGCATTTTACGCGCCTGCGAAAACGTTTTAGAACCGCTGCCTTCGATCATGTAAGCAAAAATGGTCCAGGGAGCACCGGCAAAACCGATAAGCGGCACGCGGCCGTTCAGAGCTTTTTTCGTAATTTTTATGGCATCCAGCACGTATCCCAAATGTTCTTCCGGATCGGCGATCAGCAGTTGGTCGATGTCTTTTTCGGTTTTAACCGTTTTAGGGAAAATCGGACCGCGGCTTTCCACCATTTCGTAGGTTAAGCCCATGGCTTCTGGAACTACTAAAATGTCGGAGAAAATAATGGCAGCATCTACACCCAACAGATCTACCGGCTGAATGGTAACTTCAGCAGCAAATTCCGGCGTTTCTACCAGTTCTTTAAATCCGCTCAAAGAGGCGCGAACAGCCCGGTATTCGGGTAAGATCCGGCCAGCCTGTCGCATGAGCCAAACGGGAGTTCTTTCAGTTTTTTCGCCGCGGGCAGCCCGCAGAAACAAGTCATTCTTCAATTGCATGGCGCAAAGATACTTTTTATTGTGTAATGCGGGAAAGATTGATTTCAGGTTTTATTATTTAGTGGTGATGATTTTGGTCAGTTTTTAAGGTGAAAAGTATAACGTTTTCTTCTCGTCATCCTGAGCGTTAGTCGAGGGAACTTATAAAGGTGCATTTCTGAGTTTTTCTGCTTGAAAGGATACCGTTTTTCGTTGATCGTACTCCACTGCGTGTTCGAGTGAAACTATTTTGAATCAGTTAGTAGAAAAAGCTCCTTTCCCTGAATCAGGGGAGGGGTTACATCTTCATTAAGGCGATTACCGAAGAAACAATGAAGTTTACGCCTATAGCCAGTACAATAAAACCCATGATCTTCGAAAGCGCTTCAAGGCCGGCGCGACCCATAAAACGCATCAGACTGCTGGAAAAATACAGAATGGCGTAACTTAAAATGGCAACCAACGCAATGCCGGCTATTATCAGGGCAAAATCAAGAGTGTGCAGATTAGGTTTGAACATGCTGATACTTACGGCAATAGCGCCGGGCCCGGAAAGCATGGGCATGGCTAGCGGTGCGAAGGAAATATCGTTGCGGTGAATACTGTCGGCGACGGCAGTTTTAGAGATTTTACGGCCGCCGGTTTTGGTGTTCAGCAGATCGAAACCGGCTTTCATGATCATCAGGCCGCCGGCAATCCGCAGATCGTGAATACGCACCCCGAAAAAGTTGAGCACGTACTGGCCAATGAAAAAGAACGTAACCAGAATGCCTACCATGTAAAAACACGCTTTTCGGGCTTGCTCGTTGCGGCGTTCGGGTGTGTCGTCATGCGTTAATGTGAGAAAAACCGGCATGGCCCCAAACGGGTTCACAACCGAAAATAAAGCCGAAAATGTGGCCAGAAATAATTCCATATGCAGATTAAATGTTAGTACAAATCTAGAACTGCTACATTACGCCAGCATTTCTTAAACGTTAACTTGCCACTAAGCTTTTTTCAAATTGAAACGTTATTCTTAAACCTTCCTGATATTGAAAATTGAAAGCTATTCATTCCGTAAGATTTTAAAATTGTAGAACCTGAATATAGTAAAATATCTTTTGATTTTGGATAAATTCCGGAAATGGCGTCTGCATTTCGGTCAGCTATTTTAAATTCTGTACTTTTGAAGCCGGAAACCCTACCATTTTTACCATGATCGGAAACGTAAAACTCGGCATTTTGGGCGGCGGCCAGCTCGGGCGCATGCTTATTCAGGCCGGAATAGACCTCAATCTTTACACTTTAATTCTGGATCCGGACGCTGATGCGCCTTGCAAGCAACTTTGCAACGAATTTTACCACGGCAGCTTTGCCGATTACGAAACGGTATATAATTTCGGCAAAAAGTGCGACCTGGTTACCATCGAAATTGAACACGTGAACTGCGATGCGCTTGCCCAGCTGAAGAAAGAAGGCGTGAAAGTTTTTCCGGATCCGGAAGTGATCCGCACCATTCAGGACAAAGGTTTGCAAAAGGAATTCTACAAAAAGAACAATATTCCAACCGCCGATTTCAGGCTTTTAAAAGATGCTTCCGAGCTAAATGCGAACCAGGATTTTCTGCCTGCTTTCCAGAAACTCAGAACGCTGGGTTACGATGGGCGCGGCGTTCAGAAAGTAACTGCTGAAACTGCTTCCGAAAAAATATTTACCGAACCTTCGGTTTTAGAAAAACTGGTAGATTACGAAAAAGAAATTGCCGTGATTTGCGCCCGCAACGAAAGCGGCGAAATTGCGGTTTTCCCGGCTACGGAACTGGTTTTTCACCCGGAATTTAACCTGGTAGATTATTTAATTGCGCCGGCCAATATTTCGGAAGAAGTTTCTAAAAAAGCTGCCGAACTCGCTAAAAATGTGCTGGAAGCGTTTGATATGGTTGGTTTACTGGCCGTAGAAATGTTCCTGACCAAAACCGGCGAAGTACTGGTGAACGAAGTGGCCCCGCGGCCGCACAATTCCGGCCACCACACCATGAAAGCCAATTTTACCTCGCAGTTTGAGCAACATTTGCGCGCCATTCTGAATTTACCTTTAGGCGATACAAGTCAGCATAGTGCGGCGGCCATGGCGAATTTATTGGGCGAACCGGGCTATACCGGCGAAGCGAAATATGAAGGTATAAACGAAACGCTGGAAATTCCGGGGGTTTACTTACATTTATACGGTAAGAAAATTACCAAACCGGCGCGCAAAATGGGCCATCTTACCGCTTTAGCCCAAACAACGGCAGAAGCACAGGCCAAAGCAGAAAATGCCCGCCAAAATTTAAAGATAATCGCATGAGTGAAAACCAATCAAACCCGAGAACTGCGCCCGTAGTTGGCATTATTATGGGCAGCCAGAGCGATCTGAAAGTAATGGAAGCCGCTTCCGAGATCCTGGAAATGCTGCAGGTTCCGTACGAACTGACCATTGTTTCTGCGCATCGCACGCCGCATCGCATGTTCGAATACGCCGAAGGTGCCCGCAAACGCGGTATCAAGATCATTATTGCCGGAGCCGGTGGCGCTGCGCATTTGCCGGGCATGGTGGCATCGCTTACTACGTTGCCGGTAATTGGTGTGCCGGTAAAATCGAGTAACTCGATAGATGGCTGGGATTCTGTGCTTTCTATTTTGCAGATGCCAGGCGGAATTCCAGTGGCTACGGTTGCCTTAAACGGTGCCCAAAATGCCGGTATTTTAGCGGCTCAGATCCTGGGAACGACCGATGCCGTGGTTGCCGACCGACTGGAAAAATACCGCAGTACCTTAAAAGAAAAAGTGATGCGCTCCGCCGAAGAGCTTCGCCGCGGCGACCGCGATATTGATTAATTTTTATCGGTTTAATTCTGCAAGTTTAGTGTAGCATAACTTGTGGGTTAAATTGTGGTTAGTTTTTAACTGACCTTTTCTGCAAGACAATTTGACAAGGCTGGCAATGAAAACGCTATGGTTTTACCATGAAAAGTCGCTATAAAAATATACCTTGCTTTTGCTTCAGATCTTTACTGAAACGGTAGGATTTTGACGTAAAAAAGTCGCAATGCTTCCGCCAGTTACAAGCTGGCTAACTATTGAAAGTCATAAGTTGCGCTGTGCTAAACTTGCGACATATTGAGACAGTTATTATTTGAAAATATCAAAGCCTGATCGTGAAAACGGTCAGGCTTTTTTTTATGAAGTTTTTTCAATGAAAGCAATACCGTTTCGGAAACTATTTTCATGAATTAGAGTTATGTGTTTAATAAGTTTAGGTTAATCTAAAAATTAAATTATCTTTGTTTTTAATTTAAGATTAGGTGATTTCTTAAAATATAATTCGACCTTTTTAATATTTGCAATATGCCTAAAAAGATACTGTATGCTATATTAACCTACCTGTTTGGGTTTCAGGTTGTTTTCGCGCAAAACCTGAAACAGGAGATCAGCGGGAAAGTAGTTTCGGAAGGTGAAGGAGTTGGCTTTGCCTTGATCGGTCTGAAGGGAACTGCTCATGGAATTACCGCAGATGCAGCTGGAAATTTTACGCTAAAGGATGTTCCGGCTGGTAATTACGAGTTGGTTGTTTCAGCAATTGGGTTTCAGAACCATAAGAAAACGCTAAGGATAGGGGCCGAAAAAGTATGGCTTCAGGTAGAATTGAAAAAATCGCTGCAGCAACTTCAGGAAGTGGTGGTGAGCGGGACCATGAAGGAAACGTACACCATGCAGTCACCGATCCACGTGGAAGTTTATACGCCGAAACTGTTTCAGAAAAACCCGACGCCCAGCATTTTTGAAGCCATGCAAATGGTGAACGGCGTGCAGCCGCAACTGAACTGCAACGTCTGCAATACCGGCGATATTCACATTAACGGGATGGAAGGGCCTTATACCATGGTAACGATAGATGGTATGCCGATCGTGAGTTCGCTGGGCAGTGTGTATGGTTTGAGCGGTATTCCGAACAGCATGATCCAGCGGGTGGAAGTGGTAAAAGGCCCGGCTTCTACGCTTTACGGCTCGGAAGCGGTAGGTGGTCTGATCAATATTATAACCAAAAATCCGGTGGATGCGCCGTTGGTTGCTACCGATATTATGGCTTCTTCGCACGGCGAACTGAATGCAGATGTTGCCGTGAAAAAAGACTTTGGGAAAGCGCAAAGTTTGCTCGGTATTAACGCTTTTAATTTTCAGAACCGCCGCGATGTGAACGAGGATAATTTTACGGATATCACTTTACAGAAACGGATTTCAGTGTTCAATAAATGGAATTTCAACCGGAAAGAAAACCGGCTGGCAACGCTTGCGGCGCGTTATTTATACGAAGATCGTTGGGGCGGTGAACTGAACTGGCAACCACAATTCCGGGCCGGCGACAGCATTTACGGCGAATCGATCTATACGAAACGGGTGGAAGTAATTGGAGCTTATGCGTTGCCGGTGAAAGAAAAAATGACTTTGCAGTTTTCCTATAATAACCATCGCCAGAATTCGGCTTACGGCGCCATGCGTTACCTGGCCAACCAGCATATTGCGTTTGCGCAACTGCTGTGGAATAAGACTTTTGATCGGCACGATATTATGGTTGGCTTGCCTTTCCGATTCGATTTTTACGACGATAATACGGTGGGAACGCAACAAAAAGACGGCTCGAATAAACCGCAGCAGCTTTATTTACCGGGCATATTTGTGCAGGATGAGGTAACCATCAATGAGAAACTAACTTCTTTGCCCGGCATTCGCTTCGATTACAATTTGGCGCACGGCGGTATTTTTTCGCCGCGGCTGGGTTTTAAATTCGCGCCAAACAACCATAATACCTTTCGCCTGAATGCCGGAAACGGATACCGGGTGGTGAATTTATTTACCGAAGACCACGCCGCATTAACCGGCTCCCGCGAAGTAATTATTAAAGATAAACTGAAACCTGAAAGAAGCTGGAACGCAAGCCTGAACTACCAGAAATTTGTAGACCTGAATAATGGTTATCTGAACCTAGATGGCAGCTTGTTTTACACCTATTTCACCAACCGTATTTTGGGTGATTTTCTGACCAATCCTGACCAGATCATTTATCAGAATTTACAGGGACACAGCATTTCGCGCGGCATTACCTTAAATGCCGACTGGATGTTTTCGTTCCCGTTAAAACTGAATGCCGGCGCTACTTTCATGGAAGTTTATACGGTACAAAAAGCCGAAAACGGCACCGAAGAAAAACAACCACAACTGCACGCTCCCAAGGTTTCTGCCACCTACGCGATCACCTATACCTTCAACAAAATAGGTCTTTCTTTAGATTATACCGGCCGGCTTTACGGCCCCATGCATTTACCAGTGCTGGAAAACGATTTCCGGCCGGCAAAATCGCCGTGGTTCAGCCAGGATAATTTGCAGCTTACCAAAAAAATGAACTATGGTTTTGAAGTTTACGGCGGCGTGAAAAACCTCTACAATTTCCTACCCAAAGATCCGCTCATGCGTCCTTTCGATCCGTTCGATAAACACATAAACGAAAATAATCCGGAAGGCTATACCTTCGATACCACGTACAATTATGCGCCGATTCAGGGCAGAAGAATGTTTTTAGGCGTAAGATGGGTTTTGAGCAGAAAGTAGTTTTGAGTTTTCAGGCAGAAAAGTATAGCGTTTTCAGGAATTCGGAATTTGCTCAGATCCGGGTTTCCGGGTTCTGAAAAGCTGAAACAAAAACGGTAGGAGTAAGCCGGTAAAAAGTCCCGTTACAACGAAGGTAACGGCAAGTTGCACATTGGTCTTTCCAAAGGCGGCACCGGCAAACATTGGTATAAAAGCCAGCAAAACCAATTTATCGTCGAATGGTTTTTGCCGGACAATTTGTTGTGGTTTAAGAGAAGTTACATCGTCGGAGATCAGGAATTTTAGCTTGTGGAAATCTGCGGCCAGTAACCAGATATTCATCAACAGAAAAACACTGACCACGTACGGCGTTCCTCTCCAGTTTTGTGAGATCGTGATAAGCAGAATATTCAGGAGCATGGGCAGCAGCATAATAGCTCCCAACGTTGCAAACCGGCGCGAAAGTAAAAGCCACCCGATCAGGATCTGCGAATAGGCAATAAACCTTGCAAACAGCGCCAGATCGTATTTTGCCAGCGATGCTTCAAGCCAGACCGGCCCCATAAGTCCCGGAAAACCCGGAACCAGTTTACTCATGCCAGCCGTGAAAAACAGAAAGCCAAGGAAAACACGTAAGCAAACTAAAACCCAGGGAGTGAAGAAATGCTTTTTCATAAGGGATTGAATTATTAATGACCTGAAGTCTAATATTTTAGTCAGAAGTTTTCAACCAAATTTACCTACAGCCTTCTTTCATTAACTTAAAAAGCCTGAAGCTGGTGCGAAACAATTTTAGTCACTTCGCCAGAAATACTTATCAGAAACTTACACCAACCAGAATTGCAGTATTATGGCTTCTGGTACCTATGCCAACAGCATTGGTAAACCCGGTGTTGAACTCATAATTTGCTTGCAAAAATACCGGCATCTTGTTAGGTAAAATATGTTTCAGGCCAGCACTTCCTACAAAACCAAGCTGGTGTTTGCGTAGTATTGGGCTTAAAACGTCAGTATCCTGATTTTCAACCGGTGGATTATTAAGGTAATATTTAGTAGATGAGATCTCTTCGTTATTGGTTAGCATAAAGCTATTGCTTAAACCTACTTGGGCGTAAGGAATAAATCTCGCAGCAGGCATCGTATAGCGTAATGCCGTTTCGAGGCGAATGTAGTTAAAATCGTAAGCCACCCGGTAATTTGAATAAGCTAAATCAGAAGAGGCATGGGTGTAATTAGCGGTATAACTTCTTTTGGAATAGAATACGGCGTTATTGATGCTTAACTTATCGTTAATAAATGGTAAAGTAAAATCTACAAAAGCTGCGGCAGTTGGCGAGGCTTTAGAGTTATATTTTCCTGCACCCAGGAAATGATAGTCCATATTTACGTTTAGGTGTGAAAAGCTTAAACCAGCCATTAAACCCCAGGTAAAAACTGATTTTGACCTGTGGTGACTAATAACTTGTTTGGAAGGCGCAATGCACTTGTTATATTTTATAAACAAATCTATTAATTGAGACGGCTTAAGTTCGGTTTTATCTATTATGGGGCCAATGGAGGTACAATCTTTAAATGCGACTTTAAGCGCTCCTACATAAAGTTTTGATTTATAAGGATACTTCAAACCGGTTGTGGGATTGGTCATGTTGGCTTGTAAATAAACCAGTTCCTGTATTGGTTCTTCCAGTTTCTGGAAAAAATAATGCGACTGGTCATTGGCATCTTTCATGAAATACAAGCTGGCAGTTCCTTTTACCAATACCTGCATAAAACTAACCGGTCCGTTTCCTGCTACCGGAATTTCCTCAAATTGATTTAGTAAGTTTAATTTGCGATTAACGATCGGAGCACTTTTGGATTCATAGATTTTACCGCCGATAAATCCATAGCTAATGATCTGATTTGGGTTGAATGGCTGGTTTTCAGCATTTTCAGAAACTTTATAAGCACATTCCAGCGCACTTTTAGTATCACCTTTATAATTTACGAATCCGCGAAGCGTATCATTTTGCAGCGTAACGATATAACCTGGGCGGAAATCTTTTTGAGCAAAACAGGTAGAAGCAAGACAAAGGAAAAGTACGATAGGTAAAATTTTGTTCATGTAATGGGTGTTTAATGCGCCCAAAGATACTTTGTTAATTGAAATAAAGTAACAATAGGGTTATCTTAAAGAAATGATTTATTAAATGCCTGCAACCAAAATAGTAGTGAAGGTTTAGCTTAGTTCAGTATTTCAATGCTGAACTTATTTGCGTTTTTGCTTAATTCGCGGCTCGCGCGACAGAATGGTTTTTAACTGCAACCGCACAATTTCACCCATGTTTTCGCATTTCAGAAATTCCGGGGCGTTGTGATGCTGGGCTAGTTCCTGCTGCAGTTGCCTGATCTTTTCCGGGGTAGAAATAGTATCGGTGCGCATAATATCTACCAGATCTTTTAACCGATAACGCGCCGATCTTAAGCGATGAAACAACGATGTGCGTTCCTCGCTTTGGTATTGCTGCATGGTTTGCGGGTTCAGCAGCTTTATTACCAGGTCAACCATTTTGTTGTTTTCTTTAAAGAACTGGGGCAGGTACATCTTTTTCTGGCCTTCGTAGCTCTGCTGGTCAAAATCTATGGAACGGATCCGGTATTGTTCGTCTTCGAAATCGGGGGTAACGTCTATCACATAATTATAAGACCGCATATCGCCGAGTAACCGGATAAAGCAGCGTTCATTGAACTTCACAAATTCCTTGGCAATGCGAACTTTATTGGTATTCGGAAGCTCGAGGTAATCTTTAATAAAAACATCGCCCGGAATTCCGGCAATGTGTTCTTCTATCAGCGTTTCGCCGTTTACGAGGTAGTTTATGCGGCTGGGAGACAAGATATGTTCCAGTTCAAGTCCGTAGATCCGCGAAGCATCGGCCCGTTTTACGTAAAAATAATCGTAATTATCGTTCAGCTGGTTGGTGATCTGCACGCGGAAGGGATTGGTATTGCCGAAAGTACAATAATCGATTCGGGAAACCACCAAGTGCTCCATTACTGAAACATCGCCATCCGTTTTCAGCAAGGCATAGATCATGGTCAGGCCATCATTTAATTCCTGCCGCTGCCCTTCGTGGTACATTACCGTTTGCCAGAGCGTATCGATGCCTTTTTTATCGAAATAAGGAAATGATTCGGTGTAGTGAAGCAGATCTCTGTACTGTACCGGCAAGGTTACCTGGCGGTCGTAAGCATGCAGGTATTTTTGCAGACTTTCAGAAACCGGGTAGATCAGTTTTTTCTTAGATATCTGGAGCACGGCAAATTTTAAATTTCAGGTGATTGAAAGTTAACGAAATTCCGCTTGGTTGTATAATTTTTTGGCCCAAAAACGCTATGCTTTTACATGAAAAAAGTCTTTCCGCAGGGCGAAAAGACTTTTTGTGAGTTATCAAAACTTAATCACTTAAACAATTACTGCCTGTTCGGCTTTCAATTCACTTATAAATTGGTCCAGAATGCCCTGGCGTACGTGGGGCATTACTACAATTTTATACCAGCTCGCTTCCCGTTCATATGTGTCGGCTACTAGGTGGTACTTTTCGGCTAACTGGGTTGAAATATGGCTGCTCCGGATGGCGATGATGTTGATGTGCGGGTTGCGGAAGTATTTGATACCGAGTTCGTTCAGTTTATTGCAAAGGCGGGTGGTGCGGTCGTTGAGCATCTGCATTTTTACGCGCCAGCCATCGGAACCATGCGTGCGCAATATCATCCAGACAGAAATGGCGTTGGCGCCGGACCGGCTGCCGCAAAGCGTAAAATCCTTACCTGGAATATACTGCGCTTCGTCGGTGCAAACGAATTCCATCCAGTTTTTCCGGATCAGGAAAATGCCGGTGCCATAAGGCGTTTGCAGCATTTTGTGCGCATCTATAGTAATGGAAGTAATATCCGGGTTGCGGAACGAAAATTTATTTTCAGGATTCGTGAACGGGTAAATAAAACCACCAAAAGCGGCATCGATGTGAAGTTTAAAATCTACGTTGCGGGTTTTCAGCAGGGTCGTTATGGCATCAATGTCATCTAACGAGCCGAACATGGTGGTAGAAAGATTCAGAATGAAGATAAAATGCTTTACGCCCTTCGCCTGCAATTCATTTATGGCGAGTTCCAGGTCTTCCATTTCTATCTGGCGGGAGGCATCTGTCACTTTTAGGATGCGTGATGTAAGGCCTAATAAGTTTACGCCCTTCGGCATGGAATAATGACTGTCCTGGGAAAAAATTACGGCGATCTCGTTTGGTTTTGCCTGTTTTTCGCGCATGAAATAATTGCGGTAGATCCACATGGCCTGAATATTGGCTTCGGTGCCACCAGGTGTTACGTAGCCGTCCTGCTGGTTGGTTTCGCCGCCAAATATTTGTTCGGCGCAGATCTTTATCAGGTCAATTTCCAGCTTTTGAGTACCGCGGAAATAGCTTAAATGTTCGTTACTGAGCGTGTGGCAGCCAATATGGTTTGGGTTGGCAATAAGCGTACGCAAAAACGGAGCATCCTGCAGAAAAGGGGCGTCTTCGTAAAATTCTTCCTGGTCGAGGTATGTTCCCGGAATACCGAGCACTGGTTCTTTGTGCAGATCTATATTTTGGCGCAATGCTTCTTCTATCCGCAAGTTTATGGCGTCGTGCGAAAATTTTTCCCAGTGCATGCTCAGTTCTTTCATGGGGTGTAAATCAGGTTATTAGCGATTCAAAATTAGGAACCTGCATTTCGACTTGCTATGGAACCAGTCACTCCGGAACATGATCTTGGTCAGTTTTAAAATGGTTGTGTATAAACCTTTGAAATTATAATACAATTCTTGGCAGACGAAAATTGAGAATGCCGGGTTTTTAACCCGAAAAATACCTAGAACTAGGTATTTGTTATTAAATCTTAGTGCAATACTTTTGTGAGATTGCCTGTTATAGGTGTTTGTTTTTCAGGTGGGTACAGGTAGCGTTTTTGAGTTATTGGGTGAGAGCATTAATTCTTTTTTTGCCCCTGAAGCCCGGCTGAAATAATTTATTTTACTAAAATACTTTCCGGGAAACCGGGATCAGAAGCCGGTTTTTTGTTCCGGCTTTTGTTTTTTTTAGCTCAAACCATAGCGTTTTTTTACAGAAACCTGATATATTTACTAACCTGTTATTTTTTGTGGCAAGATGGTTGCAAAGCCGGTTTCAGGCAGTGTTTATTTCAGAAATTCATTTTATAGATATATGAAGAAGATCGTTTTTTTTACATTCTTGCTATTAAGTTTTGGCTTTGCGGAAGGAGCTTTAGCTCAATCTGCGGCAAATGCTGCTACGCCAAAACCAGTTACAAAAACCATTTCGGAAGAAGAGAAAATTAATCGGTTGATAAAGTATGTAGCTGGTTTGCAAGGTGCTACCTTTATCCGGAACGGCGATGAGTACCCGGCTAAAGCTGCGGCAGAGCATTTGCAGATGAAGCGCAGAAAAGCCGGTAACCGCGTTAAAACGGCCCGTGAATTTATAGATGGTCTGGCTTCGGAATCTTACCTTTCAGGAGAAGCGTACCAAATCCGGTTAAAAGACGGCAAAACGTATAAAAGCCGCGATGTGTTAATGAAAGAATTGCAGCGCATTGAAAAGATGTAAGAGTTTTTTACCCAAAAAGTATAGCGTTTTTAAAAGTCCGGCCGAGTTTTTGGCCGGACTTTTTTGTTTTAAAACCCTACCATTTTACTTCCACAATGAGCAGAAACATGCGGGAGAAGAAATTGACGTCGTAATTTAGTAAAGTAGCATAAAAACTTAGGTAGTTCAACAACAAACTGAAAATCAAGGAAGTAAATAATATTGGGTAGCCATTTTTTTATTGAAGTGCCTGCCAGATCATTTATTTGCAAGCCAATGAAAAAGCTACTTATTTTTATTATACTGGTTTCGGGAACTTATCAGGCTGCTTTAGCCCAGCATGCTTCGGATCAGGAAAAAACGGAGGTCTCGCAATCTGTAAACATGACCGAAGAAGAAAAAGTAAACCACCTGATCAACTACCTCCGGCATCTTTCTGGTTCAGTATTTATCCGGAACGGCAACGAATATTCCCCGGATAAAGCTGCGGATCATTTATTGAGCAAATGGAACAAGCATAAAAAGAAAGTGAAAACCGCGCATGGCTTTGTAGATCGGCTAGCCACTTTTTCCAAAACCGATGAACCGTACCAGATCCGCCTGAAAGATGGGAGTACGATTAAGTGCGGCGATTTTCTTAATCAGGAACTGAAACGGATCGAGCTTCAGAGTAGTTTTTTAGAGTAATTACCTACCGTTTTATTTGAGAAACTTCAAAAAAAAAAGTCCCGGAGAAACCTCTCCGGGACTTTTTTAGCTTAAAACCATACGGTTTTTATTTTTTATCGCCGTCTACTTCTTCGTAGTCAACGTCGGTTACATTGTCGTGGCCCTGGCCGTTGCCGCCTGGCTGACCGCCGGTAGCACCGCCCATGTTCGGATCAGGTCCGGCGCTGCCGCCTTGCGTTGCCGCATACATTTCCTGCGAAGCTGCCTGCCATGCCGCGTTGATCTTCTCCATCGCGCTGTCAATAGCTGCTGCATCTTTAGAACTATGTGCCGTACGCAGTTCAGTTAAAGCACCTTCAATAGCCGTTTTGTTTGGCTCAGAAAGTTTGTCGCCGTATTCTTTCAGCTGTTTTTCCGTCTGGAAGATCATGCTGTCAGCTGCGTTCATTTTCTCAATTTCTTCTTTGGCTTTCTTATCAGCTTCAGCATTTGCCTGGGCTTCCTGACGCATGCGCTCAATTTCCTGCTCGGTTAAGCCGGAAGAAGCCTCGATGCGGATCTTCTGCTCTTTGCCGGTAGCTTTATCTTTTGCCGTTACGTGCAGAATACCGTTCGCATCAATATCGAAAGTTACTTCAATTTGCGGAACGCCGCGTGGTGCCGGTGGAAGACCATCTAAGTGGAAACGACCGATGGTGCGGTTATCGCGGGCCATTGGGCGCTCACCCTGCAACACGTGAATTTCTACCGAAGGCTGGTTATCAGAAGCCGTAGAGAACGTTTCCGATTTCTTGGTAGGAATAGTGGTGTTCGATTCGATCAGTTTGGTCATTACGCCGCCCATGGTTTCGATACCCAATGAAAGCGGGGTAACGTCTAACAGAAGAACGTCTTTTACTTCACCGGTCAATACACCACCCTGGATCGCAGCACCAACGGCCACAACTTCATCCGGGTTTACGCCTTTAGAAGGTTTTTTGCCGAAGAATTTCTCTACTTCTTCCTGAACTTTAGGAATACGGGTCGAACCACCAACCAGAATCACTTCATCAATATCGCTCACTGATAAACCGGCATCTTTCAGGGCTTTTTTGCAAGGCTCCATGGCACGGTCGATCAGGTCGTGGGCTAATTGCTCAAATTTAGAGCGGCTCAGTTTGCGTACTAAGTGCTTCGGAATACCATTAACCGGCATGATGTATGGCAGGTTAATTTCGGTTTCGTTAGAAGAAGAAAGTTCGATCTTCGCTTTTTCAGCCGCTTCTTTTAAACGCTGTAAAGCCATCGGGTCCTGACGCAGGTCAATGCCTTCGTCGTTCTTAAATTCATCGGCTAACCAGTTAATGATCTTCTGGTCGAAGTCGTCGCCACCTAAGTGCGTATCGCCGTTGGTAGAAAGCACTTCGAAAACGCCATCGCCAAGTTCCAGTACAGAAATATCGAAAGTACCGCCACCTAAGTCGAATACTGCAATTTTCTGATCTTTATGTTTTTTATCTAAACCGTAAGCCAGGGCAGCAGCCGTAGGTTCGTTAATGATCCGTTTTACATCCAGACCGGCAATGGCGCCAGCTTCTTTGGTAGCTTGGCGTTGCGCATCGTTGAAGTAAGCAGGAACGGTAATTACTGCTTCGGTAACTGTTGTGCCCAGGTAATCTTCGGCGGTAGCTTTCATTTTCTGAAGCACCATGGCAGAGATTTCCTGCGGTGAATACTCGCGGTCATCGATCTTTACCCGAACCGTGTTATTTGGTCCTTTTACTACTTCGTAAGAAACGTGCTCTGAGCTAACTTCATCAAAGGTATGGCCCATGAAACGTTTAATAGAAGCAAGTGTCTTTTTCGGGTTGGTAATTGCCTGGCGTTTAGCCGGATCACCAACTTTGCGTTCGCCATTATCGAGGAACGCCACAATGGAAGGCGTTGTACGGCGCCCTTCACTGTTTGGAATTACCACTGGTTCGTTACCTTCCATTACGGACACGCAGGAGTTGGTAGTTCCTAAGTCAATACCTATAATTTTTCCCATTATGTTTTATTTAGTTTTTAAATATCTAAGGTTTCTATATCAGGAATTCTGAATACGAAAATGGTTTATCAACAGCTATGCCAACCAAAAAAAAAACGCACTACCGTGACAGATTGTCACAATAGCGCGTTTTCTCAGCCAAAAGCTGAAATTTTTTACTTGAATTTCAGTTTCTGATATTGGCTGTTGTTGATCAGTTCCGCCAAAGCGGCCTGGCTTAAACGCGTTTTAACTACGCGCTGTACCCGCGCCCCGATCAGGCCGGTGCCATTTTTAATATTATCCCATTCGGGCTTTACCTGCGAAAAAATAGAGAAGGAATTGTTAATACGGAAATTGGTAGCAAGGCTTTCTGAACCTGCGGTTACAGTTACCAGAATATCGCCGGCGGTACGCACGGTTCCGGGTTTATCCTGGCTGGTATCTATCATATTCAGCAGGTTGGTATAGAACAGGCGGTCTTCTACATCGAATCTGATCTCTTTGGCTTCTTGCAGGAAATTGTTGCGGATATACCACGAAAGTTGCTTTTTCTGAGAAGTAACGCCGTCGGATTCTACATAGTTGAATGTTAGTTTTACGGAGTAGATAGAAGCATTTACCGGGCCACGGAATTCAACGCGGTTCAGTTTTTCAGGTTCGTATTTGCTGGTATCTATCTGGTCGAGCGGAGGATAACCTGAGCTGATGTAACTTACTTTGAAAATGCTGAAACGCTGGCTCCGGCTGCTTTCGTTACGTTGTACCAACTGCGTCGCGCCGCTGGTAGTTAATCCAGATTTAGGGTTTGTGGCTACAACACGGTAGATCGCATTTTCATCGGTTAACGGGCCCGGCTGATTTGGTTTGGTACGGTAAAGCACCTGGCTTGGGCCGAAAAATGTACCAGCTTCCTTGTTCGTGCTGACAAAACGCTCCATCGGGTAGGAATTTAGAACCGAGCTGTCTTTGGTGCTCAGGCGTTCCAGTTTTACAACTAGCCCTTCTTCCGGATAAGTTGTAGAATCCGGGTTGGTGGCGGCAATAGTTAAAGCGTTGGAGTTGGTGTTAAGGAATGCTTTGTTTACTTTGGCGTAATGTATAGTATCTTCCTGGTTCAGAATGCTATACATAACCATAACCTCTTTGTATTCGGCATTAGGGTCGAGGTCGGTAGAGCAGCTGGAAAAAACGAAAGCACCAAAACTCAGAGCAACCAGGTACCGGAAAGCAAATTGACGAAAGCGCATAAAATCAGGTTTCAAAACAAATAAGGCAACCCGACAAATATACGAAATTATGGGTTTATTTGAAATGGTTTGTTTTTAACATTACAACGATAGTGTTTTCTATTATCATCTCGTTGTGGGGAGAAATCTCTTCGGCTTGGTAGTTTTGTTTGCTATTGAGTTTTTCTGTTTGAAAGGATACCGTTTTTGTCATCCTGAGCACAATTGAGCGCGGGAGCGCGAAGATTGCGAGCGTAGCTTTGAAGGACCTTTTCGGCGGGCAGCAGTTTTTCAACTAAAAGTGCCAGCGTTTTTGAATGACCTTTACTACTAAACAGCTGACTTTAAATTTTCATCGGCAATTTATTCCCTCAAGCCGGGCGGGCTTCGTTTCTGCGTTCGCGGCTCCAACCTTACCTGCCCTTCCGGGCTGGCTAAAGCCACCGGTAAGCTTGGAGGCCGCTCTCACAGAAACTGGTATCATTCACCTTCGTAGTCAGCTTCTTTTTAGTTTAGTTTTCTAGCTAACGTGATTTTCAACAGACGCTGCGCTGGCGATAGGCGTGAAATCATAGTTTAAAATCACAACAATCACAAGAATCAAATAAATCACAGTTCAGACCAAATTCATTGTCGTCTGCTTTAGCTGACGGATTACACCTTCGAAGAAAAGTCCTCCCCTGAATTAGGGGAGGATTTAGGTGGGGTCTTTAAAAATCGTGTTCAATAACCTTTAATCCCTGAATCTGATAAATTCTAAATCAAACTATTGTCCTGTAAATCCTTTAATCTTGCAAATCCTGATTCCGGTATTATCGGCGCAGCGCTTTCAGGGCTTTTACTTCTTCGGGTGTGAGTAAACGGCTTTCGCCGGGTTGGAGCTTTTCAATTTTCAAAGGCCCGATGGCTTCGCGGATAAGTCTTAAAGTAGGATAACCAACAGCGGCAGTCATTTTTCGAACCTGACGGTTCATGCCCTGGCTTATTTTAATTTCTACCCAGCTGGTTGGTATATTGGCCCGGAAACGGATGGGTTTGCTGCGTTCCCAGATGGGTGGTTCGATTTCTAAAAGCCGGGCTTTGGCCGGAGCGGTTTTTACGTTTTTTATGATCACGCCGCGTCTTAGTTTTTCCAGTGCTGCTTCATCCGGAATACCTTCTACCTGCGCCCAATAGGTTTTTTCCACCTTGAATTTTGGGTCGGAGAGACGGTGCTGCAATTGTTTGTCGCTGGTTAAAAGCACTAGACCTTCGCTGTCGTAATCGAGGCGGCCAACCGGGTAAATATCAGGCGTTTTTACGAAATCTTTGAGCGTGGCGCGGCCGTTCTCATCGGTAAATTGCGTGAGGACTTCGAAAGGTTTGTTCAGGATGAGGTAAGTAAATTGCTGCACGGGTTTTTAAGCCTGAAACCCTACCGTTTTCTGAAAGATGCTGCAAAAAACGGTAGGGGAATTGGTGAAAAAAGTGGTTTAAAACGGATTGGTAGCCCAAACGGTAAGTTCCGGAATAAAGCCGCGGTCGTCCATTTCTATAGCGCCTTTTATAGCCACGGCAATTTCTTCGCCGCGCAATTTGTTGGGTACTTCCGGTTTTTCTTCGCGGGTTGCTACGTTAAAAGCGGTTGTTACTTCGCTCGGATTAATTAGAATTACCCGTACATTGTGCTTCCGCAATTCGGCCTGCCAGCATTGAGTCATGCCGCGCAAGGCAAATTTAGAAGAAGCATAAATGCTGCCGCCTTCAAACCCTTTGGTGCCCGCTGTAGAAGCAATGTTGATGATATTGCCGGAATTCTGCTGCTTGAATAATTTTGCTGCTTCGCCGGCCATTAAAGCTGCTCCAAAAACGTTGATGCGGTAAATGTATTCGAAATCTTCCAGCGTGCATTCGTCGATCTTTTTGAACAAACCCAGACCGGCGTTATTGATCAGACAATCGAGTTTCCCAAATTCCTGTAAAAATTCCTGGTAGGTCCGTTTTACGTCATCCGGGTTGGCTACATCGGCAGTGATCGGGAAAGCGCCCAATTCTTTGGCGGCAGTTTCGGTGCGGGTTTTATCGCGACCGGTAATAGCTACTTTGCCGCCGTTTTCAATAAGTAATTTGGCCGTAGCGTAACCAATGCCCATGGTGCCGCCGGTTATTAAAAAGGTAGAATTTTCGATCTTCACTCTTTATTTAGTTTAAAGTTGAAAGTTATGAGTTTTCTGTCTTCCCGACGATAGGAGAGATCTATTCAGTTTGGTACTACCGCTTTTTCCGGCTTTCTACCTTCCTCCGGAGAGATCTCCCTGCGGTCGAGATGACCTGAAACGACTTTTACGTTAAAAAACGCTATGGTTTTCGGCTAAAAAAGTAATTCATCACTTCTTAGCGTAGGGTTTAAACCCTACGCTAAGAAGTTTTTAAAACTTATAACTTTTAACTCAACGTCTGTTGTCCTCATCTTCAAGAATACTTTTATAACTGTCGTAGCGCGTAAGGGAAATTTTGCCGGCTTCTACTGCTTCTAAAACTTTGCAACCCGGTTCTTTTACATGCAGGCAATTGTTGAACCGGCATTCTGCCATAAACGGCCGGAACTCCGGAAACAAGCCGCCTAATTCTTCCTTGGGAATATCGACAATGCCTAATTCTTTAATGCCGGGCGTATCAATTAAGTAAGTTTCCGGGCCAATTTCAAACATTTCGGCAAAGGTGGTGGTGTGTACGCCTTTGTCGGAGAATGCGGAAATTTCGGTGGTTTTCAGATCCAGATCCGGAACGAGCACATTTACTAACGTCGATTTTCCTACGCCTGAATGACCCGAGAATAACGTAACTTTCTTATCTAAAAGCTGCTTGATTTCTTCCATACCAATACCTTCGGCAGCGGAACAAACCAGGCTATCGTAACCAATTTGTTTATACATTTTCCGTACGCGTTCCTGGTATTTGAGCGTGTCTTCGTCGTAAAGATCTATTTTATTGAAAAGCAGCGTAACCGGAATGTGATACGCTTCGGCAGTAATTAAAAAACGATCTATAAACCCGAACGAGGTGCGCGGCGAAACCAGCGTAACCACCAGAAAAGCCAGGTCTATGTTGGAAGCAATAATGTGCGCGTGCGCCGTTTTATGGATCGATTTCCGGATGATGTGATTCTGGCGTTTTGCAATTTCCGTTATTACAGCCGAGCCTTCTTCGCCTTCCAGTTCCAGCGTAACGTGGTCGCCAACCGCCACCGGATTACTCAGTTTTAAGCCTTTATTTTTGAATTTTCCGCGCAGGCGCGCCCGCAAAAGCCCGCCGTCTTCTTTGCGCACTACGTACCACGAGCCTGTAGATTTTAATACCAGTCCTTTCATAGCGTTGCAGTGATCCAATCCATAATTTTTTGTGTAGCGCCGGCTTGTTGGTTTATATAAGTTTTTTGCTTCAAACTGATAGCGTTTTTGTGTTCCGGGAGACTTGCTTTTGCGAAAGCGTGTTCCAGTTCGGTTAAATTAGTTACCGGAAAAGCCGTATGTGCCGCAACCAGATCTTTGGCTTCCTGGAATTTTCCGTATTTCGGGCCGAAGAAAAGGGGCAAACCGAAAACTGCTGCCTCCAGCGTGTTGTGCAAACCCTTGCCAAAAGCGCCGCCAATGTAAGCATACGAACCATAACTGTAAAGCGACGAAAGCATGCCGATGTTGTCGATGATCAGCACCGAATAATCGTTAACGGCGCGGTTTGGAGCTTCGGAAAAACGTACCGCTTCGCCTTCAAAATCGTTACACAAATTCCGAACTTCGTTCTCATGAATTTCGTGCGGTGCGAGGATGAATTTCAGCTCTTTGTAATGATTTTTTATAAATGGCATCAGAAGATTCAAATCTTCCTGCCAACTGCTCCCGATCACAAAAATATCTTTGCCGGCTTTAAATTCTTCCACCTCCGGAATGTTTTTTACGCTGGCCGCCGTTTGTAAAACCCGGTCGAAACGTGTGTCGCCGGCAACGGAAACCTGGCTGAGCCCGATCTTTTTCAGCAGAAATTCAGAATGCTCGTTTTGCGTGAAAATGTAGGCAAAATTGCGTAAAATATTCCGGTAAAAACCGCCGTAAGGTTTAAAGAAAAGCTGTTTGTCGCGGAAAATGGCGGAAATTGAAATTACGGGAATTTGCCGGTCTTTCAATTCGCGGGTAAAAAAATGCCAGAATTCGTACTTCACAAAAACGGCGAGTTTTGGCTGTAAAAGTGCTACCAGTTTCCGGGCGTTTTTTGCAGAATCTTTTGGAAGGTAAAAAATGAAGTCTGCACCCGAATAATTTTTCCGCACTTCGTAGCCAGAAGGGGAGAAGAATGTAAGCGCGATCTTGTATTCCGGATATTGTTTGGCAAACGCTTCCATAACCGGCCGGCCCTGTTCAAATTCGCCCAGCGAAGCGCAATGAAACCAGACTACCGGCGCCGTATTTCCTTTTAATTTTGCTTCAATTTCCGGCCACAGATTTTTCCGGCCTTCCAGCATCAGCTTCGCTTTTTTATGGAACGGCGCCGCCAGCCGCACGAACAGCCAGTAAAACCAGATGGAAATTTTATAAAGCAGCATTATTGATGTTGTTCGAATTTTCGAAGTTCGTTGGTTCGACTTTTTAGTGCAGAAATCCTAGCGTTTTGCAGAGCAAAGGTACGGTTTAAATAACAGAAAAGCAGAACGCAGTAGCAGGAAGGATTTTTATCCGGGTTTTTGATCGCAATTATGTGGTCCTCCCCCTAATCCCCTCCAAAGGGGGACTTTTATCAGATAACGTATTCGTGGAATTTTAAAATTCGCATTCCAGATTGTCCCGCTTTGGAGGGGTGAGGGGGAGTATTTTTATTTATTGATTTTCAATTGGATCAGATTCACGAATGAACTTTTTCAGCTAAAAACGCTATCCTTTAGCAGTAAAAAAGTGCTGTAGATTTGAAGATTGGTGTAAAAAATTATAACCTTTTTCTGATTTTACAGTTTAAACAAGGTTTGCGTAAAAATCGCTTCAATAAATCCCTTGCCTTTTCATGGTAGAATCTTCCGTTTCCAAACCCTTCGATCTGCAATTTATTTTGCATGCCATTCCCGGCGAATATTTAATTCTCGATACTGACCTTACGATGCTCACTGCCAGCGACGATTATGTGGCCGCTACCAAAACCAGGCGCGAAGATCTCATCGGCAATTACGTGTTCGATATTTTCCCGGATAACCCTGAATTTCCGGGCGTGAATGGCGTAGAAAATCTGCGGGATTCTATGTTGCAGGTAATTCGAACGCGCGAACCCAATAAAATTCCCATGCTGCGCTACGATATTCCCGGCGAAAACGGCACCTTCGAACAACGGTACTGGGATATTGTAGATTCGCCGATAATCAATAACGATAACCAGGTTGTAGGTCTGATCCATCATACAACCGACGTAACCGCCCAGGTGAAAGCCCGGGAAGAAGCCCGCCGCAACGAAGAAATGATCCGGGTGGTAACGCAATCGGTAAACGACGTGATCTGGGACTGGAACCTGGAAACCAATGCCATCTGGTGGAACGAGGGTTTCAAAGCCAAATTCGGCTATAGTGCAGAGGAAACCGAACCAACCATCATTTCCTGGACCAACCGCATTCATCCGGATGACCTCGAACGCGTTTCCGAAAAAATTCATCACGTAATTGATAATGGCAAAGAATTCTGGACCGATACGTACCGGTTCCGGATGAAAAATGGGAGCTATGTCGAAATTCTGGACCGTGGAGCCGTGTTGCGCGATGAAAGCGGAAAACCGTACCGCATGATCGGGGCGATGGTAGATATAACGCTCAACAAAAAAGCCGAAAAAGAAACCCGGGAAAGTGAAGAACGCTTGCGCAGTGTTATGGAAAGTATTCCGCAAATGGCCTGGGCTGCTATGCCAGATGGACAAGTTTATTATTATAATCAGCAGTGGCCCAAATATCTGGGCGTGCCTCTGGAAGCGTTATATGCCAACGGCTGGTCTGCATACATGCACCCGGAAGATCTGGATAAAACAACTACCAATTGGGAACGCAGCCTGAAAACCGGCGAGGATGTTGAAATTGAACACCGGTATTTACTGGCGCCTCAAAACGAATATAAGTGGTTCCTGACCCGGGCCGTAGCGATCCGCAACACAGAAAGCGAAATTGTAAACTGGACCGGAACCTGCACATACATAGATGATCAGCGGAAAATAACGCAGAAATTGCAGGAGCAGGAAGAGAAAATTCAGCGGGTATTGAGCCAGGCGCCGGCGCATTTTTGCTTAATTAAAGGTGAAGAACAGATCATTGATTTTGCAACGCCGGGCATTAAAAAACTCTTTGGCAACCGCGAATGTGTAGGGCTGCCTATTTCCCAAGCCTGGCCCGAAATTGCCGAACAGGGCTTAACGCAGAAAATGCGCGAAGTGTATGACACCGGCAAGCCGCAATATTTCTGGGAAACCCCTGTAATGGTAGACCGGGATAATAACGGCAAATTGGCTGAAGGTTTCTACGATTTTACTTACCAGCCTTTCCGCGATAGGAATGGAAATATTGAAGGCGTTCTGATTTTGGCTATAGAAGTTACGGAACAGGTTTTAGCCAAACGCGCTGCTTTCAAATTATCGGAAGAATTGCTGGAAGAAAAAGAACGTTTCCAGTTCCTGGCCGATACCATTCCGCAGTTGGTCTGGACCACCGATCCGCAAGGTTACCACACGTATTTTAACCAGCGCTGGATAGATTATACCGGTTACGATGTAGCGGCAAGCCAGGGCACCGAAATGTGGAATAATTTACTGCACCCGGAAGATCGTGAACGTGCGCGCAAACGCTGGCAGCACTCACTGGAAACGGGCGAATTTTACGAAATTGAATACCGGTTTAAAAGCAAAGACGGTACGTATCGCTGGTTTTTAGGCCAGGCCGAACCAATGCGAAATGCTGAAGGAGAGATATACAAATGGTTTGGTACCTGCACCGATATTGAGGAGCAAAAGCAATGGCAGGAAGAAATGATAAAAGCCAACGAAGACCTCAAAAAAGTAAATGCCGACCTCGATAGTTTTGTGTACACGGCGTCGCACGACCTCAAGTTACCGATCATCAGTATGGGTCGCATCTTTGACGAGTTGACCAAATCGGCTACTTTTTCGGACCCGGATTCTGAAAAACTGGTTGGCATGTTCCAGAAATCATTAACACAGATAAACACGACTATTCAGGACCTGGCCGATATTGTGAAAGTACAGAAAAACGCGGCGCAGAACCTGGAATTTGTAAGCCTGGCAGAAATTACCGACGAAGTGAAACTCAGCATTCAGGATATGATCAAAGAATCGGGCGCAAAGATCGTAACTGATTTTACCGGTGCTTCCGAAGTTTATTTTTCGAAAGTGAACCTGAAAAGCGTGATCTACAACCTGTTGAGCAACGCCATAAAATACCGCAGCCCGGAACGCACACCGGAAGTAACGCTGCAATCACGGGTCGAAAATAATTGTGTGATCATAACGGTGCAGGACAACGGATTAGGTATTAATTTAGCGCGGCATAAAGAGAAGCTTTTCCAAATGTTCAAACGGTTCCACAACCACGTACCAGGCTCCGGGATCGGGCTCTACATTGTGAACCGGATCGTAAAAAATATGGGCGGCATGCTGGAACTGGAAAGTGAAGTTGGCCACGGCTCCACGTTTAAAATTTCCCTTCCGCACAAAGAGAAAACCGAATTAGTATGAGAAAATTAACGCCACTGAAACTGATCATGTTGGTGGACGACGACGATACCACCAACTACCTGAACCAGCGTTTACTGGAAGGTTTGAATGCTGCCGAAAAAGTGCTGGTCATGAAAGATGGCGAAGAAGCTTTAAACTATCTGACGAAAGCCTGCGATGTGTCTGGTTCTGAAGATTATCCTTGCCCGGACCTGATGTTTCTGGATATTAAAATGCCGGTGATGGATGGTTTCGAATTTCTGGAAGCCTATAAGGAAGCTAAACTAAATATAAGCAAAGATATCGTGATCATGATGCTCACATCATCCGCCAGTTTCTACGATCTTGAAAAGCTGAAACAATATCCGGACGTTAAAAAACACTACTCTAAATCGTTAACCGAAACTGACGTAAAAGATATCTTTGAAAATCACTTTCCAATCCATATAACGCACGTCAACGAGTAAGTTTTGTCGCACGAAATTTCCGACTTTTTACGCTGGAAATGATACCGTTTTTAAAGCAAAAAACCGCTGCAGCTTTGTAGCGGTTTTTTGCTTTAAAACCATAGCGTTTTGGATTGTTGGCCTTGGGAGAATTTACTGGAAAGAAAGTTCTCCCCCCACCCCCTCCGAAGGGGGACTTTTATCAGATAACGGATTTGCGATTGTCCCCCTTCGGAGAGGGTAGGACCTACGTATTCCATATCAAACACCACATAAAAACAAAAAACCGCTACAAAACATGCAGCGGTTTTTCTATTAAAAACGGTACCATTTTCCGGTAAAAAAGTCGAAAATTCGAACAATCTAAAATTAGTGACGAGACAGGTAGCTGGCAACACCTTCGCGGGTAGCGCTCATGGCTTCTTTACCTTCTTCCCAGTTAGCCGGACAAACTTCGCCTTTTTCTTCGAAATACTGCAGGGCAGTTACCATGCGAAGCGCTTCGTCGATAGAACGGCCCAGTGGAAGATCGTTAACAACCTGGTGACGCACAATACCTTCTTTGTCGATCAGGAAAAGACCGCGGTAAGCAACCGGCTCGCCTTTGAATTCCATTTCGCCTTCGTCGTTGTAGTGATATTCGCCGGCTAAAACATCGTAGTTTGTAGCAATGGTTTTAGAAGTATCGGCTACCAGCGGGTAAGTAACGCCTTGAATACCACCATTGTCGCGCGGCGTTTGTAACCAGGCATAATGCGAGAAATGTGAATCGATTGAGCAACCTACTATGGCTACATTTTTCTCTTCAAATTCTTTCAGACGGTCTTCGAAAGCGATGATCTCAGTCGGGCAAACGAAAGTAAAATCGAGTGGGTAAAAGAAGAAAACTACGTGTTTCTTACCCAGGTACTGATCTAAAGAGAAGTTCTCTACGAATTCGCCGTCTACAACGGCGGTTGCCTTAAAATGAGGAGCTCTTTTTCCTACTAATACAGCCATGTTTTTATAATTAGAAATTAGAAATTAGAAATTGCCGGAAGCGTATGTACGCATGCCGAATAAGTTTGATACAAAGCTACGCCGGAAGGTTGGGAAAGGCAAGTATGTTAATTCGGTTTTGGTGAAATAATGAGTATTAAGAAATGAAACCATTTACTTTAAGAATTAATTGAATTTGTCAATATCTGTAATCATGAATCTTAACATATCTAATTCCTTGAGTGTTGTACTATTATTTCCAATATCTTTTCTGATTTCAATAACCAATCTTCCTAAATAAGTCATCATTAGTTTAGGACTAGAAGTATCAGGTTGGTTATAGAGGAATTGGAAAAAATCATTGTAAGCACGAACAACGCCATCAGAACCAAACATCATTAAATGAAATGCAGTTTGTTTATAATCAAAAGACTGTACTTCTTTAATGGCTTTTTCCATTTCATTTTTATTTCTGATTCCTGCGAATATCCTAATTATAGGAATTAAAACTTTTAAATAATTTTCTCTCTTCGTTTCTAATAATTTTTCCTTTTGAAGTCTTAATTTTTCACTTTGTTCTTTTAAATACCATCCAATTACTATTCCAACTAATGTAATGATTGAAGGACCTAAGGTTTTTAATAATTCCATCTAGTTGATTCTTTATATTTAAGCAGAAGGAAATAATGCCGAAACTTAAAATTACATTTTTTCAGCAGAGGCCAATTTCAATGCCCCAGCCTTAATTTCCTCCACCACTTCCGGATCCAGCAACGTAGAAATATCGCCTAAATTCCCGGTTTCGCCTTCCGCAATTTTCCGTAAAATGCGGCGCATAATTTTACCGGAACGGGTTTTTGGTAAGCCACTCACAAACTGGATCTTTTCCGGTCGGGCAATGGCGCCGATCATTTTTACCACCATCTGGTTAATTTCCGTAATCAGGGTTTCTTCGTTTTCGGGCTTATGCTCAGAGATCACGTAGGCGTAAATGGCATGGCCTTTAATACTGTGCGGATAACCTACAACGGCACTTTCAATTACGTTCGGGTGTTCGTCAATGGCGTTCTCAATTTCGGCGGTGCCAAACCGGTGCCCGGAAACATTTATTACGTCGTCTACGCGGCCCATAATGCGGTAATGGCCGTCTTGGTCGCGTTTGCAGCCGTCGCCGGTAAAGTAGAGGTTGGAGTAAGTGGCGAAGTAATTCTGGCGGCAGCGTTCGTGGTCGCCCCAGGTGGTGCGGAACATGCCGGGCCAAGGAAATTTGATGCACAGATTGCCTTCCACGCCGTTGCCTTCCAGCAAATTACCTTCGTTATCGACTAAAACCGGTTGCACACCGGGCAGCGGCAGCATGGCGTAACCTGGTTTGGTAGGCGTAATTCCGGCCAGCGGCGACATTAAAATTCCCCCGTTTTCGGTTTGCCACCAAGTATCTACAATGGGGCAGCGTTTGCGGCCTACGTGCATGTCATACCAATGCCAGGCTTCTTCATTTATCGGTTCGCCTACCGAGCCTAAAACCCGTAGCGAACTCAGGTCAAAACTTTCCGGAATTTGCGGACCAAACGCTTCCAAAGAACGAATAGCCGTTGGCGAAGTATAGAAAATATTTACGCGGTATTTATCGATGATCTCCCAGAAACGCCCGGCATCCGGATACGTCGGAATTCCTTCGAACATGAGCGTAGTGGCGCCGGCCAGCAGCGGTCCGTAAACGATGTAAGAATGCCCGGTTATCCAGCCGATATCGGCGGTGCACCAGTAAATTTCGCCGGGCTGGTACTGGAAAACGTTGCGGAAAGTATAATCGGAGTAAACCATGTAGCCGCCGGTGGTGTGCACCACGCCTTTCGGTTTGCCGGTGGAGCCGGAGGTGTATAAAATGAACAGCGGATCTTCGGAATCTACCGTTGTTGCTTCGTTTTCGGTATCGGTATTGCTCAGTTCTTCATGCCACCAGAGGTCACGGCCTTCTTTCATCGAAACTTCGGCACCGGTGCGCTGCAACACGATCACTTTTTCGATGGTCGGGGTTTGCGTTAACGCTTCGTCGGCAATTTCTTTTAACGGCGTAGTTTTCGCGCCGCGGTACGAAGCATCGGCAGTAAGCAGCATTTTACATCCGGAATCGTTAATTCTATCGGCGATGGCCTGGGCGGAAAAACCAGCAAAAACTACCGAATGAACGGCTCCCACGCGCGCGCAAGCCAAAACCGCAATGGCCAGTTCCGGAACCATGGGCATGTAAATGCAAACGCGGTCGCCTTTCTGAATACCGTTTTTCAAAAGTACGTTGGCAAAGTGGCAAACTTTGTGGTAAAGCTCAATGTACGACAAAACAATGTTGCCTTCGTTCGGGTCGTTCGGTTCCCAGATAATGGCTGGTCGGTCGCCGATATTCTCTAAATGCCGGTCCAGCGCGTTTTCGGTGATGTTCAGTTGGCCGCCTTTAAACCATTCTACTTTCGGTTCTTTGAAATTCCAGTTCAGCACTTCGGTCCAGGGTTTGCGCCAGGTAAATTTTTCGGCTTTTTCGGCCCAGAATGCTTCCGGGTTTTCAACGCTGAACTGATACTGTTTTTCGTAATCGGCAAAAGAAGTGATGTCGGGCTGCATGGTTAAAAGATTTGGAAATTTGAAGATTTGGAAATGAAAAACGTTAGGGGAAATGAGCAAAAAGGTCAGCTTTACTCCCCGAAACCGATTTCAGTTTAAGCTTATAAGTTACAGATTTCCGGGAATAAATGCAGTAGTGCCGGAAAAAAAAGATGGTTTACAAAAGGAAACCAAGCCGCAATAAATCGTGAAAAGCGCCGGAAAGAAAGGGGAAAAGTTGCCGGGATTTAAAACAAAACGCTATCTTGTGAGCCTGAAAAACTAACCCTTTTATAACGTTTATGAAATCTAATTACATCAACTGGTTCGAAATTCCGGTTACCGACATGAACCGCGCTTCCAGCTTCTACAACACCGTTTTCGGCATCGAAGTACAGCAATTCCCTTACGGAGAAGACCAGGAAATGGGCATGTTCGCGCACAGCCAGGAAACCGGCGTGGCCGGAGCATTGGTAAAAGGCCAGGGCTACGAACCATCCGATAAAGGACCTTTATTGTACATGAACGGCGGCGAAGACTTGTCGGTAGCGTTAGCCAAAGTAGAAGCAGCCGGCGGCAGCGTAGTTATGGATAAATTCCAAATCTCGCCTGAGCACGGCTATATGGCTATTTTCATCGATACTGAAGGCAATAAACTTGCCATGCATTCTATGAACTAAGAATTTTCTGATTTAGAAATTTGAAAACTTGGAGATGATCCGGGTTTGCAGAAAATAAAAAAGCCTCTGATTAATTTCAGAGGCTTTTTTATTTGTCATCTCGACGCAAGGAGAGATCACTGGAGGAAGGTAGAAAGCCAGAATAAAAGCTACTACCAACGTGTGGAGATCTCTCCTGACGTCGAGATGACCTTAAACCGGTATCTTCCCAAGTCAAAAAACTCCCTCCCCTGAATTACTTGAGGGCTGGAGTGAGGTTACTTCCCGGTAAATTGCGGCGCGCGTTTCTCTACAAATGCATTCATGCCTTCTTTCTGGTCTTCGGAAGCAAAGCACATGTAGAAATTTTTGCGCTCGAAATACAAGCCTTCATCCAGACCGGTTTCAAATGAACGGTTCACGCTCTCTTTGGCAAGTTTCACGGCAACCGGGCTCATTTTAGCAATTTCAGCGGCCAGTTTCAACGCTTCGTCTAAATACAATTCTACCGGCACCACGCGGTTTACCAAACCGTGTTTTTCGGCTTCTTCCGCGGAAATAAATTTGCCCGTCAGCACCATTTCCATGGCTTTGGCTTTGCCCAGGGCTTTGGTTAAACGCTGCGTACCACCTGCACCCGGCATTACACCAATTTTAATTTCCGGCTGACCAAATTGGGCGGTTTCCGAAGCAATGATCATGTCGCAGGTCATGGCCAGTTCGCAACCGCCACCCAAGGCAAAACCCGAAACGGCCGCAATAATTGGCTTCTTCGTTTTCTTGATCTGATCCCAGGTCGAGAATTGGTCGATGTTGAACATATCGATAGCCGTTTTGCCAGCCATTTGCTTGATGTCTGCGCCAGCCGCAAAAGCACGTTCGTTGCCGGTCAGTACAATAGCGCGCACGCTGTCATCGTCGTCGAGTTGTTTCAGCGCATCGCGTAATTCGCCCATTAATTGAAGGTTTAGTGCGTTCAGTTCTTTCGGACGGTTCAGTTCAATTAAAGCAACGTGTTGCTGGTGGTTGGGAGTAACTTTTATGAATTCCATTTATTTAGATATTTGATGCTGGATATTAAATTTTAGACTTTTAAGAGCGAAAACGATAGCGTTTTGCAGGTTAAAAGTAACAGGAATTTGTATAGACGCAAAACTTTGCGTCTTACAGTATTGCAGTCGGTTTTGAAGGAAAGTGGTTTTGGTTCAGAATTATTTGATTGGGAATGAGGGAGACGTAAAGTATTACGTCTCTACGATTAACAATTTAACCATTTAACCATTCAACAATTTAACAATCAACCCCGGCACACAAACTGAAATGTATTTCGGGTGCGCTGTTCCAGCAGGATTTCTTTACTGGCGGTTAAATTCTTAATGCTTTCCGAATCGTAGTTTTTGATTGTGTAAAGCTGAAGCGAAATGTTGTACTGTATGTTGAACTGGTCGCGAAGGGTTTCGATCAGCTTTTTCAATCTGGCACCGTTGTAATCGGTACAAATAGAAAAAGAAATAGCCGAGTTCTGCATCAGGTTTATTTTAATGCGCAGCTCCGAAAGTACCTGGAAAATGGTGCTTAAATTCTGCTCCGAAATAAACGAAAAATCCTTCACGCCGAAGGAAATCAAACACTGGTTCTGCTTCAGGATAAAAGCGGGTGCGAGTTTCCCGTGTTCAAAATTACCGATCTTCGTGCCTTCGCTTTCCGGATCTACAAACGATTTTACCAACAGCGGAATTTGTCGGTCGGCGAGAGGTTTTATGGTTTTGGGGTGAATTACGGATGCGCCGTAATACGCCATTTCGATGGTTTCCTGGTAGGATATTTCCGGGTAACGCACGGTATTCGGGAAAATTTTCGGGTCGGCGTTAAGCAAACCGGCCACGTCTTTCCAGATGATCATTTTATCGGCGCGCAGGCAGTAAGCAAATATGGCAGCGCTGTAATCGGAACCTTCGCGACCCAACGTGGTGGTTTTACCGCCGGAAGTGCCGCCGATAAAGCCTTGCGTCACGACGATGTTATTTTGGAGTATTGCCGGCAGGTCGCGTTGTATCAGGTCTTCGGTAATGCTCCAATCAACTTTTCCCTCGCGCCAATTTTCATCGGTCCGAATATATTTGCGGCAATCGAGCCAGATGGCGGGCAGGTTTTCGGCTTTTAAATAATGCGCCAGAAGGGTAGAAGCCAGCAACTCGCCGAAGGAAATGATCTGGTCGTATTGCTGGTCGGTTTTACCGGGAACTAATGCCTGCAGGTTTTCTTCAAGTTTCGCAAATAATTGCTCCAGCGCTTCAAAAACCGGGCTTTTAACTTCCGGAAATAATTCCTGCACTACTGAAAAATGGTAGGTTTTTAAGGCCGAAAACTCAGAAGAATAATTCAGTTTTTCCTGAGCTTTGCTGAAAATGCTTTCCAGGGCGTTGGTGGTTTTGCCTATGGCGGAAACTACGATCAGTAATTGGCCCGAAACGCTATGCTTTTGTACAATAAAACTCACATTCCGAAACGCAGCCGCATCCTTTACCGAAGCGCCGCCAAACTTGAAAACCTGCATGTTCACTCAAAATATCCGGCCGTAAATGTAGAAAGCTTGGTTTTATCGCGCAAATAATTATATTTTTGTGTTACGATTCACCCCAAAATTCAACTTAATGGATACCAAGGACACCAAAATTGCGCTTCCGGTCGGAACGACCCTCGACCGTTTTATTATGCGCAAGCAGGAAGATTTTCCGTTTGCTACCGGCGAACTTTCGCAATTGCTCCGCGACATTGCACTGGCTTCTAAAATTGTGAACCGCGAAATTAACCGCGCAGGCCTCATGGACATTGCTGGTGCATTCGGCAGCCAGAACGTGCAAGGCGAAGATCAGCAGAAACTCGACGTAATTGCCAATATTCGTTTTATCCGGGCATTCCGCAACGGTGGCGAAGTTTGCACCATTATTTCGGAGGAAGACGAAGATATTATTCAGACCGGCAACCCGGATGGAAAATATATCGTGGCCATGGACCCGCTCGACGGTTCTTCCAACATCGATGTGAACGTTTCTATTGGTACAATTTTCTCGATCTACCGTCGTAAAACCGAAACCGGCTGCAACGGCGATTTGACTGACTGTTTACAAAAAGGCGTGGAGCAAGTTGCGGCTGGTTACGTAATTTATGGCTCATCTACCATGCTGGTTTACACTACCGGCAACGGCGTAAACGGCTTTACTTACGAACCATCTTTAGGCGAATTCTTCCTGAGCCACCCGGATATCGTAACTCCGAAAACCGGTAAAGTTTATTCCATCAACGAAGGTGGTTACAACTCTTTCCCGCAAGGCATTAAAGATTATGTAGAATACTGCAAATCGAACGACTATTCTGCCCGTTACATCGGTTCTTTGGTAGCAGATTTCCACCGCAATTTACTGAAAGGCGGTATTTACATTTACCCGCCAACGGCCAAAGCTCCAAACGGCAAACTGCGTTTAATGTACGAAGCTAACTCGCTGGCTTTCATTGTAGAACAGGCTGGTGGTAAAGCAACCGACGGTAAAAACCGCATCATGGAAATTGAGCCAACGGCATTGCATCAGCGTTGCCCGCTCGTAATTGGTTCTTCCGAAATGGTAGATAAGGTACAGGAATTATTATTGAAATCGGAAGCAGCTTTAGTTTAGTTTTTTCTGATAACAGATATGCAAAAAGCGCCGGAAATCAATTTCCGGCGCTTTTTGTTTTATGCAAGGCGAACTTAATTGGCAGGCTCTTATTATTTTTTTCTAACTTTGGTAGCGGCGCCGGAATTCCAGTTTTTGTTTTTCGCGCTCAATTACCAGCCGGGCCACGTTTTCTGCAATCTGGCGCGAATCGTTAGCGAGCAGGGCTTTTCGCAAAAGTGCTTCGCTCACGTCGTGGCGGTATAAAATGCCGAAAAGTTTCTGGGTGTTGGTTTGCATTAAAGTGGCAATTGCCAGCGTCAGCAGTTCCAGTAATTCGTTTTCCGGCATTAACTTGCGCCGCAGCCGAAGCCCGAAATTCTGGTTAATGGTTTGCAGCAATTGTTTGTCGAGGTTCTCTTTCAAAATTACGCTATGAAAAAAGTACTTACCCTTTTTACGTTCCTGAGTTTTTTCCTGTTTTGCCATACCGTTTCGGCCCAGATCCGCAATGCCATCGTTATCGGGGCAAGTGCCTCGCAGATAGACGGTGACCGGTTGAGCGGGTTCGATAAAGCCGGTCTGGTTTTCGGGGGCAGTTCTAATTTTAAAATTACTGATAAATTTAGTTTTCAGCCCGAAATTTTATGGCTCCAAAAAGGAAGCAAAACTTCCAACTCCGATAGCCTGATGTTTTTTAAATGGCGCCTAAATTACGTTTCGGTGCCGGTTTTATTAAATTATAAGATCCAGCCCCGTTTTACGTTACAAGCCGGAATTACCGCCGATTATTTAATAGATGCCAAACTGGACGATGGCGGCGGTTTTTTTGACCGTACTGCCGATCTTGAGAAATTCGACCTGAATTATACTGGCGGCATTGAATACAAGATAGGGGACAATTTCTCGGCGAACGCGCGCTACCAGTATTCTTTTTTCTGGCTCGACGACTTGCATTTTAAGAACAGCAACGTGCTCGTTACCCTGCGTTTCTATTTAGGCGATTCAGAGTAAGGCTCGGGTTTTTGTGTCCGAAACCATACCGTTTTTTTTATCAAATCTCACAGGTTTTAAAAAGCTGTGAGATTTATTTCAATCCAGAGTTTTCCATCTCAAAACGGTACCGTTTTTAAACAAAAAAGTCTGCTTATTCAGCAGACTTTTTTGTTTTCTTTGGCTTGGCTTCAGCTTTCGCTTCATCTTCGCCGGCTTCAACTTTTTCAGCTTTGGCTTTGGTTTTTTTAGCTGGTTTTTCTTCCGCTTCAGGTTGCGCTGTTGCTTCGGTAAATGGCAGGTGCTTTTTTACGAGCGTATACCAGCTGGCTAATTTCTTAATGTCAGACATATAAACGCGTTCGCGGTCATAATCCGGCAGAATTTTTTCCATGAAAGCGCTCAGTTCCTGGTTCGAGGATTTTGCATTAACCGGAATGTTTTCGCCATAATGCGTATTGATGCTGTCGAAAATATCGGATAAGGGAATCGTTACGTCCGGGTTGTTGGTGTAAATGGAAATTTCGTGCAACAACGAAATACGGTGTTTGGCCTGTGCAGCCGAACGAACCGGATTATCGGCAAGTGTTTCGATAATTACGCCGCTACGGGTAGGGCTTAAAATGCGGTATAAACCTGGCATACCGGAAATAGAAGCAATTTCTCTTAAATCAACAGGCATAGTTTCGTTATAGGAATTTAAAATGTTAAGATCTGAAAATGCATGCCAGGAAACAAGTTAAGCAAAATTCTCAGATCATATAATAGTTCGGGAAGTTAAAAAACTAAAGTTTGAAATTAACCGGAACGCTGGATTGCACGCTGTAACCCGGCGCATTGAATTTCAGTAGTCTTACAACGCGCAAGGCTTCTTCACCGGTGCCGGCACCCATATTTTTCAGAATGCGCATGTTGGTGGTAGTGCCGTCGGCGTTTAACGTTACAGATACAATGCACTGGCCCTGAATACGGTTACGTTTGGCCATTGGCGGGTATTGCAGGTTCTTGTTGATGAATTCGTACATGGCAGACTGGCCACCTTCGTAGTATTGCGCAATTGGAATAGCTTTATCGGCCCCTTTTCCGCCTGCTTTATCCTGACCCGGTGCAATTGGTTCCGGCGATTTTTGCGGCGTTCCCTGGGTGTTTTCTTCCGCAGTGGTTTCGGTTTTAACTTTTGTTTTGGTTTTGGTATCAGTTTGCGCGGTGGCGTTCAGCGATAAAAAAGCGAAGCCTGCGGCCGCCAGAATTACTTTTACTTTCATGTTAAATACGGTTTTATTAGAATTGAGCTTGTGCAGAACGTCCCAATTTTAATGCCAATTTAATATTTTATTCGGATACTTGTTTGTTCGTGGCGTCTATAAAATCCAAAATTTCGTCACGCCCTGCTTTTTCCGCCGAAGATGTTTTGAATATCTGTGGCAATTCTTCCCAGGTTTCGCGCATTTTTCGTGAAAAAGCTGCAATATTCTGGTCGGTTTTTACAGCCGATTGTTTATCGGTTTTCGTAAACACCAGCACAAACGGTACTTCAAGGGCACCTAAAAGCTCAATAAATTCTAGGTCAGAAGCCTGTGGCTCGTGCCGGGAATCGATGAGTACGAATACGCAGATCAGGTTGGTGCGCAGCCGCATATAAGCCCTGATCATTTTGCCCCATTTTTCGCGGCTGTCTTTGCTTACTTTGGCCCAGCCGTAGCCCGGCAGATCGACCAGGTACCACGATTCGTTGATCAGGAAATGGTTTATAAGCTGCGTTTTGCCAGGAAAAGAAGAAGTTTTTGCCAGTTTATTGCGGTTGGTAAGCATGTTTATGAGCGACGATTTACCCACGTTGGAACGGCCAATGAAGGCATATTCCGGCAGGTTCGTTTGCGGGCATTTATCTACCTGGGTATTACTGGAAATAAACTGGGCATCTTTAATGATCATGGCACAAAAAAATAGGTGAGGCAGGTTAGCCGCCGCAAACTTACTCAAATCCGGCGGCATTATTAAATTTCAATATCCGGAACCCTGTACGAATTTATTTAGTAACATAATTGTTTTTTTTATTGAACGGCGAAAATCTGTTGTTAATTTCGGTTTTTTATCTGCAAATTGAACCGGCCTAAATGGCAGTGTGCCTGAAAGTATTTTGGATGAAAATTGATAACATGAAAATTTTGCGTCGCGTACTTTTTCTGGCTTTTTGCCTATGGTTTTCCGCTGTGGCTCAAAGTCAGGCTCAAAGCCCCAAAAAAATAATTGCTAAAGCCGACAAAGCTTTCTTCAGAGATGAATCGGAAAAAGCACTTTCGCTTTACGAGCAGGCCCTTGCCGCCCAGCCCGATAACATTAAAGTGAACTACCGCCTTGGTTTACTGTATCTGCAATTCAAACAACCGCATAAGGCCGTTCCGGTTTTACAAAAGGCTACAAAACACGCGCCAGAATATCGCCCGGAATATACATTGAACCTGGCGCAGGCTTACCAGCTTAACGGTAATTTCGACGAAGCCATAACCCAATACCAGGCGGCACTGGCAAAAACCAATAAAAGGAACGAGACTGAAATAGGAAACTTGAATAAAAAGATCACGGAATGTATCTCAGGTCAGAATTTGAGAGCGCAGCCCATTTCTGCCGAAGTTCATCAGATCACAAACGCTTTGAATTCTGCCGCATCCGATCATGGTCCGATCCTTTTCAATAACGATAAATCGCTGATCTTTACTTCCAGCCGTCAGGCGCAAGCAAAGAAAAATCCCGACGAAAACATTTATTTTTCTGAATTCGATGGCCAGAACTGGTCTGCTCCCCAGGCTTTTCCAAAACCTGTAAATACTTCAGATCACGATGCAGCCGCCGGAATTTCTGCCGATGGCAATACACTTTATATATACAGGTTCGAAAACGGCGGCGATATATACCAAATGAAACGTAACGGCTCTACGTGGGGCGAGCCAGAAGAAATGCCGGAACCAATAAATTCGGAGTTTTACGAACCGTCCATTTTTATAACTGCCGACAATCAATACGCCTTTTTTGCCAGCGATCGCTACGATGGTTTCGGTGGCCTGGATCTGTATATAACGTTGCGCCAACCTGATGGTAGCTGGAGCGAACCGATGAACCTTGGTTCGAATATTAATACCGAATACGATGAAGATGCTCCATTTGTATCGGCCGACGGGATGACCTTGTATTTCAGTTCGCGCGGGCACAACAGCATGGGCGGCTACGATCTTTTCAGCTCTAATTCAGAAGGCATTACCTGGAGCAAAGCCCGTAACCTCGGTTTTCCTATAAATTCGCCCTTCGATGATATTTACCTGGTAACTACTTCTGACGGAAACCAGGGCTTTTTCAGTTCCGACCGGGTTGGTAGTGTCGGGGAAAAAGATATTTACGCGGTTACTTTCCGCAGCGCAATTGCAACCGATTCTTTATTGGCCGTAGCCGAGCCGGAACCGTTCCCAATGAAAGATACTTTGGTAGCTGCTGCTAAACCGGCCGTACAAACCATTACGCTTCGGGGAAAAGTTACAGAAGCAGGATTGGGATCGCCGTTGGCTGCTCAATTGGTGCTAACCGAGCAAAATCAATTGGATAGTCCGGTTTACGCCAATGCCGATAGCCTTTCCGGCGGATACCAGTTTGTGGTAACGAAAGGAAAAAAATATAGCTTGGTAGCCCGGAAAGAAGGTTATTTTTATGCAACAGAAAACCTGATCTTACCGGAAAGCTTCGCACGCGATACGCTGGCAAAAAACTTTGCACTGAAGAAAATAAAAACAGGAGCGAAGCTGGTGCTCAACAATCTTTTCTTCGAATACAACAGCGATAAACTTACGGCAAGCTCCCGCGATGAATTGAGCCGCTTGTACGATCTGATGGAAGAGAATGCAGGGCTGAGCGTAGAGATCTCGGGGCATACCGATAGTCGCGGCAGTGCTGCCTATAACCAGGCTTTATCGCTGAAACGTGCGCAGGCAGTTGTGAATTACCTGAAAGAAAAAGGAATAGCAACTGAACGATTAAAAGCGGTAGGCTTTGGAGCCCAAAAACCAATAGCCTCCAATAAAACAGAAAACGGCCGGAAACAAAACCGCCGCACCGAATTTAAAGTGCTCCACAAATAGATCCTAAACGGGAAACTCCAGGGTTTGTGGATAAATAAATATCTAATATAGACTATTTGAAATATATTTGGCCTGTTATTTGCGGGTGCAGAATCTGGTTTCCTATCGGGGTTTGAGTTTTTTGGTGCTAAACCCTACCGTTTTTAATTGCCTGAGCCTTAATTTGGTAAGAGTATGTTGGCAGGAAAATAAGAATTAGTAGCTAAAAAATAGTAACCAAATCAGCCGGAATGTAGTAACGTAGGCAGAATGCTGTGCACTACATATACCTTTTCTGGTTGAAAATGTGCAAAAGCAGTTGCTTTTATGTATTCTTGCATGCATAAGGATAGTTTTTTTATATATATTATAACCTATATGTTGTATTAATAGTATAGGAGATTATAAAGGTCATTTCATAAATTTTTAAATAAATACTCTATTAAACGTACACGCTACAAATTAACCACTTACAACATGGATAACGCAGTCAGAATACTCAGAAAGACTACTTTCCTTTTCGTGCTTACCCTTTGTGCTACGGCTTCGGCATTTGCACAGAGTACCCGCAAGCTTATGAAGGATGGCAATAAGTTTTTCGAAAATGAGAATTACCGCGCAGCCCTTCCTTTTTATGAAAAAGTATTGGCCAAGGAACCCGATAACGAAACTGCCCTTTTCCGGGCCGGCGTTAGCTACATGGCCTTCGATAAGGAAAAAGCCAGCGATTATATCTACAAAGCGCAGAAGCTGAAACCGAAAGTTTCGAAGGATGTAGAATACTGGTTAGGTCGTGTAGATCATATCAATTATCGTTTCGACGATGCGATCACGCATTACAAAGCCTACGATGCCACGCTGAAAAAGAAAAAGGATACCCGTAAAGCTGAAATAGCTTTGTTGATCCAGCAGAGCAGAAACGCAAAAGATCTTTTCAATAAACCGAAAGATATTTTTGTGAAGAACATGGGCCCGACCATCAACTCACAATACTCTGAACATAGCCCGGTAATTACTGCTGACGATTCTTATTTACTCTTCACTTCGCGTGGCGAGGCTGTTACTGGTGGACAGACTGCTGCTGACGGTGAGTATTTCGAAGATATTTTTGAAGCCAAGCGTTTAGGTCCGGATGAGTGGGAGCAACCACGTTCTTTGAGCAGCTCGCTTAACGGTAAAGGCCACGATGCTTCTATCCAGGTTTTCGATAACGATACTAAACTATTAATGTATCGTCAGGATGAGAACGGTGATATTTTCTATGCTGAAAAAGTTGATGGCAACTGGACTTCCCCAAAAAAACTGAACAACAACATCAACACCAAAGCCTTTGAAAGCGACGCTTACATTACGCCGGATGGCCGTACCATGTATTTCTCTACTTCGCACTACAACGAGAATGGTGACCTGGATATTTATGTATCTCAACGTGCCGAAGGTGGCGACTGGGGTAAACCGGTTTCTATTGGCAATACCATTAATACCCCATACGACGACGATAGCCCGTACCTGAGCAAAGATGGCAAAACGCTTTATTTCTCATCGCGTGGCCATAATACCATGGGTGGTTACGATATCTTCGTGACGAAATACGATTCAGTAGCCCGCAAATGGACCAAACCAGTGAATATGGGTTACCCGGTAAACACGCCGGATGATGACACCTACTACCGTTTGAGCCCGGATGGCAGCTACGCTTATCTTTCTTCTTACCGCATTGGCGGCTACGGCGAAAAAGATATCTACACCATCAACTACATTCGCAACGTAACTATTGCCGGCCAGGTGTTCTCTATGCGCGACAGCTCTACTATTCCGGGTGTTGAACTGGTATTTAACAGCCAGACTGCCGATAAAAGAGCCATCAGCTACCGCGATATTACCAAACCAGATTCAGGAAACTACAGTGTGAATGTACTTTCAGGCCGTAAATATTCAGTAGTGGTTACCAAAGATGGTAAAAACATTACTACAGAAGAATTTGACGTACCGGTTGTAACCAACGATACTACAACTATTATCAAGAATTTCTACGTGCCTTACGAAGACTCTTCGATGGTAGCCAGAGCAATGAAGTTCAAAAATATTTACTTCGATACCGACAAGTATAAACTGCGTCCGGAATCTGTAAAAGAGCTTGATAATATTGCAGCGGTTCTGAAAGCAAATCCACAGGTAAATATCTCGCTGGAAGGTCACTGCGATAGTCGTAACACTGATGAATACAACATGGTATTAGGCGAAAACCGTGCAAAAGCTGCTTATGAATACCTGCGTAAGAAAGGTATTTCTCAGGCGCGGATGGTAACTGTAAGCTACGGCGAACGTCGCCCGGTTGCAGAAAACGATTCTCCTGAAAACATGCAGCTGAACCGCCGTACCGAGTTTATTGTACTGAACCAGCCAAGTCGCAGTACTACCGGTGGTGGTGCCGCAATTAAAAAAGGAGGTGCTACCCAGCAGAATATTACTCCGGTACAAGGCGTAATGGAAAACGGGACAATGAAAGTAAAAACTTCTAAGTCCGGCGAAACCAAGATCAAGATCGAGAACGGTAAAAACGAGCAGAAGATCGAGATCGAGCCAGACGGTGAAATTAAAACCAAGGGCAAAATTAAAAACGGCGAAGACGACAAACAGAAATATAAGTCTGAAACCGAGCCTGCAAAATAAGCGGTAAGTAACACGCAAAACCCCAAAACGGGCTAAACCAAAAGTTTAGCCCGTTTTTTTTACAACATATTTTAGCAATTGTAGTTAAGGGAATAGTATTTTTGTGCTTCAAGCAAATTTTAGCCCATGGCGGTAGTTCCGTATAAAGATGCCTCTGATTCGAAAAAGAACCAGGTGGCGCAAATGTTTAACAGTATTGCAGGCAAATACGATTTCCTGAACCATTTCTTAAGTGCCGGCGTGGATATTTACTGGCGCAAAAAGGCTATAGCTTTGCTGCAAAAAAGTAAGCCCAAACAAATTCTGGATATTGCCACCGGTACCGGCGACCTGGCCATTGAAGCGCTGAAAGTAGATCCGGATAAAGTTACCGGCGTGGATATTTCGGAAGGCATGCTGGCTGTGGGCCGCGAGAAAATGCAGAAAAAAGGGCTTTCAAATAAGATCGAGCTTCTTTCCGGCGATTCGGAGAATCTGCAGTTTGAGGCTAACTCTTTTGACGCAATTACCTGTGCTTTTGGCGTGCGCAATTTCGAAAACCTGGAAAAAGGACTTTCTGAAATGAATCGTGTACTAAAACCGGGGGGGCGCGTCGTTATACTGGAGTTTTCGAAGCCTACGGCTTTCCCGATGAAACAAGCGTATAACTTTTATTTTAAAAATATTCTGCCGGTTTTCGGAAAAATGATCTCCAAAGACCAGAGCGCTTATACTTACCTGCCGGAATCGGTGCAGGCTTTTCCGGATGGAAGATCTTTTCTGGGAATTCTGGATAAAGTAGGATTTAAGCAAACACAATGGCAGTCACTTACCTTCGGAATATGTTCAATTTACACCGCTATAAAGTAGTTTTTTGCTTCTTTTTCCTACTGTTTTCTACCACTGCTTTTGCACAGAAAGAGCAGAAAATTTTCGGAAAAAATCTCCCGAATTACGATAACCGCAAAATGCACTACGGTTTTTACCTGGGGGCTACGGCTTCGCGCTTTAACGTAGAATATTCCGACGAATACGTTCAGCGGTTGCAGGTGGCAGACTCTTCCGGCTTGCGTGCAGCCAACCCAAAAATTACTCCGGGTTTTACACTTGGTTTTGTGTTGAGCCGGCAGTTAGGTGATTTTTTTACGATCCGTTTTCTGCCAGGCGTAGGTTTTTATAACCGTCAGGTAGAATTTGAAGACAATGGCGAACTGGTGAATCAGGAAGTGCCGAGCACCACGGTGCATTTGCCTTTTCTGTTCAAATATATGTCGAAACGCCGGCAGAATACGCGCATGTATTTTGTGGCGGGCGCCACGCCGGGCATTGACATTGGCGGCAGCAAACGCGACGAACGAATCGATAATAAACTGCGCGTAGATAAAAATAATTTTCAAATAGAATATGGCGTAGGTGTTGACCTGTTTTATCCTTTCTTTAAATTTGCCCCGGAGCTTCGCGTTGCTCACGGCGTACCGAATATCCTGATCACAGATGATAACGCCTACAGCCGGAGTTTTCAGAATTTAAGGACTACTACCGTAACACTTTATCTGAATTTCGAATAAGACTTTTTTCATGGCAAACCCTACCGTTTTTATTACCGGCGCAACTTCTGGCATTGGCCGCGCAACTGCACTTTTATTGGGTAATTCGGGCTTTAGAATTATTGCTGCCGGTCGTAGAACCGAACGTCTGGAAGAATTAAAAACCTTGCTGCCGGCCGGAAGTGTGCTTACGCTGGAGTTTGACGTGCGCGATAAAGCTGCGGTAAAAAACGCTATCGAAAACCTGCCGGAAACCTGGAAAAATATTGACGTTTTGATCAACAATGCCGGTAACGCCCACGGACTTTCCGATTTTCAGAATGGCGACCTGGACGACTGGGATATGATGATCGATATAAACGTGAAAGGCCTTTTGTACGTGAGCCGCGAAATTATTCCGGACATGATAAGCAGAGGCGGCGGCCGTATTATTAATATCGGTTCTATTGCCGGTAAGGAAGTTTACCCGAATGGGAACGTGTATTGTGCCAGCAAGTTTGCAGTAGATGCGCTTTCGAAAGCCATGCGTTTAGACTTGTTGAAAGAAAATATCATGGTTTCGGAAATTAACCCGGGCATGGTAGAAACTGAGTTTTCGGAAGTGAGATTTAAAGGCGATAAGGAAAAAGCGGCATTAACTTACAAAGGAATTGAACCACTACGTGCCGAAGATATTGCCGACGTGATCCAGTTTGTTTTAACCCGTCCGAAGCACGTAAACCTGGCCGATATTTTAATTCTGCCAGCGGCGCAAGCCAGCACAACGTTAAGCATTCGTAAATAAATGAGGAAGCTTTTCAGGAATTGGAATACGAAAGAATGGGCCGTTGTAGTAACGGCCTGTTTGTTTTTATCGGCATGCATATTTGTTGGCTGCTCCGGAAACGGTAGCAAAAACGAGGAAAAAACTGCCGCCAAAATTACAGAAACGGGTTATCTGAACCATAGCCCCGATGTGCATTATACCGGTATGAAAAGCTGCGTAACCTGCCATCAGGATATTTACCAGAATTATCTTCAGACCGGCAAAGCGCGTTCCTTTCATCTGCCCGACCCGAAAGATAAGATTGAAAACTTTGCCGCGAAACCGGTTTATGACAAATATTCGGACCTGAGCTATAAAGCTTTCTGGAAAGGAAACGACATGTTTATTGCTGAATTCCGGTTGCAGGGCAGCGACACGGTACATTACCGCGCAGAAAAAGTAGATTACGTGATCGGTTCGGGCAACCAGACGCGTTCTTATTTGTTCGAAAGCAACGGTTATTTTTATGAAATGCCGATTACCTGGTACGTTGGGAAGAAGATCTGGGATCTGAGCCCGGGGTATGAGAACGGCGCCAATTCCGGTTTTAGCCGCACCATCGGGCAGCAATGTTTAGAGTGCCATAATTCCGACAATAAATTTGTAGCCAATTCGGTGAATAAGTTTACGAGTGTAGGTTTGGGTATGAGCTGCGAAAAATGCCACGGCCCCGGCGAAGCGCACGTAAAACTGATGCAGGAAGGCTCGAAGGAAAGTATTAAAAACAGCATCGATTACAGCATTGTGAACCCCGCGCATTTGCCCATTCAGCTGCAGTTTGACGTTTGCCGGCAGTGCCACCTGGAAGGTTTAACGGTACCGAAAACGAACAAAAAACTCGTAGATTTCCGGCCGGGGATGCCACTTGCCGGTTTTGTAGATGTGTTTATTCCGGTTTCCAGCATGAATGTTCCGGCTTTTGGTTTTGCTTCGCATGCAGAACGGTTGCAGCAAAGTCCGTGCTTCATTAATTCCGGTGAGAAACTGACCTGTAATACTTGCCACGACCCGCACAAAGCGCTGAAAGGAAATTCGCTGCTGTTCTACGATGAAAAGTGCCAGGGCTGCCACGCACCGGAAAAAATGGTAGATCCGCATAAAAATGTGAAGCTGGAAGGCAAAAACTGCGTAACCTGCCACATGCCAAAATCTGGCACAACCGATATTCCGCACGTTTCCAGCACCGATCATTTTATCCGTAAAAAAGCTGAAACGCAAACGGCTACGGTTTCGAAAAACAAGCTGGTTTCATTTAAAAGCTTTACTTCCAAAGAAAATTTAACCGAAAGCGACCGCAGTCATTTGCTGGCGAACATGCTTTATTTTGAGCAGAATGAGCAAAACCCGGAATACCTGGAACGGATCGTGCAATTCCAGAAAAACCTGGACCGCGACGAACAGATAAAATTGGCTTACCTGCGCAAATCGGCGCCTGAACCGGAATGGCAAAACCTGACGCCGGCCCAAATCTCAGATCCGTACACGGCTTTTTATTTGTCGCAGCTGTTCCGGAATAACCAGCAAAACGCTATCGCTTTCGCCGAAAAAAGTACGCAACTGGCGCCGGCTAATTTAGATTTCCGGTACCGGTTAGGCGAGTTGTACGACAATTTCGGGCAGAAGCAATTAGCTGAAGAAAACTACCGTCAGGTGCTGCAAATGGAGCCGGGCTATAAAATGGCGCTGCTTAATTTAGGTTTCCTGCTTTCTCAGAACGGAGATTTTCAAAACGCTATGTCGCTAACTGAAAAAGCCATAAAAGCCGACCCGAACTATACCCGTGCCTACGAAAACCGCATTAATATTCTGCTCCAAACCGGCCAATATCAGAAAGGCCTGGACGAACTGAACAAACTGATCCGTAAATTCCCGCAAAACGGTAGCTATAAACAGCTGAAAAGTAGGGTAGAGGAAGCAATGAGTAATAATTAATTATCTGGGTTGTTTAGATGGAGGATTGCAGAAACGTTTGAATGTATGACGTCCAAATGTATAACGTTGGAATGTAGAGACGCCCTAATAGGGCGTCTCTACGCGTTTATGCGAAATTTTCATTTTGGGTTTTTCTCACCGAAAGCCTACCGTTTTTCGGGTTTTCCGGCGCCAAACCCTACCGTTTTATAACCCTTTCCCGGAATTCGAGTTTAATTAATCATTATTCATTAACCATTAATCCTTAACAATTGGAAATTCTGCAGATAAAGGAAACCTGTTTGTATGTGAAAGACCTGGATACTACGCGGCAATTTTATGCGGGCAAACTGGGGCTGGAAATTATTGGCGAAGTGAAAGACCGCCACGTTTTTTTCCGGGCTGGAAGATCGGTGTTACTTTGCTTTGATCCGGATGCTTCTAAAAAAGGCGAAACGCTACCGCCGCATTATGGCTCCGGAAACCTGCATTTAGCTTTTGAAGTGGCACCCGATCGTTACGAAGATCAGAAAACCATTATTAAAGCCCTAGGTATTGAGATTGAGCACGAACATGAATGGCCCAATGAAATCAAATCGTTTTACTTCCGCGACCCCGATAATCATTTACTGGAAATTGTGATGACCGGCATGTGGGAGCAGCAGATTTGAAAATTGAAAATTAACCGGGAAGTCCCCCTTCGGAGGGGGTAGGGGGAGGAATTTTTAGTATCTGATAATATAATTCAATAGGGGGAACCCTCCCCCTACCCCTCCGAAGGGGGACGAAAAAGCTTATCTACAAAACACCCGAATCCAGTTGCAGCAGAATTTCGGCATCCATTTTATGGCCGCCAGTAAAGCTTACCAATTGCGGGGTAAGACCATAAGAGCGAAGCAGTTCAAATTGTTTTTGCGGCATATCTTCCGGAATCATTTCATCTTCGGTGCCGCGCACCATTACAATATTGGTTTGTTGCAGAGCTTCTAAAGAAACATCGAAATTCATGTCTTCCGGGAAAGCGGCGGCCCATAAAATTAAACGGTTGCAAGGCACTTTTCCGGCGGCTAGCCAACGGCAAACGGTAGCGCCGCCTTGCGAAAAACCCAGAATGTTTACTTTCAGTTTTGCCGGAAAATCAGGTTTCAGGCTCTCAAAAAGCTGGTTCAGATAGTTTACATAATCATGGATCTCGGATTCGCGGTTGTAGCTCGTCATCCAGCTGGCACCTACGTGGCCCCGAAAACCTTCCCGGTAAAATTTAGATAACGCTTCGGGCGCAACTACTACATTTTTGTCTGTATCCAATACCTGAAAATGCCGCAGAAAATAATCAGCCCGCTGTCCGTAACCGTGGCATACGATCCAGAGTGTTTCAGTTTCCGCAGAAAATTCGCCGAGCTGGTAAACATTGGCGGTGCGGGTTACGGGCAGGTTAAAGGCTTTCATAAATGGCTGAAATTTAAAGCGAAAGTTGCAGAATATATCTGAATTACGTTTTCTGTTTACTGAGGTAAATGGAATGGATAGCGGTATTAAAAGCTGCAAATGCGTAAAGCTACTCACAAAAACGCTATCCTTTCAGACCAAAAAACCGAAGAATATTCATTTTGATTTTGATTGTCGGATTTTTGATCGGACGATAATCAAATTACAAAAGAGAATCAGTTTTTTGAGCCAAAAGCATAGCGTTTTTCCGAGCTCTTACTTTCTGTTTAACCGGTGAAATCAGGTTTTTAAATTCTTATTCCTTCGCTCCGGCGCCTAGCAGACTTTCCTTGTTAAATACCAGCGGCAGCAGATCTTTCACCGACGAAAGCCGGTAAATTTCGGTGCCTTCGCCTTGCAAAAGTACCTGGATAGGGGAACCTTGGCGATCTTCGTATTCGGTCATAACCTGCCGGCAACCACCGCAGGGAGCAGCCTGCAAATATTTGTATGTGAAAGCTTTACGCGAAGCGATCGCAATTAATTCTATGGGCATGAACGGCGAAACGGCGCTTTTACCGAACAAGGCAGTTCGCTCTGCGCACAAGCCCGATGGGTAAGCGGCGTTTTCCTGGTTATTGCCAATATGTATGGTGCCATCTTCGAGCAACAAAGCAGCGCCTACCAAAAAGTTGGAATAGGGCGCATAGGCATTTTCCGTAGCTTCTTTGGCTTTGTTCCAGGCCAGTTTTTCGCGTTCGGTCAGTTCTTTTTCTGACTCCAGTACGTCTATTTTTATCTTTATTTTTAATTCTCTGGCCATTGCCGTTTCTATAATTCAAGTGAAAAAGGGCGTTAAAAGTAATAGTTTCTGTTGAGATTACAAGTTTTTGTTTGGGCAGGGAAGCAGAAAATGGTAATTTTCCCTAAATTTTGAGCCTTACATGAAACATATACTCCTTTTAGGCGCCGGCCGCTCGGCTTCGGTGCTCATCGCTTACCTGCTGCAAAATGCCGTTAAACAAAACTGGACCCTCACCATTGGCGATATTTCGGTTACGCACCTGGAAGAAACTCTGGTGGGCCGCGATTACGTAAATGCCGTTATTTTCGACGTTTTTGATGAAATGCAGCGTACTTCGGAAGTGGCCAAAGCTGACCTGGTAATTTCGTTGTTGCCGGCCGCTTTTCATATTCAGGTGGCGCTGGAATGTCTGAAGCAACATAAAAATATGATCACCGCTTCGTATGTTTCGCCGGAAATTCAGGCTTTACACGAAAAAGCTGAAACTGAAGGCCTGACGTTTATGATGGAATGCGGCCTGGACCCGGGTATCGACCACATGAGCGCGATGCAGGTTATTCACCACATTAAAGAAAGCGGCGGCCATATTTTCTCTTTTAAATCTTATACCGGTGGTTTAATGGCGCCGGAATCTGATACAAACCCTTGGAATTATAAAATTACCTGGAACCCGCGCAATGTGGTTTTAGCCGGTCAAGGCACTGCCAAATACCTGGAACTCAGCCGTTACAAATACATTCCGTATCACCGCCTTTTTTCCCGCACCGAAACGTTTAATGTGCTGGATTACGGCGAATTTGAAGGGTATGCCAACCGCGATTCGTTAAGTTATCGTGAACCTTATGGCCTGCAAAAAATCGATACCATTTTACGCGGCACGTTTCGTCGGAAAGGCTATTCGGAGGCCTGGAACGCGTTGGTGCAACTTGGTATGACGGATGATACTTACAAGCTGGAAAACTCTGCTACTATGACCTATGCCGAATTTACCGCTGCCTATTTACCTGCTGGTAATGAAGCTTTGCCTTTGGCAGAAAGAACCGCCGGTTACCTGGGTTTTTCGCCTGAAAGTGATACCATTTTTAAATTAAGCTGGCTAGGTTTATTCAGCGATGAAACCATTGGCCTGGAAAATGCGAGTCCGGCGCAGGTGGTAGAAAAAATGCTGGTAGAAAAATGGAAACTGAGCCCCGGCGATAAAGACATGATCGTGATGCAGCACATTTTCGATTATGAATTGCAGGGACAAAAGAAACGCCTGACCAGCAGCATGGTGGTGCTGGGTGAAGATGAAGTACGGACCGCAATGGCAAAAACAGTTGGGCTTCCGGTAGGTATTGCCGCTAAATTAATGCTGCAAGGCGAGATCACGGAAAAAGGCGTGGTTATTCCAACCAAAGGCGCCATTTACGGGCCTATTTTGCGCGAGTTAAAAGAACACGGCATTCATTTTATTGAAGAAGTTACGCCGCTGGAAAACTAAAAACGGTAGGGTTTATGCCTGAAAAAGTGCTGCTGAATGATTTGGGCAGCACTTTTTTGTTTAGAATATCAGGTAATAATCTCTCAGTAATGCTGCAAATTCGGCGGTGTAGGTTTGATCCGGATTGCGAATGATGAGGCTCTGTTGTTCCGCAGGTTTTTTCTGAAAAGAATAGGCGTAAATAGTGCGGAGATGTTTGCCGTTTGGCTGCGTAAAAAGCTGCAATTCCTTAACCGGGAATAATTTTTCATTCAGCGCCAATTTCCGGAAAACTTCAGCTTCAGAAGGTGGCAGCAACAGGTAGAAAATTCCTTCGGGTGTGAGAAACCGCTTTACAAAATGCAGCAGATCTTCGAAAGGCAGTTCCTGGGTATGTTTGGCGATGGTTTTTGCTGCATCCGGCGATTTTAACGAAGCCTGAAAAAATGGCGGATTGCATACGATCTCATCGAAGTGCTGCTGATTTTCTTTACCAAATGCCTGGAGACTTTTTTGCTCCAAAACGATACGGTTTTTCCAAGAACTTCCGGTAAAATTTTCTCTCGCTTGTTCCGCAGCGGCTTCATCAATTTCTACCGCAGTAATTTTTGCTCCGGAACGTTGCGCCACCATCAAACTAAGTAAGCCGGTGCCGGTTCCAATATCCAGGATCTCCGTCGCCTTTTCCACTTCCGCCCAGGCACCCAAAACGCAGGAATCCGTGCAGACTTTCATCGCCGTTTTATCCTGGTTTATGCGGAATTGCTTAAACTGAAAATAGGAGTTGGCCACTTTTATTAGTGATTAGTGAATAATGATTAGTGATTAGTATAAAAGAATAATGATGAAGACAAGGTTTTAACTGTTGGCTTTAGATCAATCGTGTTAAAAAGTTAGGTAAACAAGTAATCACTAATCACTATTCACTATTCACTACTTCAAACTTGCTTCGTAACCGTGGTCAATCAGTTTATCCGGACCTTCGGCGCTTTGCACGGCCAATACATCGCAGCGTTCGTTTTCCGGGTGACCGGCGTGACCTTTTATCCAGACGAATTTTACCCGTTTCGGGTCATATACTTTTAAAAAACGAATCCAGAGATCAGGGTTGGCTTTGCCGGAAAAGCCTTTTTGCTTCCAGCCGTAAACCCATTTTTTCTCCACGGCATCTACCACGTATTTCGAATCGGAAAAAACAGTAACCGGAATGTCGTTTTGTTTGATCGCTTCCAGGCCAACAATTACTGCCAGCAATTCCATGCGGTTGTTGGTAGTTTTGCGGAAGCCCTGCGAAATTTCTTTCACGTGGTGCTTATAACGCAGAATTACGCCGAAGCCACCCGGTCCGGGGTTGCCGCGCGAAGAGCCGTCAGTAAAAAGTTCGATCAAAATATTGCGGGTTTATTGGGGTGCAAAGGTAAGCGTTTTAGCAGGAAAGTTTGGAAGAAACATTGCTTACGCCTTAAAACATGGTATTGTTATTCTTCGCTTCTGCCGGAATTACTTGCAAAACATCCCAGTGCTCAACAATCTTCCCATTTTCATCGAAGCGGAAAATATCGATGCCAGCGTAATCGTGGTCGTTGGGCCAGGTTTGGTAGCAATGCAAAACTACCAGGTCATTTTCAGCAATTATGCGTTTGAATTCCACGCGTTTACCCGGAAATTCCCGTGCCATCCGTTCGAAATATTCGATAAAAGCGGTTTTGCCATCACCAACATGCGAATTATGCTGGATGTATTCGGAGCCCACGTATTTTTCAACAGCTTCGGCCGGCCGGCATTGGTTGAACATCAGGTCGTAAAAAGCTACTGCATTTTGCTTGTTCTGTTCGGGTTTTTGAGGCATTTCGGATAGCGTTTTGTTTCAGATAAGTATGAGGACAATTTTACATTAAGCTACTTTTCTTGTCATTCTGAAAGAAACTTGTGACTTGTGTGCTACTAAAGCACAAGTTTCTTCCAGAATGACAATTTTGGTAGTTTAACTTAATTCTGCCTCTTTACTTATTTTCCAAAGCTTACGGTTTTCAGAAGAAAAAGCCTACCGTTTTAGAACCTCACCTGAATACCTGGGCCTAAGAAATAAAACCACGGATCAGTTTTCTTCGAAATGAAGTAACCACCGCCTACATAAAGTGGGAAACTAAGCTTTGTATCGCGGGTAGTAGGGTAAAGCGAACCGATAACCACTACCCCCAGGTCGCGTTTCACGTCGGCGTTGTTGCTGAAATTGAAAGCGTTCAGAGCCAGGAAACCGGCGCCAATTTTATACGGACGATAACGGTTGATCTTTTCGGGATGGTAAAAGCTGAACTGCGCGATCATGGCCATGCTTATACCACCAAAACTGCCGTAGCCGTCGGTGCCCTGGTTTTTAACCAGCAAACCAGCCGGGAAAGAAACCTCGGTATCGAATTTAACGCGGCGGCGCAGCACAATTTCCATTTTTTTGCTGAAGCCTTCGCCGCCGTATTTGTCTTTGTCGTGGCTCACAATTATTTCCACTTTAGACCATTCGTTCAGATCGTAGGTTTTGCGGCCCAGGTAATTGTTCAGACTTATTTCGCCCTGCGTGCAGGCTTCCCCATAAAATGCCGCGCGCGGAGAGTTGTCGCCCGGACAAATTACAATATTATCGATGGTGCGCTGGTCTATTAATTCGTTGCGATTGTTGGTTACCCGAATTTGGATATTCAGATATTGGCGGCCATACAATTTGCGGTCCTGATCAATCAGGTTAGGTGAAAACGAAAGAACAAGGTCTTTTAAAACATGTTCGTAAAAGATCGGGCCGCTGGCAATGGTGGTTATTTTACGCGGCTTATCGCCGTAATTGAGCAGCACAAAATCAAGCGGTTTGGGGCGTTGGTGTTCTTTTACGGTAAGCGCATAACCGGTGCTCACGGCGCGGTTGTAAATGCCAATTCGTTTGCGGGCAATGTTTATAGGCACGCGCAGGCGGAAAACGGCAGTCTGTTCGCTCAATAAGGTAGAATCGGCGGTAATATCACGGAGGTCTTCGAAGTTGAACTGCGCTTTCTGCAAACCTTCGCCTTCAATTCTTAAGCTGATCACTTCGCCGGGGTTTACCGTTAAATTGGTGGTCCAGTCGCCGCCTTCGTGCATAATGGCCACGGTTTTGATACTGGTTTTCGGAATTACGTCGAAATTGGTAATGAATTTGGCCTGATCGCCGTCTTTAATGTATAGGTAACCTTCGGAAATGCGGTGATAGTTAAAAATGCGGAGCCAGCAAAGCACCTTGTTGTTGGTTACGTTGTTGCGGGTAAATAATTCGGCTACCAACATGCCGCCAGGTTGTTCCTGATCTTCTATGCGGTAGGTTTTCTGTAAACTCAGGTTCCAGTTATTTTCAATCAGGATCTCGATGCCTTTGGTGCGGGCTACGTCGTCGTAAACCATTTCTTTTTTATCGGTGGCCAGGAAGCGCAGGCGGCTGCCTTTTACGGTAAAAGTCTGCGCAATTTCCGGCAGGTCGTAAGTTATGCGGCCGTTTATATTCAGGCTGGGTTTTACGGTTTGCAGGTTTAGCTTTAAGGTGCGTTTGCCTAAAGCCGTAGGCATAATATGCAGGCGCAAAATGCCGTTCCGTTCTGAAAGCCGGTATTCCAGGCCTTCGCCTTTTACCCAATCGCTAGGATATTTGAGGTTAGTTATGTGGTTGGTGGTCAGTTCGAAAACCTTCTCTTCGCCAATAAATAATTCGGTGTCGTCCTGCAGAAGACTGGCGGTGGTTTGGGTATGCGGAAATAATTTTACGATCTCGGTGCGGGGTTCCGGCTTATCGGTTTTTTTAACAAAAAAAGTAAAATTCAGGAATTGGCTGGCTGTCAGGTTTTTGAAGCGGACCCGGAATTTAAAATACTCGTTGTTTACGTTCACCACAGAATCGAGTAGCGTAAAATCGGCGGAGGGTGCCAGTTTTACGTTTTGAATATTGGCCGAAACGGGCACCAACGTTACTTCCGCTACCTGGTTTTCGCGCGTGTACGGAAAAGCCAGGTGTTCCTCGCCCTGAAAAGTAAGGGTGTATTGGCTGAACGGGTAGGCGCTGGTGTCTACTTTCAGGGTTATTTCTTTAAACGAAGGCGTAACCGGCGGCTGGGCAAAAGCAGGCACCGCAAGCCAAAGCAGCGCCAGTAAACTAAAAATAAAATACTTTTTCACGGGCATAAAACATGGGAACGGAAGTTTGGGAATGACTATTGCCTGTTATGTTCGGTAGGCAATAAAATGAAAAAACCGGCTTTGAGGCCGGTTTTTCTGAGTGCTCCGTTTCTGGTGCAAAATTACGGTTTTTTCGGATTCAGTATATTATCTGGTTCAAAATCCAACACAATAGAATTCATGCAATAGCGCTGGCCGGTTGGGGGCGGACCATCGTTAAAAACATGTCCCAGGTGCGAATTACAGCGGCCGCATAAAACTTCGGTGCGGTCCATGCCGTGCGAGAGGTCACGTTTGTATTCCACGGCATTTTTGCGGGCGGGTTCAAAGAAGCTGGGCCAGCCGCAGGAACTTGCAAATTTCTGATCGGCGCGGAAAAGTGCATTGCCGCAAACGGCGCAGTAATAATTTCCGAGGCCTTCGGTATTCCAGTATTTTCCGGTGAAAGCGCGTTCGGTTCCAGCCTGGCGAGCCACCGCATACACATCAGCGGGTAAAATTTTCTTCCATTCTGCATCCGAAACATTCAGTTTGGTATTATCGGTGCGCGAATAATAAGGATTGTTGGCGTGTTGCGATTCGGTATTGCCGGGGTGATCTTGCGTAGTCATGTTGGTTGAAGTTGTAGGTTTGGGTTTGTTCTGGCAGCTGGCAAAAACCGGACAGACGAAAATAAAGAGGAAAAATATCTTTTTCATGCCTGTATAACGCGTTTTAGCAGTTTTTGGTCTGAAAGTATACCGTTTTTATAGCCGGATTGTTGTTTGAAGGTGCATATAAAAGCAGCGCAAGATTTATTCCTGCGCTGCTTATATATGGATTTGACTTTTCAGGCGCCAAACCCTACCGTTTTCAGGTCCGGAATATGGTTAATGGTTTTGATCTATTGTACCATAATGCGGCCGGAGCCCAGTTTTTTACCATTAGCATCCTGGAGTTGCAGCCAGTAAATTCCCTTGCCGTACTGGCTTAAATTGAACCCGGTTTTTTCATAAGCTTGTTTGGTGGTGTAGTGCTGGTTGAGTACCTGGGCACCTTTGGCATCGTAAATAATCAGGGAATACACATGGTCGGAACCGGTCTGGTTGTTGAAACGGATCTGGAAGCGGCCGTTGTTCGGGTTCGGGTAAATGAATACATAATTTGAAACCGAATCTGAAATGGCAAGTTTTTCAGATATCCCGGTGCAGCCATCGGCAGTAGTTATGATCACTTCATATTGACCAAGGTCATCGACAGAAACCGGGAGTGTAGAAGCAGTTTTTCCGGTTAAAACCATACCATTTTTCAACCAGCTGTAGGTTAAGTTGCCGTTGGTATTCGTTTTGGCAGATAAGGTGGTGCTCAGGCCCGGATATAATTTCGTGTATGGTGCTGCGTTAAGGGTAACAACAGGGTTTGGGGCAAGTGAAATAGTAGTTGGCGCTGATGTGTTGGAGCAACCATTTGCCTGGGTTACTGTTACGGAATAATTCCCCGGTAGCTTTACTTTAATTGATTGCGTTCTTTCGCCGGTATTCCAGTAATAAGTGTTGCCGGTGCTAGCCGTTAAAGTTGCTTCTCCGCCGTTGCAAACCGCTGTGCTTGAAGTTGAAATAACGGCTGGCGGTGCCGTATTAATGGTTAACGTTACCGGCGTGCGGGTAGTGCTTTCGCAATTGCCGGAAATGTTGTGACTAGCTGCATAATATGTAACGGTGCCGGGCGTATTCAGGGTTGGGTTGCTTACTATGGTGCCGCCGATTGGGGCATTATACCATATTACGCTGAAGCCCGCAGGTACAGTAGCACTGGCGGTTAAAACCGGAGTAGGGTTATAATCGCACAAGATACGGTCGCCGTTGCTTACTGGCGGATTTACGACCGCGCTGGATGAAACCGCCAGAGTCTTGGTTGAAGTCTGACAGGCGCCGCTGGTGCCAAAAACGGAAATATTACCAGATACCGCCGAAGCAGGATAATTCACCACAATGTTATTGGTTCCCTGTCCGCTAACGATGGTTACTCCAGCCGGTACGCTCCAGGTATAGGTAGTTACGCCGCTTGCCGTTGGTACCGTGTAAGGAATATTCTGACTGCTCATGCAAAGATTAGTCTGGCCGGAAATAGCGCCAAGCGACAACGAACCATTATTGGAAATGGTGCGGTTTATGGCAAGTGCCCGTTCACTTTGTGAGCCGGTTAAATTATTTTTAGCAACTATCGTAAACCACATGCTCGCGCCTGGTAAAAGGCCGGCTGCCGCATAAGTAGTGCCGGTAACGTTCGAAGCCAGAGATACCCAGTTACCGGTTACAGCATCTAGTTTCAGCAGATCGTAATGCGTGGCATTGGTAACGGCGGGCCAGCTGAAATTCAGAGTGCCAGGGCATAAACCCGGATTTGCAGCTAAGCTGGCCGGGGTACCCAGAATTTTGAAAGTAGCATCGCTTTGGTCGGTTAACGTGCCGCTGGCAATTTTAATTAAAGCAGTAACCGTATTTAAACCAGCCGGAATGGTCCAGGAATAACGTGTTGTAGCAGCAGGAACGCTGGAAGAAATGGTAGTCCAGGTGGCGCCGTTGTTTACAGAATACTGAATGGTCTGACTGGAAGTAACGCCGGCATTATCCCAGGTAATGGTTTCCTGCGAGCCCGGGCTTAAAGATTCGCCACCGTTCGGGTAAATCACTTCAATATTCGGCTGTGTAACTTCCCACGTTAGAGAATATTGCTGATTGGCGCCGGTTGGAACAGCTGTACCGTTTACGCGCAAGGTGTACGTTCCGGCAACCGGATTGTCGAGCGTTACCTGTTCTATATTGCTGATATTATCGAGGGCGCGGGTGGCATTGGCGGAAGGATTGAATTTATCCAGCACCCAGGGCAGGGTAGTAGTGGAGCCATTTATTACTTTCAGATCGAGGTTGTTTACCAAAGCGGTGCTGGCATTGGCGGTTCCGGCCGGGTCGTTCCAGGTAAGCATAACCTTTAGTTTTACAGCTCCGGAAGGTACCGTTATGGTTACATCGTTGGTAGCGCCAGTGGCAATGGTGTTAATTACATAACGATTTTGCTCCAAAGCTTTAACCGCAGCCAACGCATTTATTCTGCCGAAACCGAATTTATAATCCGGGCCCGGATTGCCGAGGTCTTGTGCCGTATTACAAACCACTCCTTTAATAAGCGATGAAATTGGGGCTACGTTGGCATTCAGTTGTTTATAGCGTTCCACCAGTAAAGCCACCGAACCCGATACACCCGGTGTAGCCATGGAAGTGCCGGTAATGGTGCTATAAGTATTTAAAGGCGTATAAGTTGATAAAACGTTGGTTCCCAGCGAGCTGATCTCTGGCTTTACGCGACCATCGTGCACCGGACCAAAACTACTGCTGTTATTCATGGTTTCGGTGGTGGTAATGTTAGCTACTAATATATTGTTTTTAGCTGTTTTGCCGCTCCCAGAAATGGTAGACCAACCACCACTGCAAGCTGATTGGGAATTGCCGGCCGAATGTACGTGTAAATGCGAAGGAAACGTGTTCAGGTTAATATCGGTGCTGCGGCTGGTAGTAGAATAGGCTACACTAGCGCCGGTTATGCCGCAGGATTGCAGTCCACTACTTCCGTAAGAATGGCTGCTAACGTTTAAATTCAAAGTCGGAATAGCTGTAAACATTTCTGAGGTAATGTTGCCGCTGAAATTATAAGAATAAAGCTTAGCGTTCGGAGCCATGCCGCGGGCCTTGGGATTGATGATACCACGACCGCCAATGGTACCAGCCACGTGCGTGGAATGGCTGGCAGGACTGCTGGTTTCCATCATTATAAGGCGGCTTGCCGTAGGTGAAAAATCGATGTGCGGGCTTACTTCGCCACCGTCCCAGATACCGATCTTAATGCTGTCCCCTTTTAGGTTTCTGATGCCGTCGTTCAGCACATTTACGCGGTGTAAGGTGCGGCCTAGCAGGTTTTCAGCTTCATTTGGCGCATCTATTGGTTCCACCCACTGTACAAAAGGCAGGTTTATCAGTTTCAGAATGTTTTTTTGCGGAACGCGGAAAGTAAACGTCCGGAACATAGGCATTTCTTCCAGAACTTCGATCTGCAGTTTCGTGAGTTCTTTCTTAATGGTGGCTGAAGCAAGTTTTTCGTAGGTAATTACGGTGAGATCTGCGTAGCCCTTTTGTTTTATGGCGTGCGCCGGAATGGTATTTTTCAGCAGGGCCGGAACCGTTTTTTGTGCGGCGCTGAGCATGAAAACACTGCGAACGTTAAAATTCCTGAATTGCGCAGGGTTAAAATGCTGAGGTACCGAAGCTATATAAGCCAGGTTTGGCAGGTAATCCAGAAGGGTGATGCCGGCGGCGTTTAACTGTACTTTTTGCGCCTGATCTGGTAGCGTTTCGAATTGCAGTACCACGTAGCTTTTCCCATTAAAGGCGCTGTTCCTGAAAATTTCCGCGTCGGGCTTCAGGTTCTGGATATTTTCCCGCGGAATGAATTTTCCGGCATTGAGCAGCATGGTGTAATCCTGGTTTTGCTGGGCGAAAAGCAAACCGGGAAATAGCATAGCAATAAAAAGTTTTAACGTGCGGAGTAGCAGTTTTTTCATCTACAAAAGTTTTGGGAAAGAGCTTTGTAAATATATCGAAAAAAACAGGAAAATAATAAGGGTTTCCGGAAGCATTATAAAATATTCAACGAAGCGAATATTCGTGATTGCGTTGTGAGAATCAGGAAATTACTTTATAGTTTTTGAGCCTGAAATGATAGCGTTTTATGAGTGCTGGAATTGGTTGAAAACGAAAAAAGTACAGTTGTAGGCTGTACTTTTCGGGTGTTTGAAAAACGTTGCTGACTATTAACTTTCCTCGTGGAAAAATAGCTGATAAAAGTGCATACCTTTTTCCTGATCGTAGCCTTTTACGATCTGCGAAGCCTGGCCGTGCACGTAAATGTGAAAGTTCTTATCGAGCTTGATAATGCTTTTCATGATCTTGCTTTGCTTTTTTACCGCCGCCGTAGAAATATCGAATTCGTCGTAGATCGGAATTTCGTTGTTGCTGGCGTACTGTTCCTTAAATTCCTGGAAACTTTCGATCAGGTCGGGGTGGGCAATTACTTCTTCCTGAAACTCTTTGATGTTAAAGCTTTCTTTTTCGCGCAGGTACGAAGCTGATTTGTTGAGCAGGTCGGCCTGGTCGGCGCGGTTAATTTCAAAAACTTCCGGCAGGTGTTCTTCCACAAAATTCTTGCAGAGGTTCATCATGTTGCTGGTGTGAAAGTAAATGTCTTCACGCGATTTCAGGCGTAAGAATTCTTCGCGCCAGTATTGGGCTTCATTGCCTTTGTTCAGGTTATCTACGGTGGCCACCATAAAACCTTTGTCGCGGTCGGTGTTGAAAATAAGGGCGCCTTTGTCGAGCTTATTGATGTTTACGCCGTCCTCGCTGTCGATGTCGAAATTGTCGCCGTTCGGGTAAACTTTTAAAAACGCTTCCTTCGATTCCGATTTGAATAAACCAATGGCATCTACCGCTTCGCCGTGCACCACCAGATCTTTCATGAAGGTAACGTAAAATTCGCCTTCCTTTATTTTAGGGTGATTGCTTTGTTCGTATAAATGTTTGGCCAGGTTTATAGATTGCTCGTGAAACGTTTCCGGGTTATCGAAAATGTTGGCGCAAAAGGCAAATACCTCGTTCAGGTTAATGTCGGATTCGTGGTGCAGGTTGAAATATTCTTCCTGCTTGAACGGCGAAAGAAAATATTTCATGAGCAGTTCCTTCACAAAGCCGTCGAGTTTCAGTTCGCCTTTGGAAAGTTTCATACCTTCTTCGCGGCTTTTATTACCAACTTTGTGCAGAATAATAGATTCGAGCTGAACTTCGGAAGTAACGAGCATTGGTTAATGTAAATTGGAATAAAAATTAATTCAGGGCTGCAAAGGTACGGAGTTTTTTGGAGGGAAACGGCTAGCGTTTTTATTTAAGCGTTTTTACAAAAGCGAGGGACTTTTGTGCCAGTTCAGGCCATTTTTCGGCATAAGTAAACGGTAGTTCTGCCCAGCCTTTCATCGGGCGACCATCGGCCGGATCGAAGACTTTTGCACCGTCCAGGCTTAGCGTTTCAGAAAGTTCGGGCTCGGGAAGTTTGAAGGCAATATTGTTGTTTTTGAAGAGCACGGCGGCTTTGTTGTTGGGTGCTTTTATGCATAGCGCGCCAAACATTTTGCCCGGAGTTGCTTCGGACGTTTCCTGGGTGATCTTATGAAAAAGTGCTTCTGCTGGTGTCATGCGTTTCTAAATTAATGTTCCTCAATTCCGGATTAAATTTAATGATAATTATTTCTGCAAAACTGGCAAATATTCGAGCCAGGGGCCCACTTCAGCGTTTAATTGTTTGGCCATAACGCGTGTAATCTGGCTGATGTGGCCCAGGTCGTGCACGGTCCAGGTGGCTAAATGCTGACGCAAGGTTACTTCGCCGAAAGCTGGATGCTGCCCGGTTTTATCCAGGTCGGTTTCGGTGAGTTGCAGCGACCTTAAAAGCAGAATATTTTCGGCGCGCAGGTGTTTGAATTCGGTTAAAAGTTGCGTTAAGGTTTTGCCTTTACTGGCTTCGAATTGCGCAAACCGGTCGAAAGGTTCGAATGCTTTATTTTCGGTGCGGTTCAGGATAATTTCTGTGCGCGGCAGCCAGTCTTTCTTTTCGCCCTGAATGAGGTGGCCCACAATATCGAAAGCGCTCCAGGAATTTTCGCCTTCATTTTCCAGGGTCCAGGCTTCTGCCAAACCACCCAGCAACGCTTGCAAAACCGCCGGCGTGCGCTCTAAAATTTGAATGGATAAAGCAAGGTCGAATTTCATAGTTTTTAAGCGGAAAGGGATAGCGTTTTTTGTATTTATAGAGGTGAATGATAATGTGAAATAACCATCCCCAACCCCTCCTTGAAAAGGAGGGGAGTTTTTTTTTATTTTTTTGAAGCTACACCGGAAGTAATGTAGAAGTTTTCGTCGGTTATAAAGTTGAATTTCTTTGGAAGATCTCGTAATTCCTGCCATTCAGAAGTTGGGCGCAACCACTTTTCCTGGCCGTTTACGTAGGTTTTTACCAACATCTGGAAGCCCGGAATTACGTTGGTAAAACGGTATTTCAGTTTGCCTTTTTCGGTCTGGTATTCCAGGTGCGGAATGCGTACGTCGCGTAAATACTGATCGAAAATGGGTTTTAAGTTGTGGCCGGATTTTTCGGAAAGGTAGTTTTCTATTTGCTGCGTGGTAACGGTCTGGTGGTAGAAATCTTTGTTCAGGCCGCGCAGAATTTCCCGGAATTTATTGTCGTCGTTAATGATCTGGCGGATGGTGTGTAGCATGTTGGCGCCTTTGTAATACATGTCGCCGGAGCCTTCGTTGTTTACATTGTATTTCCCGATAATAGGTTTGTCGTTGGCAATTTTTTTCCTTAACCCGATCACGTATTCGTTGCCGGCTTTTCTACCGAAATGAAAATCCAGGTAAAGCGCTTCGGAATAATTCGTGAAGCTTTCGTGGATCCACATATCGGCGATGTCTTTGTAGGTAATATTGTTCGCAAGCCATTCGTGGCCGCTTTCATGAATGATAATAAAATCGAATTTCTGGCCCCAGCCGGTTCCACTTAGATCGGTTCCTAAATAGCCGTTTTTATAGCCGTTGCCGTAGGTTACCGAACTTTGGTGTTCCATGCCTAAATAAGGTACTTCCACGAGTTTGTAACTGTCTTCGTAAAAAGGGTAGGGGCCGAACCAATGCTCCAGGGCCTGCAGCATTTTTGGAGCTTGCTTAAATTGTTCTTTAGCTTTTTCAAGGTTCGCGCGGAGCACGTAATAGTCGCAATCCAACACGCCTTTTTCGCCCTGATATTTTTCACCGAAATGCACGTAATCGCCGAGGTTTACGTTCACACCGTAATTATTTATCGGGTTGGTTACGGCCCAGTGAAACGTTTTTGTTCCGTCAGTATTGGAATCAGTTTTGCGCAGGCGGCCGTTGGAAACTGCCGTTAAATTTCCGGGTGCGGTAACGCTGGTCTGCATGCTGTCGGGTTCGTCGTACATGTGATCTTTGCAAGGCCACCACAAACTCGCGCCTTCGCCCTGGCAGCTGGTTGCTACAAACGGATTGCCATTCATATCTTTTTTCCAGGTGAAACCGCCGCTCCAGGGTGGGTTTTTGCTTTCTTTAGGTTTACCGCTGTAAAAAACTTCTATTGCCTTAGTTTCGCCGGGAATTTGCTTTTCCTGTAAGGTAATGAAGTGCGCGTTGCCATCAGTTTTTACCTGTAATTCCCTACCGTTTTGCGTTACTTTTTCGAGCTTCATAGGTGGTTGCAGGTCTATTTGCATAACCTGCGCCGGTTGTAAAACTTTATAGCGAATAAGGTTGCTTCCGGAAATTGATTTGCTTCCCGGATCGACTTTAATTTTGAGACGATAAAAGTTAAGATCCCACCAGGCACGCTCCGGTGTAATGCTGCCGCGCAAAGTATCTTGCCGGGTAAATTGCTGACCATTACAGGAAAATGCTGCAAAAGCAAAAGGAAGTATGAACAGGAAGCGTTTTAGCATGTTTCGGGATAATTTAAAGTACTTTTTACAGGGAAACCGATACCGTTTTTACTGGTTTCAGAAAGTTAAAAGTAAAGAAAAAAGCCTTTCTTTTTAAGGAAAGGCTTTGATAGTTTTTTAGCTTAAAAGCATAGGGTTTTTTAGCTGTTTTTGGGCTGCTCTTTCTGGAAATTGAACATCCACGGAATGCCGAATTTATCGGTTAACATGCCGAAATAAGCGCCCCAGAAAGTATCGGAAAGCGGCATGGTTACTTGTCCACCTTCAGAAAGTGCATTGAACTGTTTTTCTGTTTCTTCCTTGCTTTGCGGATGCACCGAAATGGTTACGCTGTTACCGAAAGTTACCGGATGATCGGGCATGCCATCGGAAGCCATTAGCATAAAATTGCCGCTGCTTAATTGCGCGTGCATAATGCGACCTTTATCGGCCTCAGAAGCATTTACCGGCGCTTCGCCGAAAGTCTGCATCATGAGTTCGCCGCCGAAAACAGTTTTGTAAAATTCCATTGCGTCGCGGCAGTTTCCGTTAAAAGCAAGGTAGGGAGTTAAATGGGCCATAGTTTTTATTAGGTTGTAAATTGAAAAATCTGAAAGCTAAGATAACAAAAAAAGCCTTCCGTTACAGAAAGGCTTGTGAGTTTTTTGTGCCAAAAGCATAGCGTTTTCCGCCGTTTCAGGCTTCGTGGTTTACCGTCATTTCGGGTTCGTTGCCAACTTCGAAAATGAAGAAACCAGGCAGACCGGCGCGGGTTAGAATTGGTTTGGCTACGTTGAAAACGCGCACGCCGGCCGAAGTTTTTCCTTCTAAAGTGCCAACGTGGGCATGACCGTGAAACGCGGCTAAAACCTGCCGGCGGTTGATCGGCTCTACCAAGCGCGATGAGCCCATGAATGGGAAAATTTCCGGCGGCTCGCCTTCTATGGTTGCTTTTATGGGCGCGTAATGCAGCATCACAATTTTAGGAATATCGCCGTAATTGCCTTCCAGATGCTGAAGGGCGCGGTCTAGTTTCAAAGATTCATCTACGGCTTCCTGCACAAAATCCTTGAACATTTTTTCGCCGAACATTGAAAGCATAAACTTATCGAAGCCGCCGCCAAAGCCTTTCACGCCCGCAAAGCCAATGTTGTTGATAACCACCGATTCGCCATCGAGCACGTGTACGCCGGCGTGCTCCAGTATTTTTTTGATCTGGCGCTGTTCGTTGCGTTCGTAATCGTGGTTGCCTAAAACTGCCACTACCGGTATGGTACAACCTTTTAATTCTTCAGTTAAAACTTCAGCTTCTACCAAATGACCGGTATCGGTCAGGTCGCCGCAAAGCATTAAGATATCGGCGGCCAGGGAGGCTTGTTTAAAATATTCGTGCCATTTTCCCTGGTCATTTTCCTGCACGTGAATATCGCCGACGCAGGCAATGCGGGTTACAGCTTTCTGATTTTCTTCCATAAAGCTTATATGGTTTTAATGGTGATCACTTTAAATTCGGAATCCATGATATCGGTGCGGTACTGCGTCTGATCGATGATGGGGCCGAGGCAAACGCGCTCTACCGGCAGCGGCATATCGAACTGGCCTTTGGCTTTTTCAATAAGAATATCGAAAAGCCAGCGGGGAATAATATCGCGCTCGGTGGGGTAAACGAACTGGAAAATGAGGATCTGGGCGAACAGCAAATGCCAGTGTTGTTCCATGCGGTTCCAGATGCGGTGCCAGTCCAGGAAATTGCCGTATTTCACAATAATGTGGTTCACATCGGCGCCGTCATAACGTTCGCGGTTCTGCACGTAAATTTTGCACCACATCAGTTCTTCGGCCGGAATAAATTTTACCGGTACGCCGTACGCTTCGCCGTCGGTAGCGTGCTGAAACCAGATATCGTCTACGTAATTAATGTTGTTTACCGTGTTGAAGATAATATCGATGTAATAATCGTCTTTAAAAACTTTGGCCAGCCAGCGCACATCGGTCAGTTCGGTATGAAAACCCTGATCGGCGAAAAATTTTAAAATGCGCGGATAATCGCCGGCTTTACAAAAAAGGTCGAGGTCTTTAAGGTCGCGGATAATGCCGGTGTATTGCCTTAAAGCTAAGCCGCCACCCACTAAAAACGGGATGCCGCTTTGTGCTAATAATTGCAGGGCGTTGCCGAAGAATCCGTGCGCTTCCGTTGCTAATTCTGCTTCACTGATCATGTAAGAGAAGGTAATCTGAGTTGAGTTTTTGCCGGTCAGGCCACTTTGGCTGCCGGTTTTTTTGCTGAAACGCAGCCTGCAGGGCAGAGGTTATGATTCCTGCTTTCTGCCAGGCTGCCAATCGCAAGCAAAGTATGGGGTTTACTCTTTTTTAGGCTTTTGGTTTAGAAACGGTAGGGTTTTGGGCTAAAAAAGTAAAGACCGGATTAGAAAATCCGGTCTTTGAAAGCGCTGTTTTTTTTTTTCAGAAAAGGGAATTAAAACCGGTAATCTAGGCCGGCGTTCAGCAGGCCTTTGTAGCCGAAACCGACTTCAAAAGCAAAGCGGAGTTTTTCGTTGGTTGTGGTGCGCAAAGCGAGCGGGGTAAACTGAATATTAGGGTGAATTCTGCGGGTTAAAAAGCGGCCTTCCCATTCCGGCGGGACTTTTTCGTAAGGTTTGGAATAGGAATAGCCGAGGCCTAAGAGCGCATAAAATTCGGTTTTTTTGCCCAGGTCATAGGCATAAGTAGCTTCAGCGGCGGCGGTTATATAATGCCTTTTAAAACTGCCCACGTAGGCATCGTCTACTTTAAATTTTGCCGAAGTGCTTTCCAATGTGGCGTTGGCACCTAGGGCAAACCGGTTGCTGACGTTGTAAAAATAAGCCAGCGAAACGGCCGGAGGATTCCGGCGATCGGTAATTTCGGCTTTTACGGATCTTCCGGTAAACATGCCGCTAAAGAAAGGGGTAAAAGCTTTTGTATTGAAATCGTTCAGGGAATTGATCATGCGGTTGCTGGAAAGCGTGCCAACCCTAATGCTGAGGCTGTGCTTACCAGGAGCAATTGGTTCACCAGAACTTGTTTGCGCCAGGGCAGCAGGAGCTATGGAACAAGCAAAGAGCAGACTTACGGGCATAAAAATGTTTTTTAATTTCATAGCGTCGCGGTTAAGCCATGAAATTAAAAAACTTTTTATGAAATAACAAGAATCAAAAGGAGTACTTTTCGGGCTAAAAAGCCTACGGTTTTGCCAGGATGCCTTCCAGATTAATATTGGTTTTGAAAAGCTTGATAGCAATAGCCAGCAGAATCACGCCGAAAACCTTACGCAGCACTTCGGTACCGCCCGAGCCCAGTTTCTGTTCAAGCCAACCCGATGATTTCAGAACGCCATAAACAAAAAATAAGTTGAGCACAATACCGATGAGAATGTTTGGTAAAGAATAAGCCGCGCGGAGTGAAAGCAGCGTAGTCATGGTGCCGGCACCGGTAATTAGCGGGAATGCGAGCGGAACAATTGACCCGGTTTTAGCTTCCGGGTTAGATTGAAACAGGTGAATGCCCAAAACCATTTCCATACCGATGAGAAAAATAATGAGCGCACCAGCCAAGGCAAAACTCTGGAAATCGATGCCGAAAAGTGAAAGGATGGATTGCCCCAGGAAGAGGAAAACGATCATGATCATGCCGGCTACGATGGTTGCTTTTTCGGAATGTATCACGCCTTCGCGCTGGCGCAGGGTAATAATGATCGGGATGGAACCCAGAATATCGATCACAGCAAACAGGATAAGGCTTACAGATGTAATTTCCTTAATACTGATTTGTTCAATAATGTTTTCCATAGGTGCGGGCTGGGTAGTAAAGGAGTTTGTCTTGTTAAATTAAGGCTTTTACGGAAAGAAGAAATGATTGATTGCGCGAATGATTGCAAGCTGAAATAACATTCAATCATCTGGTCAGTCAATCACGCATTCAATTATAATTCCTGCTGAAGAAATCTTTCAGGATTTCGAATTCGGTATCGGTATTGGCGGGGAAATTAGCAATGCGGAAGGTATCGCGGGCCCATTTTCCGTAGCCATTGCCGAGCTGAATATTGTTGGCAGCAGCATTTTTCTTGATGTCTTCCACCAGTTTATGATGGCCATGCAACGTAATTACGGTATTGGATCGCACTTCGGGATTGGTGATTAATGGTCGGAACTGCGTGAATGGTTCGAAAAAATCGTAGAGGTTTTGCGCACGTTGCACCAACTGCTGATCAATGGTTTTAATGAGTTCGCGTTGTTCCAGAACCCGATACATTAAATACAGATTGAGCGTGTTAGGGGTGTAGGAAGTCTGGTAATTCAGCATTTTTTCGTAGAGCAGAACTACGCTGTTGTAATGGTTCTTCTCGTCGAGTTTCTTGGCCCGGTAAAGTGCGCGCGGCGAGCAAACCATTACGGCCATGCCCGGCGGCAACCCGAAACATTTCTGTACGCTGGCAAACCAGATATCGGCTTTAATGTATTTCAAATTCAAACCGGCCATGCTGGAAGTGGCATCTACGGCCAGCAATTGATCTTTGCATTTATTATACAGGCTCAGAATGGTATTGGCATTTATCTGCGTACCGTTGCTGGTTTCGTTCTGGGTAATGCACACCACTTCGGCGTCTTCCGGAATTTCGAGGTTTGCGGTATCGATGAGTTCTTCCAGCGGAAATTCGTGGGCCTGCGTTTCGGAACAAATTTTCTGCGCGTACTCAAACCATTTCTGCCCGAAAGAACCATTGTACAGGTGAAAACTCTGCGAAAAAGTGAAGCTCTGCGCAATAATTTCCCAGCATTCGGTAGCCGACGAAGTAAAGAAAATATAGTAATCGTGCGGAATATTCAGCTTCTTTTTCAGGCTGTTTACCGTGGCCCGCATGAGCTGCATAAACGTTTCGGAACGGTGCGGAATATTTATTACGCCGCCGTCGTAAGCATCAGTTAAATATTGGCGAACTTCGGGGTAAATTTTAGATGGGCCGGGATAAAAGTTGAGCAGCATGGCAGTAGCGGGTATCAAGTAGCACGAATCTGGATATTTTTGCGGGAAGCAAAGCAGTTTTTTACACAAAAAGCCTACCGTTTTTTGTGCGGAATGAAAAAGAAGCAGCCCGGAGCAGTTTTTTGCCTACGAAGAAACAAAAGTTTCGGCTGATTATTGATGCGTGCCGAAGCCTAATTTGCGGGGTTTCAGGCTTAAAAAATAATGCAAGGCCAGCCGGTAACTTTCCAGCCCGAAACCGGAGATGGAGCCTTTGCAATGTTTGGCCAGTAAGCTGCTTTTCCGGAATTCTTCCCGCCCGAAAATATTGGAAATATGAACTTCTACTACTGGCGTTTCGATCGCGGCCACAGCATCGGAAATGGCTACAGATGTGTGCGTATAGCCGCCGGCGTTCAAAACGATACCTTTATAACCGGAAAAACCCGTATCGTGCAATTTGTCAATAATTTCGCCTTCGTGGTTACTTTGAAAATATTCAAGCTCCAGTTCCGGAAACGTTTCTTTCAGTTCTGGTAAATATAATTCGAAGGATTTTGAGCCGTAAATACTAGTTTCCCGACGACCTAGCAGGTTCAGGTTCGGGCCGTTGATGATGCAGATCTTCATAGTTTTCGGGGCAAAAAGGATAGCGTTTCTTTTTAATTAGAAATTAATAATTAAAAATTAGAAATTGAAATCAGGAGAAAGTACATGCGTTTTTTCAGGGAAAACAAAGGTACGGGATTTCGCTATCTTTGCGGCTTGAATTGTTAAATGGTTTAATGGCTAATTGGTTGGATCGCTATAGAATATTGTCGGTTGACTTTTTTCGGTTAAAACCATACCGTTTTTGAATCAACCTTTTAACAATGCAACCATTAAACCATTTAAAATGAATTGGTCGATCTACCAGAAACAGTTTGAGAGTTATTTGCAGTTGGAAAAATCGCTGAGCGGGAATTCGGTGGAGGCTTACCGGAATGATCTGGGTAAGCTGCGTTCGTTTCTGGAAGCTACAAATCAAAATGTAGATCCTTCTAAAGTTACGCCGGCGCATTTGCAGGGCTTTTTGCAGTGGGTGAATGAATTGGGCATGTCGGCTACGAGCCAGGCGCGTATTTTATCGGGCATCCGGGCGTTTTATAAATTCCTGATCATGGAAAACCTGGCAACCGCCGACCCGACCGAAAACCTGGAAGCTCCGAAACTGCGTCGCAAACTGCCTGATACGCTGAATTTTCAGGAGATCGAGGAATTGTTTGCGGCCATTGATGTTTCGAAACCGGAAGGCGCACGGAATAAAGCCATGCTGGAAACGCTGTACAGTTCAGGTTTGCGGGTTTCGGAACTGGTGGAACTGAAGCTGAGTAATTTTTACCCGGATATGGGTTTTCTGAAAGTGGTGGGCAAGGGCAATAAAGAACGGTTGGTGCCGGTTGGCCGCGACGCGCTGAAATATATTCAGCTCTATTTAGACCATTTCCGGAAGAATTTGAAGATAAAACCGGGGCAGGAAGATTTTCTGTTTCTGAACCGCCGCGGCGCCAAACTTACCCGCGTAATGGTTTTCCTGATTATTAAAGAGCTGGCGCAGAAAATTGGCTTGCAGAAAACGATCAGTCCGCATACGTTCCGGCATTCGTTTGCTACGCATTTAATAGAAGGCGGCGCGGATCTAAGGGCAGTGCAGGAAATGCTGGGCCATGAAAGTATTACGACCACTGAGATTTACACGCACCTGGACCGGGATTATTTAAAGCAGATCATTACTGATTTTCACCCGCGGAGTTAGTAAGATTTGCGGATGTTGGCAAGTGGAATTTTAAAGGCCTAATTGTGTGTCAGTATCCATTTGCTGATGTAGAATTCTGATGACCTCAATTTCTTCTTTTTTCGGATTGATGCGGTAATAAATGAAATGCGATTTTACCTTAGAGCGGAAGTAACCCTTTCTGATTAAACTGATGTCTTGCCCGAATTTTGGATTTTCGGATAAAACTTCAATTTCATTAATCAGCAGGTTGAAATAATAATCCGCCTGCTCAACAGACCAGTTTTCGAAGGTGTAAAGCCATATCTTTTCAATATCCCGCTGTGCTTCCTTACTAATTTTGTATTGCATTATTCAGCAAGGTGTTTTTTGTGTAGCTCAGAAAGAAAAGCATCCCGGTTAAAATTTTTAACAAATCCGGATTCTTCCCCTTTTTTAAGCTCGTTTATTAACTGGTCTTTCCTGGATTCTTCGTGTTCAAATAATCTTAAAGCAGCCCGCACTACTTCGCTGGCCGATGAAAATTTTCCGGATTTGATCTGCTGCGCTATAAATTCATTAAAATAATCGCCGAGCAAGATTGATGTGTTCTTTGCCATGATTTTAATTTTAAGTTAAATATACCAGGAATTGGTATGTTTTCCAATATAGTTATTAAGGTGAATGTCGGTAAAAGGTTTCAGAAGCTTTTAAAAAAAGCAGATCATTACTGATTTTCACCCGCGGAGTTAAAAGAAAGGGGAATCAGTTTTAGAAGATTTATTATGCTTGCAAGCAGGACTAGAAGAGGCGTTCGGCCAGAAAGAATGCCCCAAAAAGGAAAAGCAGAATTGGCAAAAGTGTTGAAATTATAAGTAAAATCAGGAAAACAAGAAAAGTTCTTTCTGAATCGGTCTTTTCTGATTTATGGTAAGTCGTTAATACTAATGTATACCAACCAGCCCAGATTAAAAGTGTAAGCAATAAATTGAGATTTGATTTGACTGCAAATCCTAAACCCCCAGCTTTATAATAGACCAGACAGAATAATAAAGTAATTAAGGTTAATAGATTAAATTCTTTATTCAGCATAGAATTGAATTTGCAGATTAGGTCTGGAAAGGGTTAGAAAAGCTTTACATTTGAATTTATCGATTTAATGACCTTTTTTCGGATTTCACTTTTTCACCCCAAAACCCTACCGTTTTATTTTCCTTCCACGCGCATATACCACGGGTCGAATTTGCGTTCGGTGCGGTAGCCTTGTACTTTGGTTTTTTGCAGGCTGCCGTTTCTTTCTATGCCGTAAAGGCGGGTGCCTTGCAGATAAAGTTTTTCGGGAATAGGGTGTTGGTTCTGGCCTTCTGTAATGCCAGGGCGCAGGCTTTGCTCTTTTTCGGCCACTTTTTCCCCTCTTTCGTTCAGCGATAAATAGAGCCGGACGGCGGTGGCAGAAACCCAGACGGTGTCGTAAACCGGCACCATTTTCAGGAAGATCGTATCGCTTTTGGCTTTCCAGGTGCCTTTGGTCCAGCTCGAAGATTGCTCCAGGCGCCATTTATATTCGAAAGTAGAGTCGGGTTTCAGTTTCAGCTCGCTTCCGAAATAGTTATAGTAATCTCCCACGATTTTGTCCTGAGCCTGCATGCCGAAGGTGATCATGGAAAAAACTATTACCAGAAATAATTTCAATTTCTACTTAGATTATTAATAAAAAATGCAATTGGGCTAACCGGTTTTGGAGTAATAATGCGGCTTTTGTTTAAAAGCAACGCATAAAAAATCGTTAGAAACCGGCTTTTACAGGCCAAATTTTCAGCGAATTTAAGAAATTGTAACAAGTTATTTAGCTTACTCTTATTTATTTTGTGCAATTTTTTTTAGCATAGCGAAATTTGGCGTCGAAAAAAAATGCGGCTGAAGGCTGAAAACAGGAAACGAACTTTGCGATCTACTTTTTCTGCCCAAAACCATACCGTTTTCTTAGGCAATCCGTGCTTTCTGTTCTATATTTGTATAACGCTAACCTCACCTGAATCTGCTTGTGTATAAAGAACTGTTACGTCCGCTGCTTTTCCAGATAGACCCTGAAAAGATTCATAATTACTCTTATACTGCCCTCCGGACCGCTTTCAAACTTCCTTTCTCCGCTAAAATTGCCGAAAGCATTTACGCCGTTAAAAATACGAAACTGGAACGCGAAGTTTTCGGGCTGAAGTTTCCGAATCCGGTTGGTTTAGCGGCTGGTTTCGATAAAAATGCGCTCCTGGTAGATGAATTTTCGCACTTGGGTTTTGGCTTTATTGAAATTGGAACCGTAACGCCGCGTCCGCAACCCGGCAACGACAAACCGCGCCTGTTCCGTTTGCCCGTAGATCAGGCCATTATTAACCGGATGGGTTTTAACAATCAGGGCGCCGAAACCGCTGCCCACCGCCTGAAATACCGCAAAAGCAACATCATTATTGGCGGAAACATTGGTAAAAACAAAGACACTCCGAACGAACAGGCGCTGCGCGATTACGAAAAATGTTTCGATGCGCTCTATGACGTGGTAGATTATTTTGTGGTAAACGTAAGCTCGCCCAATACGCCCGGCCTGCGCGAATTGCAGGATAAAGAACCGCTGATGGAATTGCTGGCGGCCGTGCAACGGAAGAATAACGCCAAAGCCAAACCAAAACCACTGCTGCTCAAAATTGCTCCGGACTTGACCGATAGCCAGCTGGACGATATTGTAGAAATTGCGAAAGAAACGAAACTGGCCGGTATAATTGCTACCAATACTACGATCAGCCGCGAAAATCTGGAAACCCATTTAAGCGATATTCAGGCCATTGGAGCGGGTGGTTTAAGTGGAAAACCTTTGAAAGAACGCGCAACCGAAGTAATAAAATACCTGCGTGGTAAACTGCCGGAAAACGTGCGAATTATTGGCGTAGGCGGCATTATGACGGCGGAAGATGCCATGGAAAAACTAAAAGCCGGGGCCGATCTTATTCAGCTTTACACCGGTTTTGTTTACGAAGGTCCGGCGCTGATCAAGGCAATTAACGAAAAAATATTAGCCGAACTTTAAGTGATGAATACGTGATCTTCTGCCGGAAACGGTAGGGTTTTTGCCTGAAAAAGCCAAGGCTGTTTTGGGCTGGTAAATCCTTTCGGCCTGTTTTCCGACGGTTTATTTTAAGCCTGTTTTCAGCTTCCGGAAATTGGTTACGGAAATGAAACACGGGATATTAATCATTATTCACTCATCATTAATTATTAACTTTGGGGTTTGAACTGTAGAGATGGCAAAAAATACATACCGATACGATGCTGGGAATGAGGCGAAAAGTAAAAATGCGCCTCGGAATGCAGCAAAAGAACCAATAGGCCGCAACGAATTCAGAAAAGCAAGCGAACCAAAGGGCGAACCTTCGGAAAAGAAAGCGTTTAAAATGCCTTCTTTCAATTTGCCGCGCATTTCGCTTTTCAAAGACCGCCGGGTGCAGTTGCTCTTCGGGTTTTTCTTTTTGCTGGCTTCACTTTACTTAACCATTGCCTTCGTTTCGCACATTTTTACCGGCGATGCCGACCAGAGCATTGTAGAAGGTTTGCCGCAGGCCACAGTAAAAGCTTCCGGGCTGGAAGCGGAGAACTGGTTGGGGCTGGCCGGCGCTTACGTTTCGAATTATTTTATCAGGGAATGGCTAGGCATCGGCGCTTTCTTCCTGATTCCGCTTATATTTTTCTGGGGCTATAAAATTATTTTCCGCAGCCGTAATATTTCGGTTTCTTATGTAAATACGCTCTGCCTTTTCAGCATGCTCTGGACGAGTTTGCTTTGCGGTTATCTGGTTTATACCACTAATACAGTAACGGATTATGGTTTTCTTACCGGCGGCATTGGCTATGAAAGTACGATCTGGCTCGAAAGTTTAATTGGCTCCGGCACTATTTTATTGCTGGCTTTCCTGCTGATCATTTTCGTGGTTTTCTTCTTCAATATCACCACGTTGGTTACGGCTAAAAAAGAAACTTCTGAAGCTCAGGGAACCGGCAATTTCGCCAAAGAGGGAGAAACTTACGAGCAACTTTCCACCGGTTTTAACCATTATAATAATCCTTCGGCTACCCTGGAAGATGAAGACGAGGAAGAATTTGAGGAAGAAGAGGAAGAGCTGGAAGAAGTGGCCGCGACTTTTTCGGTTAAAAAACCTACCGTTTCTAACGGCTCTAACGGACACGAACTGGAGCTTTCTGTAACGCCGCCGGTTGTGGTTTCACCGCCGCCTGCGCCGGTAAATGGCCTGAGTTTGCAGATAGAATCGCCGGTTTTGGAGTTGGAAGAACTGGAGCCGGAAATGGAACTGGAAGAAGAAGTACCGGTTGACTGGAAAGTTACTCCAATACCGGAGGAAGAAACCGGCTCTGAAATTGAAAACTACGACCCGACTTTAGACCTGGCTCGGTACCAATACCCGACTTTAGAACTGCTAAGTGATTACGGCGGCAACAAAGTGCAGGTAAGCAAAGAAGAACTAGAAGCCAATAAAGATAAAATTGTAGAAACCCTGGCGAACTATAATATAGGTATTGCCAGCATTAAAGCAACAATCGGCCCAACCGTTACCCTTTATGAAATTGTGCCCGATGCTGGCGTGCGTATTTCCAAGATCAAGAACCTGGAAGATGACATTGCTTTGAGTTTGGCCGCTTTGGGTATTCGTATTATTGCGCCGATCCCGGGGAAAGGTACTATTGGTATTGAGGTGCCGAACAAGAAAAAGGAAATGGTTTCCATAAAATCAATGCTGAGTACGGAGAAATTCCTGAAAAGCGATATGGACCTGCCCATTGCTTTCGGTAAAACCATTACCAACGAAGTTTTCATTACCGACCTGGCCAAAATGCCGCACTTGCTCATGGCGGGTGCAACCGGACAGGGTAAATCGGTTGGTCTGAATACGATTCTTACTTCTTTATTATATAAGAAGCACCCAAGCCAGCTGAAATTCGTGTTGGTCGATCCGAAAAAAGTGGAGCTTTCGCTGTTCAATAAGATCGAACGCCACTTTTTGGCCAAACTGCCCGATAGCGAAGAACCGATCATTACCGATACTAAAAAGGTAGTGAACACGCTGAATTCGCTTTGCATGGAAATGGATATGCGTTACGACCTGCTGAAAGATGCCGGCTGCCGCAACCTGAAAGAATACAACCAGAAATTCATCGAGCGCCGCCTGAACCCGAAAAAAGGTCACCGGTTTATGCCGTTCATTGTACTGGTAATTGACGAGTTAGCTGACTTAATGATGACGGCCGGAAAAGAAGTAGAAACGCCGATTGCCCGTCTGGCCCAGCTGGCGCGTGCTATTGGTATTCACTTGGTGGTAGCTACGCAGCGGCCTTCAGTAAACGTAATTACGGGTATTATTAAAGCTAACTTCCCATGCCGTATTTCCTTTAAAGTAACTTCTAAAATTGACTCACGCACCATTCTCGATACCGGCGGCGCCGATCAATTGGTAGGACAAGGCGATATGCTATTCTCGGTTGGTTCTGACCTGATCCGTTTGCAGTGTGCTTTTGTAGATACGCCGGAAGTAGATAGAATCTGTGATTACATTGGCGATCAGCAGGGATATTCGGATGCTTATTTATTGCCTGAATTTATTGGCGATGACAGCGGCGGCGGAGAAAAAGCAGACTTCGATCCGGCTAACCGCGATGCTTTGTTTGAAGAAGCAGCCAAGCTAATTGTGATGCATCAGCAAGGCAGCACATCGTTAATTCAGCGGCGTTTGAAATTAGGCTATAACCGGGCCGGCCGTTTGATCGATCAATTGGAAGCAGCTGGCGTGGTTGGTCCGTTTGAAGGGAGCAAAGCGCGCGAAGTGCTTATTCCGGATGAATACAGTTTGGAACAGTTATTGAATACCCTGGGAAAATAAGCAGGAAACCCTGTTAAACCTTGAAGCCGCAGAATTGTCAGATGCGCAGCTGATATTTTTTCTGACCTTCAGGTTGCTTACTTTCAAATTTTCACACTACATATATGAAACGCATTACAATTTTATTCCTCTTTTTGGTGAGCATGGCACAGGTTTCCTTCGGGCAACAGCAGGACCCACGCGCAACCAAAATTCTGGATGCTATGAGCAAAAAGTATCAGAGCATGAAAGCTTTCCGGGCCAGCTTTTTACAGACTTTAGAAAATCCTTCCGCCAAAATTAAAGAGAACATGGAAGGCGATATCACGGTAAGCGGCAACAAGTTCCGGTTAAAAATGAGCGGCCAGGAAGTGATAAACAACGGTACTACTATCTGGACTTTTATGAAGTCGGAGAATGAAGTGAATATTTCGGAAAACGACCCGGAAGAACAGGATCTGGCGCCAAATAAAATTTATACCATGTATAAAAAAGGCTACAAATATGTGTACCTGGCGGATGAGAAAGTGAATGGTGAGCTTTGCAGCGTAATAGAACTTACGCCGGAAGATAAAAGCAACGCGATCTTTAAAGTACGGATGAATATCAGCAAGAAAGATAATTCGGTGAAAAGCTGGAAAATGTTTAAAAATAACGGCAACCGCTATACTTTTACTATTAAGCAGTTTACGCCTAATGTGCCGGTTACCGCCGCTACGTTCACGTTTGACAAGAGCAAATACAAAGGCGTAAAAGTGATTGACCTGCGTTAGTTTTTTGGGTCAAAACCCTACCGTTTTTCGAAGCTGTTTCTGAAAAGGAACAGCTTTTTTTTGTTTTAGGTGTTGAGTTTTTAAAGGTAAAAACCTACCGTTTGTTTTTTGTCATCCTGAACGCTAGCGAACGACCGGCGGTTAGCAGTTTTTTAACCAAAAGTGCTAGCGTTTTTGAAACACCTTTTCTGCTAAACAGCTGACTTTTATACTTCCATCGGCAATTTTCACCCTCAAGCCGGGCAGGCTTCGTTTCTGCGTTCGCGGCATGCGTGAAATTTCAATATAGGAAATCACAAAAATCAAAAGAATCAAATAAATCACAGTTCAGACAAAATTCATTGCCGTTTGCTTTAGCTGACGGATTACACAGTGCAGTAGCAGTACTTTTTCTATTAAAAACCATAGCCTTTAAACAAAAACGGATGGCAGATTTTAGGAAGGGTATAGGGGCAAAAAAATGCCGGGCCGACCGCTTACTTAGGCGACCGACCCGGCTCAGGAATCTTTTGATCAGTAATAAAACTATATCAATTTTCGATTTGCATATATAATTCCTGGTGAGAGATTGTGTTGAGGCTTAGTTTAGCAATAAAAAACTATTCTTGTTCTACCTTAGATTCTTCTTTCGGCTCATAACCTGGGATCTTGTTCAGGCTCTTGGTAATACCAAAAAGTTCTTCCGATTTTTTGTTGTATGCCAAAGCTGCTTCTTCCAAAGTATCGAACAAACCTAAGTTGATACGCTGTTTTTCGTAATGAATGATTGCGCGGAATTTGTTGGAATCTTTCACTACGCCGCGGATACCCAGCTTATTGTCGGTTTTAGAAGTGTTGCGAACCACTTTGCTAAGCGGAGCCCACTCCAGGTTTTCCAAACGGCAATCCAGACGGTTGCTGTTCTTGAACGTTACGTACAAACGACGGTCATCCTGCTGCTGCTCGATAAACTTCATAGCAATGAGTTTGTGCAGATAGATGGTTTCGTTGCGGTACGTACCATTTTTCAAAGGCCAGTTTTTCTGGAAGAATGCATAACCACCAGAGTGAATACGCAAGTGCTTCAGGAAGCCGATGCTGGTTAAATAAGGGTCATTTTGCAGGTAATCATAAACGTTATCGTCTACCAGAACCAGCTTGTCCGAGTTTTTTAATGTTAATTTACAGATCATTTTTTTGTGAGAGTTAGTTAAAAGATTTCAGCCTGTAAGCACTGAATACCAAGACAAATATAACACTTTTATATATAAGCTGAAAAAAAAAATTTATTCATTGTTTTCCGCTAATTGCCAGAGCCTCAAATGCAAGTAACATAAACATAAATTCCACCTTTTTCCCCGTGTTCTTATTTGAAATCAAGGTAAACCAGCCTTTTTGTTCTTCGGTCTTTTAAGTTTAACAAAAAATATAATTTAATAAGTTCAGCAAGGTAAGATATGTTAACGAGATTAACACCATAGAATCGTAAGGAAATAGTAATTTTTTTGCAGAATTCGGTCTTTTAATTGAAATATGGTGCTAAATGTTTGAAAATCTTGGATTTAAAAAAGTATGGCCGGATTAAAAAAAAAAAATAGTTTTGTAGAAAAATCAGCGGCAATTCTAAACAGCTTTATGACCTCAGCACAACTTTTCGAACAGATCCTGCAAAAAAAATCGTATCTCTGTATTGGCCTCGACACCGATATTAATAAAATACCGAAGCATTTGCTTGATCTGGAAGACCCGGTTTTCGAATTTAACCGCCAGATAATTGAAGCTACTGCCGACCTTTGCGTGGCTTATAAACCAAACATCGCTTTTTATGAAGCATTAGGGCCAAAAGGTTGGGAAAGCCTGGAAAAAACGGTAGCAATTTTACCAAAAAACTGCTTTTCCATTGCCGATGCCAAACGCGGCGATATTGGCAATACTTCTGAGCTTTATGCCCGCGCTTTTTTCGATCGCATGCAATGCGATTCGGTAACCGTAGCACCTTATATGGGAGAAGATTCGGTTAAACCGTTTCTGGGCCATGCCGGCAAGTGGGTTATTCTGCTTGCGCTTACTTCTAATATGGGCAGCCGCGATTTTCAGCTTTTGAACACCGGCGATTCGGAAATGTTGTTCGAAACCGTTTTGAAAACCAGCAGCCAATGGGGCGATGCCTCGCAGATGATGTACGTGGTTGGAGCTACGCAAACGGCCTATATTAATAAGGTGCGCGAAATTGTGCCTGATCATTTCCTGTTGGTGCCGGGCGTAGGAGCGCAGGGTGGAAGTTTGCCCGAAATTTCAAAAGCCGGCTTTAATAAGCAATGTGGTCTACTTGTGAATTCTTCGCGGCAGATCATCTATGCTTCTTCCGGAGAAGATTTTGCCGAAAAAGCCCGCGAAGCTGCGTTGGCTGTGCAGCAGGAAATGGCGCAATTACTCGACGAATATTTACCGGCTTAAGCACTTTTTAGGCCTAAAACCATACCGTTTTTTCTTCGGAATTTCAGATGGTTACCTGGGGATAATTTTTTCGTACTTTACGGGTGTTGTTAATCTGTGTTCGTTATGAACGAAGATTTTCTGGCTTACGTCTGGAAGTTTCAGTATTTCGATAAAACTAATCTGCAGACCGAAAGTGGGGAACCGCTTTCGGTTTTGCGTACTGGCATGCAAAACGCGAATGCCGGCCCCGATTTCCTGCATGCAAGCCTGAAAATTGCTGACTTAACCTGGGCCGGAAGCGTAGAACTGCACGTGAAAGCCTCGGACTGGTTCCGTCATCGCCATACTTCCGACCAGAAATACGACCAGGTTATTCTGCATGTAGTCTGGGAAAACGATGTGCCGGTTTTGCGCACCAATAATTCGGAAGTGCCGGTTCTGGCTTTAGAAAACCGGGTTGCACCGGCCTTATTACAGACTTATCTAAAGCTCAAGCAAAGCAGATTAACCATTCCCTGTGAGCCTTTTCTGTCACAAATTTCCGGGTTAACCAAAACCGCGATGCTGGAAAGAGCTTTGCTCGAACGATTAGAACTGAAAGCTGAACGGATCCGGAATTTATATAAAGCTTCAGGAAATAATTGGGAGGAAACGGCTTATGCAGCGTTACTTTCAGGTTATGGTTTTAAGATCAATCAGGCTGGTTTTGAAAAGTTAGCGAAGCAGCTACCTTATAAAATTCTGCTGAAACACCGGCACCAGACTTTACAAACCGAAGCGTTACTTTTTGGTCAGGCCGGGTTTTTAGCTGGGAATTTTCCGGATGATCTTTACCTGCAACAGCTGCAAAAAGAGTTTGGCTACCTGAAACATAAATACGATCTGCCGGAGCCGTTACAAGCTTCCGACTGGAATTTTCTGCGCATGCGGCCCGCTAATTTTCCAACGGTGCGGTTAGCGCAACTGGCAGCATTATTTACTTCCCGCGAACACCTTTTTTCTTTTTTTCTGGCCGATCATTCGCTGAAAGCCTTTGAAACATTTTTCTTTGCGAAACCTTCAGCATACTGGCAAACCCATTATATGCCCGGCCGCAGCGGAAAATTTAAAATCGGTTCAATCGGTAAAAGCAGCGTAAATATTTTACTCATTAATATAGTGGCGCCGTTGCTCGTTGCTTATGCGCATGAAACCGGGCAGTTGGCATTAGTAGAAAAGGCTTTAAATTTGCTGGAAATGCTGCCGCCCGAAAAGAATCATATTTTAACGATGTACGAAGGCCTGGGCTTTGAAAATAAAGCTGCCTCGCAATCGCAGGGTTTATTAGCGCTCGGCCAGAATTATTGCCAGCCGGTTCGTTGTTTGCATTGCGCCATCGGAAACGGTATCTTAAAACGTACAAAAACTGCTTCTTAAATGCCCGTATTCCATTTCATGCTTTCATTTGGTTTACTGGCAGTCTTAATTTTCTGGCTTTGGCGGAAAACTGTTTCTAAAGATTTTGGAAATTTAATTTTCTGGCCGGCTTTAAGCTTTAAGCTTTTGTGCGGTATCGTGCTGGGTTGGTTTTATGGCGGTGGCTTCGATACTTTTGATTACCAGCGTTATGCCAACACCCTCTCAAAATTAGCTTCAAATAACTTCATCAGTTATTTGAAATTGCTTTTTTTTAATGAATTACCTGATTCGGTTCAAATCAAATTTAAACCGTACTCCAATTCCTTTTTCTTTACCAAAATTCTCAGCCTTCTGAATTTAATAACGGACAGCAATTATTACTTCAACGGCTTATTTCTGTCCTTCTTTAGTTTTGCCGGCTGCTGGTTACTGGTGCAGACCCAGGCAAAAGTTTTTCCCGGAACGAAGAAGCCGGCTGTAATTACGTTCCTGTTTTTCCCAACGGTTATTTTCTGGAATGCAGGCGTAACAAAAGAATCGGTTTTAATGGGCGCGCTTGGTTTTTTCTGGGGTTTGGTTTTGCAAACGGTATATTTTTCAGGCCAAAAACTAAGGTTTAATTTAGTATTGCTTATATTTTTTAGTTGGCTGCTTTTTAAAATTAAACTGTTTCTGGCCCTGGTCGTTTTTGCGCTGACGTTGAGTTGGCTCTTCCTGAAATGGCTTCGAAAGCGCTTCGTTTTTTTTCGATCTAACCAAAACTTCATTGGTTTTCTGGGCGCATTCATCGTTTTAGCGGCCGGTGCTACAGCGCTTTTTTTGCAAAATTTTGCCGACGCATTTATCTATCGGCACCTGGTCTGGAATTATAAAACGTTGCATGCGAAATCTATCGGGAAGCCAGTTATTGCATTAAATGATTTGAAACCGGAATTAGGCAGCGTTTTAATAAATATACCGGAAGCCTTGACTGGCGCTTTGTTCCGGCCATTTTTCTGGGAAGGCGAGAATTTGTTTTACCGTTTGGCCGGAATTGAAAATCTGGTGATCGTGATCATATTCCTTGGAAGTTTATCGTTTTGGAAGAATTGGCGAAAGCTGCAGATTTCCGGTTTTTATGGTGTGCTGATCGCGTTTATTCTGATTCTGGCCGTTCTGATCGGGCTTACTACGCCTAACTTGGGAACATTGAACCGCTACCGGACCATTTTTCTGCCATTTCTGCTTTATTTGCTTTTACAAGCACCTTTTTGGAAAAGAAATCTGGATCGTTTAAGTCTTAAATTTAAAAGCCGGCAGGTCTAAAGTTGCTTTCGCGGCTGCAAACCCGTAGCTTTGAGGTTTATTATAGCATTTTATGGAAAACCCGGTTATTATTTTTGGTGCACAGACTTTGGGCAAAACCGCCCTCGATATTTTTACCAGCAATAATGTAGATGTATATTGTTTCCTCGACGATGATGCCAAACTGCACCAGACCGAGATCAATAACATTCCGGTAATGGGCAACACCGATAATGAAGATATCCTGAAAATTCTGGGTAAAAAAAGCGAAGTTTTTATAGCCGCCGAAGACAGCGCGGTTCGTAAAAGCCTGGCTGGAAAACTGAAAGAAGATTATAAACAGGTGCCGGTAAATGCCATTCATAAAAGCAGTTACATTTCGGAACATGCCTGGCTTGGCCACGGAAACCTGATCAACGCGGGTGCAGTTATCCAAACCGGTTGCAAGATCGGCGATAATTGCGTGATCCAGTCGAATGCGGTGATCGAAGCGGGTGCTATAATTGGTGATTTTGTGCAGATCGGGGCGGGTGCGTTAATTAATGCCGAAGCTACTATTGAAGATCAGGCATTTATTGGAACCGGTGCGGTAATTGTAGGCAGCGTAAAGATCGGTAAAAAAGCCCGCGTGGGTGCTGGTGCCGTAGTAATTGCCGATGTGCCCGCTAACCAGACCGTGTTCGGCAACCCGGCTCAGAAAGTATAAATTTAAGCAATCATTAAACCCGCGGAATTTCAACCGGAAGGTTATTTTTTAGCCAAATCAGTTTTTTCAGGAAAAAGCATACCGTTTCTTAATGGGCAAGAGCTTCGTATTTCTTCAGAAAATAAACGTACCGCAAGCTGCTTTTTTCTTCTGCTGCCTGATCGTGACGGGTATGCTTACCACCAATTTTCTCCGGATACTTTCCAGCATTGGCAATGCAGGTTTATTACTCACAGCCTTCGTTTCGCTGGCGCAGCAGAATAACATTTCCAACTTGCGCAAGTATCCGTATTTTCTGGGGTTTATGCTGATTTACCTGGTTCATTTACTTGGTTTTATGCAGCCGGAAATCAGCAGCATGAAAGACCTGCAACGCGACCTGGTAATGAAACTGCCGCTGCTTATTCTGCCATTTTCGTTCGCCGTATTGCCTGCCATTTCGCGCCCGAAACTCAAACAATTGTTCTATTTGTTCGTGATCTGCGTTTTCCTTGGTTCGGTTTACAGCATGGGTTATTACCTCAATAATTTTGAGGCGGTAAACGAGCAATACACCCATTCGGAAGTAATGAAAACGCCAACCAACCACGTACGCTACAGTTTAATGGTGGCTTTTGCGATATTGGTTGGTTTCCGGTTGTGGCTGAAAGGCTTTTTCGTTTTCGGGAAATGGGAGCGGAAATTGCTGCTTTTTATAACGGTCTGGCTTTTTATTTTCCTGCATATTCTGGCGGTGCGAAGTGGTTTGGTAGTGTTTTACGCAGCGGCTGGTTTAGGCTTGGCATTCGATTTTTTCTTCCGCAAGCAATACCTGCGCAGCTTTTTTGCCGGCGTTGGTTTAATAATGGCTTTGCTGGCAGCTTTTTACACGTTGCCTACTTTTTACAACAAATTCTTCCTGACCATTGCCGACGTAAACCGCGTTTCCGATGAAGACAGCGCACACGATTATTCCATTACCGGCCGCGTTTATTCTTACAAAGTTGCCATGGAAGTGTTTGAAGAAAGCCCGGTATTTGGCGTAGGAATTGGAAACCTGGACAAAGAACTAGGCGATAAATACACCAAACTTTTTCCGGAAATTCTGGAACGGGGACATCTGCTGCCGCACAACCAGTTTATTTTTGCGTTGGTTGCTTTTGGCATTGTTGGCCTCGTCATTTTCCTGGTTTGCTTTTATTATCCGCTGTTCCGTTTTGCAGGTCGTTTCGAGCCTTTATTTTTCTTTCATTACCTCATCATCACACTTTCGTGCATGTTCGAAAGTACCTTCGAAACGCAGGTGGGTTTAATGTTTTCCATCGTTTTTATTCTGCTATGGCTCTGGTATTTTAAAGCCGGACCCGAACAGGAAGAAACCTGGAAAAACGGTACCTTTTTCAGCCCGAAAACTACTTAAATGGTTTAATTGTTAAATGGCTAAATTGTTAAATTGTTGTTTGAAAACGCTAGGGTTTCAGGCAAAAAAAGTCAGTTAAGCTTATTGCAGTTTATTTTGCCAACCAATTAATCAGCCATTTAACAATTAAGCCATTTAACAATTTAAATAGTGAACCTTTTGCTGATAAATATCACTTTTTAATCTGTTGCCGGAACGTTAATTTTGCAACCGGAAACCAAAGCATTATTTTAATTAAACACTTAGTCTGAAGCTAAGCCCGTTATGAAAGATTACAGTATTTTACTTTATTACTGCTACGCGCAGATCGAAGATCCGGAACAATACCGCGAAGAGCACCATTTGCTTTGCCTCAATCTGAATCTGCGCGGCCGTATTATTATTGCTTCCGAAGGTTTGAATGGAACTGTTTCTGGCCTGAAAGAAGATTGCGAAAAATACATGGCGGCAGTTAAAGCCGATCCGAGGTTCGCTAAAACCGATTTTAAAGTTGACGAAGCCGATAAACACGCTTTTGCGAAACTACACGTGCGCCACAAACCGGAAATTGTGCATTCCAGCCTACGCAACATCGATCCTAACAAACGCACCGGTATTCATTTAGAACCGGAAGAATTCCGCAAAATGAAAGACCGCGACGATGTAGTAATTCTGGATGTGCGTTCCGATTATGAGTTCAGCGTGGGCCGTTTTAAAAATGCGGTTACCTTGCCCATCGAGAATTTCCGCGATTTCCCGGCAAAGGTGGATGAACTGAAAGAAAAATACAAAGACAAAAAAATTCTGACGTACTGCACCGGCGGTATAAAATGCGAAAAAGCCAGCGCTTTTTTACTGGAACAGGGTTTTGAGAACGTTTACCAGCTGCACGGCGGCATTATTAAATACGGCAAAGAAGCTGAGGGCGAAGATTTTGAAGGCAAATGCTACGTTTTCGATAACCGCTTAACCGTAGATGTGAACAAAGTAAACCCGACCATTATTTCGAAATGCTACGTTTGCCAAACGCCTTCTGACAGAATGGTAAACTGCGCCAACCCAACCTGCAACATTCACGTGGCCATCTGCGAAAGCTGCGGCGAAAAAATGCAAGGTGCCTGCTCCGAAGAATGTAAAACCAACCCCGAAGTAAGGCCTTACGACGGAACCGGGTATTACCAGAAAGAAAGCAACGGCTACAATCCTTTTAAAGGCCTAAAGCGCGAAAAAATAAAGCACTAAAACGAAAGAGCAGGGAATAAAATCCTGCTCTTTTTTTTTGCGCAATACTTCAGAAAACGCTATTCTTTTGGCAACAAAAACTGCTTGAGTCGGTATTAAATTGTTACGAAATTCGTTTCCGGCTTCCATCATCAACCGGTATCAAAATCTTCGAATCTCCAAATTTTCAAATTTCTAAATTTCCCTTACCTTCACCCGAAATTTAAATACCCGCAAAACTCATGGCCATGCAAGCAATTCCCGAATCTGAACTCATCTTAAACCCGGACGGAAGCGTTTACCATCTGAATTTATTACCCGAACATATTTCCGGCACCATTATTACTGTCGGTGATCCGGAGCGGGTGGCTAAAGTGAGCAAATATTTCGATTCTATTGAAGTGGAAGTAACGAAGCGGGAATTTATTACGCACACCGGCTACTACAAAGGCAAGCGCATTACCGTAATTTCCACCGGCATGGGTACCGATAATATCGATATCCTGATGAATGAGTTGGACGCTTTGGTAAATATAGATCTGCTAACCCGCATTCCCGTGGCCGAAGAAGACCGCATTTCGCTGAATATTATCCGCATTGGTACTTCCGGCGCGTTACAAACTACGGTTCCTTTGGGCAGTCACCTGGCTTCGGCTTATGGAATTGGGCTGGATAGTTTAATGGAATTTTACCCGCTGGAACAAAATGCTTTCGAAAATGCTATATCTCAAGGCTTAAAAACTGCGCTGAATTTACCGTATGCGCCATATTGCGTACAAGGTTCCGAAAAATTGCGCCAGAAAATTGCCTTCGATATGATTCCGGGAAATACCTTAACGTGTCCGGGATTTTATGCGCCTCAGGGCCGGGTATTACGGGCACCGCTTAAAAATAAAAACCTGATCCAGGCCTACCATAATTTTGCGCACGAAGATTTTAAGATCACCAATTTCGAGATGGAAACGGCCGGTTATTATGCGCTGGGAAGGTTAATGGGGCACGAAATGCTGTCGCTCAACGCGATCGTAGCCGACCGGATCAATCACCGTTTCGCCGAGAATGCCGATGAAACGATAAATGACCTGATCTTAAAAGTGCTCGACAGGGTTTAATTTATTTAATTGTTGAATTGCTAAACTGTTTAATGGTTAAGCACTTTTTGAGGGCAAAACCATACCGTTTTCTGAAACAACCATTTAGCAATTCAACAATTTAGCCATTTAGTAAAATTCTACGCCGTTAATAGCCGTAATAGGCAAAGAAGAGCCCGATTTCAGGATCACGTATTCTTTATCATAATCCCAGATGGTGGTGTTTACGCGTTTTTGCTCACCATCGGCGGTCATAAAGAAAATATCTACTTTACCGTGGTAAGCATTTCCGAGTAAAGTGGCGCGGTGAATATCGTAGAGGCGGCGTTTTTTGTCTTCGGGCGTTATCAGAATATCTTCGCGGTTAAAACGCAGGTTCGGGATAAGTTCTTTTTCAATCAGCTCGGGAGAAGTTATGATGTATTCCATGATTTAAGTGCGGCTAAAATTAGTGAGAGAATTTGCTAATATAGTATTTAGTATTATTAAACCAACGCCATCTATTAACAATTTGTTTTATAGCGGCTACAAAGTTTTTAGTGATACCAAAAGTATTTTCCGGCAACTAAAATTTTCTTTTAGTGCATTCGCGGGCAGTTTTTCCGGCTGAAAGCATAGCGTTTTCAGAATACTACACTGAAAGTTTTCAGAAGTCAGCGTCCGGCTTTTTCAAATCATTAAAATAAACCTTTCTACCAAAAATATCTGTTATCTTTGCACAGAACGCTTATGGCATTAGATACAGTAAAATTTGAAGAGGTAAAGAAGATTTTTACCGCCTACCTCGAAAGCAAAGGCTTGCGCAAAACTCCGGAACGCTATGCAATTCTGGAGGAAATTTATTCGCGCACCGGCCATTTCGACGTAGAATCGCTGTACATCAGCATGAAAAATAAAAACTACCAGGTGAGCCGCGCTACGGTTTATAATACCTTAGACCTGCTGGTAGAAAACGACCTGGTTAGCAAACATCAGTTCGGGAAAAACCTGGCGCAATACGAAAAATCGTACGGCTACCGCCAGCACGACCACGTAATTTGCACCGAATGCCACAAAGTGGTAGAATTCTGCGATCCGCGCGTACATCAGATCCAGACAATGGTAGGGGAATTGCTTAATTTTCATATCTTGCATCATTCCTTAAATCTTTACGGAGTTTGCGGCGATTGCCGCGCTAAGAATAACGCTGTACCAGTATCATGAAAGTAGAAAGCAATCTTCAGGATAATATTTTATATGTGCGTTTGCAGGGCGACCTCATTGGCAGCCCCGATTCCCAGCATTTGCTCGATCTGGTGAATTCCAAGTTAAACGATTCGGTAATTCTGTGCGCAGTAGATCTTTCTAAAGTGCGCTTTATTAATAGTAGCGGCATCGGCGTTTTGGTTTCTTTACTAACCAAATTCCGGAACCGCGGCGGCGAGCTTGTGCTCATCAATCCTTCGGAACACATGCGCAAGCTCTTAATAATAACGAAACTCAACGCTATTTTTACGGTAGCCGAAGACGATGCTTTCGCGGCGAAATTCCTGAAAGAATCTGTATAGAAATGAAAGCCTGGCCCCCAAACGCTGGGCTTTTTAACTTTAAAAGTATAACATTTTTCAACCATAAATCCGCACAGCGGAATTTTTTAAGTTCTTACCAATAAAATGGCAGTAGATATTCTGATTGGCCTCCAGTGGGGCGACGAAGGAAAAGGAAAAATTGTAGACGTATTAGCACCCAAGTACGACATTGTTGCTCGCTTTCAGGGTGGCCCGAACGCTGGTCATACGCTGGAGTTCGAAGGTACCAAGCACGTTTTGCACCAGATCCCTTCCGGTATTTTTCATCCGCACATTCAGAACATCATCGGCAACGGCGTGGTTTTAGACCCGGTAGTTTTCAAAACCGAAATGGAAAAACTAACCGCCCGCGGCGTAGATGCTGCCAAGAACCTCTTTATTTCCAAGAAAACCGCGCTGATTTTACCATCGCACAAAGCCATCGATAAAGCTTCCGAAGAAGCTCTTGGCGAGCAAAAGATCGGTTCTACTTTAAAAGGTATCGGCCCGACATACCAGGATAAAGTTGGCCGGAACGGTTTGCGCGTAGGCGATATTTTATTGCCAGATTTCAAAGAGCGCTACGAAACTGCCAAAGCCCGTCACGCAAAAATCGTAGGGTTTTTAGGCGGAAAACTCGAGATCGACGAAATGGAGCAACAATTCTTTGCTTCCGTAGAGTATTTACGAACCCTGAATTTAGTAGATAGCGAATACATGATCAACGAAGCCCTAAAAGCCGGTAAGAAAATTCTGGCCGAAGGTGCACAAGGTTCTCTACTAGATATCGATTTTGGAACCTATCCGTTTGTAACTTCTTCGAATACTTTAGTTGCCGGCGCCTGCACAGGTCTAGGAGTTGCCCCGCGCCACATCGGCGAAGTGTACGGTATCTTCAAAGCCTATTGCACCCGCGTAGGTTCAGGTCCGTTCCCAACCGAACTTTTAGATGAAGTGGGAGAGGAGATTCGGAAAGCCGGCCGCGAGTTTGGTTCCACCACCGGTCGTCCGCGTCGCTGCGGTTGGGTAGATCTGCCAACCCTGAAATATTCTATCATGTTGAATGGCGTAACGCAACTCAATATGATGAAAGCCGACGTACTGGATGAATTCGAAGAAATAAAAGTTTGTACGCATTACAAAACTGCTTCCGGCGAGATAACAGACAAAATACCGCATCAGTTAGATGCAGAAACCTTGGAGCCGGTTTACACAACCATGAAAGGGTGGGAAACGGCTACCATGGAAACTGAAAGCTATAGCAACCTCCCAAAAGAATTCCTGGAATACATCGTGTTTCTGGAAAAAGAATTGGAGGTGCCAATCAATATTGTTTCAGTAGGCCCGGACCGAAAAAGCACATTGATCAAGTAAATACTTAATAAATGAATTTAAAACGCTACCTACTTTAAGATAAAAAGTGAGTAGCGTTTTTTTTTATTTAGGATGTTTGATTGAATGATGAAAGGGAAAAAGAATAGAAAAAATAGGAAAGTACAATTCCTCTGAATTCCCGATCTGAAGATAGTTAAGCAGAGGACCTAAGAGGAAAAATATTTTAATGAGTTAACTAATTGATAAAGTAGAGTATAATAAAAATTTAAAATCATGTGTTAAGAAAAGTTTAAAGAAAGACTTGACAAATGAGTTTTCATTGCCTTATCTTTGTGCAACAATTCAGCCAGCGGGGCGGGATGAGAAGAGAAGGATTTAAGGTTGAAAAAAAGATTGACCATGTTTTGAACTTGTAGTTTAAGAATCTGGTTATCTCAAAACCTGCCATTAGCAGGATCTTAGTTTCGGGGCGGTAAACAAACAGTTTATTTCTATTTTAAGCTCCGGAAAATTTCTGAAAATATTTCTTGAAAGAAACTTGCAGAAACGAATGAAGTTTCTCACCTTTGCACTCCCAAACCGAACGAGGTTTTGGGGAGGCAAAAAAGGCTTCAGTTGTATTGAAAGCAGGTTTTTACTCTGGAATAATTTTAAAATAAATTCATTTTAAAATTTGGAAGAAAG
>NZ_JBHSKT010000010.1:0-146401 GCF_042657365.1 Adhaeribacter terreus | reverse complement strand
CCCATTCCGAACAGAGAAGTTAAGCCCCGTAGCGCCAATGGTACTGCTGTCAAAGGCGGGAGAGTAGGTAGCCGCCAACCCCATTTAACTAAACCCCAGCTTAGTAATAAGTTGGGGCTTTTGCGTTTTTAAACCTGAATATACAATATTTTGCCTTTTTGTAGATAGCTACTCTGAAGATTCGAATGAAATTGTTCGGCTAAAACAATCTAATTTAAACCCAGGAAGATCAATAGTACGAGGACTTACTTGCTTTAGGATCTTGTATCTATAAAGTTTTTAACTGCTCAAAAAATACTTAAATAAAAAGCCGACTGGATTTGATCCAGCCGGCTTTTATGTTTTTATATTCTTGTATAATTAACCGCGAATGTCAGCTTTAGCAACAGGTTGGGTTTTGGCATCTGCCTTGGCGTAAGCCGGACAAACAGTTTTGCAAGAAGAAGCCAGGCCCACCAGACCAACGGCTGCGATAAACAAATACTTTTTCATATAATTGGGATACTTTTTTTACGTGTATTTATCAAAAATACGAATTTCTTGCATATTCTAAAAATTCTGTTCCATAATTATTTTTTTGTTAAAATACATGAACATTTTTTAAGAGCTAAACCCTACCGGTTGTTAATACTAATGTCAAAATATATTTTACTGTCTTCTGGCTAAAGAGTATTGTATTTTTAAATATACTTAAATGTTATTTTACTTCCCCTACCTTCGGAATGATCTGAATTAAAAACCGCTGGTTGAGTTTTTCCTCGTTATTGCCTATCGTTAAGTTACGTTTGTCCGGATTATAACGGCCTACGCCGCCATAGCCGGTGCCGGCAATTACCAATTCTATTGTCTGGTGGTAGGCTTTATGATCGAAGTCTACGATGCGGTTGGTTTTCCAGTAATCGTAGAGGGCCAAGGCGCGTTGATAGCTGAGTACATAGCCCCAGCTTTCGTAATCGGTATAGCAGTAATTGTCGTAGCCTCCCTGCAGGCGGGCATCGCGCAGATCGGAGGCGCTGCCGGTTATTACGAGCACGTAGGATACGTTTTTCAAAACCGGGTCATTTTGCCGGCGCAGCATCAATGAATCGACAATATTTTTCAGTTTGCGGCCGGTGCTGTTTATGTAGCGAAGCGATTGCTGTACATTACCATCCAGGCTTTCGTAAGGCTGGCTCAGGTCCCATTTGTTGCCTTTGAATTTCACGTCCTGTGCCAGGGTGTAGCGCTTGAATTGCGGATCGTAGCGGAACAAACTCTGGTCGTTCATCATGGTGCTGACGGCCTGCTGCAGTTCTTCGATCTTTTCCTTTTCTTTTATGGTCGCGATCAGTTTTTCCTCGTTGTTTTTGAAGCGGATATAGCTGAGCACGAACATGACCAGCATCACCACGAAAAGTACGGTCATGAGGTCTACGTAACTGGGCCAGAAAAAATCTTTATTTGATTTTTCCATGCCCTTTTTGTTCCAGTCCGAAAACTTTGTCCATGATGGCCTGCATGCGGTTGCGCCTGGTGGCTTCTTCCAGAATGCGGTTGGTTATTTGTAGTTGTTCCGCTAGGGTTCGCTGCATGGCGGCATCCTGCTCCAGTTTCTGCAGCAGTTTTTCGTTCGTTAAGGCTACCGTTTTGGCCAGGTCGTTTTGCTGTTCGTTCAGTTGTTTTTGCTGCTCGTTCAGTTTGCCGAAAGGCTGCATGTAATCCAGAATTTTCTGATAGATATTTTCCTGGTTCAGCTGATTGAAATGTTCCTGCCAGCGTTCATAGGCATTCTGCGCATCGCGTTCCAGCTGGTTCATTCTAATGTCCATGAACTTCTGCAACCGGCTGGCATCTTCGTCGAAATTCTGCTCTACGCGGTTTCCTATTTTGTCGAGTTCCTGTTTGTGGCGGTCGAAGAATTGTACCTGCCGCATGATGGCTTCGTCGTGTTTCTGCAGGTAACCGGGCACCATTTCGAAGGCTTCTTCCAGTTTGGTCATTTTGCCTAATACGTCCTTGACTTTTCCGGCCATTTCGCTACCGTTTTGCAGGGTATTATTCAGCGCCTGCTGGTAACCCAGAAACTTGCTGAACAACTCTTCGCTTTCCTTTACTTTCTCGAAAACCGTTACGCTGGCGTTGGCCATTTTGGTGAAACCGATCTCGTCGAGGCGCTGGATAAAGTCTTTCTGAATGGCAATATTATCGGTTAAGCTGGCAATGATGGGGCGAAAATTCGCCACTTTTTCGAGGAAGTCATGGTTGAAGGAATCGAGCACCGATTTGAGGTTGCCGAGACTGGCCGCCATGTCGGAATTGAGTTTGGGCAGCAGGCGTTTTTGCAGGAACGTATAGTAACTGTTCTTTAGTTTGTCGCGGCGGCTGCGGGCATCTTTCAATAAGGCATTTCCGCGCAGCGTGAGCAACAAACCGCAGAAACTTCCTACCATGGCAATTACTACACCGGTTAAAAAGTTTCTTATACCATCGTCGGTTATGAACGAACGGGTTTCGGATTCGGCCAGGTCTGGTGAATCGGTTAAAAGCAGGCTGAACAAACCAATGCTGACGCCGAAAAAGGTACCGAGCAGACCGATGTATAGCGGCGTGGCAATGCCGGCCTGCACTTCGTTGTCGAGCGTTTCGGAATAGCGTTCGGAAATATCTTTGAGGATGTTGAAATCGGCGGCGGCACCTTTATTGTTTTGCAGGTATTCGTTTGTGTCGCTTACAATTTCGGAAAATTCCGGGGAGGCATTTTTAACTTCCAGCAGATCTACCAACTCGGCATTTATCTGGTGAAGCATATGCTGAAAATGCGCTTCTTCCGTATCGAAAACCAGCTCGTTCAGCAGGTTAAATTCGCCGGCATCCAGTTTTTTCTGCAGGTTCAGCGCTGAAATATGATATTCGGTTTTGAGTTTTTCAGCATCCTGATCACGTACTTCTACCAACAGATAACTGCCATTATTTTCAACCACTTTTTGCGTGGTGCCGGGCATGGCCGAATTGGTGAAAACTTCGCCGGCTAAAATAGCTTCGAAGGCATTATTGTAGCTGCTGACTACCTGACTTTTATCGGGCTGAAGCCTATCGTTTTTGTTCACATCTACCTGCACCACGTTCAGGTTTTGCGCAGATGGAAACAGGTTGGCAAGCCGGTTAATTTTGCTGCGGCTGCGGCTGAAAATCACGAACTGCAACGCCACAATTCCGGAAATAATGAGGAGCTCGATGATTGCAATAATACCCATATTATGCTAAGTGAATTCTGGCCCGTTTGGTAATTTGCCAGCCCTGCGCGGTGCGCATCAGTTCGCCGTCGGCATCGTTTATAAGTTGCGTGGCTTTGTTGGCGGAACGGGCAAATTCGAAGGCATTTTCCAGGCGGTCTAAACTGTTGTTTATGGCCAGCGCATGGTTTACGTACGGATTTATCCGAAATGTGGCGGTATTACTCTGCGCATCCGGAATGGTTACTTCAATGAACGACCACGTTTCGCGGCTGTCGGTGTGCATTTCGCGGTCTTTCAGCAGGCCATCTTCCGGCACGCGGGTGTATTTTTTATGGCTTTGCGGCTGCGGTTCTTCGGCAAATAAATGGTCGGTTTCCACTTCGTAAGGCTGGGCTTCCGCAGGGGTTTCGGAGTAGTTTTCCATAGTGTGCTGGTGGCCTGTTCCGCCAAGGTTTTGCGATGTAGATTGATCGTGGAAATCTGCGTAATTTTCTTTGGCAAGCGGGTTTATAAAGGCTGCCGCCTGCAAATTCTGAATGGCCTGTTGCATGTCGGCGCGCCAGTTTTCGTTTTCTGATTTCAATTGATGGTATTCATTTCTCATGGTTTGGATTTGCCGCTTCAAGGCTTTTACGTTCGGACTTTCTGAAGCACTTTTTCCGGCCACAAGCATATCGTTTTCCGACCGAACTACTGCAGCGCGGGAGGTGTTTTTTTGGGAAGCGCGCCAGAGCGCAAACGCCGCTAAAAGCAAGGCTAAAATACTTAAATACATAGGCAATTTATTTTCGTCTTTAACGGGTTTTTCGGTATTTGAAGGAACAGTTGGAGCGGTTACATTTTCTGGTTCCGGCTCGGGTTGCATGGCGGTTGTTTCCCGATATTCTTCGGGAGTTTCGGAAACAGCTTCCGATTTGGTGGCAGTTTCTAAAGCGAAGCGCAAATGTTTCACATTGCGGCCCGGCTTTTTCGAAGTTTCGGCAACAATGGCATTCATGAGCGCTTCGTCTGAGACGGGTTTTGATTTGGCTAGTTTCTCCTGTACGGGCTGGTACACTAATTTGTAGAAATTGTAACCGTCTTTGTTAGCTTTGCTGGCTGCGGCCAGATCCTTTTCGAAGTTTGCCAGGCTTTCGTTGCTGACTTGGGGTACGGGTTTTTGTTCGTTTTTGCCTAACGTTTTGTTGTTGTCTTCATAGATCCAGACCAGCGCGCGGTGCCAGATCTTTGCCTGGGTTGGGGCAGTGTTTTCCTGGGCTGCTGCTGCGGCGGAGGAGAGGAGGAAAATGAAGAGGAGTAGAAATAAGTTTCGCATGTGGTTTACCCCACTTAAATCCTCCCCTAAAAACAGGGGAGGACTTAAGTTACTTTTTCGGGTTTTGTAGGTAAAAACTATACCGTTTTGTTGGTTCTATGTTGAGTTTTTAGCTGAAAAGGACAGCGTTTTTTATTCGGTCATCCCGACGCCAGGAGGAATCTCATTCAGTTGGTAGTAGCTTTTATTCTGGCTTTCCTACCAGCCCTTTGAGATCTCTCTTGGCGTCGAGATGACGAATAATTTATCTGATCCGGAAAAAACATTCCCAATTACTTTTTCAGCTTTAAACCCTACCATTTTTTTAACGTTTCTGCTACTCGCCGACGAGGTCCTTCACTTCGTTCAGGATGACAAATTGCGAACAGCACTGCAGTAAAAGCCCTCCCCTTATTTAGGGGAAGGTTGGGTGGGGTCACGCCGTTTCCCTTACACTTCTCCGGCTATACAACTCTTTGGAAAGGGCATAAAGCGCCTGCTTGAACGGCAGGAAGAACAGCGTTTCGTGGAGCATTTCCTGGTCGGGCAGTTGCTTGTCGAGGTGGTTCAGGCCTATGGATAAACTGTCGGCCATTTGCTCGCGCAGGAATGGCGTTACGGTTTCAGTATCGAACTCAATTCCGAGGTCTTTCATCATTGGAGTTATGTCGTCGTCCAGTAATAAAAGTTCGATGCAGGCTTTTACGTTTTCCAGCACCTGGTTTTTAATTTCCGAAGTGAGCGTTCCTTTCTTGATGCCTTTTAAACTGGCGCTGTCATCCGGCGTTCCGAGTGGTGTGATGATCGGGATCTCGGGTTGGTTGGCGGAGCTTTCGTCGTTAACGGAAAGCACGCCGCCGTTGGCCGTGGTTTGTTTCGGGTGGTCTACCAACACGATCTTGAAATTGCCCGGCGTTTCTTGTCCGGTTACTTTTTGCAGGATCAGTTTGGTCAGTTTTTCGATGCCGCTCAGGTTCGCGCCGGCGGCCAGGATCTTGATGTACAAACTTCCGCGGCCGGAGAAACAGATGTAGCGGGGCACATTCAGGCCAGATGCTTTTATGGTCTGGGCCAGCTGGTAAATAATGGCGCCGTAGTGCAGGTAGAACATCAAGCGCATCGGGCGGGCTTGCTGCAATATTTTGCTATAGCTGAATACTTCGTCGTAGTTGAACATTAAACTTACCACATCGGAAGAACCGAAACTGGTGTTGTTCAGGGCGCTTTGCAGGTATTTTTTGTATTCGAACTGGTTACCGGAAAGCGGCATGTTCATGATCTGGTCGCGGCCGTAAAGCATCAGGCCGTTGTCTTTGCCGCCGCGCACCATCGCAAAGCCATCGCCCCACAGATCGTCGCCGGCAAAGCGGTACGAGAAGCTGTAGGCTGGTCTTTGGTTCGCATATAAAAGTACGTCCGTCGTACCGCCGCCAATGTCGATGTTCACCAGTCCTTCTTCGCGGCTCGGTACCACGGTACCTTTCTGCATGAGATAATAATATGGCGCTACCGATTCGGTGATGCAAATGGTATTGCGGTTGTTTTTGAACACTTTCTGGTACGCTTCATCCCATTCATTCTGGAACAGATTGCGGGAGAAAGAATTGAAACTGAGCGGCGCAAACCATACCACTTTGGTGTTCTCGATCACGCCGCCATTCAGCGCTGCTTTGTTTTTCAGAAGCAACATCAGTTCCTGAAAATAAGCGTGAATTCGGCGCTGACCGGCCGCATGCAGGGTTTCCGACCATTTCAGATCGGTGTGGTAATGTTCGTAGGCATCGGCATCGGTGTTCATGGTGAAGCCGATGTTGATGTTGCCGAAAATGGACGTTGGCTGGTTCACGAAACCCGGCGCTTCACAAGTCGCAGTTCTTGTTGGGAACTGGTACGGCGAGCTGCCATCGTTGATAATGGCCGGCAGGAATTCGCGTTTGGTCAGGGCTTCGGCGGCGTTCAGTTTGCCAAAACCTTTCTGCACAAAACGCTGGTAATCAGTTAAACCCGGTTCGGAGCCTGGCTTGGAAAGCATGACCAGTTGCAGGTCTTTGGCCGAAATGGAGAACGGTTTTGGTTCCTGGTGCGGCGAATCGGTATAGGCAATGTAGGTGTTGGTGGTACCAAAATCGACGGCGAAAGTAAAGCTTTTGGTGCCCCGGTGAATTTCCTGGTAGCGGGGCACGAACAAGCCTTTGCCACTGAATTTGCCCGGGCAGGAAACTTCCGCGAAATCGAAATGCGTGCCTTCAATTTCATAATATTTGCTGCCAGCGGTCAGTTCGCTTTTCACCGAACGCTCGGTTACGGTGGCGCGCATGGTTCCACCTTCCGATGTAAGCGCATGGTTTCCGGCGAAGAATTTCAGGTGATATTGTTTGGTAAGCATGCCCGGCTGAATTTCTTCGTCGATGAGCATGACTTTGTAAAAATCGTTGTATTGTGGCTGGTCGATGAGTTTGTAAAACGGAAAAATTCCGATGCCAATTTCCGCTTTTTCGATCTTGCCTTTTTCCGGAATTTCCATACCGTTCTGGTCTTTCGGGTTTTGCGGCGAGGTGTAATATTTCCGTTCGAACTCGATAACCGTGCCGTTGGAAACCGGAATTTTCAGACTCACTTTTACGTGGTTGATGTCTATGAAAAACGTGAGCTGATCGGCGAGGTCTTTTTCGGTGAAATATTCCAGGTAGCGGCTGGTAACGGGTAGCAGATACGAGAAGTTTTTCTCCGCGCCGGGCTGGTAGGTTACGTTGCCGCAGAAGAAGCGTTCCTGGTTTATTTCGTAGGGCAGTTCGATCAGGGTTTCTTCCAGGAAATCGTTGATGGTGAGGTACGGGTAACGCACGCCTTTTCCGGGCAGGGTTCTTTCGTCCAGAACCCGCGCATCGGCGTACGGCACTTCGTCGCCGGTTTTGTCTTCCCAGAGGAATTTATTCAGGTATTTGGTCTGGCCTACAAGCTTCAGTTTCGGCTTCAGCACGATGGGCAAACGCTCCGAAATCTGGCGGCTTGGTCTGATGAACAGGTCGCTGTCGATGGTATCGGAGGTTTGCTGGCCCTGGATCAGGAACGGGAAATGCGCGGCGCTAACCGGGTTTCCTTCGTGGTCGCGGAGGCTGTGGTATTTATTCAGCACAGCATCGCGGGTGCTGCCGCCGTTCATCGCGATCATGTTCAGGCGGTTCTGGTCCAGCACGTGGTAAACGGCCGGATAGCGCACCGGAAAATCAGAAAAAGCAGTAAAAAGTTCGTACACAAAATCGCGGAAAGCGGTGTCGCGTTCTTCCAGCGGCACGAACTGGTTATCGAAATATTTGCCTTTACTTTGCAGCCTTTCAATGTTCAGCGCCTGCACTTTCGGCGACACAAAAAGCAGGGTAAACGGAGAAGTTCCGCCCAGTAATTGCTGCTGTTTTTCGCCGTGCGCATTGGTGCTCTCGAAGTAGAAAAAGTACAGGTCAGAGAAGTCGCGGAAACGGTTATCGGAGGAAGCAAAAAGTTGCAGCGTATCGCCGAGAAGTTTGCTTCCGGGGTTGGCCTGCATCTGCGCAATTTCCTTTTCCTTGTTCCAGCGGCGCACCAAAATGCGCTGGCCGGCCTGCATGTACATATCGTGGTTGAAAAGGAATTCCCACAGATCCCAGAACTGCGACACCATTTTGTGGTACACCGTATTGGGTTGCAGATTTTTTTCGCGTGCCACAAAATCGAAAGCAGTTTCGAAGAGGTGCATGCGCGCAAAAGGCGTGGGAATGGAGGTGCTGAGCTTGGTAGCTTTCGCGCCGGCGCCATCCGGAATATCTTTGATCTCGGTGCTGGTAAGCTGGTTGGTTTGCTGCCAGCCTTCCACGTTTAACCCTAACTGATGAAGACGAAGTACTTTTGGCATAATTGTATCGTTTTACCCCACCTAAATCCTCCCATAAAAACAGGGGAGGACTTGAGATTACTTTGGGTGATTTTTAGTTTTTTTAGTTGAAAGCATACCGTTTTCGGGCTGCTTTCTGTTCGCAGGTTTCAGACTTTTTGGGCTGAAAAGTATAGCGTTTCTCAATAATGTAAACCCACCCCTAAACCCTCCGAGGAGGGGAATTATCGGATAATTTGAGTTGGAAATAAATTCTTTATTCCAATATAGCACGTTATCAATTCCCCTCCTCGGAGGGGTTAGGGGTGGGTTCCCAACTACTGATACTTCAGCTTTTCCTCAACCATATTTTTGGTGGCACCTTCCATAATCTTGATTACCCGTTTGAAAGTATCCGGTTCGGTTTCTTTGATGTTGAGGTTACCAATCTCTTTCAGGATGGTTTTCGGTTTCAGGCCGGTATCGAAGAAGCTCGTTTCAATCGTTTTGTCGGCTACCATGCGATTGAAATCTTTTTCATCCGGATTGATGGCTTCGAAGGCGCGTTTGTTCTGGCGGAGCTCCTGCAGCCAGGCGTGAAAACCGTATTGCGGCGAGCGTAAAAACTGCTGCAGTTCTTTAAAAATTGGTTCGTTGCGCATGGCGCTGCCTAGGTTTGTGGCTTTAAAATATGGCGCATCAGAATCCTGCGGCGCGTGCTCGGTAATGTAGTGATCGAAGTAGTTGAAACGGATCAGGTCTTTGGCGATCTTCTCTTTGCTTTCGGTGCCGAGGTGGGTGAAATGAATATCTTTCGCATCTTCCTTCAGGCCGTATTCGTGGAAATGCATTTCGCCTTGCAGCTGGTCAGGCGAGTAATCCATGAAATCGATAATGGCTAAGGCGCTGAGCAGCTCGATCAAATGCGCTTCGTTTTGCTGGGCGGCACGGCCGGGGTGATTTTCCAGCGGTTTTTCCGGTGTATCGCCTATGTAATACAGCGCATTAAGGCTTTGTAGATTATTTTGGTAATACGAAAGCGCGTCTTTGGTCTTGGTTATAAAGGAGTTGGAATCGATGTAATCTTTGGTTTCCGGGTTGCCGTCGGCAGCGGGTTGTTCCAGCGAAAAATAAGGTAAAACCGTAATCGCTCCCATTAAGGCGTGATTTAAGTAACCGGAATTTGGCAGGCCGGAATTCGGGTCGCGGAAATTTTTCAGTAATAATGGAAAACCGGCAGCGCCCGTTCCACCGAAAATGGAGCTGATGAAAAACACCCGGTCGCCTTGCTGGAAATTCGTGGCAAAATACCGGATCATATCGGAATTCATCACGTCGTTTAGCACCACGCTACCCACGTTAGGGCTGCCTCGGAAACCAACGTCGAGGCTATTGCTCAGGTTCTCTTCCGTGAACAACAGATCTACCATGGCTTTGCTGTCTACGCTTAGCTGGGTGTAGTTAATGAACTCGCGGAAGCTTTTGTTTTTGCCGCTGAAATTGTACACAAAACTATCCGGAATGTTGCCGTCGGTTCTTCCGGCTACGCTCGCTAACGTAGCAATATCTTTGTGGAAGAAACCTTCCGGACGATTGCCCAAATGGTTGTGGATGCGCTTGTAGGTTTTAAGCAGTTCCACGGTGCGGTTCATATCGCCGTTCTGCGAATCCGGATCGATGATGATGGGTACAATTTTATCGCAGTTCTGGATTTTTACGCCTGCTGCCATGAGCATGGTAAAGGCGCGGATAACGCGGGAACCGGTGCCGCCGATCCCGAATAGAAATAGCTTTGCCATGATTTTTATTTGTTAGGCCATTTTACCGGCGTAGTGTATGCGAAAGTTGATTTTCCTTTAAATAAAAGCGAGAAAATTACGAAGGCCCCGATGCTGTAGACCGCATTCAGCATGGCCAGCCAGGAAATGTAGGAATGTGCTTCCACGCCTTCGCGGTTCGCGTAAAAGGCGGTCATGAGGCCAATAATTACGGCGTTCAGGAACAGGATAATTACCCAGTGACTGGTGCGGTAAAAGCCGGTGTTCAGGGCGCGGTTCAGCACATAGTAGTAAACCAGCACCATTACCAGCGAACAGCCCAGCATAAAAAGACCAGAGTTCGGAAAAATTACGTCGCGGTAAACCAGCGTTTCCTGGGGCGGTTGCGGACTGCCGAGCAGCCATTCGTAGAGACCGGAAAAGAACTTAATCATTTGCTTTTATAAAGTTTAGAGAGATCGAGAATACGTTGCGTTGCTCTGAGTAAAGGCTTTGCACACCGGCCAGCACTTCTTTCAGCTTGAACGTTTTACCGGGATGGGCAACCGGGTTATTGTCGTTCTGCGTGGTCCATTGGTTCACCCAGTCGCCCTGGTTATCGGGAAGCGTTAGAGTGAGCTGTCCGGATTTGGCGATGGCCTGGGTAATGCGCACGCGGACCAGGTGCGAATATTTTTCCTGGGCCGGGTCTTTGGCATTTGCCTGCTTTACCGAAATAATTGTGCCAGAAAATCCTTTGCCGTTCAGTTGCAGGTTCTTTTTCAGAAAATCGGCGTTTTGCAAAGGAGTTGGAAGTGAACTTAAATTCACTCCAATCTCAAATTCTACCGGCGTATCTTTCTGAGGATTAATGGTTACCGATTTGCAACCGCCGCTAGGCTTGCGTTCAGAGCAATACACGTTTCCGGAAGGCTTTAGTTTGGTAAGCGCTTCGAAAGCAGGTTCGGGGTAATTGAAACCGAAATGCGCTTGTTGCTCCGGCAGGTTTTTAAATACTTTCTGGTTGAATAAAATAACTTCTTCTTGCGGGCCGATTACCCAAACGTAGTACGGCATTTTTGTACCTTTCAATTCGCGTTTGGCCACCGGTTGTTTTACCGCCGGATGAAACGAACCGGTAAAAGCAGACTGATCAGCAAACACTGAAACGACCAGATCTTTGTTTTGGGCTTCGTTTAATGCGCCGCGAATAAGTTGGGGAATAATGTTGAATTTAGTTTTATCGGAAGGGCCATAAATGAAATCAGAAACGATAACGGAAACTGCCTGGCTTTTGCCCGATTCTTTTAAAATTTGCTCCAGCATTTCCGGTAATTCGGTGCCTAAAGCGGGATTGGAAATGCCGGCGCTTACGGTTTTCAGAACTTCATTATACGTACTTTTTTGCAGCTGCGAGGTACCGTTTTTTTCTCTGATGAAATAGAAATCTTTGCTTTGAACAGCTTTATTGTAATTCACTTCGGTAAGCAAACCGGCCACGCTTTTCTGAAAATTGGTAGCTTGGCTGGCCGCGCCGCCTTTCGGCATAAAACCTACCATACCACCGGAAACTTCCAGGAATACGTTCACTTTGGGAATGCTGGTAATTTGCTTTTCTGAAGTGGAAGTTGGTTTGCTTGCAGGCACTTTTTCCGTGGTTTTCGGCACCGTTTCGGTGGCTTCAGTGGAAGTGTTTTCGGCGTGGCGGTCCTGGCGGGTAAAGCAGGAAGTCTGCAGCAACAGGAAAGCCAACAGGAGCGGGAAAAACAATTGGGAATTGCTTCGCATGTATGTTTGGAGAGTTTCGTATTTGGTTTCCTACTTAAAAATCTGTTTAGAGTTACATTTTAAGCAGTTGTTTATGCAAACGTTTGTTTATCAAAAAAATTGGATGCACTAAACCCAGGTCGCTAAATTTTGCTGCCCGGCGCATAGAAGTGAATATTCGTGCAATTTCAAGGTTGCTTGCTATACCTTAATTCATGATATTTATACCCTTACAGGCGATCTGTTTTTGAAGTAGTCTTTTTGAAAAACCTTCCTGTATAAGCAGACTTTCAATCTTTTGAAATTAAAACTTAAACCAAAGGAAAACCCTTTATGCGAAATTTCGTGATGCCTTACAGCGGGCTGGCTCTGGCCGGCACGTTCAGCTTATTAACGTTAACTAACTGCGTGAATACTCCTAAAACGAAAACCACCACTACAACGCAAACCACGGTTGTAACCGATCCGGAAGCGGCTGCGCCGAACCCGCTGCTGGAAAAATGGAGCGGACCTTACGGCGGCGTTCCACCTTTTGATAAGGTAAAAGTTGCGGATATAAAACCGGCGCTGGAAACCGCCATGGCCGAAAACCTGACGGAGATCGGTAAAATTGCCAACGATCCTACCCCGGCTACTTTTGAAAACACGATCGCCGCCATGGAACGTACCGGACAGGCTTTAGACCGCGTGATCAATATTTACGGCATCTGGAGCTCGAATATGAACAATAAAGAGTTCCAGGAAGTGGAACGGGAAATGGCGCCGAAACTGGCTGCTTTTTCCGACCAGATCACCCAGAATTCGAAGCTTTTCCAACGCATAGAAACGGTATATAATTCGCCGGAAAAAGTAAAACTTACGCCCGAGCAGCAGCGCCTGACCTGGAAAACCTACACCAATTTTGTGCGCGCCGGCGCGAAACTGGATGCTACGCAGAAAACCCGTTTATCGGAACTGAACCAGCAACTGGCCAACCTGTACACCAAATTCAGCCAGAATCTTTTGGCCGATGAAATGAATGGTATGGTGGTGATTGAAAAAGAAAGTGATTTGGCTGGTTTACCACAATCGCTGAAAGATGCGGCGGCTAACGCGGCGGCTTCCAAGCAAATGGCCGGCAAATGGGTAATTACCAACACGCGTTCTTCCGTAGATCCATTCCTGACTTACTCGGATAACCGGGCCTTGCGCGAAAAAGTGTGGCGCATGTTCGTGAACCGCGGCGACAACGGCGGCACTACCGACAACAACGCTATTATTACCGAAATCCTGCAATTGCGTGCTGAAAGAGCGAAACTGTTAGGCTACGAAACGCACGCCCACTGGCGCCTGGAAAATACGATGGCTAAAACCCCGGAACGCGCGGTGGAACTGATGGAAGCTGTCTGGAAACCTGCGATTGCCCGCGTAAAAGAAGAAGTGGCTGATATGCAGGCATTGGCGAAAAAAGAAGGCCAGAATATTAAGATCGAGCCGTGGGATTACCGGTATTACGCCGAAAAAGTACGCAAAGCCAAATACGACCTCGATCAGAACGAAGTAAAGCAATACCTGCAACTGGAAAACCTGCGCGAAGGCATGTTCTGGGTAGCGGGTGAGCTTTTTAATTTCAGCTTTACGCCGGTAAGCAACGTGCCGGTTTACCACCCAGATGTGCGCGTGTGGGAAGTGAAAGATAAAACCAGTGGCAAACACATTGGTTTGTGGTATTTCGATGCATACGCCCGCGAAGGCAAACGCTCCGGCGCCTGGATGAACGATTACCGCGCGCAGCAGCGCATGGACGGCGAAGTTACCACCATTGTATCGAACAACTCCAACTTCGTGAAAGGCAAACCCGGCGAACCGGTACTGATTTCCTGGGACGATGCTTCTACGCTTTTCCACGAATTTGGTCACGCGCTGCACGGACTTTCCTCCAACGTTACCTACCCGTCTTTAGCCGGAACCTCGGTGGTGCGCGATTACGTGGAATTTCCGTCGCAGCTTTTGGAACATTGGCTTTCTACGCCGGAAGTGCTGAACAAATACGCGCTGCATTACCAGACCGGCAAACCAATTCCGCAAAGCCTGGTTGACCGCATTGAGAAAGCCAGCACGTTTAACGAAGGCTTCGAAACGACCGAATACCTGGCCAGCGCTTTAATCGATATGAAACTGCACCTGGCGGGCGCCCAGAAAATAGATCCGGATAAATTCGAGCGCGAAACGTTAACCGCGCTTGGTATGCCAAATGAAATTGTAATGCGCCACCGCACGCCGCAATTCGGCCACGTATTTTCCGGTGATGGTTACTCGGCAGGTTATTACAGCTATCTGTGGTCGGATGTGCTGACGGCTGATGCTTACGGCGCCTTTACCGAAGCCAGCGGCCCTTACGATAAAACCGTAGCCCAGAAATTAAGTCAGAACATTTTCTCGGTTGGCAACACCATAGATCCTGCCGAAGCGTACCGCAATTTTCGTGGCCGCGACCCGAAAGTGGAGGCCCTGATGCAGAAACGTGGTTTCAGCAGCCCGGCTAAAAAAGCTGCGCCGGCGAAAACTAAGAAGAAGTAAGTTTAAATGTGTTGCAAAGAAAAAGCCCTGTGAAAGCAGGGCTTTTTTGTTTTACTGGTCGAAGTTAAAAAAATGTTCTGGAAATGTTTAAGGACATTTGGTAGATTATTATAATGTTATAGGTTTGTAATCTGAAGCTTACCTAGTTTAAAATATTGCCTGCAAATTATGCAGGCACCTAGTTAAGTCTGGAATAAACTGTAATTAAAAATCTACTTAAATAATTACTATGAGAAACCTCGACAAACTATTATTCGCAATTTTAGCGGCTGTATCAATTATAACCACTTCCTGCGGTGATGATAACAAAAACAAAGATCCCCAACCGGTAGTTGTGCAACCAACTAAGAAGGAATTGCTTATTAAAGAGTGGAAAACGAAAGCGCTGATCTATAATGGTGTCGATATAATCGATGATCCACTTTCAATTGGATATAAAAATGGTTACTATATTTTTACGGATAGTACTTATGTTGCTTTTCACGTGTCATTTTCACATTCTGGACCATGGGAATTCCAGTCTAATGAATCCATTTTAACACTTGATCCAGATACCCCTTCTGAAGTAAATTGGACAATTTTAGATTTAACTGCTAACTCTTTAAAATTAAAACGAGGCGCATTTGTTAGTGGCAATCCCACTAATATAGAATGGCACCTTATACCAAAACAATAAATAGGTTTTAAACCTAACTTTTTTTCCATTATTTATTAATCAAAAAACAAAGCCGCCCCTCATGAGGAGCGGCTTTGTTTTTTGATTAATAACCGGTTGTTAAAGCAATCGTCAACTTATTCTCAATAGGGTCGGGACAGCCTAATATTTGACTGCAAGCGAAAGAGAAAATTTGAAACTGACCAAGTTAAAAAAAATACCAAATTTCTACTACTCTACTTTTACCACCATTTTTCCTACCGTTTTTTCTCTTTTAAAAACAAGCAAATGGCTTGGATTTACATCACCAAACGTGAAATATGCTTGAAATAGAACTGTTAAGAATATAACCGGGTTATTAATCATTAGCTTGCTGGTAGTTGAATTTATTTATAATACCAAAGCTTAGTTTTCGGAAGTGCAGGGAATACAACTGCTTTAGCATTGCACCCTCACAAGAAAAAATTAAATAGAAACTTTTAGTAAATACTTCAGTAAGCGCAAAGAATTAGCAGGCAAGGTTCGGATTAAAATCAAATGTTATGATTTTAGGTAATACCCAGTTGCAGTTTAGTTACGATGCGCAAAAAGGAATACTTTATGCCAAGTGGCCGGAATTTGGTCCTTATACGATCCAGCACCTGGAAGAACCTTTTTCCGAAATAATCAGCACTCTTATCCGGTGTAATGCTTCTAAATTTATTATAGATGCCAGCCACTGTATCATCAACCATTCCGATGCAGGTTTCCGGGAGATGATGGAATTGTTTGTAAGTGGCCTGGCGCAAACCCCGCTCCGGAAACTGGCCCGCGTAAAACGGCCCGATTCTGTCTATGCGAATCTGTTCGATAACTTCTTTCAGGAAATAAGTACCGCTATGGAGGTGGATATTACCTTTAAGAATTTTGCGACTAAGGAAGAAGCTTTGGCCTGGCTGGAAGAATAAACCGGTAATTTCACCGGGTGCTTCTTTGGTTTAGAAATCTATTTAATTACCCGACTTTTACCACCACTTTCCCTACCGTTTTTCCCTGCTGAAACAAGTGAATGGCCTGGTGCATTTCTTTGAAAGGAAAAACGTGGCCGATGTGCTGGGGCTTTAGTTCGAGCGTTTGCAGTTCGGCGAGTAAGCGGTGCATCAGGTCGGTTTGTTCGTAGAGATAAATGAGGTTAAAACCCATCAGCGACTTGTTTTCGGTGGGTAATTTCAGCGGATCGATCTTCGGGCGTTTCAGGAATTTCCAGAACAGCTTCGGGTAATTGGGCCGCGAACCGTGGCTCGTGAAACTGGCATTGCCGTAAACCACCATGCGTCCCATAGGCGCCAGCATTTTCCAGCCTTGTTCCAGTATTTGGCCGCCAATGCATTCCATGATCAGGTTTAAGGGCCGGCCGTTCAGCGCAGTTTTTAGTTTTTCCGGAAAATGTTTATCGCGCAAAATTACAGCATCGTACGCTTCTTCTTGCTTCAGGAAATCTACTTTTCCGGCGCGGCCAACGGTGCCAATGGTAAAAGCGCCAAACTTTTTGCAGATGCGGTTAGCCAGAATTCCTACGCCACCGGCCGCACTATGGATCAGCACCGACATGCCGCTTTGCAGGTTTCCGAGTTCTTTTAACGCGTAATAAGCTGTAAGGCCCTGCACCAGGAAACCGGCGCCTTCTTCAAAACTCCAGCTTTCGGGCAGCGGCACCACGTAACGTTCGTTTACATTAATGTGCGACACGTAGCCGCCAAACTTCGTTGCACCCATTACTTTATCGCCCACTTTCCAGGTTTGCACGGCTTCACCCACGGCAATTATTTCCCCGGAAAATTCGAGGCCGGGAATGAAGGAACTTGCCGGCGTGGCACTATAAAGTCCCTGCATGGCGAAAATATCGGCAAAGTTCAGCCCAATGGCTTTTACCTGCACGCAGACTTCATCAGGTTTAGGCGCTTCTAGTTCTTCGGTAGTAAGTTTCAAATGATTAATGGAACCGGCTTTGGGCATGCGGTAAACCTGGCGTTGCAGCATAGCATTTTTCTTTATCGGGAAGGTACGGAATACATGTATAAATAATCCGAAAATTCTCTTGCCTTCACTTTGCCACCTCCGAAGGAAATTTGAAAATCCTGAATAAAGATGTGTTTTATATTCTGCAATAGCGTTGCTGCTTAGTAATAGGAGAGGAGCAATTTTCCGCTAAAATGAAATCGCAAGAAACAGCTTTTCAGCCTTTATTTCCGTTTAACGAATTCGGAAATTATTTGACACGGAGTGAGTAATAGCAACAAGAAAAAGGCGGGTTTAATGATTGCGGGCTTCCTGCTGCTTATTGGTTTGCTGGGAACTTTGCTGTTTTACAACCGGCATTTTTTTTACCCGAAGGTGAAAGCGGTAACGAAACTGCATGTAGAATGGGGCAAAGATACGACAGTGGTACAGGCAGGAATCCGGATGCAGAATCGCTTGCCTTTTTCCTTTCAAATAGATAGCGTTTCGTACCAGATCCGGCACAAAGGCGAGAAAATAGGTTGGGGAAAACAAGTACAGGAGCAAAGCTTGCCGGCATTACAAGAGCAGACGTTCGATTTCAGTTTATTGCTGGATAAAGACCGCTACCGGAAATTGCTGACGCAGCCGCAAAGCCAGGATAGTCTGGAATTGGAGGTGTTGGTACAAATCTATGCTGATCCGCCTTTCATAGGGCCGCAAAATGTTGCCATAAACCGCACGCTTACTACCGCCATTCCCCAGAAACCGGCGCTGCAGATCGATACGTTCTTCGTAAAAAGCTTCAGTCCTGAAGGCGGTTATATCTTTCAGCTGAACCTGAATACCGAAAACGTTAACCTGCCGGATCTGGAAATTACCAACCTGCAATACGCCATTCGTTTATCTGATAGCATGGTGATTAACGGCAAAACGGATACTGCTTTCCATATTAAAAACGGGGCCAAAATGGTAGCGGTACCAGTGCACCTGGAAACATCTGAAGTGATTGAACTCATCCGGCAGAAACTGAGCAAAAAACATGTCTGGCCTTACGAAGCAAACGTTTCCGCAGATATAAAAGCTAATCATAAACTGTTCGAAAATACGGCGGTAAGTGTAACTAAAGCCGGCACCCTGGATACCCGTAAAATTGGCAGCGGCCCGATGGCCATGCCGACGGTAAAACACCTGGAAAATCTACGACTGCAAACCAAAGAGAAAAACACGTACCTGCAAGCTGAACTGCTGCTTCATAACCCTACCAAACTGCCGTTGTATCTGGATAGCGCCCGGTATTTTTTGCGGCATAAAGGCAAAGTTGTGGCCCAAGGCGGCAAGGATTTCGAAAAAACGCTTCCGGCCAAAGGCAACCAGAAACTCGAACTACCTTTAACGGTAAACAATGCAGAATATCAGCAATTAATGGCGCAACCGTCGGGAGAAAAAGAAATACCGTTGGATGTGGAGATGCGTTTTTATTATAACCTGAAAGGAAGCAAACCGCAACAAATATCGGTCAGGAAAAAGATAACCGTTCCCGTTACCAAAAGCCCTTCGTTTGAATTTGTGGATGTTAAGATAAAGCAATTAGATCCGGAACTTGGCGCGCAACTGCTGGTTAAACTGAAGATCCAAAGTCAGAACCCAGACCGTTTGCAACTCGACAATTTCCGGTACCATTTGCTGCTGAAAAACGATATAGATATTACCGGGAAAACGCAGCAAACGATCTTGCTCGATTCCGGGAAAACCGAGGTAGAAATTCCGGTAGATCTTTCTGGTGACAATGCGAACCAACTGACCAAAGGATTGGTGCAAGGTATTGAAAGCTGGCCATATACTTTTACCGGAACGGCTGCCGTTACTGCGCCCAACAGCTTGCTGAACCAAACCGATATTACGCTGCAAACGAGCGGCGTTTACAACATCAATTCCAAAGGCACGCCGGATTTTATGCCCGAGTTCAGTAAGATCGATACGCTGAATATTACCATGCACTACGACACTGCCTGGGTACACATGTACGCGGCTATTTACAATACCTTACCGGCTACCATCCACATTTCGCAGCTGCAGGTAGATGTAATCCACGATAACGAATCGGTAGGAAAATCGGAAGAAAAACTCAATCTGGATCTGGCGCCCAATACCAATACGTTTGCCTGGCACACGCTGGGCGTAAATTACGGACTCTGGGAAGACCACGTAAACCGAAGCCAGCAACAGGACAGCATGTATCTGAATTTCCCGACTTCGCTGGTTCTGAGCCTGGGGAATTTAAGCAGCCAGGATGTGCAGCTGGATCTGAACACCCGCATTGCCACGCCCGCTTCGCCGGTTACTTTGTTGCAAAGATTAAAATTACGGGGCTTCGGTTTTGGGCAGGGGCTAAAGTTTAATGCCGTGGTAGCCGTTCAGAATGCCAATGTAAAGGGCCTTACCATTAAAAATATCGACTACCGGGTAAGCCTGGAAAACGGCGTGGAGATCTGCGGGAAAATAAACCGCACCTACAATATCCCTACCGGCATAAGTGAAGTATTGGTGCCCATGAATTTAAGCGTCTGGGAAGCCCTGAAACTCCTGAAAAGACAATTGCTTGGCCCGCCGCTGATCGATTATAAAATTAATGCCACGGCCCAGCTTCGCACCGATAACCCTAAACTCAGCAACGTTTTTGTGATCTTTGAAAACCATAACCAGAGCAATCTGAAACAGAAAAAAACGCTTCGAAACCCGCCGCAATAAGTCTTGATCCAGGTTTCTCTTAAATCTAGGTTACCGAAGAATTATTGCAAGCTTTTTCAGGTTCGGTAAACTGACCTAAAACGGTATCGTTTTTAAGGTAAAAAGTAAAATGCAGGGTGCAGATTGGTTAGAAACTATCTCATAAATCCATCTGTCATCCTGAACTCTAGCGAAGGACCTTGTCGGCGCCCAGTAGCAACTTTTCTACAAAGAGCCGACAAGTTGTTTCGCTAGCGCTCAATATGACAAACCCGTTTATGAGATAGCACTAATGAAAATTACCCACAACCATTTCTTTTTCTTCCGAAACGCTATGGTTTTTCCGGATAAAAGTGCGGCCCAGCAGTAAGATCATCAACGCTAAAAGTGCCGAACCTGCCATGATCACGGCCATTGGAATTGCGGTTTGATCGTTGAAAATGCTTAAGACAACCGTAGCCAACGCCCCTAAACCCATTTGAATAGCGCCCATTAAAGCCGAAGCGCTGCCCGCATTTTTACTGAAAGGAGCCATGGAAAGTGCGGAAGCGTTCGGAAATGTAAAACCCAGGCAACATAAAAAAGCAAAGATTACGGCAATGGTTCCGTACAAACCCAGCCAGTCGAAAACGGTACCGGAAAAGAGTAAAAAACCGACCAGTACCTGGAAAATGATGGCTACCACAATGATCTGTTCGCTGCGAAATTTCCGGTGCATGAGGCTGTTTACCTGGCTTGCTCCAATTAAACCAAGCGAAAGAAATGCGAAGATCCAGCCATACGTTTTTTCGCCTACCTGAAATATTTCCATAAACAAAAGCGGCGATCCGGAAACGTAAGTAAGCAAGCCGGAAAAAGAAACAGCCCCAGCCAGTGCGTAAGTCACAAATTGCGGGATCCTGATCACGGCTAAAAAGTTAGTGATAATGGGTCTTGGTTTCAGGGATAATGAAGGATCGGGTTTGCTGCTTTCGGGTAAACCGAAATAGACTGCCGCTAAAATACAAGCGCCCATGCCCGCCAGGATCAGGAAAACCGATTGCCAGCCAAAAGCCACTGTAACGTAACCGCCCACCGTAGGTGCGATCATCGGCGACACGCCTACTACGAGCATCAGCAACGAAAAAACTTTCGCACTTTCTTCTACCGGAAACAGGTCGCGCACCATGGCCACCGAAGCAACCCCGGCGGCGCAACTGCCCACGGCCTGCACGAAACGCAACATTACCAAGGCATCGATGGAAGTAGCCATGGCGCAGGCAATTGAACTTAAAATGTAAACCACCAGCCCGAAGTAAAGCGGCTTTTTCCTGCCGAAGCGATCGAGTAGGGGACCGTATAAAAGTTGCCCGGCCGAAATACCCACAAAAAAGCTGGATAATGACAAGGCAACTTCGGCAGTGGTAGTTTTAAGATCCTGCGCAATAGCCGGGAAGCCAGGCAAGTACATATCGATGGAAAATGGGCCAAGCGCCGTGAGGGTACCTAAAATCAGGATCAGGCCCAGGTATTTTTTACGTGTCATGGATTAAGATAAAAGGCCGCAAAGGTACAACAGAATTCCAGCTTTCGGGGGGAATTAGAAGCTATCTCCTAAATACACCTGTCATCCTGAACGTGAGTGAAGGACCTCGTCGGTGGGAAGCAGAAAAGCCAAAAATAACGTGACTGCCAGCCGCCGACAAGTTGTTTCGCTATCGCTCAACATGACTAACCTATTTATGAGATAACTTCTACTTATTTGTGCAATAATGCTACAAGCCTTCGTTCAAATTGCGGGGCATCGTAAGAACAGGTGTTTCGGTTTCCGGCGCCAAGATCTTTTAAACCAAAGCCGGATGCGTTTCCATTTTTACCGGTTTATCAGCAGTTACTTTATTCGGTAATTTCACCGTGAACGTAGTGCCTACACCCAGTTGGCTTTGCACCGATAATTTCCCATTGATGCTTTCCAACAGTTCTTTGCATAATAAAAGGCCTAAACCGGTTCCTTTTTCGTTGTTTGTACCGTTAGTAGTAAAGCGCTGTGCTGTAAAGAGTTTACCAAGGTGTTCATTTGCAATTCCTTGTCCGGAATCGGTAACGGAAATAATTATTTCGTAATCTGTTTCAATGGCATCAATGTTGATGGCATCTCCCGGATAAGAGAATTTTACCGCATTGGAAATTAAGTTCCGCAGCACGAAATTCAGCCTTTCTTTTTCAGTTAAAGGTAGTATTGTATCGGAAATATTATTTGTAATGCGCAGGTCCTTTTGTTCGATTGCGGTTTCCAGTAACCTGATATTTTCATCTACCAGATCAGATACCTGAATGGGTTCAAGGTTTATAACCAATCCGCTTAACTGGCTGCTGGCCCATAAAAAGACATTGTCCAGTAAATTGTTTGCGAAGTCGCATTTTTCATCCAGCAACCGGAAAAAAGTTCTGATCTCGGATTCGGTCATTTTACTTGTCTGTGCAATCAGGAATAAGTTTTTCAAAGAAGCAAACGGACTACGGAGATCGTGGCCGATGATAGAGAAAATTCTATTCTTAAAATCATTCAGCTTTTCTAATTCATTTCGCTGCTTCAATAAAAGTTCAGATTTGCCCGATAACTCTTCCCGCTGACGTTGAATTTCCTGATTCCGGAGCTGGATCTGGCCATTGATCTCTACTAATTTTTTGTTGTTGCTTTTTGTGCGGCGCCAGCTGAAATAGAACGCCAATGCCAGAATAAATAACAATACAGCAATTAAAATTACTAAAACCTGAACCAGGTTCCGGCGCTCAAATTCTTTTTCACGGATACTTTTTTCAGACAACAGCTTCAGGTTTTCGAGTTGCTTTTGCTGGGTATCGTACTTGATCTCGAGCTCATTCCGCTGAGCAAGCGATTGTTCGTTATTAAGGCTGTCGCTATAAACCGCCGCCAGACTCAAATATTTATATGCCTTTTCGTAATCGTTCGATGCTCTGTAAACCTCCTGCAAACGTTCCAGGGCAAACATAATTTCAGATTTGGATTGAATGGTTTTCGCAAGTTCATAACCCTGTTGCGCAAACTTCAAGGCCTGTTTAAAATTATTCAAACTTTGGTACACTTCCGAAAGACCGCGTAACGTAACAACCCGGCTCACATTATTGCTCGTCTGTATTTCCAGGGCAAGCGCCTTATGCATGTATGCCAGCCCCTTTTCTGTCTGGTTCGTTAGAATAAACACCCTGCCCGTATGAAAAAGGCTTACTGCCAGACCGTTTAGATCCTGCAGTTGCTCTTTCATTTTAATGGATTTTTCAAAATAGGCTAGAGCATTGGCATAATCTTCTTCACTTTCATAAACAGAGCCAATATTATTATAGATCTTGCTTAAAGCCTTCAGGTCTTTAAGTTTGGTAGCGATCGCTAAGGCGTTATGATAATTTTCAAGGCATTTCTCCGGGTTGTTTAGCTTGTAATATACATTCCCGATATTCAACATGGAGTTGGCCATACCCAGAGAATCATTCATTTGCTTTCTGATCCGGAGGGCATTGTAATGGGAATTGATTGCTTGGTCAAAATCGGAAAGGATGAGATTTGCTACGCCCATGGTATTCAAGGCCCGGGCCCGGACTAAAGGCATATTTAATTGCCGGGCAATCTCTTCTGCTTTTTTACTGGCCGCTAAAGCTTCCTGCGGATCAATACGAAAATAATTTTCAGCAAGGCGGCAGTAAAGCATCGCTTTTACAGAATCTTTTTGGGGTAATTTAAGTACAGTCCGGATACTGTCTATTACTGGTTCCTGCGCTTTTGCTGATCCTGTATGACATAACAAAAGCAATAAAACCAATATGCGTAATAAAAGGATTTTCATAATTGGAAAGTATGAGCAGGTCGCACCTTGCAGCGGTTAATTGTGCGTAAACGTAGTAGGGTTATTACTAACAAGAACAGGTGCAGTGGCTGTGTTTAAGTTTTTTGTGCTAACCGGACAATTTAAACCGTAGCAAAGTTCGCAATTTTTACTATTTAAAATTAGCATATTACCTTTAACCCTTTAAATTTCAGGATCTAAGTTGAAAACGATCTTCACCATTTTGCAATAATGATTTAACCTATGAAAACACTGGAAATATTATTGGTAGAAGATGATGTGTTTTATCAGATGTTAATTAAAAAAAATAATTCTGGAAAATGGCTTTAATATCGAGATTGCCGGAAATGGGAGAGAGGCTTTGGATAAATTACAGACCCGGCAATTCGATTTGATCCTGATGGATGTGGAAATGCCGGAAATGGATGGCTATACAGCCACTGAATTGATACGGAAACACTTGCCGGAACTTTCAATTCCCATTATTATTATTACCATGCAGAATGAAATAGCCCAGGAAGCTAAAAGTTTACTGCTTGGCGCCAATACCTTTCTTAAAAAACCTTTTACGGCCGAAGAACTACTTTCAGAAATCCAGACGCTGATCTTATAAGCATTATCCAGCAGCTGTTTAGCCTTTAAGCCCGGCTCGGTATAGGTTATTCAGGCTGACCTAAAACCAACTTAAACGAAATTGGAAACAGTTTGCTGACAAATAAAAAAGCCCTTACAACTTTTACAGCTGTAAGGGCTTTTAATTTGTGGGCCCACTTGGAATCGAACCAAGCACCTACTGATTATGAGTCAGTTGCTCTAACCGAATGAGCTATAGGCCCGTCAAAAAGAAAGGTTCTTTCTGATTTGGAGTGCAATTCTACGGATTAAACCTTAATTTCGCAACAAATCAAAAAAAAATATCTGTGATTCCGGCTACTATTAAAAATATCATCTTCGACCTTGGCGGGGTGATCATCAATATCGATTACCAAAAAACCATCGACGCCTTTAAAAAACTTTCTAAAGCGAACGCAACCATTGAGTTTAACCAGCAGGCCCAGTCTGCTTTGTTCGATGAACTGGAAACGGGGAGGATTTCCAATGAGGCTTTCCGGGAGAAAGTGCGCGAATATTACCAGCTCGATGCTACCGATGAGCAAATTGATGACGCCTGGAACGCTTTGCTGCTCGATATTCCGGCGGAACGCATTGCACTGCTGCGCAAATTGCACAAAAACCATAAACTTTTCCTGCTTAGCAATACCAACGCCATTCATCTGATAGCCTTTAATAAAATTGTGCAGGACAACCACGATATGCCGGCGCTGGATGAGCTTTTTGATAAATGCTATTACTCGCACCTGGTGGACGACCGCAAGCCGAACGCTTCTATTTTTGAGCGCATTCTGCAGGAAAACGACCTGAAAAAAGAAGAAACCTTGTTCGTGGACGACAGCATTCAGCACATAGAAGCTGCCGATAAACTCGGGATAAAAACCCTGCACCTGGCGCCGCCGCTTACCATAAACCAGGCTTTTGCGGATGCAGTTTAAAAAAGCCCGGCAATATAGTTTGCACCTTTTCCTATTCCTGCTCACGCTGTTTACCACCACGCTGGCCGGGGGCGAGTGGGCAACCGGGAAACTGTTTTTCTTCAGCCGGGAAGGTTTTATGCCTTCCGGCACTTTTTCCGTTGCCGACTGGGAATTGGGTTTCATGTTTTCGCTTTCGTTCCTGGGCGTGCTTACCGTGCATGAGTTCGGGCATTATTTTACGGCGCGGTTTTACAAGATCCGCGTTACGCTGCCGTATTACATCCCGATGTTTTTCTTCATTACTAACAGCATCGGAACGATGGGCGCTTTTATAAAAATTAAGGAGCGTATTTTCTCGCGGAAGGAGTTTTTTGATGTGGGCGTGGCCGGTCCGCTGGCGGGTTTGGTAGTGGCGCTGCCGTTACTTTTTTACGGATACACGCATTTGCCGCCGCCTGAATATATTTTCCAGATCCATCCGGATTATCAGCAATTTGGGCTGGATTATGCGCAGCACGTGTACCAGCATACCGAAGGCCAGCTTTATTTAGGCAAAAATCTGCTTATTCTGTTCTTCGAAAATTTTGTGGCCGACCCGAATTTACTGCCGCCGAAATACGAACTGATCCATTATCCTTTTCTGCTGGCGGGTTATTTGTCGCTTATTTTTACGGCGCTGAACTTATTGCCGGTCGGGCAGCTCGATGGCGGGCATGTGTTGTATGGTTTGCTGGGCTACGAACGTTTTAACCGCATTGCACCTGTAATTTTTGTGCTGTTCATTGGTTATGCCGGCCTGGGAATTATAACGCCGGAAACGGATTGGTCGGACCCGTATTCGTTGCGCCTGCTGTACATTTTCTATCTGCCGCTGGTTTTTCAGAAAGTAGTTCCCCGGTTTTCGCAGGCGCTTACGTTGGCTTTTGGCGTGTTGGCATTTCAATTCGCTTTCAGTTTTGTGTTCCCGAATGCGGATGGGTATCATGGCTGGCTGGTTTTCGGGTTGATATTATCCAGGGCTTTGGGCATTCATCATCCGCCTTGCCCCGATGAAACACCTTTATCTACCGGCCGGAAAATTCTGGGCTGGCTGGCTTTACTGTTTTTTGTTCTGTGTTTCAGCCCCACGCCGTTTGTGGTAGAATAAGTACTTTTTGAGGCTGAAACCATAGCGTTTTTGATCGCGGATTCTTAAAGGAATAAGGGATTTCGCGGATTTTTTTAGGTAATAAATTCGTGCGGATTGGTTGAGGCCTGTCCGCATTTTTTTAATTCAAGCTGCAAATTAAATGCTCTAAATGCTCTTCCGGACACCTATGTCCGGAAGCAAACTGCTTGGGACATCTGTGTCCCTTTATCCAAACACGCGGACAAAGATGTCCGCAGCAGGTATAGTTTCGGACACAGATGTCCGAAACAGTAAAAGAGAATTTAATAAAATTTTTGCCTGTAGAGACGTAATACTTTACGTCTCCTTTCGGGGCACAAAGGTGGTTTTAAGGAATAAATGCAGCTAATAAATGATAGGATGACCCAATAATTTTTCGCAATGTTGTGAAAGACGTAAAGTATTACGTCTCTACAGAAGACCCGGTAATTAGCCTGACGGCTGTGGTGAAAACACACAACAACGGCAGGCTTCTTCCTTAAGATGACGGCTTTGACCGAAATCTTTCCGCATTTTTTAGTTGCCCGCGCGTTTCAGAAATTCCACTTTACTTTTTAAGGCTAAAACCATAGCGTTTTTCATTGGTTTACAGCTTCTGGGATTTTGGAGACCGACCCGTTTTTAAGGTTTATCCTGCACCAGATAATTTGTTTTAGAAGCTACCCCAACCTTCCGGAAGTTAAACTGACCAATTACCTTTTTTAGCATGCCTTGCGTACTAGTTTAAGTTCAGCGATACGGTTATCGTTGCATATTCAAACTTCCTGAAAATTGCCTGAAATAATTCGTAATTAAAGAACACTGATTTGGCCTCTACAGAATTTCAGCTGCCGTTCATTACCAAAGCCTCCGGCGAAATGGTACCCTTTTCGACTGAAAAACTGCACCGCTCGCTGCGAAGAGCCGGGGCGCCGGAAGCTACTGCGGAAAAGATCGTTAACCAGATGCTGCCGCAACTTTCCGAAGGCATGAGTACGCGCAAGATCTACCAACTGGCTTTTAAAATGCTGCGCGGCAGTTCCCGGCCATTGGCTGCGCGCTACCGGCTCAAAAGTGCGATCATGGAATTGGGGCCGTCGGGTTATCCGTTCGAGAAATTTATCGGGGAAGTTTTGCGGTGCCAGGAATTCAGCGTGGAAGTGGGCGTGATTGTGCAGGGCCATTGCGTGAACCACGAAGTGGACGTAATTGCGGGCAAAGGCGACGATATTTACCTGGTTGAATGCAAATACCACAATCACCACGCGGCAATAAATAACGTAAAAATTCCGCTTTACATTCAGGCCCGGTTCGAAGACATTAAAACTGCCTGGAAAAAGCTGCCGGCCCACAAAGGTAAACTGCACCAGGGTTGGGTAGTTTCCAATACGCGTTTCACTTCCGATGCTATTCAGTATGCCGAATGTATGGGTTTGAAACTGATCGGCTGGAATTATCCGCGCAAAGGCAACCTGCAGGACTTGATCGAGAGCGAAGGACTTTACCCGCTTACCTGCCTGACCACGCTCACCAAAAACGAAAAGCAGCAATTGCTGGATAGAAACATTGTTTTATGCCACGAACTGGTGCAGCACCCGAAATACCTCGAACAAATTGGCATAAAAAATAACCGCCTGGAAACCGTTAGAAACGAAGCCGGACAATTAAGCCAGCATTTATTCGCCTATGGAAACCCTTAAAGCCGGAACCGATCTGAGCGCTTTCTCGGTGGAAGAAGGAGCTGAAATGCTGCAGGCAAACTTGAAAAATGGCTTGTCGGAGGAAGAAGTAGCTGCGCGATTAAAGCAATTTGGCGCTAACCAGCTCACCGAAACCGAAGCGCGCAGCATCTGGAGCCTGATCTGGGACCAGCTTAAAAGCCCCATAGTATATTTACTTTTAGTGGCCGCCGGCATATCGTTTTTCTTCGAAGAATACCTCAACGCTACGGCCATTCTCGTCGTGATCGTGATCAATACGGTAGTGGGGTTTATCATGGAATTCCAGGCTGGAAAATCAATGGAAACGCTGAAAAAAATTTCGGCGGTACCGGCTAAAATTCTGCGCAATGGAATCTTAGCAGAGCACGAAGCCAGCCAGATCGTGCCCGGCGACGTGGTTTTCCTGGAAGCCGGCGACTTGGTCCCCGCTGACGGACGTATTTTTCAGCCATCCAAACTGCAGGCCGACGAAGCTGCATTAACCGGCGAATCGGTTCCTGTAGAAAAAAATGAAGGCATTTTACAGCAAGACCTTCCATTAGGCGACCGCCTGAATTATCTTTTCAAAGGCACTTTTGTAACACGCGGCAATACTTATTTGCTTGTTTCGCATACCGGCATGAACACCCAGCTCGGGCACATTGCCAACCTGGTGCAGTCGGCCAAACAAATGGCTACGCCGCTGGAAAAAAAGCTAGCCGAATTCAGTAAAAAACTCATTTTTGTAACTGTCGGGCTGGTGGCTTTGATCTTTGTGGCCGGTATCATAAACGATCAGCCGGTTGTAGAGATGCTGCAAACCGGCATTGCTCTGGCCGTGGCCGCCATTCCGGAAGGTTTACCCATTGTAGCTACCCTGGCTTTGGCGCGTGGCATGCTGCAAATGGCGAAGCACAACGTGATCGTAAAAAAGCTTTCGGCGGTAGAAACACTAGGCGGCACCAATATTATCTGCACCGACAAAACCGGCACACTCACCCAAAACAAGATCGAAGTTACCTTGCTGGCCACGCCTTCCGGCACCTGGGAAATAACCGAAAACGCACAGATAGCCGAAAACGAGAACTTCAACTTTATTCAGCATGCTTCGGTGCTTTGCAACACTGCCGAGATCAGCGAAAAAGGTGTGGAAGCGCAGGAAGTTGGTGATCCGCTGGAAGTGGCTTTGCTCAAATTTGCCCGCAACTACGGAACCGACATTGTGCTGGCCCGCCGCGAACACCCAAAAATTGCCGAAGAACCCTTTACTTCCGAAACCAAAATGATGGCCACCTTGCACGGCGCCGAACCGGAATTAATGGTTTTTGCCAAAGGCGCCGTGGAAGAATTGCTCGAGGAATGTTCGTTTTTACTGAAACACGGAGAAGTTTTGCCGCTCACGCTGGAAGAGAAAAGTTACTGGATACTCGAAGGCGAAAAAATGGCCGAAGCCGGTTTGCGGGTAATTGCAGCTGCTTACAAAACGGTAGCCAAAATGCCCGAAAAACTCACTGATGATCTCATTTTTTCCGGCCTCATCGGTATGGTAGATCCACCGCGGCCGGAAGTGTTGCCGGCCATAAAAGAATGCCTTTCCGCCGGCATACGGGTAATTATGATAACCGGCGATCATCCGGCCACAGCTACTAAAATTGCGACGGAACTCGGGATAATAAATGAAAATGGCAAGGCAGCCGTTACCGGAAAAGAACTGAAACCCATTGCCGAATTTACCCCGGAAGAACGCCACCATTTTGCGCAAGCCAACGTTTTTGCCCGCGTAAATCCGCAGCACAAACTCGACCTGGTACAGCTGCTGCAGGAAGACGGCTACGTGGTGGCCATGACCGGCGACGGCGTGAACGATGCGCCAGCGCTGAAAAAAGCCGACATTGGTGTAGCCATGGGTTTGCGCGGTACGCAGGTAGCCCAGGATGTTTCCGATATGGTTTTGAAAGACGATAAATTCACGTCCATTGTAGTTGCCATTCGACAGGGCCGCGTCATTTTCGAGAACATCCGCAAATTTGTGATCTTTCTGCTGAGTTGTAACCTGAGTGAATTATTCCTGATCGCGTTGGTAGCTGTACTGAACCTTAGTTTCCAGTTGTTGCCGCTACAGATCCTTTTCATTAATTTAATTACCGATGTGCTGCCGGCGCTGGCTTTGGGTTTTACTGAAGGAAATCCGGGCATTATGACGCAGCCGCCGCGAAAAGCCACTGAACCCATTATTGACCGGCAGCGCTGGATCGCGATCATTTATTATGCGGTAATCATTTCGCTATGTGCGTTGGGAGCCGTTTACCTGAACCATTACGTACTGCACCCCGCCGAACACTGGCACGAAGGGCGCTACAATAATATTCTTTTTTACACGCTCATTTTTGCGCAACTCACGCACGTTTTCAACATGGGTTCGGGCAATCGTTTTTTCTTCCGTTCCGAAATTGTAAGCAACAAATTCGTGTGGCTGGCGCTGCTAATTAGTGTTTCGGTGGTGATACTGGTAGGTTGGTTTGGTCCGGTACGGGAAGCGTTGGCCATACATGATATGCTATTAACCGATTGGCTGGCGGTGGTTTCGGCGGTACTTGCTTCGCTCATTATCATCCAACTCAGCAAAAAACTTAAACTCATTCAGCAATGAAAAATCCGGATCGTATTTCCGTTAAATTCCTGGGCGCCGCCGGCACCGTTACGGGCTCCAAATACCTGGTAAAAGCCTTCGGGAAAACCATATTAATAGATTGCGGTTTGTTCCAAGGCATTAAAAAACTGCGGGAACTGAACTGGGCAAAATTTCCGGTAGATCCGGGAACGATAGACCTGGTTGTGCTCACGCACGGGCATTTAGACCACGTTGGTTATTTGCCTCGCCTGGTAAAAGCCGGTTACGAAAATGAGATTTGGGGTGTGGGGCCAACCTTACAGGTAGCCAAAATTATTCTGGAAGACAGCGGTAAAATTCAGGAAGAAGCCGCCAATGCCGCGAACGAAAAAGGCTTCTCGAAACACCACCCGGCTTTGCCGCTTTACGACCTGGAAGATGTTGCTAAAACGGTACCTTTTTTCACGGAAAAACTGCTGGATCAGTGGCATGAAATTTCGCCGGAAATAAAAGTGCGTTTCCGCTATAACAGTCATATTATTGGCGCTACGTTCATTGAGTTGCAGATCGGGGAGAAAATGCTGGTTTTCAGCGGCGATATTGGCCGCGACGATGACCTGCTTTTATTTCCGCCGCAGAAACCCGAACGTGCCGATTATGTATTTATAGAATCTACGTACGGAGACCGCCTGCACCCCAAAAATGCCGAAGAAAATCTGGCCAAACTGATTAACAAAGCGGCTAAACGGCAGGGCACCATCATTATTCCGAGCTTCGCGGTGGAGCGCACGCAAATTCTGATGTACCTGTTCAGGCAGCTTCGAGAAAAAAACGCCATTCCGCATTTGCCCATTTACATGGATAGCCCGATGGGAGCGAATGTACTTTCCGTTTTCGCGCAGAATACTGATTGGCACAAACTTACTTCTGCGCAAGCTGTGGAAATGCTGAAGGATATTAAAATTCTGGAGAAATACCAGGACAGCATGAAAATGGTGCAGGACCGGAACCCGAAAATTGTGATTGCCGGCAGCGGCATGGCCACCGGCGGCCGTGTTTTACAATATCTGAAACATTACCTTTCCGATAACCGCGCCACGATTTTAATGGTTGGTTACCAGGCCGAAGGTACGCGCGGCCGCCAACTGCTGGAAGGCGCGCCGGATATTAAAATTGAAGGTCAATATTACCTGGTAAAAGCGCACATCGAGCAAATAAACGGCCTTTCCGCCCATGCTGACCAGCACGGTTTACTCAACTGGCTTAGCGAGTTAAAAGAAAAGCCCCGCAAAACCTTCATCGTACACGGAGAACCTACCGCCGCCGACGCCTTCCGCACCAAACTGGAAACTGAAAAAGGCTATTATGTAAGAATTCCGGAATTATATGAAGAGGTTTATTTGTGATTTTTGGAAACGAAGCAATAACGTAAAGACGTGATACCTCGGGTATCTACAATTCCTGGAAACAGTTCACCCCGGTCTGTGGCGCACAAACCGGCGCAGATTCTTAAAAATTTAGCAGAAACCCGAAACAACAGTATAGTGGACTATGAGCCATAGATCATAGTGAACAGGGAATTTATACCCCCGAAAGTTATTTACGTTATTTGGTCAAGTCCCCCTTTGGAGGGGGTAGGGGAGGATTACTTCTGCTGATTTTTATCAAATAACGTATTAACACCCCTATGATCCCCTCAAGGGGAAAGTAAAAACAGACTGAAACGACACCACTTTTTTCGCGAAAAACGCTATCCTTTTTCACCTGAAAACTCATAAAATGGACTTCATAAATCCCGATCATACTTCCTGGCCGGCCAACATTTTAAAAGTTCACGCCATCGGCATCGATACGTACCTGGAAAACGTGATCTATTTGCGGGCCGATTGCGAGGTTTGCAAATCGGAAGGGTTTAAGGCGCTTACGCGGGTGGTGGTTTCGTTTCGGGAAGTGGAAATTGTGGCTACGCTGAACGTGGTTTATTCTGAATTAATCCATCATAACGAAGCCGGACTTTCGCAGATCGCTATGAAGCGGCTGAACGTGCAGAACGGCGACCTGGTCCGCATCGATCACTTGGACCCGGTAAATTCGCTGGGTTTGGTGCGCAGTAAAATGTATGGCAACGAACTCGCCGAAGAAGCTTATCAGCAGATCATTCACGATATTGTAAAAGGCCGTTATTCCAACATCGAGGTAGCTGCTTTTATTACCGCCTGTTCCGCGAATAATCTAACCATACCGGAAATTACCGGTCTTACCAAAGCCATGATCTTCAGTGGGAAACGCCTGAACTGGAACAAAGATATGGTACCCGATAAACATTGCGTAGGTGGTCTGCCGGGCAACCGCACCACGCCCATTGTAGTCAGTATTCTGGCCGCCGCCGGACTTACCATTCCCAAAACTTCTTCCAAAGCCATCACTTCGCCCGCCGGCACCGCCGATGTGATCTCTACGTTTACGAATGCGAATCTTACGCTGGAGGAACTGCAATATGTGGTGCAGAAAGAAAATGGCTGCATGGCCTGGGGCGGCGGCGTGCATTTAAGTCCCGCCGATGACTTGCTGATAACCGTAGAAAAAGCGCTGGATGTAGACAGCGAAGGGCAAATGATCGCTTCGGTGCTTTCTAAAAAAGTAGCGGCCGGCGCCACGCACGTGGTGATCGATATTCCGGTGGGCAAAACGGCTAAAGTGCGGTCGGCGGAAGAGGCGGAAGTCATCCGGCAAAAAATGGAAGCCGTGGCAGCTGCCATCAACCTGAAACTGAAAGTGGTACTTACCGATGGCAGTCAGCCGGTGGGGCGCGGGATTGGCCCGGCGCTGGAAGCCCTGGATGTGCTGGCCGTGTTGCGAAACGAAGAAAATGCGCCGGAAGATCTGCGGGAAAGGGCTGTGATGCTGGCTGCCGAAATGCTGGAAATTTCCGGAACGGTAGGGCAGGGGCAGGGAAAAGTCAGGGCTTCAGAAATACTTTTAAGCGGCGAGGCCTACCAGAAATTTCTCAGGATCTGCAAAGCACAAGGCGGTTTCCGGGAGCCGGTAGTTGGTAAATTTACTTTCGAGGTACTTTCAACTGTTTTCGGTAAAGTATTGGAAATAGACAACCGCAAATTGGCCCGCATTGCCAAACTGGCCGGTGCGCCCAAAGCCAAAGGTGCCGGCATGCTGTTTTTGTCGCCGCTGGGCCGGGAAATACAGGTTGGCGATGTGCTTTTTACGCTTTACGCCGAAGCCGAAGGGGAATTAGAATATGCCAAGGAATTCTTAAGTAATCTGAACGAAGTGCTTGTGATCGGCTGAAGGATTGTCTGAACACGATTTTAAGGATTTAAGGATGGGCAGGATTTTGTTTTGACGGTCATCCCGCGCTCAATTGTGCTCGTGATGACGCAATAAAGTGGAATTTAAGTTTTTCAATTTTCAAATTCAACCATTCAAATGAAAAAGCTCATCTTTGCCCTTCCCGGAAACGAAACGCTATCCGAAAACCTGGTAAAACTGACCGGCGCTGAAAAAGGTGAACTGCTGGTGCACAAATTCCCGGACGGCGAAAGCCTGGTGCAGCTAAAGTCTGAAGTAGCGGGGAAGGAAATTGTAATGGTTTGCACGCTTCACCAACCCGATAAAAAACTGCTGCCGCTTTATTTCCTGGCGAAAGAATTACGGAATTTACATGCTGTAAAAATTACGTTGGTAGCGCCGTATCTGGCTTACATGCGGCAGGACAAAGCTTTTCATCCGGGCGAAGTTGTAACGAGTAAATGCTTCGCCGAACTGCTTTCTGGTTTGGTAGACGAACTGATCACCATCGATCCGCATTTGCACCGCTGGAAAACCATGCGCGACATTTATACCATTCCGTGCAACGTTTTGCACGCTTCGGGTTTAATTGCGAATTATATTAAAAATCACATTGCCAAACCGGTTCTTATTGGACCCGACAGCGAAAGTGAACAGTGGGTTTCGGAAGTGGCGAAGCAAGCGGAGGCGCCGTTTTTAGTGCTTGAAAAAGTTCGTCGTGGCGATGATAATGTGCAGGTTTCTGTTCCGCAGGTGGCGCAGTTTAAAGACCCCACCCCGGTACTGGTAGACGATATTATTTCCACAGCCCACACCATGATCGAAACGGTAAACCATTTAAAAAATGCTGGTATGAAACCTGCAACTTGTATCGGGGTGCACGCTATTTTCGCCGGAAATGCTTATGATGCTTTGAAAGAAACCGGTGTGGAAATTATAACCTGCAACACCATTCCGCACCGTAGCAATAGGATAGATCTGAGTGAATTGATTGCTGAAGCTTTGAAATAAAAACGCTATACTTTTTGGGTGGGGAAGTATAGCGTTTCCGGTTGAAACTAGATAACTTGTTCTGAAATTAAAATGCTTTTTTAGACTTCTGACTTTGCGTTCAATAAACTGCCGGTATTAGATTAAAGTAGCCTTGACGTGATTAAAGCAGCGATATTCTTTCGCTTCATCATGAACATGTTGCAGCGAAATGATACCTTTATGATACTATTCAAGAAAACGAGCGGATACTGAAAGGATGAAGATATTAATTCAGGGTAAACCTATTGCTTTAATTTTCCACATTTTAACCAGTTATTCAGTTTCCATTTTCCTGATCTTCCTTACTTTTTTTTTCTATTTATTTCCGGTAAAGCACGCGGGTTTTTTTTATGATGCCAAACAATACTGGGAGTTTGGCGAACTCTTTTTTAAGGATGGCCGGTTTTCGCTGGTCCACTATTTCCACGAAACCCGGGGGTATTTTCTGCCGCTTTTTTATTTACCAGGGCATTACCTGGAAATGTATCTTGGGTTGTCGCCGGTAATTTATGTACGGCTCATTGGGGCTTTAACCGGTGCTATGCTTTTTGGCTACGTCATGCCCCGGCTTTGGGAAGTTGTTTCTAATAGCGGACGCTTGCATTGGGCCCGCCGGTTTTTAGTAGCCATGATTGGTTTGGCCTTTTGGTCGCATTATTTTATCTACCCCTTAAGCGATTTTCCTACGGCCCTGATCCTGGGTTTTAGCTTGTTGCTGATCCTTGAAAGGCCGTCATTTTTAAAATTTATTCTGGCAGGGTTTCTTTTGGGAGCAGCTGTTAATGGCAGGCCGGTTTATTTAATCGTTGTGCCGGTAATGCTGGGCCTGGTGGTTTTATCGGGCGGAAGAAACGGGATTCGTTCTTTGCAAAAACATTTTCTTCCGTTTCTGATCGGGTTTTGCCTGGTTTCATTGCCGCAGTTCCTTATCAATCAGCAGCATTTGGGAGTACATAGTCCGTTTATGCAGACAAAATATCAGGGACGGAATCTATACCTCGCCCAACTGGAATGGGGCCTGAAGATCCAGAAATACGAAACCAATATTGGGGATGGGTACCCGGACGCCAAAGTATTCTTCACAGACCCGGCGGGCTTAGCAATTTTATCAGCGGAAAAACTTACGGAAATAGAGTCGTTTGGCGCATACCTGAATTTGGTAAAGAAATACCCGGTCGATTTCTGCGCCCTTTATGTGCGGCATCTTTTTAACGGGCTCGATATCCAGTATCCGACTCCCTACGTTGTTAATTTCAGGAAATTTCACTGGGCAGTAGTTCTTTTAAACTACACCGTAATTTTTTTAGCATTAACGGTTCTGCTGTTCAGAAAAATAGAGCGCATGAATTGGCCTGCCGCCGGCGTTTTATGCATTATATTACTACCCTGTTTTATTGCCATTCCAACGGCAATGGAATGCCGGTTTTTGCTGGCTATACATTTGCTTATATATGCGCTGGTTTGTTTCGGGTGGCCGGCAGATTGGAAACCACAGTATTTCAGTTTACACGCAAAACTAAAATACCTGGCGATTTACATTATTTTCCTGCTCGCATGTTTTGCAATTTCTACCAGCACCCAGGCTAACTTAGAGTTTGGGGCAAGACTGATCGGGGTGTGATAAATCCCATTACCAGCCTTGCTGAATGAGTTTTGACGCTAGCTTTTTTATGAGCTAAAGTGCCTTAACGCTCCGCAATTTCCTTTACTATCGCCAGCGCTTTCGGGAAAGCTTCCTGAAAATAGTCAGTGTGGCTTTCTTCAGTATCGAGGGTTACTTTTAGTTCGGTTTGGCCGTTACCTTCGGTAAGGTAGTAGTTTTCCATGGCGCCGTACCAGCTTGTTTCCGGATCAGCGGGTTGTTCTACGCCGTCTTTTACTTCGCCGATGTGTTTGATCTCCATTACCTGGTTGGGCACCATTTTGTGGATCTGGCTGTACATGCCGCTGTTGCCTTCGCCGCCCAGAAACTGCACTTTGCTGCCTTCCTGCCAATCGGTTACGGCGTGGGAACCGGGGCTGAAAACATGGGTCCATTCACGGTAGGTGGCATCGTTCCAAAGGGTTTCCCAGACTTTTTCTTTCGGGGCGTTGATTTGAATGCTGAAGTTTAGGTTTTTCATAGTTTTGCAGGTTTTGGTAAAGCCTTAAGTTCGGAAATTTTTGGGAGGAATAAAAAAACGCTATACTTTTTGGGTGGGAAAGTGTAGCGTTTTGACAGTTGAATTTATAAGTCTTTCTTCAATTTGGCTGGGTTTTGCCTTGTGTCGAAGATGGTAACGATTTGAATTTGCTTTGAATTGAAGCGGTAAAAGAGAGTGGTTTGTTTCGTAATTACGCACCGGTGCAAACCTTTTTGCTGCTCAGATTCCTGAAAGCTTTCGGGTTGAATTCTGATTGTTTCGATGATTTTGTCGAGCTTTTCTACGAAATCGGCTTTTACTTTTTCGGACCAGTTTTCGGTGAGGTAACTGAAGAGTTGTTCTAATTTCTTTTCCGCCCGTTTGGAGAGAATTACTTTTCTGCTCATCGTCTATGTTTGGCCATAAACGTATCATAATCGGTGGTTTCGCCGCGGTTAATTTCGTCTGTGGCTTCGTTTATTTCCTGCTGTTGTTCTGGCGTTAGTTCGTGCCAAAAATCAGCTGATTTTTCTTTCTGAAAGACGCGTTTAATTGCCTGAATAACTTTTGGGTTTTCGGTATTTAGCAACAATTTCATTAACTCCAGTTTTTCAGCTTGAATATTCATAAGATGCGACTTTATACAAAAATAACGAAACTATAATAGCTTTGTTGAGAATGAATTAAGATTAATCAGATAAGGTAAAAGCTACTTTCCAATCTTTGTAGTGGTATGCCATATGCGTAGTTTTTTCTTTAGAAACCTTCCATTCAGCTTGGTAAGTATATTTGACTTTGTTCCCATTATCTAGGGCAACAATCCAACTTGAATCTAAATTATAAAAAACACTTAGTAAGTTACTGTTCGTTTTATCCAATAAATTTGAATCAATAACTTTAAGGTCTGTTATTTTTCCATTTTCATCAATCGTGAAAGAAACTTTAAAATGAATATTATTCCGGTTTAGAAGAGGAAGCCCTCTGGTAATGTTCTCATTTAAATAATCTATCAAAAATTTCTTTCCGCCAAGAAATGTGGCTTTTCGAGTTTTATTGTATTCTAATGAATCTTTTATTTCTCTATCATAAAAAAGCTCTATTGTATTGAAGTTATATTTTTGAATTAGTTCACCATTGAAATTATAAGTAACCCATTCGCCTACTCTTTTATCCTTGATGAAAATTCCTGCTTGTTTAATTTTAAGCGCTTTTTGTTCAATATTAACAGCTAGAGAATCAGCGGTTTTCTTTTTACCATATTTTTCAATACCAGTAAAATTTGAAGTAGTATCCATGTAAAAAGTAGACCATAACCCATTTCTCGATCCATTAAAATAGGTTCCTCTTTCTTTTAAACTGTTTTTGTACTTATTGGAGTCATAAAAGCTTTGCCAATCGCCATGTTTCTGGCCATTATTAAAATTACCAGATTCGAGAATAATTACGTTGCCAAAAGCCATTCGATATTTCACATAAGTACCATGCTTTGTGTTTTTATCGCTTTTTAGAACGTAAAACTCTTCTATTTGGCCGTTTGGTTTTTTTTGAACGAAAAAAATTGTCTCCTGTCCATATAATTGTATAGAAATAAAGAATATTGAAAACAGTATAATAATTTGCTTCATTTGAAATTGCTTCCCATTTAATAAGCTGCAAAATTACAGAATTAAGCTGGTTTTAATCTAACAATAAATACGTGATTTAATCCCCACAAACAAAAAACGCTATACTTTTCCAGACATAAAGTATAGCGTTTCCAAATAAACTTCAGTACCAACCAGCCAACAAGATCCTTCACTCTCGTTCAGGATGACAGTTTTGCCTACTTCGTATACCCCAAGATCTTCAACATCGATTCCTGGGTCTGCTCCTCCGCAAACAGCCACGTTTTCAAAGTCCCGTCTTCTTCGCGGTCGATGATCACGTGTTTCGGTGACGGGATGAGGCAGTGCTTGATGCCGCCGTAGCCACTTAAGCTTTCCTGGTAGGCGCCCGTGTGGAAGAAACCGATGTAGAGCGGCTCTGGTTCGTCTTTTTTCAGCTTCGGCAGGAACACCTGGAACGAGTGCATTTCGGAGTTGTAATAGTCCTGGCTGTCGCAGGTGAGACCGCCCAGGTTGAGGCGCTGGTACGGTTTATCCCACTGGTTGATGGCCATTAAAATGTAGCGCTGGTTCAGGGCCCAGGTGTCCGGCAGGTTGGTAATAAACGAGCCGTCGATCATGTACCAAAGCTCCTTGTCGTTCTGCAGTTTGGTATCCAGAATGGAGTAAACGTGCGCGCCGCTTTCGCCAACGGTATAGATCCCGAATTCGGTGAAAATGTTTGGTTCCGGCACTTCTTCTTCCTTGCAGATCCGCTGGATGGTGCGCAGAATTTCCTCGATCATGTAGCGGTAGTTGTAATCGAACTGGATGGAGGTTTTGATCGGGAAACCGCCGCCAATATCGATCGTATCCAGCTCCGGGCAGATCTTTTTCAGCTCGCAGTATTTGTGCACAAAGCGGCTTAATTCCGACCAGTAATACGACGTGTCTTTAATACCCGTGTTGATGAAGTAATGCAGCATTTTCAGCTGGAACTTCGGGTTGTCTTTTATCTTCTTTTTATACAGCTTCAGTACATCGTTGTAGTTCACGCCCAACCGCGAGGTATAGAACTGGAATTTCGGTTCTTCATCGGAAGCTACGCGAATTCCTAACTGACAAGGTTCGGTAACGTGTTCGATGTAATGGTCAATCTCTTCCAGATGGTCCAGCACCGGCGTTACGTTTCTGAAACCGTCGTTAATTAACTCGGTAATGTAGTTGCGGTAAAGCTCGCGTTTGTAGCCGTTGCAAACCACAAAAATATTCTTGTCTACTTTGCCTTTTTCGTACAGCGCCCTAATGATCGGAATATCAAACGAAGAAGATGTTTCGATGTGAATATTATTCTTCAGGGCCTCTTCCAGCACAAAACTAAAGTGCGACGATTTGGTGCAGTAGCAATAGGTATAGCTTCCCTGGTAATTCAGTTTTTCCATGCTTTCCTTAAAGAGCAGCTTGGCTTTCTGGATCTGGGAACTGATCTTGGGCAGATACGTGAGGCGCAACGGCGTGCCGTATTCCTTCACGATCTCCATCATGGGGATCTCATTGAAAAAAAGCTCGTTATTCTCCACCCGGAACTCCTCCGTCGGGAAATCGAACGTCTGATTGATCAGATCTATGTATTTATCCATTTACTGGGTTTGGTTAAGGCAAAAATTTGCGGTTCAAAAGTAGGAAATAGTATTCTAAAACGAGTTAAAATTATTATCGTTTCGGGGAATTTATCCCACTCCGGCACTGCCCTAAAAACAGGGGAGGGAGTTTAACAACGTCGGCTGAAGCAGACGGCAATGGAATTGGGCTTTAGTTTTGACTTTTTGGGAATGAAAGCATGGCGTTTTTGGAGTGGTTTCTTGCGGAAAAGTCCACCTTTGGAGGGGTAGGGGGAGGACTTTTTTAGCAGAAAGTTTATTTGAACAAGTGCGGAATTTAATCTGATAGAGTGAAATAACCACCCCGAACCCCTCCTTGAAAAGGAGGGGAGCTTTTACCCGCAGCATTTGTAGGGACAGGGCTTGACCTTTCCGCACGCATTGCTGATAGAAACGCTATGCTTTTAAGCAGAAAAAATCAAATAGAAGATAAGAAAACTCCCTCCCCTGTTTTTAGGGCAGGGCAGGGCTGGGGTAAAGCTCCCCGCCTGAACCAGAGTGCTCGGGGGTGGTTGAAAACAAATTTCCTCTAACGGATGGAAATAAACTGTTAGCGGTTTTCCGGTGGTTTAACTCCCTTTATTTTCGCATATTTGCAAACGGACCATTAATCCTTTTATGAAGAATGTAAAAATTATTGAAGTAAAATCTGAATTAGGCGCCGGAACGCGCGGCGCAAGTCTGGGGATCGATGCCCTGAAAATTGCCTGCCTGGATGCAGGTTCCGATTATTTTAAACGGTTCAACTCCATCGAAGTGCCGAACGATAATCATGTGCTGTTCGACAAAAATCTTTTCCCGTTTGCCAAGCACATTGATTCCATTCTCGTTACGCTCAAGTCTATCAGTTCCACCATTGCGCAGACATTTGAGTTCAATATGTTCCCGCTGGTTTTAGCCGCCGACCATTCCAACGCCGCAGGAACCATTGCCGGTATTAAAGCAGCCCACCCCGATAAGCGCCTTGGCGTGATCTGGATCGATGCCCATTCCGATATCCATTCGCCATATACCACGCCTTCCGGCAACATGCACGGCATGAGCCTGGCAATTGCCCTGAACGAAGACAATAAAGATTGCAAAATAAACGACCTGGATCCTGAAAGCAGATTCTTCTGGCGTTCCGTAAAAAAGGTAGGTGTTGAAGGCCCGAAATTCTCTTACGATGATCTGATCTACATTATGGTGCGGTCCTACGAAGTGCCGGAAGATTACCTGATGAAAAAACATAACATCAAGAATTACCATTTCGACGAATTCAACCAGAAAGGCGCCGAGAACATTGCCAACGAAGCCCTGGCCCGTCTCAAAGACTGCGACCTGATCTATATTTCCTTTGACGTAGACAGCCTCGATTCTAAATTCTCTAAAGGCACTGGCACGCCGGTAGAAACAGGTTTAACCGTAGAACAAGCCAAAGAATTATGCGCCTGTCTGGTAAAAGACCCGCGCGTTTGCTGCTTCGAAATGGTGGAAATCAACCCAACGTTAGATACCGAAAACACCATGGCCGAAAACGCTTTCGAAATTCTGGAAGCAACTACGAATTCCTTAGTTGAACGCTTGGGTAAAGTAGAGAAGGTTTCTGCTTAATATTATCTCGTTATTATTTGCAGTCATCTCGAGGATAGGAGAGATCCCGTCAGTATAGTAGTTGCTTTTATTCTGGCTTTACTACCTTTCTCCGGAGATCTCTCCTGACGTCGGAATGATAAAAAATCGTCATCCCGGGCGAAGCCGAGGGAACTTATAAGGCCGTATTTTGAAACGGTTTCATAGGTTCTTTCGGCTTTGTCTTTTTTTAAGTCAGAAAATAACTCATAACTCTTAACTTTGCACTTTTAACTCCATTTTACCTACCGTTTCCGAAATGAAACAATTAGAACAAAATATCCGCACGGCCATTGCCGACGCTTTAAATAAGACCTTTTCCATTCAGATCGATCCGGCTACTATTGTGTTGCAGGAAACCCGCAAGGAATTTGCCGGCACGTTCACGTTTGTAACCTTCCCGTTCACGAAACAGGCGGGCAAAGGTCCGGAGCAGATCGGTCAGGCTTTGGGGGAATATCTGAAGGAAAACGCGAAAGAAGTTTCGGGCTTTAACGTGGTTAAAGGTTTCCTGAACCTGGAAATTGCCGAGAACGTGTGGGTGGATTTGTTCCGCAAAATGGTAGGAAGTTCAGACGAAAAACTGTCCGATACCGGTAAAAAGATCGTGGTAGAATATTCTTCTCCCAACACGAACAAGCCGCTGCACTTAGGCCATTTGCGCAATAATTTTCTGGGTTACTCGGTTTCGGAAATTCTGGAAGCGGCGGGCAACCACGTTACTAAAGTAAACCTGATCAACGACCGTGGCATTCACATCTGCAAAAGTATGCTGGCTTATCAGCTTTTCGGCAACGAAGAAACGCCGGAGCAAGCAGGTATTAAAGGCGACCATTTAGCCGGCCGTTACTACGTGATGTTCGATAAAGCCTACAAGCAGGAAATTGACGAGCTCGTGAAAAACGGCATGGACGTGGAAACTGCCAAAAAAGAAGCGCCGCTCATGAAAGAAGCCCAGGAAATGCTCAAAAAATGGGAGCAGGGCGACGAAGAAGTGATGGCTTTGTGGAAGCAGATGAACGCCTGGGTTTACCAGGGTTTCGACGAAACCTATAAAAACATCGGCGTCGATTTTCATAAATATTTCTACGAATCGGAAACCTACTTATTAGGCAAAGAACGAGTAGATGAAGGCCTGGAAAAAGGTGTATTCTTCAAAAAAGAGAATGGCTCTGTTTGGGTCGATCTGAAAGAAGAAGGCCTCGATGAAAAACTCGTTTTGCGCGCCGACGGCACTTCGGTTTACATTACCCAGGACTTAGGCACCGCCGAGCTGAAATACCAGGAATTTAACTACGATACCTCGGTTTACGTGATTGCTGATGAGCAGAACTACCACATGCAGGTGCTTAAAGCTATCCTGAAAAAACTAGGCAAACCCTACGCCGACGGCATTTTCCATTTAAGCTACGGCATGGTAGACCTGCCAAGCGGTAAAATGAAAAGCCGGGAAGGAACCGTGGTAGATGCCGACGAACTGGTGGAAGAAATGATCGAAACGGCGCGCCAGAAAACCGATGAACTGGGCAAGATAGAAGGTTTCTCTGATATGGAAGCGCAGGAACTGTACCACAAACTGGCGATGGGCGCGCTCAAGTATTTCCTGCTGAAAGTGGACCCGAAAAAACGGATGCTTTTCAATCCGGCAGAATCTATTGAATTCCAGGGAAATACCGGTCCGTTTATACAGTACACGCACGCGCGTATTGCCGCCATTCTGCGCAAAGCCGCCGAAATGGACATTGCTTTCGATGCTGCTGCGTTCGCCAATTTGCCTTCTTTGCACGAAACCGAAACCGAGGTAATTGTACTGCTGAGCTACTACGAAAAGACCGTGCAGGAAGCCGCTAATTTGTTCGCTCCAAGCATCATCGCGCAATACGCCTACGAATTAGCCAAAGCCTACAACCGTTTCTACACCGAAGTTTCCATTTTCCAGGAAACTGATCAAAAGGCACGCAGCTTTAGAATTGCCTTGTCGGAGCAAGTTGCTAAAACCATTAAAAAAGCGATGGGCTTGCTGGGAATTCAGGTTCCGGACCGCATGTAATTTTTAGTAGGGACAGGGCTTGACCTGTCCGCACTTTTTGAGGTGAAAAGGATAGCGTTTTTATTAAATCAGTTTTAGAAAAATCCGATTTTGAAGAATTTTGGATCCGGTTGTATTTCATTACCAAAGTTGATTTTATAGATGCGGCTATTAACCGAGCTTATCGTGATTTCAACCGAACACAAACTGGTTTAGCAGAAAAGAAAAAAGCAGATAGTTATTCAAAATTTAAAAATCTAATTCGGACAATTATTGAAGAACTCTTAAATACAGAATTTTCAACTCAAGCTGATTTTGATGCGTAGCATAAAATTCAATGTGAGAAACTTATCAATATTTATAGTGAAGAATTAGGCTTCGGATTTTCGGTTGGTCAAGCTCAGAAATGGATAAATATGTCACTAAAATATTTATTTGCTTTTGGTGAGAATAGAGTGCCCAATATTTCTAGAAACTACAGATTCTTTCATATTCCAATTGATAATATTATTCAAGATAAACTTCAAAAGGATAAGAAAATTGAGAAATTAACTCAAGCTTGGAGTAGAGTAAATGAATATGAAACTTACCTTAATTATCAAATTAAAGTAAGGCAATCGTATTCAGGCCAAATTCCGATGGATGTTGAATTCAAGTTGTTTAATCAAGTTTCATAAAACCTTTCCTCCGAAATTCAGTTACCTCAAAATGAAGAAAATTTTAATCGGTTTTTTATTGCTGACAGCAATTGCTTGTCAGCAGAAAGAAACACCCAAAGCATCAAAAACTATGTCACAAATGGAAGGTACTTTTGAGCAGGCACAAAACCCGGCTCATTCGGTTTACGATTTCGAATTCAAGACTTTGCAGGGTGAAGATATTGTGCTCAGCAATTACAAAGGTCGCAAAATGCTGATCGTGAACACAGCTTCGGAATGCGGGTACACGCCGCAATACAAAGAGCTGCAGGAGCTTTACGATAAGCACGGCGATAAAGTAGTGGTGCTTGGTTTTCCGGCCAATAATTTCGGCGGACAGGAACCCGGTTCGAACCAGGAAATTGCGGCGTTCTGCGAAAAGAATTACGGCGTAACGTTTCCGGTAATGGAGAAAATTTCGGTGGCCGGCGACGATATGCACCCGCTTTACCAGTTCCTTTCCAGCAAAGAACTGAATGGCGTAACCGACGAAAAACCGAACTGGAATTTCTGCAAATACCTGATCGATGAGAACGGCAAAGTGCAGGCGTTTTTCAATTCCAAAGTTACGCCCATGAGCAACGAAATGCTGACAGCCATTCACCAATAATACTTTTTCCTTCGTTTTGCCTACCGATTTTCAAATGAATACGAATATGAACGCCGAAGCGCCGGGAAAAGTGAAAGCCTGGGTTTCGGCGTTTCGTTTGCGCACTTTGCCGCTTTCGTTGAGCAGCATTTTTATGGGCGGTTTTCTGGCGGCCACGCAAATTTCTTTCCGGCCGGAAGTGCTGGGTTTGTGCATTTTAACCACGCTTTTTTTGCAGATTCTTTCCAACCTGGCCAACGATTACGGCGATTCCGTACACGGTGCCGACCACGCTGAACGGAAAGGTCCGAAACGTGCTGTGCAGGCCGGCCATATTTCCAAAAAGCAGATGAAAGCCGGGATTGGGGTTTTTAGTTTGCTGTCGCTGGTGAGTGGGTTGGGCTTGCTTTGGGTTAGTTTTGGCAGTGAAGGAATTTACTTGTTCCTGCTTTTTCTGGCCTTGGGTTTAGCCGCAATTTGGGCTGCCATTACCTACACCAATGGCCCGAAACCTTACGGTTATGCCGGTTTAGGCGATATTTCGGTGTTCCTGTTCTTTGGTTTGCTGGGCGTTATGGGTACCGTTTTTCTGCAAAGCCAGGAGTTCAGCCCGAGCCACCTGTTACCAGCCGCCGCCTGCGGTTTCTTTGCCACCGGCGTGCTCAACGTAAACAACATACGCGACATTGTTTCGGATAAACTGGCCGGTAAGAATTCCGTTCCGGTGAGGTTAGGTGCGCGCAAAGCCCGGGTTTACCATTGGTTCTTGTTAATTGCCGGAATGGCCTGTGCGGTTGGTTTTGTCTTCTGGCGTTTCTTCGGTCCGTGGCAGTTTCTGTTCGTGCTGAGCTTTCCGTTCTTTATTTACAATGGCATTCATGTTTCTAAAAAGCAGCAACCAGCCGAACTTGATCCTTATCTAAAACAGCTTTCGCTTTCTACGTTGCTGTTTGTGTTACTTTTTGGGATTGGGTTAGCGATTAGCTTGTTGTAATTTTTTTTGCTGGCTTAACACTTGCGCCAGGAGCCATTATATGACTTTTTATGCTTGAAAGCATAGCGTTTTTTCTGCCGAAATATAAAATTCCTGCCAATCCCTTAAATCCTAAAAATCGTGTTCAAACAAAAAGCCCTGCAAAATTGCAGGGCTTTACTTTTTTAGCTCAAAACTATACCGTTTTATTCAGCTGTAGGCGTATTCTCCGAGGAAGCTTTTCCTTCAGCAGCATGCTGCGTTTTCGATTCGCGTTTCGGTACAAAGGCCTTGATCGGGCGGTTATTGTCTACTTCAGCTTTAGGTTTGCGGTCGCGGTCGCGGTTCCTATCACGGTTACGGTTTTTGTTCTCGGCACTTTTTAGGCTTGAAACTATAGTGTTTTCTCCGGTTTCAGTTGGTTGGCCTTCCGCTTTTGCAGCGGGTTTGCGCTCACCTTGTGGTTTGGAGCTGCGGTTTTCTTTGCGATCGCCGTTGCGGCCTTTGCCGCCTTTTTTATCGCGGCCGCCGCGTTTTTCCGGTTTGGCGTTCGGGTTATATTCCGGGCCTTTGCCTAAAAAATCGGGCAGGTCGAATTTTGGTACTTCTTTCTCGATCAGACGTTCGATGCGCGGGATCTTGTACATGTCCTTTTCATTCACGAACGTTAGCGCGGTGCCGGTAGCGGCAGCGCGGGCGGTGCGGCCGATGCGGTGAATGTAATCTTCAGCGTCCTGCGGCATATCGAAATTCACTACGTGCGAAATATTATCGATATCGATGCCGCGCGACATAATATCGGTAGCCACCAGGATCTGGTATTTCTTATTCCGGAAGCCTAAAAGTACTTTTTCGCGTTCGTCCTGCTCAATGTCAGATTGAATTCCTTCAGCGGTAAAACCAAGTTTCTGTAGCGAGCGCACAATAGAATTTACATTTGATTTCCGGGAAGTGAATACGATCATGCTCGAAACTTCCAATCCGTTGATCAGGCTTTCCAGCAGAGGTAGTTTCTGGCTGTCGTAAGTGAAGTAGAAGCGTTGGTCGATGTTTTCGGCGGGCTTGGAGACTGCAAGGCTGATCTCTACCGGTTCGTTCAGAATGTTTTTGGCCAGCGTGCGGATCTTTGGCGGCATGGTGGCGGAGAAAAGTAGCGTCTGGCGGTTCTTCGGCAGTTCGTTCACAATGCGCATAATGTCGTCCATAAAGCCCATGTCCAGCATTTTATCGGCTTCGTCAAGCACCAGATAATTGAGTTGGTCGAACTTTACGTAGCCCATGTTCATGTGCGCAATAAGGCGACCAGGCGTGGCAATAATAATATCGGCACCTGTCGTTAGAGCACGTTTCTGTTGGTCCCAGTTATCGCCTTTGCTGCCGCCGTAAATGGCAATGCTGGTAGCCGAAACGAAATAGGAGAGACCTTCAACCTGATCGTCGATCTGCTTGGCAAGTTCGCGGGTAGGTACTAAAATTAACGTGCTGGTATGGTCGTGGCCGGCGTGGGAAATGCGGTCTAAAAGCGGAATTAAATACGCGCCTGTTTTGCCGGTTCCGGTCTGGGCGCAGGCGATCAGGTCTTTTTGTTCCAGAATAGCCGGAATGGCTTGCTGCTGCACGGGCGTGGCATTTCTAAAGCCCATGGCGTTGATGCCATTTAAAAGATCGTCGTGCAGGTCAAAGGTATCGAAAGAAACGGTATCCATTTCACTCATAAAAGTCAGTTCAATTTTAAATACAAAAAACGCTATGAAAGCGCTGAGTAAAAGTACATAAAAAAAACGGGCAATAACAGCATTATATTCCGCATGAAAATAGGTATGATAAAACTCTTTAAAATTGTACTTAATATCAGTCGATATTTTAAGTAGAAAACAGTTTAAAACTTTTTTATCAGCTATGAAATGCTTGCCTGAAATTTAATAGTCTTGGATAAGTTAAATATAGGTAGTTGTATATAGTTGTAAAAAATGAGGTGAATAGGTGTTTAAAGCTGGTAAATGAGTGTATAAATTGTATTATTTAAATAATATTAAAGGATTTTAAATTTGTAAACATTGCTTAGTGCAACTGATGATAGCTCGGGGCGTTAAAACCCCATATAAGAAATTACCGAAAATGATTTCGAAAATTTAACTGAAAATATGAAGAAAATTTAACTATTCCGAGCTATGAAAACTAACTTACTTACTTCCGTATTCCTTTTCTTGTCGCTGCTTTTTCTTAACCCTGACGCAAATGCGCAGCAGGCAGCAAAAACCAACAGCCCTTGTAATACCTCGCAACCAAGACCAATAACCGGAAATCAACATCCTTGTCCAGGTTCTTTAGAAACCTATTGCATCGATAACAGCCGGGGCTATACTTCTTTTGAATGGGATGTGCCAAGAGCCCACGCCGGCAACCCGCCAACCGGCTGGGAAATTGTTTCCGGGCAAGGCACCAACTGCGTAACTGTAAGAGTCGGTACTAAAAGCGGTACCATGAAAGTGAAAGTGAATGACCCGATCTGCGGCACCAAAGTAGCAACCCTCCCTGTAAAACCAAGCAAAGGCTTTATTGTTGATGTAGATGGACCTGATTCTGTTTGTGTAAATGTAAACCAAACGTATAATGCAACTGTAGCGGATTCTTTAGGCCGCGGAAATGGTAACGGTAATGGCCAGGTGAAAGGTAACTTTACTTATACCTGGACTGTACCAGCCGGCTGGACAATTGTAAGCGGACAAGGTACCAAGACTTTAACCGTAACTCCTGGTGCAACTGACGGCAAAGTTAGTGTAACCACAACATTTGCTTCTAACGGTAACAGCGGAAATGGCAACAACGGCAACGGCGTAGGAGGCTACAAAGGCTACTGCAACACTACCGCTTCCGATGCTATAGATGTAGATGTGAACACCAACTGCGGTACGCCACCGGTTTGCAACGTAGTAGCTGAAATTGCCGGACCAGATACCGTTTGTGCTTTCAATGATGAACCTTATACCTTCACTACCCCAGCGCAAAACAACGCCACCTATACCTGGAACGTTCCCGCCGATTGGACCATCGATTCTGGACAAGGCACTAACAGTATTACCGTTTATGTAGGCTTTGAACCAGGCGATGTAACCGTAACAGTAACCAATAACTGCGGAACCGCAACCGATACAGAATATGTGTTTGTAAACGAAGATTGCGGCAATATTAACCCGCTACCGGTAGAACTGATCGGTTTCTCGGGCACTACCACTGCCGAAGGAATTTCCCTGAACTGGTCTACTGCCGCTGAGAAAAATAACGATCGTTTTGAAGTACAACGCAGCAACGATGGCCGTTCTTTCGAAACTGTTGGCACCGTGAAAGGTAACGGCAATAGCAGCAACGTACTGAAATATAACTTCCTCGATAAAAATGCTGCCAACGGCCTGAATTACTACAGATTACGCCAGGTAGATTTCGACGGCAAGTTTGAATTCAGCAAAGTAATCGCTGTAACAGCTAAAGGAAAAGATGCAGGCATCACAGTTTATCCGAACCCATCTACCGACGGTGTATTCAATGTAAGAACCACTGAGCCAACAAATGCAACACTGCAAATTCTGGATATGAGTGGCCGCGTACTGCACAGCAGACAAATAACCAACGCCACCGAAATAAACGTAGACGGCCGCAGCTTAGGCATGAGACCTGGTTTATACCTGGTAAACCTGAAAGCCGGCGACAAAGTAAGCGTTCAGAAACTGATCATTAAATAAGTAAAGTAGTTAAGTAGTAATCATACTGGGAAAACCACCGGCTTCTGGCCGGTGGTTTTTTGTTTTTAAAAACGCTAGGATTTCAGGTAGAAAAAGTGGTGGTGAATCTGATAATAAAAACGGTATGTTTTTCGGCTAAAAAGTGCTTTGCTGGTGAAATGGTAGGTTTTGAGGCAAAGAAAGTAAATGGTGTTTATAGCAATGGCTGGATTTGCTTTGTTACAATTAGTTTTTATCTTTGAAAATCAAGCAATCTAAAAACAATCATCCCCACTCAATTTATGGAAGAAATTTACCAGCCTTCTCCGGCGGCAGAAGTGCCGCAAACCTTTGAGTTTAAAGGCAAAAGCTCCGAATTATTCGGTATTCAGTTACCAAACTGGGTATTAACCGTGGTTACCTTCGGCGTTTATTATCCCTGGGCCAAAGCCGAAAAACTGAAATACCTGTACCAGAAAACCGAATTTGCCGGCAGCCGCTTTAAATTTCATGGTACCGGAAAAGAAATGTTCAAAGGATTTATAAAAGCCATGCTGGTGTTTGCGGTGCTCTATGGCGTACTCATGGCTTGCGTCTTTTCTGGTTCTAAAGGCCTGATTTTAGGCGGTATGTTCTTCTTTTATTTTGGTTTGGCCGCCTTAATTCCGGTAGCTATTTACGGTTCCATGCGCTACCGCCTTTCCCGCACTTCCTGGCGCGGTATCCATTTTGCCTTCACCGCCAGCCTGAAAGAGATTTACGTTACCTGCATAAAAGGTATGTTTTTGTCTATTATTACTTTGGGTATTTATTCTTCCTGGTTTGCTGTAGCGCTGCGGAAGAAAATTGTAGGCAATATCCGCATCGGAAATATTCGTTTTGAGTTCGATGGCGAAGGCAGCGAATTGTTCATGATCCACCTGAAAGGTTATTTCCTGAGCATGTTCACGCTGGGAATTTACTTGTTCGGGTACATGGCTGAATTGCACCGCTTCTATTTCAACAATATTTTAATTGAGCAGAATGGTAATTATTCGCGCCTGGAAGCCAACGTGAATGGTGCCGGTTATTTTAAACTTCTGGCCGGAAACATCCTGATCGTGATCTTTACTTTGGGTTTAGGCACGCCGTTGGTTACCGTTCGTACCATGCGTTACGTGATTAATAACTGCGAATTGTTCTGTAATTTAGACCTCGAAAATCTGGAACAAGCCCAAACCGATGGCATTGATGCTACTATGGAAGACGTTTCCGATATTCTGAATCTTGACCTGGTATAATTGCAGCTTATGGCCGAATTTCAAGGCTTATATTTTAACGGAAAAACCAGTGCGGGCCTGCCCGTTTCGGTAACATTTTTGCCCACAGAATTTCAACTTACTTCCCCGACTGATGCGGATTTCCTGCGGATCTGGGATATAAACCTGATTGGACGCAACGATTTTAACGATGACGAACTGGTAGAACTGCAATATGCCGCTTCGCCGCCTGAATATCTGGAAGTGAAAGATCCGGCCTTTTTCGGCGCATTAAAGGAAAAATACCCGAAAGCTGTTTTTGCAGGTTCGCGCTATGGTTCTTTGATTTCCGGAGATCCGTTGCCGCTTTTAAGTGTGCTGGCGGTTTTTGTGTTGCTGGTTGCCGGAGCATATTTCTGGCTTATTCCTAAAACCGCAGAAATTGTAGCCGAAAATTTACCGGTAAGCGCCGAAGTAAAATTAGGCCAGGCCCTGATCGATGGCATGCTCGAAGCGGAAGAAAAAGATTCCGTCAAAACTATTTATGCCCAGCGTTTTTTTAACCTGCTGCACGCCAGTCCGCAAAACGGAAAAGTAAGCGTTACTGTCGTGAAAAATTCTCAGGCGAATGCATTTGCAGTTCCTGGTGGGCACATTGTGGTTTACGAACCGATCATTCACCTTACCGATAGTTACGAGGAATTTGCCGGCCTGATGGCCCACGAAAATGCCCATTTGCAGCATCGCCATTCGCTGAAAGCGTTGTTTCGGAATCTGTCAAGTTACTTCCTGGTTTCCCTGCTTTTTGGCGATGTGAATGGCATTATGGTGGTGGTAGCTGAAAACGCCAACAGTCTGAAATCGCTGGAATATAACCGGGAACTGGAAAAAGAAGCCGATATGACGGGACTAAAATTGCTGGAACAAAAACGCATCGATCCGAACGGTATGGTAGGGCTTTTCAGTGCTTTGAAAGACCAGAAAGGGAATTTAGATCTGCCGGAATTTTTAAGCACGCACCCGGTTCTCGATTCCCGCATCGATTACCTGAAAACCGAAATTGCCAGCCGGAAATTTCAGGTACAACCAAACGATTCGCTGCAATATTACTGGCAAAAACTGAAAGGAAAGTCGGTAGAATAAATGCCACGTGGCGAGTTTTTACGTAATTTGCCCTACCGTTTTTGTGTTTTAAATCACTTATGAAAACCAATCCGTAACGGTTGGTTTTTCTTATTCTATGCAAGCTGAACAACCTTTTTCCGGACTTGTAGTGCTCGAACTTGCCAGCGTACTGGCTGGTCCGAGCGTAGGGCAATTTTTTGCTGAACTCGGCGCTACCGTTATAAAAATAGAGAATACCGGCACGCAAGGCGATGTAACCCGCAAATGGAAAGCCCGCTCCGAAAATCCGGAAACCGATATTTCAGCCTATTTTTCCTGCGCTAACTGGGGCAAAAGATCGGTAGCTTTAGACCTGAAAAAAACAGCCGGGCTGCAAATTCTACATAAACTTACGGCGCAGGCTGACATCGTAATTGCCAGCTACAAACCCGGAGACGCCGAAAAATTGCGGGTAGATTATAAAACGCTATCCGAAATCAACCCAAAACTGCTTTACGGCCACATTACCGGTTACGGCACCCAAAACCCAAGAGCCGGATACGATGCCGTGATCCAGGCGGAAAGCGGGCTGATGTACCTGAACGGCGAACCCGATGGATTACCTACCAAAATGCCGGTTGCGTTTGTCGATCTTTTTGCCGCGCACCAGTTAAAAGAAGGTTTGCTTACGGCTTTATATATGCGCGAAAAAACCGGGAAAGGCCAGCTGGTGCAGATGTCTTTGCTCGATGCGGCATTAACTTCACTGGCCAATCAGGGTACCAACTACTTGGTAGCCGGTTTTGAGCCGCAACGCGCCGGCTCCGAACATCCGAATATCGTTCCTTATGGCACCATTTTTACCACCGAAGATCAGAAACAACTTATTTTAGCCATCGGAGATGACCGGCAGTTCCGGAATTTATGCCTGGTTTTGGGCCAACCGGAAATTGCGGAAGACATTTTATTCAGTAAAAACAGTGCGCGCGTAAAAAACCGGCTGGTGCTCAACGAAAAATTAAAAATGCTGATCGCGGGTTTTAAGCTGGAATATTTACTCACCGAATTGGAAAAGCGTTTTGTGCCGGCCGGAGCCGTCCGGTCTGTTTCCGAAGCTCTTTCCGGAGATGCAGCCAAAGCGTTACAATTCAAGACAGATTATGCAGAAAATGGACTTTCAGGTTTAAAAACGGTAGCGTTTAAGCTCGAAAAACCTATGAATGATCATTTGTTGCCGCCCCCGCATTACGCCCAGCATACCCGGGAAGTACTGCAGAAACTCGCCGGCCTTGATCAGGAAACCTTGCAAAAACTGGAAGCCGAAGGAATAATTCAATAACACTTTGCAGTGCAAAATTTTTAAAAACCAATTTCTCCGGAATAGGGTATGTTTTAGTCAGCATTCCTTAACTTTAAATTTTCAAATTCTAAAAGCAGCTTATGGAGGACAGACTCGACGCCATTTTTGAAGGTCTCAGACAGAAATCGTCGGCTAAACAAGCCATTTACCGGAACACAAAGCAAGCCTTCGATCAGTTCCGTAAAATTTCCATCGATCTGGTAAAAAAGCTCAGCGATCGCGTAACTTCCCTCGATTCTTCCGTTCTGATCGAATACCGCGACGTAAGCGAGTTTGAATTCCACATAAAAATTTCCGGCGACCTGCTCGTTTTTGTGATGCATTCCAACGTGGTTACCTTCCCTGAAGACTACGATCTGATGAAAACCGAATACGTGGAAGCTGATTTCAAACGTCGGTTCTTCGGGCATATCATGGCTTACAACTTCATGGCCGATTCAATAAAATATGGTCGTATGAACGATCCGGGATATTTGTTAGGCCGGTTACTGATCAATATCGAGAATCATTTTTACCTCGAGGGAGTAGATCAGCTCAATTTGCGGTACCAGGATATTGCCCGTAATGTTTTAAACGAAGAAGCCATATTACTGATGGTGGAAAGCGCCATAATTGCGGCCGTAAATAACGATCTTATGGCCCGTAATATAGATGATATGCGGACCATAACGGTGAAACAAAAGCTTGATAATCAACAGATAAGTCGCAACCAAAAGGTCGGTTTTAACTTCAGCTACGAAGCCAGCCACTACCACGATTAATACTTTTTTACCCCGAAACCCTACCGTTTTTATGCCCGAAGAACAGCACCATTTAGCCATTAAAAATATGGTTTGCCAACGTTGCGTGCGCGTGGTAAAAGATGAGCTGGAAAAGCTGGGTTTGGAGGTAAACGAAATTGCGCTCGGCGAAGCCACCGTAACCGGAAACGCAGACCGTGAACAAATTAAAAATGTATTGGCTGAAGCCGGTTTTGAGTTGCTTGAAGACAAAAAAGCGCGGCAGGTAGAGCAGATCAAAAACTACATCATCCAGCTTATTCAGGAACCCGAATCCCGCCTGCAGAATTATTCCGACCTGATCGCCGAGCATCTAGACAAAGATTACCACTACCTAAGCCAGCTTTTTTCCTCTTCCGAAAACGTAACTATCGAGCGCTACATCATTCTGCAGAAGATCGAAAAAGTAAAGGAATGGCTGGTTTACGACGAATTGAGCCTCAGCGAAATGGCCTACAAACTCGGTTACAGTTCCGTAGCGCACCTTTCCAGCCAGTTCAAACAAGTTACCGGTTTCACGCCAACGGCTTTTAAAAAACTGAAGGCGCATAATAGAAAACCGCTGGATGAGGTGGGGAAATAACTCTGATTGCCACGGGTTAAAACCGTGGCAATCAGAGTTATTTTTTATAAAACCGTATCTTTTTTTGTCTCAAAACCCTGAAAATTCAAAAAGTAGCACTCTCAAAATTCATTAGCAGCTCTTCCGGATTTATAAATCCGGAAGTAGCCTGTGGCGGGTCTATTGACCCACGTTTGCTGCTCATACGCTCAAAAACGCGGATTGATAAATCCGCTACAGGTAGTTTTCGGATAAATAAATCCGAAAAAGCATTTTTCTTTCATTCACTAATTCTATAATTCAAACTCACAATTCTATAACGCTTTCCGTAGCAATAGCCATTACTTTTGTACCGTTCACCACCGTATAAAAACGCTATGGAAACCATCGATAAAACTCCTGATACCGATATAATAGAAACCACTTTCCCGGTAACCGGCATGACCTGTGCAGGCTGTTCGGCGAGCGTGGAAAGCATGTTGCAAAGCCAGCCGGGCGTAGAAAAGGCGCAGGTAAACTTTGCCTCCATGAATGCTACGGTTACGTACTACCCGCAGGAAATTACGCCGGAAAAAATGCAGAAGGTTATCCAAAGCATTGGCTACGATCTGCTCATTGAGCCTTCCGAAGCCGACGTGGAAGCGCTGGAAAAGCAACGCATAAAAGATTATGCTACGCTTAAAAAACGGACAATCGGCGCTTTGCTTTTAGCAGTTCCGGTGGCGGTTTTGGGTATGAGTTTTCACCATCCTTCGCCAACCTTAAAATGGATCGAGTTGCTGTTGACCTTGCCGGTGGTTTTCGGTTTTGGCTGGCCGTTCTTTAAACGCGCTTTTGCTCAAGCCAGACACGGCAAAGCGAACATGGATACGCTGGTGGCTTTGAGTACCGGCATTGCCTTTATTTTCAGCGCTTTCAATACTATTTATCCACAATATTTCGAGAGCCGGGGTTTGGATGCGCCCATTTATTTTGAAGCGGCTGCGGTGATCGTCGGGTTTATTTTGCTGGGAAAATTGCTGGAAGAACGGGCTAAATCCAAGACTTCGGCGGCGCTTAAAAAACTGATGGGGCTGCAGCCCAAAACGGTAAAGCGTCTGGAAAACGGTACGGAAACCGAGATAAAAATTGAAGAAGTGCTTATGGGCGATATTTTGCTGATCAGGCCGGGTGAGAAAATTCCGGTTGACGGTAAAGTGGTGCAGGGCGAATCTTTTCTGGACGAAAGCATGCTGACCGGCGAGCCGCTTCCGGTTTCAAAAACGGCGGGCGCGGCGGTTTTTGCCGGCACCTTAAACCAGAAAGGCAGTTTGCAGATAGAAGCCCGGAAAGTAGGAGGGGCCACCGTGCTGGCGCAGATCATCAAATCGGTGCAGCACGCCCAGAATTCCAAACCGCCTGTGCAGCAACTCACCGATAAAATTGCCGGCATTTTTGTGCCCGTAGTCATTGGTATTGCGCTGTTGAGTTTTGTGGTCTGGATGATCTTCGGAGGAACTTCGGAGCTGAGTCATGCGCTTCTGGCCTTCGTTTCGGTGCTTATTATTGCCTGTCCTTGCGCGCTGGGTCTTGCCACACCAACCGCCATTATGGTAGGCGTAGGGAAAGGCGCCGAAAACGGGATTCTGATAAAAGATGCTGAAAGCCTGGAAAATGCCTACAAAATGAATGCGCTGATCCTGGACAAAACCGGCACCATCACCAAAGGCAAACCCGAACTTACCGATATAAAATGGAACGCTAAAATTGCGGATGTCAGTCAATTGAAATCGGTTTTACTTTCCTTAGAAGCAGCTTCGGAACACCCATTGGCCACGGCGGTGGTAAATAGCCTGAAAGCTGAAAATGTGCCTGCAGTGCCGGTGGAGAATTTCCAGAGTATAACCGGTCGCGGCGTAAAAGGTAACGTGAACGGCAAAAGTTACCTGATCGGCAATAAAAAACTGCTGAACGAAAACCTGATCCTGACTGATGCCGAACTGGAAAAAATCGCTTTAAAATTAGAAGCCGAAGCCAAAACGGTACTGTTTTTCGCCGAAAATGTGCAGACCGTAGCCGTAATTGCCGTTGCCGATGCCATCAAAGATACTTCCGTAACCGCCTTTTCCGAACTCAAAAACCTGGGCCTGGAAATTTACATGCTAACCGGCGATAACGAAGCCACCGCCAGAGCTGTGTCGGAACAAGTTGGTATTTCCCATTTCAAAGCCGGGGTAATGCCTGCAGATAAAGGAAATTTTGTGCAGGAACTGCAGCGGAAAGGTAAGATCGTAGGCATGGTTGGCGATGGCATCAACGATTCGGAAGCGCTGGCCCGCGCCGACGTAAGCATTGCCATGGGCAAAGGCACCGACATTGCCATGGAAGTTGCCCAACTCACGCTCATGCACTCCGACTTGAACCATATTCCGAAAGCCATTAAACTTTCCCGCGCCACGGTCCGCACCATACGGCAAAACCTATTCTGGGCCTTCATCTACAACGTGATCGGAATTCCCATTGCCGCTGGCGTGCTTTACCCCACCTACGGATTCCTCCTCGACCCAATGATCGCCGGAGCCGCCATGGCGCTGAGTTCCGTTTCGGTGGTTACAAATAGTTTACGGTTAAGAACGGTGAAGTTGTAAAAAAAAGCCCGCTTATACCGGGCTTTTTTTTTATTGTATTGAAAATTTTATCGGGAGAATTATTCTCGTGGTTACCGCCCTACCGTTCAGTATTCCTGGTTGAAATTTTCGGGGCATGAGTTTCGTAACCCTTAGCGCTTCTGCATCTAAACTGGGGTATAATTTAGTTTTGACATAGAAATCAGTAGCGTTTCCTTCTTCGTTCACAGAAAATGCGATTACTACCGTACCTTCAGCCCCCGCTCTTGCGGCATCCATTGGATAGCTGATATTATTTATAAAAGCCTTACTGATCAATTCATTACCAAATTTATCCGGAATCAGGCTTGGAGCGCTGTCTAGTTTTCGTTTCTCCCAAGTATTATTTACGAACACATCAAATTCCAGCGAGTCAGGCAGCGGTTTTTCATAATAAATTTTGTTCAGACTGTAGTCATAAACTTTTATTACCTCGCCTTCAGCGTTAAAAAATTGCCACGATCCTGCCCGTTCTCCATTTTTATACAGTCCTTTTTCACTTAAAAAGATTGTATTATCAGCAAACGCACACTCGTGCCAAATCCCTGATTTCTGATCGTTTAGATAATTTCCCTGGGCTAAGATATGTTCTGTTCCGGGGAAGTAATAGGTCCAGGTACTGTCTTTTAAGTTATTTTTATAAAAGCCCTTTTCTACTACCGTTTTATACGCGGTGGTAATCTGCTTGTATTCGCCGTGCTTTATCTTTTCGTTTGCTTTCAGAACGTAAAATTCTTCTCTAATGCGCTGCTGAGAGTTGTAATCAACGACTTTTTTCAACTCTTGTGCCTTCGCGTTTAAGACCAGCGCACAGCATAAAACAAAAAATAAAAATCTCATTTATATTTTCTTGTAAAACTACATCAAATCCGCCAGTTCCAGCCAGCGCTCACTTTTCTGGTCAATTTGCTTACCAATTTTCTCGATCTCGGCGGCGGTGGCGGCCAGTTGCGTGTGGTCTAAACCACCGCTGTTCAGTTCGCCGGTCAGTTGGTCGCGTTTGGTTTCCAGTTCGTCGATTTCCTTTTCCAGCTGCTCGTATTCCTGCTTTTCTTTGAAAGAAGGTTTGCGTTTTTGGGTAAGCGGTTCGGCTTTGGGCGCGGCCGCTGGGGCAGCTTTGGGTTTTTCCTCAGGAATTACTACCGTTTTGTCTGATTTCTCCTGTTCTTTCAGCCATTCGCGGTAATCCGTATAATTGCCCGGGAAGTTGCGGATCTTACCGTTGCCTTCGAACACAAAAGCATGATCGATCAACTGATCCATGAAATACCGGTCGTGCGAAACGATGAGCAGACAGCCGCCGAAATTCAGCAGGAAATCTTCCAGAATATTCAGCGTAATGATATCCAGGTCGTTGGTTGGCTCATCCAGGATCAGGAAGTTCGGGTTTTTAATAAGTACGCGCAGCAACTGCAAACGCCGTTTTTCGCCACCGCTCAGTTTGCCTACCATGGTATATTGCTGCGAAGGCGCGAACTGGAAATGCTGCAGGAACTGCGAGGCCGAGATCACTTCGCCTTTGGCGGTTTCTACCACTTCGGCCACTTCCTTTACAATATCAATTACGCGCTGGTCTTCCTTAAAAGTGAGTTCGGTCTGGGTGTAATAGCCAAAAACGGTCGTTTCGCCTTTTTCAATTTCGCCGGAATCAGGAGTAAGTGCGCCGGTAAGCATGTTCAGGAAGGTAGATTTCCCCATGCCGTTCGGCCCGATGATACCAATGCGATCCTGCTTTTTGAACACGTAAGAAAAATCGTCGATCAGTTTACGTCCGCCGAAAGATTTAGAAATGTGTTTAACTTCCAGCACTTTATTGCCCTGGCGCGTGGTTTTTACCGAAAGGTCTAAACCCGGTCCGGAAGCTTTACCAGCCGCTTTTTCCTTCGTTTCATAAAAGGCATCTATCCGGCTTTTCGATTTCGTACCCCGCGCTTTCGGCTGACGACGCATCCATTCGAGTTCCTTGCGCATCAGGTTGCGGGCTTTATCCACTTCAGCGCCGGCCATTTCTTCGCGTTCGGCTTTTTTCTCTAAAAAGTAAGCGTAGTTGCCTTTGTAAGAATAAACCTGTCCCTGGTCCAATTCCGCAATTTCGGTAGCTACTTTATCCAGGAAATACCGGTCGTGGGTAACCATTAAAAGCGTTTGGTTTTGCGTAGAAAGCAGGTTTTCCAGCCACTCAATGGTGTCCAGGTCCAAGTGGTTGGTAGGCTCATCCAGAATAATGAGGTCAGGTTCGGTTATCAGCATACGGGCCATGGCCACGCGTTTGCGCTGTCCGCCGGAAAGGTGTTTTATTTGTTTGTGTAGGTCGTGAATGCCGAGTTTGCCCAGAATTTGCTTTACTTTTTGTTCATAATCCCATGCATTCAGATCGGTCATGCGGTCCATGGCGCGTTGCAGCACGTCGTGATCCACGTCCGGGTTTTCCATTACCGCTTCGTATTCCCGGATGGCATCCAGGGTTTCGTTCGTGCCGGCAAAAAGGGCATCCTGCACGCTGGCTTCTTCATCTAAAAAAACGGGGTTCTGGCTTAAATAACCTACCAGAATGCCGTTGCGCGTGCTCACCGAACCGGAATCGGGCACAATTTCGCCGGCTAAAATGCGCAATAACGTACTTTTGCCGGTACCGTTTACGCCCACCAAGCCAATGCGCTGCCCGCGATTAATACCAAAATTCAGATCTTTGAACAACCAGCGGTCGCTGTAAGATTTCGAGATGTTTTCTGCCGAAAGATAATTCATGCCGCAAAGGTACGCATTTATGTTTTTGCAAAAGAAAACGCTATGGTTTCGGCGCTAAAAAGTCGATTAAAGATGTTTAGCAACCCGCACCACGCAACCGGCAATAATATCGTGCAGCGTTTGGTGCCGGTGATTAAAAAGTGCAACCAGGAAACCACCGAAAAATAAACCAACCGATAAAAATTTGCCTATGTAACGTAACGTGGCCTGCCAGAAGGAAATGCGATGCCCGTCAAGGTCTGTAACTCTTATTTGCATGGCAATTTTACCCAGCGTTCCCTGCCGCACCGAAGATTCCATTAGGGCGTAGTACAGCCAATGAATTATCAAAAAATATAGATTTGCGTAAATAAACTTGCTCAGGTAATCCAGATCGGAAATAAAAATGGAGAGATGGGGCAGGAGAAAGTCAGAAGCAAGGTCTGGGGGAAAAGGATAACCGAGAATAAAATATAAAGTTAAGCCCTGCACAAATAAAAAAAGGCAAGTATCAATTAAATAGGCGGCAAACCGACATTCAAGACTTCCATAAGCGGCCGATCGCCGGATGACTGCGTGTTTGTTGTAAGGAATAGCTGCCATGAGATTGGGTATTTATTTGTTTTCTGCTCATCGTTTTTCAGTTTGTGAGTGCGTTAGGTTAGGGTGGTAGAAGTAGAAATCAGAATAATAAACTATGTCTATATTTTGTATTATTTTAAGCTGCTTCGGTGCGGGAATATAATTCTTTAAACGATGCCGCCGGGAAAAAGTATTATTGCTGAAAATAATTTTCCGTGAAAACGCATATATTAAAGGTGAGTTTTAGCGTTTTACATAATTGGGTTCATAATTTTGATAGCCACTGCAAAAAAAAACTGAAAAATGAGGTCAATAATTGCAGCTGAAAAATAGTACCAAAACCGAAAGCCTGTCTATATATTAATTTTGTTTATTATAAGTTTATTGTTCTTGCTTCATAAATATTTAAAAAAAACGCTAGGTTTTTCGGGGTAAAAAGTAAGAAGTTGCCGGAATGAATAAAATATCTTGTTCCGGCGTTTTCAATCCCGAAAAAGCAGGTTAATTTCGCCTTCAGATTTTACAATATGCCAGAAACGGAACTGAAAAATTTACCCATCGGAATTTTCGATAGCGGCATTGGCGGTCTTACGGTTGCGCACGCCATTACCAAAATTCTGCCTCGCGAACAGCTCATTTATTTCGGCGATACCGCACACCTCCCTTACGGCGATAAATCTACGGCTGCCATCCAGGCTTATTCCGTGAAGATCTGCGATCTGTTGATCCGCCAGCAATGCAAAATAATTTTAATTGCCTGTAACTCTGCATCGGCGGCGGCCTATGAACTGGTAAAAGAATACGTAGGCAGTAAAGCAAAAGTGCTGAACGTAATAGACCCAACGGTACAATATATCGGCGAAAATTACGGGAATAAAACCATCGGCCTTATCGGAACCAAGCAAACCGTAAATTCCAATGTTTATAAAAAGAAAGTAGATGCTCTGGATAAAAATATTACGCTCAACTCGCTGGCAACGCCGTTGCTGGCAGCTATGATTGAGGAAGGTTTTTTCAACAACACCATTTCCGAAAGCGTGATCAGCACCTATTTGACGGATCCGCATCTGCAAAACATTGAAGCACTGATTCTGGGCTGCACCCACTATCCGCTCATCAAGAAGCAAATTGAAAGTTTCTACCAGGGCAAAGTTGATGTGTTGGATACTTCCGAGCTGGTGGCGCACTACGTGAAAAACTTCCTGCACCAAAACCATCTGGCAGCTCCAAAACGCCCCGGCGAACATAAATTTTACGTTTCCGATTTTACCCAATCGTTTGAAGAATCGACGCGCATATTTTTCGAAAAAGCTGTGCAGCTGGAACATTACCCTTTATGGGAATAAAAAAACGCTATGGTTTCAGGCATAAAAAGTCAGCGCAGAAACTTTTAAATAATTGTTCTGCATTACAGATAAAAATAAGCCCGGGTATTTATACCCGGGCTTATTTTTTTGGAGCAATTTTAAATTATATGCTATCTAAAATGTTTTATTATTTTCTCAAAATTCTATTGAATATCGCACGCATAAATCCACTTTCAAATTGTTCCAACTCATAGCAAAATTCAGCATCATGGAATAATAATTTGGCTGAATATATAGAATCTCGGAAGAGCTATGCTGGAACCCAAAGCATGAATTCTGACGAAATTGCTCATGACGCTAAATCGAAACGACATTATTTAAGAAAAAGAGCAAAAAATTTTCAAATCTTTTCTAACAGTATTAATACGGACTAACTTTTTTTGAAAGTGTAATTTTCCCGGATGAGTCTGTAACTACGTACGCATTATTTATGATTTGTTAGAATAAAACAAATATATACTGTAAATATACTAAGGTTTTATATATAGAAAATAAAAGTTAAACAATTAAAAATCAATAATTTAGCTCTTGTTTTTCGTAACCTAAAGCTATTTATGGAAGTTTATAGATAATAATTTGTAATCTGAGAGGAAGAATTTCATCTGCGGCGGTTACATTTTTTCATCACATCTTCTGTAAGCACGGTCGTTATGAGAAACGTTAAACAATCCATCATCTTGTTCTGCCTGTTGCAGATAATAGCTTCCGAAATCTTCGCTCAGAATATTGTACAAAATGTAACCGGCAACCAAAACCCGGGAGATTGTGGAGCCGCTGTTTTGCACGATAATTTACTGCGCACCAGCCAGGAATTCCGCAAACGGATCGAGTTGAATGAAAACCTGATGCAAGCTGCTCAGAAAACCAATGCTCTCGCCCGCACCAACCAAGCCAACGGACAGATATTGATAATTCCGGTGGTCGTTCATATCATTCATATTGGTGAAGCAGTTGGTACCGGCAATAATATTTCTGATGCGCAGGTAAACAGCGCCATTGTTGCTCTTAATGACATTTATCGCAAAAAGGCCGGCACTTATGGCGCAGGCGGCGGAGTAGACATGGAAGTTGAATTTCAGCTCGCAACCCGCGATCCCAATTGCAACCCTACTAACGGTATTGTGCGCGTGAATGGTAGCGGCGTCCCCAACTATGCAAGCAAGGGCGTGAAATTACAAACTGCCGGCGCGGAAGATCTGGCCATTAAAAACCTGAGCAGATGGCCCAATTCAGATTATTATAATATCTGGGTTGTAAACGATATTGATAATGGAGGCGGTATTGCAGGCTATGCTTATTTGCCGGGAGCGCCAGCCAATTTAGATGGAATTGTAATCTTAAACCGCGCTTTTGGTACCGTCGGAACTGTATCAAATGGTATGAGTCGTGGCCATACCCTGGCCCACGAATTAGGTCATGCTTTCAACCTTTATCATACTTTCGAAGGCGACAATGGAGGTACTTCCTGCCCGCCTGTTACCAACGGTTGCGGTTCCGGCCAGGGCGATTGTGTTGCTGATACTGAACCACATAAACGCTCCAGTAGTGCTTACAATTGGTCTTGTCCTGCCGGAGCAATTAATTCCTGTACAAATGCCCCCATTGGGAATGTCTATAAAAATTATATGGACTATAATATTGAAACCTGCAGATCCGAATTTACGCAGGATCAGAAAGACCGCGTGAGAGCCGCAATTACCCAGCTTCGGCCTGGTTTACTGAATTCACAAAGTCTTTCAGCCGGAACTTTAAGCACGCCTTTAGCCGCAACCTGTACGCCTTCCGGTACAGTGGTAAGTAATAATTTTGGCATTGGCATCTATAGCGTTGAGATTGGCAGCAGTATGGTTAAATCTGATGGCACCGTAGGAGATAATGCTTTATTGGTAGATCATAGCTGCAACCAGCATTTCGGGTTGGAAGACAATAATGCTTCCTCGATTTCTGTTACTACCGGACCAGCAAATAATGAGAACGTGCATGTTTACCTCGATTATAATAATAATGGAAGCTTCACGGAAGCCGGCGAATTGATTCTTAATTCCAGCAATGCCAAAACCCATAGCGGTACATTTGCACCCCCCACCGGAAACTCTTCCAACACGGCTCTCCGTTTGCGGATCATCAGCGACTTTGCCGCAAACCAAATAACCGGGCCTTGTTACCTGCCCCAATACGGCCAGATAGAAGAATATACCGTTACTCTAATAAGTCCGCTTCCGGTTAGTTTAGCATCTTTTACGGCCGCAAAAGTGCAGAATCAGGTTTTGCTAAAATGGCAAACTGCCCAGGAACGCAACAACCATTATTTCGAAATTGAACGCTCCACTGATTCTAAAGAATGGCAGGCAATAGGGAAGGTAAATGGCTCCGGAAATTCAGCAATAACTCAAGCGTATGCATTTACCGATTCACAACCACTGCCGGGCAATAATTATTACCGCCTGAAGCAGGTTGACTTCGATGGCCATTCGGAATTCAGTATTATCCGTTTTGTAGAATTTACAAAAGAAAAGATCGCTTTTACGCCATATCCAAACCCCGGTAAAGGCGAGTTCGAAGTTAAAACCAATAGCCCGATCACCGATCAGATTCAATTGCGGGTTTATGATACCAACGGCCGTCTGATTTATCAGCTTCAATCTGCGCCGCAAAACGCCCGCTTTTCAATAGCGAACTATCCGGCCGGGCTTTATATGTTGGAGGTTATCTCAGGAAATGTAGTAGATCGGATAAAGCTTGTAAAAGAATAGATTTCAGAGAAATTATTTCTGATTAAATGCAAATTCCCGACATGCTTTTTAAATGAAGCTACGACTTTTTCTGATTTTTTGAGTATTCACTGATAATTCCTTTCATAACCGTACCTTTGCCGCGGTAATAACATAAATGCCCGGAAATGCTGGCTTTGTTGCTTTGTCTGGTTTTGGTATTGAGCATGGTGGTAGTGCTGGCTTACGCCGAGCGCAAAATTGCCGCATTCATGCAAGACCGTCTCGGCCCCATGGAAGCCGGCCCTTACGGCAGCCTGCAATCTTTGCTGGATGTGGTAAAACTGCTGCAAAAAGAAGATATCGTTCCGGCTGCTGCAGATAAATTCCTCTTCAAATATGCTCCGGTAATAATTTTTGCTGCAGTGCTGGCTGGGTTCGCGGTTATTCCGTTAACGCCCGCTTTCATCCCTTCCGGAACTTCATTGGGCGTTTTTTATCTGCTGGCTATTTTGTCTTTGGATGTAATTGGACTGTTAATGGCGGGTTGGGGCTCGAATAATAAATTCGCGGTTTTAGGCGCCATGCGGTCCGTAGCTCAAATCGTTTCCTACGAAATTCCGGCCGGGCTGGCAGTTTTGTGCGTGGTTATGATCTCCCAGAGTTTAGACCTGCAGGAAATAAGTTTCCAGCAAGGCATTTTAGCAACTCAAACCGGAACAGATAATTATCTTTTCGGAATTAAAGGCTTAGGCATCAATACCACCGGAATCGGCGGCTTTACTACCTGGAATGTTTTCCGCGCGCCGTTTCTGATAATTGCTTTCATCATATATTTCATTGCAAGTTTAGCCGAATCGAATCGCGCCCCATTCGACATTCCTGAAGCAGAATCGGAACTCGTAGCCGGTTTTCACACCGAATATTCTGGTTTCCGTTTTGCAGCCTTGTTCTTAGCCGAATACGCTATGATGTTGTTGGTTTGCGTTGTAGCCGTAGTCCTTTTTTTAGGTTCCTGGAATACCGTTTTGCCCAACATTGGTTCTGTAAAACTTGCCGACTGGACCACCGGCCAACCCGGCAAGATTTCCGGCCACCTCTGGGGGCTTTTCTGGCTACTAGCTAAAACTTCCGTACTCTTATTTATCCAGGTAGCCATCCGTTGGACCTACCCGCGTTTGCGCGTAGACCAATTAATGTATCTTTGCTGGAAAATCCTTACGCCGGTTGCCTTAGGTCTGGTAATTATTGCCGCTTTCTGGCGCTTGTGGATGGTGGGGTAATGGAATGATGAATTGATTGAATTTAGAATTATAGAATTTATCTGGCATTCCGAGCAAGGTCGAGGAAACTTATGAGGCCACATTTTTAATAATGTCTTTATGAGATTTCACGGACATTATACGAGGTGAAAAAACGGTATCAAAAACCAGTAAAAAAGTAAAACGCTATCCTTTCAGGCCTAAAAAGTCGAAAGGCAAAAAATAAAATACAAACCCGAAAAAGCCCTCCCCTGAATTAGGGGAGGGTGGGGTGGGGTAAAATGGGAAAGCAAACAAATACCTGGTGGCAAAACGTGAAAGGCCTTCTGCAAGGCTTTAACCTCACGCTGCGTCATTTTTCCAAAGCCTGGAACCGCCGCCAGCCCGTTGCTATCAATCATAAAGATTATTTTTTTCAGCCCGAAGGCCTGGTAACGCTGAATTATCCGCAGGAAAGTTTACCAGTGCCCGACAAAGGCCGTTACCGCCTCCACAACGAAATTGACGATTGCATTGTCTGCGACCTGTGTGCTAAAGTCTGTCCGGTAAACTGCATTACTATTGAAAGTGTAAAAGCCACCGAAGAAATTGGCATTACTTCCGACGGAACCAAAAAACGCCTGTACGCCCCAGTCTTCGATATTGACATGGCCAAATGCTGCTACTGCGGCCTTTGCACCACCGTTTGCCCCACCGATTGCCTGACGATGACCAACGTATATGATTTCGCGGAAGTGGATATCAAAAATATGATCTACCATTACACCGATCTTACGCCGGAGCAAGCACAGGAAAAACGCGAACTATTGGAAAAGCAGCAAGCTGAAATTGCGAAAGCTAAGGCGGAAGCCAAAACCAAATTAGCTGCGAAAGGAGGGAGCCAGGCATGATCCCGGTTTCGGTTATTTTCTACGTTTTTGCGGCATTGGCAGCAGTTTCCGGCTTTTTTATGGTGCTTACCAGGAACGTACTCTACGCTGCTTTTTCCTTGCTCATCTGTTTGCTTTCTTTGGCGGCCATTTACGTTTGCCTTTTCGCCGATTTAGCAGCCATTGCGCAACTTATGATCTACGTGGGGGGAATTCTAATTCTCATTCTTTTCGGCCTCATGCTGAGTTTAAGAAAAAGCGATGCTTCCGAAACTTCTCCTTCCCGGAATAAAATTAAAAGCAGTTTACTAGCTGGTTCGGTGTTAGCAGGTATGCTTTTTCTGATCTTCAACAGTAAGCTTACGGCATTGCCCGGGCTCGAAAAAACGCAGCCAGTTTTAGTGACCCAGAAAACCAGCATTTACAGCATCGGTATCGAGTTTATGACTACTTTTGCGTTGCCTTTTGAAGTAGCTTCGCTCATACTTTTGGCTGCTTTGGTAGGCGCGGCTTACATCAGTGCAGGCTCCAAAACAAAATGAACCAGATTCCCTTAGAACATATTTTAGCGCTCGGCGCCATTTTATTCTGCCTCGGTTTGCTGGCTGTTTTCAGTAAGCGGCACGCGGTGGTGGTTTTAATGGGTGTTGAACTGATATTCAACGCCGCCAACTTAAACCTGATCGCTTTCAGCCGCTACGATCCCGAAATTTCCGAAGGCCAGCTTTTTGCCTTGTTTGTAATGGTAGTTGCCGCCGCCGAAGCTGCCGTTGCTTTAGCTATTATTCTCAGGGTGTACCAGCTTTTCAAAACCAGTAATGTGGACGAATTAAATACACTGAAAGGATAGCCTTTAACTTAGAAATTAAAAATTACAATTTAGAAATCAGAAGAAAGTCCCCCTTTGGAGGGGTAGGGGGAGGGCAGGCGATCTATTGAAAATTTCTAAAATCAAAACGCTATCGTTTTAGCCATAAAAAGTCAAAAACAACTGAAAACCACGAAAAATTAACCTGAACGCAGCAGTCACCATATCGCAGATTTCTGAAAGCATAACCGGGCAACTGGCGTTGGGCTTGTTGCTCATTCCTTTTATTTCCTTCCTGGTTTTGTTTTTCTTCGGAAAGAAATTGCCGCGCTACGGCGATTGGTTTGCCATTCTTACTGCCAGTATAAGTTTCGTTTTTGCGCTCGGAATTTTCAGTTTTACCTGGAACGGACCTCCGCTGCATTTTCGCTGGAACTGGTTCAGCTTGGGTGAAAGTACTGGCGCATCGCATTTTACCGCCGGAATACTGCTGGATAGCCTGGCCGGCATCATGCTGGTGCTGGTAACGTTCATCTCGCTGCTGGTCCAGATCTTTTCGGTTTCCTATATGCACGGCGACAAGCAATATAACCGGTATTTTGCTTACCTCGGTTTGTTTACCGCCGCCATGATCAGCATTATTCTGGCCGATAACCTGCTGCTGCTTTTTATGGGTTGGGAATTGGTTGGTTTTGCTTCGTACCTGCTCATCGGTTTCTGGTTCGAAAAGAAAGCCGCTTCCCAAGCCAGCCTGAAAGCTTTTTTAATAAACCGCCTCGGCGATGTAGGTTTGCTGCTGGGTTTATTCGGCCTTTACTCTTTATTCCAAACCTTCGACCTCACTGAACTCAACAGCACCTTTTCACTTCAAAATCCTACCGATTCTGCATTTCTGACCTTAATAGGTTTAGGCTTGTTTTGCGGCTGCGTAGGTAAATCAGCACAATTTCCGTTACAGGTCTGGCTACCCGATGCTATGCAGGGCCCAACGCCGGTTTCGGCTTTAATTCACGCCGCCACCATGGTAGCGGCCGGGGTTTATTTACTGGCTCGTTGTTACGCGTTTTTCACCCCCGATGCTTTATTGGTAATTGCCATTATCGGAAATTTAACTGCTTTAAGTGGTGGATTGGCGGCCCTTTTTCAAACGGATATCAAACGCATTTTAGCCTATTCTACCATTTCGCAGCTCGGTTTTATGGTGATGGGCATTGGAATTGGCAATCCGGAAGCATCTCTTTTTCACCTGATCACGCACGCATTTTTCAAGGCCGCCTTGTTTTTAATTGCCGGTATTGTGATCCACGCCATGCACCATGGTCTGAACGAATTGCCCGACCACGAAACAGTTGATCGCCAGGATATTAGGAACATGGGCGGGCTGCAGAAAATTCTGCCGGTTACGTTTTTTGCGTATTTACTGGCCTTCGGAGGAATTGTGGGCTTGCCGTTTTTCTCCGGATTCCTTTCCAAAGATGCCATTCTTTCCAGCACCTGGGCCTGGGCAGCAAGTCACGACCATCCGCTTTACTACTTCATTCCGGCAATTGGTTTTATCAGCGTTTGGCTTACGGCTTTTTACATGACGCGCCAGCTGATTTTCGTGTTTTTTGGAAAATTCAGGCTAAACCTCGATCCGAAAACGCTTCGTCATTCCATCCGCAACGAAGCGTCGCCCATCATGTTGGTTCCGGTTATTTTATTGGCTTTGCTTTCCCTCGCTACTTTTTACGCAGTTAATCCTTTTAATGCGGAATCAGGCTGGTTATATGGCTCGCAGCATTTAATAAAGCAATTGCCGAACATGCTTCCGAAAGCAATTGCCGGAAACCACGAAATTCATTTATACACTGCCATACTTTCTACCATTTTAGCGTTAGCCGGAATTACATTTGCCTGGTTCAAATACCGCAATCTGGAACTGAAGATCGGCAGAGTTGCCAGTGCGTATCCCGAAGAACCCATAAACCCGGTAGCAAGATTTACTTTCCGGCAGTTTTACCTCGACGAACTATACCGTTTTACAATTTTAAAGCCCGCCCTGAAACTCGGAAAAGCGGTAGCCTTAACCGACAAAAAAGTCATAGATGGTTTGCTTCACTTCTTAGGCATGGGAACCGTAGTCGGGGCCAAAATTATTGGCTGGTTCGATAAAAATTTGGTAGATGGCACTGTGCATTTGCTGACCTGGTTCTCCGGTTGGTTGGGAAAACTCGGCAGAAAATTGCAGGGCGGTCAGTTGCAAAGTTATTACCTTTACGCGCTACTTGGCTTAATGCTGGTGGTGCTGAGTATTTTGTTTTTATAAGGAAACAGCGGCAAAACTGCTTTTAAAATACATGGATTACCTATTAAGTCTTTTGATTTTTGTGCCGCTGCTGGTCGCCGCTATTATCTTGGCGGTTCCTGCGCGTTACCCAAAGATCATCAAATCGCTTACGCTGGGCGCTGCTTTAGCTGAATTTGGCCTAAGCCTTTTCGCCTGGTACAGTTTTAAACCCACCGAAACCGCCTATCAGTTCGTAGAAAAAGCCGAATGGTTTGGCCTGCAGCTTTCGAAATTCGGGTATTTCCAGGTGCAGTATTTCCTGGGCGTAGATGGTCTGAGCATTGCCATGGTTTTGCTTACTGGAATTGTAGGCGTAATTGGTGTGCTATCTTCCTGGAACCTGGAAAGTAAAAATCCGAAAGGTTATTTTGCGCTTTACCTGCTGCTTTTGGCCAGCGTAATGGGCTGTTTCCTGGCGCTGGATATGTTCCTGTTCTACCTTTTCTTCGAATTTATGCTGCTGCCCATGTATTTCCTCATCGGCATCTGGGGCGGGCCAAGACGGGAATACGCGGCCATTAAATTCTTCATTTACACGCTCATCGGTTCGCTTCTCATCCTCATCGTGATGATCGGCCTTTATACTTCGGTGGTAGATCCGGTAGCAACCGCGGCGCGCGCTGGACTTTCTGCGAACCCAAACGCTACCCAATTCCTGCTGCAAACCGGCAAAATTGCTTCCGAAAACCTGGTGCATACCTTTAGCATTCCGGCCATGACCGAAGACGCTAATTTCATACCTGGCAGCATGTTGCATTTGCTTTCCGGAAAAGAGATATGGGGATATTCGGCGCGGTTATTGGCTTTCCTGGTTATGTTTGCGGGTTTTGCCATTAAAATTCCGGTAGTTCCGGTGCATACCTGGTTGCCCGATGCCCACGTGGAAGCCCCAACGCCGATTTCGGTAATGCTGGCCGCGGTGCTTTTAAAAGTTGGGGCGTATGGTTTGCTAAGAATTGCTTTCCCGGTTTTCCCGGAAGCTGCCGTGTATTTCAGTCAGTTCATTGCCGGTTTAGGTGTGCTTTCTATTCTGTACGGAGCCTTTTGCGCCCTCGCCATGAGCGACCTGAAAAAACTGATCGCCTATTCTTCCGTTTCGCACATGGGTTTTGTGTTGCTTGGTTTGGCTTCTTTTACCACCGAAGGCGTGAACGGCGCGATCTACCAGCTTTTCAGCCACGGTTTGATTTCGGCCATGCTTTTCTTAATAGTTGGCGTACTTTACGATCGTTATCATAACCGCCAGATTTCCAGTTTCCGCGGTTTGGCTTCTACTATGCCGGCTTATACTTTTTTAGTGGTCGTAGCTTTTTTTGCTTCTCTGGGTCTGCCGGGTTTATCCGGTTTTATTGCCGAATTACTGGTTTTATTAGGCGCGTTTACTTCGGCTTCGGCAAACGGTTTATTGAGCCGCTGGCTTGCAATTTTAGCTGCCTTCGGAATTCTGTTGGGTGCTGCCTATTATTTATGGGCATTGCAACGCATGTTCTTCGGGAAATTCTGGATCCAGCCTGACCTGACAAATGGCAGCAACGCCAAAGACCTTACTGCCAGAGAATACGTGATGCTGGTGCCTTTAGCGTTGCTCATTTTTGCCTTTGGAATTTTCCCGCATTTGCTGTTGGATAAAGTCAGTCCGGCGGCGGCAAGATTTGTAAACGCTATGCTTTTGGAAGGAAAAAGTAACCTGCCGGAAATGTTAAATTTGCTCCCGTAAATGCGTTTCCCCGAAAACCTCACCAATTCCCTGCTTCCGAAACTGGAACAAATTCAGGCTTCGCTGGGCGTGCTGGCGCCGGAAGGTTTTCTGGCGGCACTTTTCCTGTTGCTTTTACTTTTAGGTTTAATCCGAAGTGAAATTGTTTCCAGGTTTTTGCCTTGGTTAACCGCTTCTGGTTTGGCTGCGATCATCGTTTTTCAGCTTGCTGCCAATACAAATTCGCTACCCGAAACCTTTGGCAAGATGCTGGTGGCCGATGGTCTGGCAAATTATGGATTAGTGCTTTTCAGCGCGGCTGGAATTTTAACGATATTGCTTTCCAGTTTCTATAAACCCTTGCAGGAAAAAACCGGCCGCAGCGAATATTTTGCATTCATTGTATTAATAGTGCTGGGTTTGAGTTTTATGGCCAAAGCCGTAAATCTGCTCTTCCTGTTCCTGGCCATCGAAACCGTTTCCATTGCCTCTTATTTCTTAACGCTACGGCTGCGCAAAGAAAAACCGGCAGCCGAAGCTGCGCTTAAATACTTACTTTTCGGAGCAGTAGCCGCCGGAATCATGCTTTACGGAATGTCTTTTCTCTACGGCTTTACCCAGTCGCTGCAATTCACGGATATAAGTTTCTGGCAGAAATTAAGCCTCGTACCGAAACCCATTTTAACCATGGCGCTGGCTTTAACCTTTGGCGGATTCCTGTTCAAGCTGGCTGCATTTCCGTTTCAGTTCTGGGCGCCCGATGTGTACGAAGGTGCGCCCACGCCGGTAGTTGCCTTCTTTTCTACCGCACCCAAAGCGGCCATTTTAATCGTGCTAATCCGGTTCGTAACTGTTTTGGATCATGCCATTTTAGCCCCGCATTTTCAGAATCTGTTCTTAATAATTGCCGGTTTTGCGTTCTTCACCATGCTGGCCGGAAATTTCACCGCGCTTTGGCAAACCAACCTGAAACGATTACTGGCTTATTCTTCCGTAGCGCATGCGGGTTTACTTTTAGCAGCCATTTTACTTCCCGCCGAAACCCGGAACGCAACCATTTTATTCTATACCACCATTTTACTTTTCAGCAATTTTGGCTTGTTTTTAATAATCCAGACTACCGAAGAAATTACGAACTCCAACGCCATAAATTCACTGAGTGGTTTGGGCCGGGAGTTCCCTTTTTTGGGTATTTCCGCTACTGTTTTTATAATTTCTTTAACCGGTTTACCGCCAACGGCAGGGTTTACAGCCAAGCTGTTTTTATTTACCGGCCTTTGGGAAAACTATGCGGCAACCAAAGAAAACTGGTACCTGATATTGTTGCTTTCGGGCTTGCTTTTCACGGCCGTGGCACTTTTTTACTACGTGAAGCTACCGTTTTATATGTTCTTCCGGAAAACAGAAGTTGTGCCCGCCGGAAAGTTTGGTTTGGCGCCGAAACTCTTGGTAACTTTGCTGTTAATTCCGGTAGTTTATTTTTTCTTCCGGTCTGATGCACTTTTAGACTTTATTCAGGGTTTAATGAATGGAAACTAAAGCCGGCAGGAATATTTTTATAAAACGTAAAACGCTATGGTTTCCGGCCCGAAAAGTCGGGTGTAAATAATAGAAACGATCTTTCCGGCCTGGAAAAACGCTATGCTTTTAAGCTGAAAAAGTGACATATCCGCCGGAAATTCAGATACGAACAACGAATAACGAGCAACGAACAACGAAATAATAAATGAGTGACGCCATAAAACACGAATGCGGCATTGCCCTGATCCGGTTAAGAAAACCGCTTTCGTATTACGCCGAAAAGTACGGAACCCCGCTTTATGCCATCAATAAGCTGTATCTGCTTATGGAAAAACAGCATAACCGCGGCCAGGATGGAGCTGGTATTGCCAGTATCAAGATCGATGCCGCGCCGGGTACGGAATACATCAGCCGCGACCGTTCGGTTAAAACCCAGGCCATTAACGATATTTTTGGCAAAATAGGGGAACACTACAACAAGCTCAGAAAAGAACACCCTGAAAAAGTAACGAATTTGGAATGGCTCCGGCAAAACATGCCTTTTTTAGGCGAGGTTTACCTGGGCCATTTACGTTATGGTACGCACGGCGAAAACAAGATCGACAACTGTCACCCGATGGTGCGGGAGAATAACTGGCGCAGCCGTTCTTTGGCCGTAGCCGGTAATTTCAATATGACGAACGTGGAAGAACTTTTCCAGAAGCTTGTTGAAATTGGCCAGCATCCTACGCATAAAGTAGATACCATTACGGTGCTCGAAAAGATCGGCCACTTCCTGGACGAAGAAAACCAGGCCATGTTCGATCAGTTCAAAAAACAAACGGACGTTAATACCGAAATTACCAGGCTGATCGAGGAAAACCTGGATCTGCAGCGCGTGCTAAAACGGGCCTGTAAAGATTTCGACGGTGGTTATGCCATGGCTGGGTTAACGGGTTACGGTGCCTCTTTCGTAGTACGCGATCCATCGGGTATTCGTCCTGCGTATTATTACATGGACGACGAAGTGGTAGTAATTGCATCGGAAAAACCAGCTATTAAAACCGCTTTTGGTATTGAATACAACCAGATAAAAGAAATTACACCGGGCTGCGCTTTAATCGTAAACAAGCAAGGTGAAGCGAAGGAGCTGGAAATTACGCCGGCTCGCGAAAAACGTTCCTGCAGCTTCGAGCGCATTTATTTCTCCCGCGGTAACGATCCGGAAATTTATACCGAACGCAAGAATATGGGGCGTTTGTTGTGTAAGCAAATTCTGGAAGCCATTAACTTTGATCTTCCGAACACCGTTTTCTCTTACATTCCAAACACCGCCGAAACCTCATTTTTAGGCATGGTGAAAGGCATGGAGCAGTATTTACGCGAGCACCGCATCGCTTCCAGCCACGACAAAAGCATAACTCCGGAGCAACTCGATGAAATTCTGGCTTTCCGCCCAAGAGTAGAAAAACTGGTTATTAAAGACGTAAAACTCCGCACCTTTATTACCGACGATAACAGCCGCGACGACCTGGTTGCCCACGTTTATGATACTACTTACGAAGTGGTAAAAAAAGGCGTGGATACAGTAGTGGTTATCGACGATTCTATTGTGCGCGGCACCACGCTGGAGAAAAGTATTATCCGGATGCTGGACCGTCTGGAACCGAAAAAGATCATCATTGTTTCCTGCGCCCCACAGATCCGTTATCCGGATTGCTATGGCATCGATATGTCGCGGTTAAAAGAGTTTGTGGCGTTCCGGGCAATGTTGGAATTACTGGAAGAAACCGGCCAGCAGCAATTGCTACAGGAAGTTTACGAAAGATGTAAAGCTGCAGATGGCACTGAAGCCATTACCCAACAGAATTTCGTACAGGCGCTTTTCGCTCCTTTCACCGCCGATGAGATCTCGGCCCGGATTGGCAAAATTGTAAAAGCGCCGGAAGTAAAAGCCGAAGTGCAGGTAATTTACCAGACCATTGAGAACCTACACCAGGCTTGCCCGAACCACAGCGGTGACTGGTATTTCACCGGAAATTATCCGACTCCGGGTGGTAACCGTGTGGTAAACAGAGCGTTCGTTAATTTTATGGAAAACAACCAGGGAAGAGCTTACTAATAATATATAGTAAAAAAATCTAATTAAAAGCAGGACTTTAAAAAGTCCTGCTTTTTTGCTTTATGCACTTTAAGTAAAATATTAGCAAAATTAAAAACACTATTAAATTGCAGGTAAAAAGTAATTAAACGGGAAAGTATTATAATGTTCTAATAAGTTGTGAGAAGATGTATTTTATTAAGTAGTTTTGCTTTGTTAAACTTTTTGAAAATTTCTGATGTAAATTCATGTTTGAATAGTACAATTAATTTAAACGTAAATTTTTGAATCTTTAATGCTTAAATTCAATTACTTAACGTGTATTTTTTAATCAATGTGCAATTAACTTTCAATCTAATATGATGCAAACTTTACCAATTAAATTTTCCTCAAGCTTTAAAAAATGCTTGCTTGTAGGAGGAGTGATCTTGGGCCTAGGGCAATCGCAAGCCTTTGCCTCACCTGGCGATTATAATTACATATCTGTAAAATCTGGTAACTGGAATGATCCAACTACGTGGGCAGTAAGAGCGAAAGCCTTAACTTCTGGTGCATTTACACCCCTGCAAAGTTCAGCCATTTCAGATATTCCGGATGCAACAGCAGGTACTATCCGAATCATGGATCAACATGTTGTAACTGTTACAGCAGATCAGGCAGCAGATCAACTAACTATTAATGATGGAGGTTCACTTGTTATTAATAGTGAAGTAACCTTAGATATAGCTGATGATGCCGGTACAGTAAACGATTTTATTGTAAATGGTATTTTAAAGAACGCCGGATTCGTTGTTCCAAACGGTACTGCTAAAATTTTTATTGGGACTACTGGTATATACCAACATAATTATACCACCAGTTTTGGAGCAATACCTTCAGCAACCTGGAATCCATCTTCCACTTTAGAATTCATTGGCTATACTTCCCCAACCGGTACTCCAGTGGGTTTTGGTCAGTCTTTTGGTAATGTAAAATGGAATACGCCTAATGCTGCTACCGATATTAATTTGAATGGCGCTTTAACCAGTACAATAAGAGGTAATTTTGATGTTGCTGCTACCAATGGTCGCGCACTTACTCTGAGTGGAAATGCTAATTATGCTTTAATAATTAACGGCGATTTAAATTTGCTGAATAATAGCATTTTAAACATTACGAACGGAAATATTGCCGGAAACACGATTTCGCTTACTTTAAAAGGGAATTTGAACATTAGTTCTGGAGCGGACCTCACAAGTACGAACAGTGCTTCTGTAGCTACACTTTTCTTTAATGGAACCGGCGATTTACTGATCAATTCAGGAACATTGAACACTACAAACCTGAATGTAACTGTTGCTAACAGTGGAATAGTATCCTTGAAAAGCCCGGTTTCTATAGAGGCATCACGCACTTTTAAAGTTTTGGGCCAGTTAGATATGGGTACCAATATTATTAGTGGAGCCGGAGATTTCGATGTTGCAATTGGTACACTTAGCCTGGCTTCTCCGGATGGTTTAACTACTTCACCTACTGCGAGTGGTAACGTGCAGGTTACCGGTTCCCGTTTCTTTCGGACTTCTTCAACTTATATTTATAACGGAGCCGTTGCGCAGGTTACCGGAAACGGTTTGCCAGGTCAGGTTGCAGGTCTGACAATCGATAATAATGCCGGCCTTACTCTTACGAAAACAGTAAAAGTTAATGTTGAACTTCGGTTGACCGATGGAATTATTAATACGAACGGTAAAAATTTAACTGTTGGCAGCAATGGAACGTTAATTCCGCCTACGGGCGATAAAACCAGCTTTATTAATGGTCCTTTAACCATGACTGTTGCTACTCCAGCAACCACTTCACTGAATTTCCCGGTTGGGAAAAATGGTGTTTTAAGACCAATTTCGCTTGAAATTTCCCAATTCGATACTACCTCTACAACTTATACCGTAGAGCAGTTTACAGGTACTTATCCGGCAGGTAAAACGTTGCCATCCGGAATCGATAGAATTTCTTCTGTAAGATATTTCAGAATAACCCAGTTGCCTGCTACCGGGCTGATTGAAGGCGTAATTACCATGAATTTTGGTGAAGATGACATGGTTAACGATCTGAATACGCTGAGTATAGCAAAAACAACTACCAGTAATAGCTGGGTAGATCTTGGAGCTGGTCCTTCAATGGGTACAACAACTTCTTCCGGTTCTATGATTGCCTTTTTTACCGAGTTTAGTGATTTCGTACTTGCCAACAAAACCGGTGGTACCAACCCGCTGCCGGTAGAATTGCTAAGCTTCCAGGCAAAAGCAGCAGAAAACGCTACTAATTTAGACTGGGAAACTGCTTCTGAAAAGAACAGCAGCCATTTTGAGATCCAGCGTAGCCAGGATGCGCGTACGTTCGAAATCATTGGTACAGAAAAAGCGCAAGGCAACAGCCAGCACTTAAAACGCTATGCTTTTGCCGATAAAAACCCATTAGCTGGCCTTGCTTACTACCGCCTGAAACAAGTTGACCTGGATGGAACGGTAGCTTATTCGAAAATCGAGCAGGTAAATAACCAGGCAGGTAAACCTGAGATCAGACTTTATCCAAACCCGACTACCGGAAATCTTTCTGTAACTGCTACAACCAGTATGGATCAGATCCGAATCGTAAATGCTTTAGGCCAGGAAGTTTATAGTAATTCAGGTAAGCTTACTGCGTATGAAACTGTTGATGTTAGCGCTTTACCAAACGGTGTTTACCAGGTCATAATTGGAGCCGGTAAAAGCTGTATCATACAAAAATTTGTGAAAGCAAGCCTGTAATTTCTGATTGATCAATATTTAAAAAGGCATCCGCAAGCGGATGCCTTTTTTTTATGAGCTTTTTTTTAGGAATTGCTTAATACTAAATATTGAATAACATTAATAGTGAACGACCATTGATGATTTTGTATTATTATTTAATGTTATGATAATAAATATTATATAAATAAAAATTATTTTTGTGGAATAAAAATATTAGAATATTTTTTTGTATTTTGTTAGTGTCATTACAACTCTAAATAAATTTCAAAAATCATTACTTATTAGAATATGGATCTGTTTCTACAAAAATGTTTTTCCCGCTTGAAGCATAGCGTTTGGGTAGTGGGGTTGGTTCTATGCTTGCTGCCAGAAGTGGGGTGGGGGCAGATTACAGAAAATTTTCAAAGTTGGACTGCAAAAGGAAGTTATGGAAACTATAGCCAAGCCGTTAATTATCCAGCTCCTGTAGGAAATAAGACTTGGGCGGTAACATCGTGCATTGTGACACCAAATGGTGGAGCATCAACTCCAGGATCAACGGGCTTTGTTCAAATGCAGGCAAGTAATGGAATAATAACCTTACCAAGTTTAGATAAAATTGAAAAAATAACAATTCTATTTAGAGTATCTAGTACCAGCGGAGCTTCTATGAAACTTCAAAAAAAAGTAGGTAATGGAAGTTTTCAAGATCTTATAACTTGGTCTAATTTTCAAAATACAAATGTCAGTACATATGAATACTTAGTTAACGATAATAGTAATGATATTGTATTACAATTAGTAGACAATGGAACTCGTGCGAATTACGTTCATGATGTTATTGTAACCTCTTTACCTTCAGGTCCTACTCTCTCAACCCCAACTTTAAGCGGAACCTCACCTTATTGCCAAGGCTCTTCTTTTAATGTTTCATTTACAACCACTGGCACCTTCAATACTGGAAATACTTTTAATATCCAGCTTTCTGATGCAACCGGTTCTTTCAGCAGCCCAATTAATATAGGAAGTGGTAATTCATCTACAGTTGGCGTTACTATGCCTGTTAGCGTTTCAGGTTCTGGGTATAAAATGCGAGTGGTAAGTACAGATCCGGTAATTAACGGCGATCCATCGGGTGTATTTACCATAAGCGAAATTCCTGCTACAAATATTCCTTCGTTATCTTCTTCGACCGCCCAGACTATTACTACAAATAGTTTAGGTACTGCTATTACGGCAAGCACGTTGGCTGCTTCTACTTTTTCGTGGCAATATGCTACCGCTTCCGGCGGAACTTACACACCTATTAGCGGAGCTACGAATTCATCATATACTCCAAATGGAGCTGATTTTACTGGAACAGGCGTTTTTTATTTAATAGCTGTAGCCACATCTAATTGTGGCGCTGTTACCGGGACTAGTACCGAAGTGATAATTACTGTAAATCAAGGAGCTTCCTCTTTGTCTAAAATTGAAGCTGTTTCATCTTCCGAAGCGATAACTATTTCTTCCATTATTAACACCAACCCAATTACATCAAACTCAGATGGAACCCAGGTTTGGCAATTTAATTTAACAGATGGTGATGCAACTTCTGATGATGCAGATAATCTGCCTACCATTTATAAATCGTTTGTAATTAATCCAAATACTGGTAATACAGTGTCAGATTGGTCAGCTGCTATTGCAGATGCCCAGTTTTTGGATATCAGCAATGGGAATGTAATTCCAGGAGTAGTATCTATTGCTGCTGGTTCAATTACCTTTACTCCAACTACCGCAATTTCAGTTGCTGATGGTATTGGTAGTTTTAAAACAATCGGTATCAGATTAAGCTTAAAAACTGCTTTACCTGCAAATTCCGACAATAAAGTTTTTGCATTTAAATTAACGAATGCAACTACAACCGTTGAAGGCCCTGTTTTAAGTTCTCAGCTGGCATCGTATTCTATTGGCTCCGACAATACAAAAAATAAAATTGGCGTTACGGCTACCAAACTGCGTTTTGTACAGCAGCCTTCAAATGTTTTTACAAATGTAGCAATGTCTCAGGCAGTTTCTGTTGAAGCCATTGATGCAAATAATAATCGTGATCTGGAATTTAATACGGCCATAGAAATTGCTGCTTCTGGCGCCACATTATCTGCTTCGCCGGTTTCAGTAATTGCTTCAGGCGGCCTTGCAACATTCTCTTCGCTTACGTTTACCACACCAGGTACCGGAGTTACTCTTTTGGCCAGCCGCGGCTATACCAACGACTGGACAATAACGAGTAACAACTTTAATGTTACCAATGCAGCTCCGATCATGACTTTTAAACAGGGAAGCAATAACATTTCAAATGGTGGGGCTTATACTTTTACTACGCCAGTAGCTGTTGGAGCAAATGGAACAACTGTTTCATTTACAATTGGGAATACTGGTAACGCTGATCTGACCAATATTGTAGCGTCAGTTACAAGCGGTTTTGAAATTACCAATACACCAGCCACAACTGTTCCTGTTGGAAGTTCTACTATATCCGTAAACGTTCGTTTAAAGCCAACAACAGTTGGCACTATATCAGGAACACTTACTATTACCAGTAACGATTCTCAAAGCCCTTACATAATTAATTTAAGTGGAACAGGAACGCCGAATAATGTTTCAGATATAGTTGCTACAGCTGGTTTTGTATATCCAACCAATATCAATTACAAGCAATATCAAGCCTCAACTATTAATACTATTACAGACGGCGTTCCGGTTTTTGGTTTTACCTTACGTGATGGTGGCTCTGCTGCCAACGACGCAGATATTCTACCAACCACGTTGGAATCTTTAGCCTTCAGTAGTGTGCAGAACGCTGGTGCCATTCGGGCTGCGGCTTTGTTTAAAGGTTCTACTTTAATAGCTAGTACCAACACTATTGGAAGCAATATTAATTTTACAAATTTACCAACAATTGGTGCTAATACGCTTTCAGCTCCTGATAATGGTTCTGCAGATTTTACCTTGGTAGTTACGTTCACCACTACTGTAACGGATAATAGTCAGTTAAAATTTACTATTGCCAACGCAGGAGCTATACCGGCAGGGAATAATGCATCTTCTTTAATGTTCAGTTTCTCTAATCTGATTTCCAATACTACGGGTAGCAATAATCGATTAGCTGTTACAGCAAATACATTAGCTTGGAATATTCACCCTGTAGATGGAGAAGTTAATGTAAATCTTAATCCGTTTTCATTTATAGCTACTGATGAACATGGAAATACGGATTTAGATGCCAGTTGCACAATTTCGTTAACAGCAAGCGTCGCCGGATTTACTTCCAGTGCTACATATAGTTTTACGAATGGAATCGCTACCGTTTCTAATGCAAAATTCAGCAATTTACAAACTGGGGTTACTATCAGTGCTACTGCTCAGGGTTGTTTGAGCAACGCTACCGTTACATCAGATCCGTTTAATATTGTTAGCTTAGCAATTGTTAATGGCGATTATCGTTCAACCAGCAACGGTACTTCTATTGGCAGTGCCACCTGGGAAAAATTTAATGGAACAACCTGGGTTTCATCAGGCGCACCTACAACTAACGTTTCGCCTAATACGGTGTTCATTAATAACAATATTTCGAGCGGCTCCTTTACTCAAGGAAAAATTGTTGTATTAAGTGGAGCTAACTTTACTATTACAGGTTCATCAACAGTTACAAATAAATTATCTGTTAAAAATGGAGGAACGCTAAAGGTTAGTGCTGGTTTAACCTTAACCGGCGCAAACCTGAATGTAGAAGATGGCGGTACCTTTGTGTTAAATAATACAGGAATTGCACATACTTCAGCTATTTGGGAAGGAACAGAAAATTTCTATCCAAATTCCAATGTAGTGGTACAGACCTGGACTTCAGGTAATAGAATCTATGATGCAAATATTGATTTGAATGAGCAAGGTTATGCTTTTGGCAACCTGACCATTGAAGCAACAAATAATATTACCTTGGTTAATGGTAATCAAAATAATCTAAAACTTGTTCAGAATAATCTAACTATTAACACAGCAAGCACAGTTACAGGTAATAACAACAATTCAAATATTGAAGTTGGTAATCTGTATCTGAATTCAGGAAACTTTACTGTATATTCTGCAAGCGGTACTCCGGTCTTTACAGTTAATGGTAACACTGAATTCAATGCTGGTACTGTAAATTTAAATTCAACAAGCAATGGAAGTGCCGCAGTAACGTTAAAGTTTTTAGGTAATTTAAAGCTTGCTGCAGGCACAACTTTAATGAGTGGTGATGCAGGTTCAATTGTTACTTTTAACGGTTCATCTGTTCAACAGCTTGATGTCGCATCTACTTTGGCTTCAGCCAATATTGTTTACAATATCAAATATGGTGCGCATGTACAATTAGCAAATAGAAATTTAGCTTTAAATAATACTGGTGCTATTCTAACTATAGAAGATGGCGGTATTTTAGATTTTAATGGTTACAATATTACCGGTACAGGCTCTTTTGTTTTAGCTAATGGTGGCACAATAAAAATTACTGATCCTGCAGGCATTGTATCTAGTGGTTCAACCGGGAATGTTCAGGTTACACCTCGTACTTTCGGTATCAGTAACTATATTTATAATGGTACAACTCCCCAAAATACTGGCATCGGTATCCCGGCAACTGTAGCAGGTTTAACCATTCAAAACCCGAATGGAGTTACCTTAAATAAAGCAATTGAAGTTTCAAGCCTGACTTTAAACCAAGGGAAATTAACTACTACATTGGCTAATTTGGTTACAATCCCTGCCACTGGTACCGTTTCAGCTACAGAACCTACCACCAGCTACGTAGATGGTCCATTAGCCTATAAAGTTACCGAACCAAAGCTGCTTAAATTCCCAATTGGCAAAGGCACTAATGTACGTCCTATCGAACTGAATATTGTAACTCAAGGTGCTGGAGAAAATATTTATACAGCTGAACAATTCGATTCGCCTTACCCAACTAACATTACTTTACCGAATGATATAACCCATATCTCCAAGGTCCGCTATTTCAGCATTTCGAAAACAGGTTCTGCAAATGTTTCGGCAAATGTAAAACTAACCTACGCCGCCGATGATATTGTAACCGATGAGACCAAGCTAACTATTGTAAAATACAGCGGTGGCGTTGCGGAAGATCTTTATGCTACTGCAAGCGGTAATGCAACTTCCGGTACCATTACTTCCATAGATTTTAGCTCTTTCTCCGATTTCGTGCTTGCCAATAAAACCGGTGGTACCAACCCACTGCCAGTAGAATTGCTAAGCTTCCAGGCAAAAGCAGCAGAAAACGCTATCAATTTAAGCTGGGAAACTGCTTCGGAAAAGAACAGCAGCCATTTTGAGATCCAGCGTAGCCAGGATGCGCGTACATTCGAAACCATTGGTTCAGAAAAAGCGCAAGGCAACAGCCAGCACTTAAAACGCTATGCTTTTGCCGATAAAAACCCATTAGCCGGCCTTGCTTACTACCGCCTGAAACAAGTTGACCTGGACGGAACGGTAGCCTTTTCGAAGATCGAGCAGGTAAATAACCAGGTTGGTAAACCTGAGATCAGACTTTATCCAAACCCGACTGCAGGAAAGCTGACGATCAGTTTACCAGAATTGAGTGCTGCTGAAGTTAAAGTAATGAATGTTCTAGGCCAGATAGTTTTAATGAAGAAGGCAATCAATACCAAAACGCTTGATCTTGAGCTAAGCCATTTCCCGGCTGGTACTTACCAGGTTGTGGTAGTATCGGATAAATTTCAGCTTGTGAAGAAAGTTGTAAAAACGGCAAACTAAAACGGTAGGGTATTTTACTCTAAAAGTCTAAAGCCCGTCACGAATAGTGGGGGGCTTTTACTTCCATACATTTTAACAAAAGAGACACGGATTTCGGAACTATTTCAGTTTTATATTCCTTTGGTGCTTGATTAATTTAACATTAAAAGTATGAAGCGGTCTGAAGTAACGTTATTTCTGAAAAGTATTGCGATCCTGATCTGTACGGTTGTTTTAAAATTTCCGGTTTCAGCTCAGAATGCCACTGGTAAACTCGATGATTTTAATCGGGCAAACAGTTTAGTTTTAGGGATTCCTTCCAGTGGTGGTAATACCCTTTGGCAGGAAACCGAAACCGCCGGCTCTAACGATTACCGCGCCCGGATAGAAAATAATATGCTGATTTTGGGTAGCTTCAACAACGCTGCAGTAGGTGCCTCCGGCCTCGAACAGGTTTCTTTCGACGCTTCTAACCGATATGCAACTATTTTTAACCAGGCTTCTGCTGAACTGACCTGGGCATTTAACTTCCGCCAGAACCGCAGCGGGACATCAGGTTTTGGTGCAACCACCTATGGAATAGCTTACGTTCTAGGTTCATCTAAAACAAACTTCAACGATCCGGATGCCAGCGGTTACGCTATTATCATAGGAAATGCCAACTCGCCCGATCCCGTAAAACTGGTGCGCTTCAAAAACGGCTTAACTGCTAACTCCAACATTACCACGTTAATATCTTCCACCGAAACCACTGAAACGGCATATTACAGCGTGAAGGTCAGCTTTGAGCCCTGCTCTAAAACCTGGACTTTGCAGGTGCGAAACGATAACGGAACTTTCGCTGATCCGCTTACCACCTCAACAGCAGCCCTCACTTTTTCCGATCAAACCTATACCAATATTCCCCTTAACTTTACCGGAGCTGCTTATAACCACGGAACGGTAAACGTAACGGCCTATTTCGATAATCTTTATCTTCCCGCCGCCACTGCACTTTCTGCCCTGAATTACAACTGGAATGGGGCTAATTCAACCGATTTTTCCAATCCGGCTAACTGGACCCCAGCCCGCAACTGTGTTCGGGCAATCGATATTCTGAACTTTAATACAGGCGGAAATATCATGCTCAGTAATATTACTACGCAGGAAATTGGCCAGCTACTAGTAACGAATAATACAAATTTAACCCTGAAAGCCGCCACAGGTGCCACGCAAACCATTAGTTTAGCCGGAGGAACCGGAACAGATTTTTTGGTAGAAGCCGGCTCAAATCTGATTATTGATAGCAATGATCCATTGGAAATTAGTTTAAAAACGAACGCAACTGCTTCCGTTTCAGGAACCATGGTTTTCCAGAATACGGCGATAAATCTGGGCAGGGCTCATAGATTACTGGCTGTTGATGCCAATGCGGTAATGTTTGAAAACGGTAGCCAGTTCATTGCTAAAAACCTGACCGGCGAGCCTTTCGGTAACAGCGGTACGGCCAACATTGTAACATTTAAAACGAATGCTACTTACTTTTCTAAAGATGGTGCAAGTCCGTTTGGTTTGGCAAGCCCGAATTCAAAGGTAGTTTTTGAAACCGGTAGCTTATATAAGCACGAACAAACCGGTACGATCCCCAAATTAGATGGCCGGATCTATGGCGATTTTGAGTTGAATGCCGTTGGGAATGTGGCAATAAACTTCGGTACCAGCGCCACTATCACCACCCGCATCGATAATTTTACGATCAGTAGTGGTAATATGAACATTACGCTGGCCAGCGGAAACACACCTTTGCCTCTGCAGATCCGGGGCAACTTTAACGTAGCTTCTGGGGCGGCATTTAACTACATTCCGGCGGCCGCTGCAAATAACTCTTTGCTTACGTTTAATGGCAGCACCCGGCAGCAAATTTCCGGAAATATTAATCTCGGCACTTTTGCCAACCTTGAAATAAACAATCCGGCTGGAATAACGCTTAAAACCCCCTTAACGATTAATGGTAATCTGTTTTTCAGCAAAGGAAATATAAACATAGATACTGCCGCTTCGCTAACGTTTTCCAACAATGCCACTACTTCCGGCGCTTCGAATGTAAGTTATGTAACTGGGAAAGTGTTTAAAACCGGCGATGATGCATTTATTTTTCCGGTTGGTAAAAATGGTTTTTATGCTCCTGTTGCTATATCGGCGCCCTTAAATGTAACCGATCAGTACGTTGCAGAATATTTTCAGGCCAACCCGAAAAATCAGTTCGGTACTTCCACCGGCGATTCACTGGTGCAGATTTCAGATTCGGAATACTGGGATCTGGAGCGCGTATCTGGTATTTCGGAAGTAAAAGTAACGTTGAGCTACGATGCCGCCCGAAGCGCTTATGTGGCAAATCCGCAGGATTTACGGATTGCGCATTTCAGGAACAGCACGGTTTGGGAAAATGAAGGTCTTGCCAATGTTGGTACTGCGCCGCCTTTAGCCCTTTATTCCACCCGAACCACGCAGGCTTCTTTCAGCCCGTTTACTTTTGGAGCAATTTCCGCAAACAATCCTTTGCCAGTAGAGTTGGTGCACTTTTTCGTGGAAACACAGGAAAACGGTATCGTTTTAAGCTGGGAAACTGCTTCAGAGATCAACAACAGCCACTTCGAAATTGAGCGGAGCAGCAATGGGAAAGACTTTACCAAGATAGGGGAAGTTGCAGGTCAGGGAACCAGCAATGCCGCAAAACGGTATCAGTTTACCGATAAAAACTCAAGTACCACGCAACAATATTATCGCCTAAAGCAGGTAGATTTCGACGGGAAATTCACCTATTCGAAAATCGTTTCAGCAAAAATTGCTGGCCAGTTAAACGCAATAGAAATCTACCCGAACCCGGCGCAGAATATCCTCAATGTTGTGCTGCCGAAAACCGAAGATATTGCTTACATCCGGATCTTTAATTTAATGGGGCAGGAGCTTATGCAGACAAAAGTCCTTCCCGGTCAGACCGAACAGCAACTGCAGATCGGACATTTACCGGCTGGAACGTATTTGTTAAAAACCAGTAATGCACAACCCGCCTTGAAGTTTATTAAAACCAACTAACATACTGATTTTTCCCCTTAAAAGCCTGCTCTAAAATAGCAGGCTTTTTTGTGATAAGCCATTTAATAAAGGCTATAGTTTCAAAAGCATTCCCGGTTTTTTTTGCATTGGAAAAAGGTGTTTATAGCACAATTCTAATGACCGATCTGAAACAGCTTCTTCTTTTCAGCTAAAATTTCAAGAGCTCGTAAGAATGCTAAAAAGCACATTGCCACAACCTAAATAAACAAACTTATGATAGTTGCTACTTGTATTTTCGCCCTAACTGCTGCTCTGATGTACGTCTGTGAAATGCCTACAAAAGAGAGCGAATGGTAATAAATTTACTTCGCTTAAATATTTATCATCAGACCTCAACACTACAGCAAAACCATTCCGGTTAAGACACTTAACCATGCAGGAGTATTCTTTCGGAATAAAACTACTGCAATAAAAAAAGGCTTCCCAAATTTGGGAAGCCTTTTTAATATCTGAAAACGCTATGGTTTTACACGGAAAAACTGTCACCGCAACCGCAGGTGCGGGAAGCGTTGGGGTTATTGAAGAAGAAGCCTTTGCCGTTCAGGCCGTCGGAGAAATCGAGTTCAGTACCGGCCAGGTAAAGGAAACTTTTCATATCTACCACTACCTTTACGCCTTTGTCTTCGAATTCCTGGTCCATCGGACGAACTTCATCGTCGAAATCGAGCTGGTAGGAGAGGCCTGAGCAGCCGCCACCGGCTACGGAAGCGCGCAGGCGGAACGTATCGTCCAGGCCAGTGTCTTTCTTCAGCTTTTCTACTTTTTCTTTGGCTTTATCGGAAACGGTTATCATGATCGTTATTCGTTAATCGTTGCTCGTTGTCTGATAAGTAAACAAAAAGCGCCTTTTATTAATTCCTTACGTTTGGCAGTATCGTGCTAAAAACCGATGCTAATACAGCCATGCGCATTTTAAAGGGATTGGAAGTAAACATTTTAACTATAAAAACTAAATTTAAGAAGTCGGGTTCAATACCACACTGAAAACGGTAATAGTATTTATATCCCGGCCGTAATACAATTTATCTAAAGCGCTATACACATTCGCCGCCCGGAAATAAGAAGTGTTCAGCTCCTTTTCGCCACGGGCGATCCATTGAATGGTAAAGCTGCTTTCCTTATCGCGGTAGTTCTGCACGTAATCCCACATTTTATGCAGCGCTTCCAGTTTGTTCAACCCAATTTCCGAATGGAACAAAAACGATTGGCTGTGGCGCGGGTTTACGGTTATCAGATCGAGGCGCGTGCGGCCTTCCAGTTCGCGGTACTCGAATAAGAGCGTAGAACTGTTCATGCCAAGGTAGTTCATGATCTGGTCCTGCAGGCGCACAATTTCCGCCCGAACGTCGGAGGTAACTTCCATAACGGTAAGTTTAAGGGTTTTGTAAATTCAGTTTTGAATACAAAAAAAGGAATGTCATCAAATAATGCTGTCATCCTGAGCGATAGCGAAGGAACTTGTCGGCGGCCAGTAGAAACTTTTCTACAACGAGCCGACGAGGTGTTTCGCTAGCGCTCAACATGACAATAAAAGGACAAATAATTCTTAGTGGTGCGATTTCGGCATTTCGAGCGGCTCTAAACCGTTCTTCACGCGGTAATCGTTGATCGCAGATTTAATTGCATCTTCGGCCAAAACAGAGCAGTGAATTTTAACCGGCGGCAAAGCCAGCTCTTCCACAATTTCCATGTTGTCGATGGTTAACGCCTCATCAACTGATTTTCCTTTCAGCCACTCGGTAGCCAAAGAAGAAGAGGCGATAGCGGAACCGCAACCAAAAGTTTTGAATTTAGCATCGGTAATGATTTGGTTTTCGTCAACCTCAATTTGAAGACGCATAACGTCGCCGCACTCAGGAGCACCAACTAAACCGGTACCAACACTTTTTTTGCTTTTATCCAGCGTTCCCACGTTGCGCGGATTGCTGTAATGGTCAATAACTTTATCTGAATAAGCCATTTTTACTAGTGATTAATGATTAGTGATTAATGATTAGTGTTTAAATGATTAACGAAAAGTGATTAATTTCTAATACAGAATAACTAATCACTATTCATTAAACACTAATCACTATTAATGTTCTGCCCACTCGATGCTTTCCAGGTCGATGCCTTCTTTGAACATCTCCCACAGCGGCGACATTTCGCGGAGCTTGGTTACTGCTTCTTTTACGTGCGCAATGGCGAAATCAATTTCTTCTTCGGTAGTGAAACGGCTTAAGCCGAAACGAAGGGAAGAATGCGCCAGGTCGTCGCTCATGCCCATGGCTTTTAATACGTAGCTTGGCTCCAAAGAGGCTGAGGTACAGGCAGAACCGGATGAAACGGCTAAGTCTTTAATACCCATCATCAGGCCTTCGCCTTCTACATATTTAAAGGAAATGTTGCTTACGTGCGGCAAACGGTGCTCTTTTGAGCCGTTCAGGTACGATTCTTCCATTTTCAGGAGTTCGGTTTCCAGTTTTTCGCGCAGTTTTAAGATACGAGCTGTATCAGATTCCATTTCGTTTTTGCACAACTCGCAGGCTTTACCTAAACCAACAATACCAGGTACGTTCAGGGTACCGGAACGCATGCCGCGCTCGTGTCCGCCGCCGTCCATCTGGGCAGTAACTTTAACCCGCGGGTTTTTCCGACGCACATACAATGCACCAACGCCTTTCGGACCGTACATTTTATGCGCAGAGAACGCCATCAGGTCAATGCCATCGGCTTCTACATCTACCGGGATCTTTCCAACCGCCTGCGTGGCATCGGTCATGAAAAGAACACCGTTTTTGCGCGCCAGGGCAGAAATTTCTTTGATTGGTTGCAGCACGCCAACTTCGTTGTTGCCGTACATGATCGAGATCAGGATGGTTTGCGGCGTAATGGCAGCTTCCAGTTCTTTCAGATCGATTAGACCTTCGTGGTTCACTTTTAAATAAGTTACTTTACCGCCCAGTTTTTCGATGTGCTTGCAGCTGTCTAAAACCGCTTTGTGCTCGGTAACCGCCGTAATAATGTGGTTACCTTTGGAAGCGTACATTTCGAAAACGCCTTTAATTGCCAGGTTATCGGCTTCGGTAGCGCCCGAAGTAAAGATGATCTCTTTCGGGTTACAGTTGATCAATGCAGCTATTTGTTCGCGGGCATAATCTACGCCTTCTTCGGCGTTCCAGCCGAAAGCGTGGTTGCGCGAAGCCGCGTTACCGAATTTTTCGGAAAAGTAAGGGAGCATCGCTTCCAACACGCGGGGGTCCATCGGCGTGGTAGCGTTGTTGTCCAGGTATATTGGGAATTTCAGCATAATTGCTAATATGTGGTTACTGATCTATATTTTTACCGCTAAAAGAACAACCGCGGCTGCTCTTTAGTTTAGTACGCCGCAAAATTACTAAATTAGATTCAATATAAATAATATGAAAAACCTCGAACACATTGGTATTGCCGTGAAAGATTTTGCCGCCGCCAACGCTTTATTCTCCAAACTGCTGAACACGGAGCCTTATAAAATGGAAGAAGTGCTTTCGGAAGGCGTAAATACCTCGTTTTTCCGGATGGGCGAAGCGAAAATCGAATTGCTGGAAGGCTTAACCCCCGACAGCGCTATTACGAAGTTCCTGGAGAAAAAAGGCGAAGGCATTCACCACCTGGCTTTCGAGGTAGAAGATATTTACGCCGAAATGGAACGGCTAAGAGCCGAAGGTTTTACCTTACTGAACGAACAACCCAAACGCGGCGCCGATAACAAACTGGTTTGCTTTGTGCATCCGAAAACCGCGAACGGGGTTTTGGTAGAGTTGTGCCAGGAGATTAGGTAAATTGTTGAATGGCTTAATGGTTAAATTGTTGCTTGGGTTTTTGGGGTGGCAGGGATAGCGTTTTTCTGCCGGTCATCTCGACGGTAGGAGAGATCTCATAAGTTTGGTAGGGAAGTTGGCTATGAAATTGTCTGAACACGATTTTTGGGATTTTAAAGATGACAGGATTTCTGGTAAGGAATTGAACGTTGGAAAACGGTAGGGCTTTTGGCTATAAAAGTCATTTCAAAATATTGCCTCCTTCCGAGCGAAGCCGAGGAAACTTATGGGGCTTTTATCTGAACTAGGATTTGCAAAATTAAAAGATTATCAGGATTCTAATTAATCAAAGGAATAAATGAAGAAAGGAATATTTTGCCTTGAAGGGCTTTGGGAACAGAATTTAAGACGAAAATCTTCTGTCCATCCTATCTTGGAATTGCTAGAAAGAAATGGAGTTTGTAGCAATATTTATAAGGATTCAGCAACTCACGAAGAATTTGAATATTATCTTGATAGATGGAAGCTCAAGTCTATAGGTGAAAAGTACCCTATTTTATATTTCGCTTTTCACGGCAGTAAAGGGTGTATAAATATAACGGACAGTTGTGATTATACTTTAGAAATGCTTGGCGACTTTTTGGAAGGAACGTGTGAAAGGAAAATAATCTTCTTTGCATCATGTGAAACGTTGAATATTGATGCAAGGCGTATTCATAGTTTTCTTAATAAAACCAAAGCTTTGGCTGTAATTGGGTATAAATCAGAAGTTGATTGGATGCTTGCCACAGCCTTTGAACTTTTGGTATTAAATGCACTTCAAGATGCACCTTTTGATTCCAAAGGCATCGAAGAAATTGGTACTGTAATTAAAACTGAATATGGTAAACTACATTCAATTTTAGATTTTCGGATGTTTGTTAATAAAGAACACTTTCCAAGAAAAAGAAATCCACCTGCAAAGTCTAAATTGAAATTAATATCTGCATAAGTTTCCTCGGCTTCGCTCGGAATGACGCAGAAGCGTGTTGAAAATCCCTTCGCCAAATTCCCCTCAACCACCCCAAAATTCTTCCGTATCCAAACCCAAAACGAGCTAAAACGATGAACAAAGAAATAAAAGAAATTCAACGGGTAGTAGACGAACTTCTGGTTGGCAACGTGATCCTTTACCCCACCGATACGGTTTGGGGAATTGGCTGCGATGCGGAGAATGCGGCGGCGGTAAAAAAGGTTTTCCAGGTAAAAGAACGGCCGGAAGATAAACCGTTTATTCTGCTGGTTTCGGACTTAGAAATGCTGAAGCGCTACGTAAAAAACCTGCCTTCAACCTTCGAAAGCCAACTCCAAAATCAGGAACGGCCAACAACCTATATTTTCTCCGAACCTCAGAATTTACCCAAAGAAGTGCTGGCCAACGATGGCAGCGTAGCCATCCGGATTCCGAACGATGAATTTTGCCTCCGCTTGCTTCGGCAGTTCGAAAGAGCCATTGTTTCAACTTCGGCTAACGTGAGTGGGGAACAAACCAACGGCAGTTTTTCGGGCATTCCGGATAGCATTAAGCAGAAAGTGGATTATGTGGTAATTCATCGGCAGGAGGAAGAAATTACCGCCCAGCCTTCCAGAATTGTCCAATTACAATCGGATGGAAGTATGAAAGTGATCCGGGAATAGTTTTTTAGCCGAAAAGCCTACCGTTTTTTGAGTAGTTTTGCAGTCTGAAGCTGAAAGTATTGCAGATTAAGTCCCCCTTTGGAGGGGGTAGGGGGAGGACTTTTACATTATCCGGTGTTTTGCCGATCGCTGGTGCGAGCTTGCAGCTCGTATCTTTTACATTATCCGATCAAATAAATCGGGTACGAGCTGCAAGCTCGCACCAGCATAAGTAATTATCGTAAAATTTGGTCCTCCCCCTAACCCCCTCCAAAGGGGGACAAGGGAATCTGCCAGCTATTCCTGCTTCTGACTTTTTTCGTTTATAACCCTACCGTTTTTGGAATGCAAACTGTTGAACTGCCCGATCATAAAATTTTTGGAACCGTAGCCGAAGCCGCTGCCGAATTGAATGTGGAAACCTACGTGATCGGTGGTTTTGTGCGGGACTTGATCCTGAAAAGAAATTCCAAAGACATTGACGTGGTTTGCGTGGGAAACGGTATCGAATTAGCCGAAAAAGTCGCGGAGAAATTACCGCATAAACCGAAGGTAAACGTGTTCAAGAATTTCGGAACGGCCATGCTGCGGGCGGAAGAGTGGGAAGTGGAATTTGTCGGTGCAAGAAAAGAATCGTACCGCTCCGATTCGCGGAAGCCGGAAGTTGAAGCGGGTACGTTGGAAGATGATCTGAAACGCCGCGATTTTACCATCAATGCGCTGGGCATCAGTCTGAACAAAAAATCCTTCGGGCAACTCATTGATAAATTCGACGGCTTAGGCGACATCAAGCGGAAAATGATAAAAACGCCGCTGGAACCGGGTATCACCTTCTCCGACGATCCGTTAAGAATGATGCGCGCCATCCGGTTTGCTACCCAACTGAACTTTGATATTGATGCCGATACTTACGACGCCATTGTGGATCATAAAGACCGCATCAGCATTATTTCCAAAGAACGGATTACGGATGAACTGAATAAAATTATCCTGGCCAAAAAGCCAAGCTACGGTTTCAAGTTGCTGTTCAATACTGGTTTGCTCAAGCTGATTTTCCCGAAAATGGTGGAGCTTTACGGCGTGGAAACCAAAAACGGCAAATCGCACAAAGACAATTTCTACCACACGCTGCAGGTGTTGGATAACGTAGCCGAAGTAACCGATAACCTCTGGTTGCGCTGGGCCGCTATCATGCACGACATCGCCAAACCCGACACCAAACGTTTCCACGAAAAAGCCGGCTGGACCTTTCACGGACACGAAGATCGCGGTGCGCGCATGGTTCCCAAACTTTTCGCCGACCTGAAACTACCGTTAAACGAACAGATGCGCTACGTACAGAAACTGGTGCGTTTACATTTACGGCCTATTGCTCTGGTTAAAGAAACCGTAACCGATTCGGCCGTAAGAAGATTGCTGTTTGAAGCCGGCGACGATATTGACGACTTGATGAAACTTTGCGGCGCGGACATTACTTCCAAAAACGATGCGAAGGTGAAACGCTACATGCAGAACTTCAAAATTGTAGAAGAAAAGCTCCGCCAGGTAGAAGAAAGTGACAAACTCCGCAATTTCCAGCCTGTAATTTCCGGCGGAATTATTATGAAAACTTTCGGTTTGCAGCCTTCGCGGGAAGTTGGAATTCTGAAAGAAGCGTTGACAGAAGCGATTTTAGAAGGCCATATCCGGAATGAGTTTGAAGCGGCTTATCCGTTTTTATTACAGGAAGGGAAAAAAATGAAGCTGGAGCCGGTGCAGGTTTTAAGCAAGGAAGAAGCGGAAGAATTGAAAGTTTCTGCGACTGCAAAGGAAATGTAAGCCCGAGCTTCAGAAAAATTAATATTGATTACAATATTCCGGAAAGTCTAGGCGTTAATAATCTGTTTTGCGGCGAAATCGGCAAAAAAATAGCGCAGGCTGTTCAGACCTGCGCTACCTGACAAACTGTTCAACCTTCCTAAAACAAATTTTTTTGATTAGTGGCTGTGCTTAAAAGATGCAGAAATTAACTTGCTGGTTGTCTGCACTTTTAAGTTCTTTGCTATACCATTTTTCTATGGTATAAGTTCAATGGGTGTTAATCAATAATTAATTTGATCACCTGTTTTACTTTTTTAGCTCCAAACCCTACCGTTTTACAAACCTTTCAGGCTGCATTTCAGGGCCTCGGCTTGCATGGGCACATGATTCCGGCCGACTACCGCAAATACCTTTTCTCCATTTTGCACGGCTTCGCTTAATATTCGGTACATATGCACGTTTCGGAATTCGCTGCTCAAGCGGTTAATGTCGTGGGTGAATTTGCCGCCGGTTTGTTCTGCATTTCCTTTCGGATCGAACCAGGCGGAAGGGGCTTGGGTCCAGTTTTGCGGTGCGGTCCAGTATTTGGCGTAAGCGGTTTGCAGTTCGGTGGTGTCGGTTATTACAGTTTTGAACTCCGGAAACATAGCGTTTGCTTTTTGCAGCAATTGGCTGATGCTGGTTTTTAAGGCCTGACCGGTAACGTTTTTGCGGTCGCGGAGGCGGGCAGTTTCGCGGAGCACGAAAAATAGTTTCACCTGTTCAGCTGAGTAATTGCCGGTTTCCATTAAATAGCGTATTTCGTCTTGCGGGTTTGGCTCCAGGCTTTGAACTTTTACGTTCGCATTATTGGCCAAAAACCGCACGTAACCCGATTCACCAAATTGTTTTATGGTTTCGGTTTCGGAAGTTGCAATGCCCCGGTTAGGACCTTCGAAAAAGACCAGCGTTGGCTGCGTTTTCAGGAATTCGGCTTTTATCTTTTTAAATTGGCTATGCTCCGGTTTGTCAGAATGTTCGGCTCCGAAATAGGTTAACTGGCCGCTGTTCCGGGTTTTTATTTCCAGGTTCCATTTGGTTTTTGGCGTTTCCTTCCAGCCGGTATAAGAAAGAATTTTTGTTTCGCAGGAAGTGATTGCAGCTTTATTGGCTTTATTAATATCCGTAGACCGGAACCCCCAGGCCGGAATTACCAGCAAGCTTAGAAACAGGAATGGCTTTTTCATAGGTTTAGTTTGTGGGTTTTTGAGCTGAAATTCAGGTGCCAGAAAAGGAAATTATCCGATGAACTCAGAGCAATGAAAGTGGTACCTGAAACTGGCTGAAGAGGAAAGAAATGCCTGAAGATTTTTAAAAGTGCGGCTGCAGTTTAAGATTGGCAGCCGCACTTTTTTGAGGTAAAAGGATAGCGTTTTATTGCTCTCTGCGGGTTACGCTGGCACCGCCGGCTTCATCTACATTTATTTCCCCCGGATCGCCGGTGTAAGTAAGTTCAGACCCACCAGCTACATCTCCGCGGAGGCTGCGCTTTACGTTTACGTGGGCTTCAGAACCACCAATTACTTCGAGCTTCGCATTATTGGTTTGTAACTTTAAAGCGTTCAGCTGGCAGCCCCCTATCACATCGGCATCCAGGTTCTGGGTATTGCCTTCAAGCACAGCTTCCGATGCACCGGTCAGTTTCAGTTTCAGGTTCTGGGCTTCGGTGTTTACATAAGCTTTGGTAGCACCGGTTTGGCTCAGGGTGAATTGGCCGGGTTTGAAACCGGTTATTTCGGCAGTAGAAGCGCCTACCAGAGAAACTTCGGTCAGGTTTGGCATTTCGATGCTGACGTAGATCGGATCCATATTATCCCGGCCAAAGTTGAAACCAGATTTTTTAGGGTAGATTGTCAGTTCGCTGCCTTCCATTTCAAAACGCATTTCGCGCAGGTCGTCGGCGTCGCCCCGGGCAGTTACATTAAATGCTGAACCCTGGGTAATTTTCACATAGAATGGGCCCACTACCGACACCTTTCGGAAGCCGGTAGCCTGCAGCTTTCGGGTGGAAGAACCAAACTCATCGGCCGATTTCAGGAAGCTTTTTTCACCTTCGTCGTCATAATCAATTTTGCTGGCAGAATCGTCTTGGCCAATTACGGAAGCTGAATCGGCGGCAGTACAGGTAACGCAGCTAAACACGTTGTTCTTGATCTTCCAGGCGTGTTTCGATATTTGTTCGTTCGAGTAACCCAGATCGAAATTTGATTCCGGCAGTAAGCGAGCCAGATCGTAAGAAATGCGGTACGTTTTTCCTTCCGGCAAGCGCAGTTTTAACGCCAGTTCCTGTTCGCGGTAAATTGCGTTCGGTTTAAAGGTAAAACCATTATCCAGGATCAGCATCGAGTCTTTCTGCACAGCGCGGTAGTTCATCATCTGAGCATTTTTTATGGCATCTTCTTCGGTGCGGCCTTCGGCGCCAAATTGCTGAATCAAAAGGATGTCGTTGCCGGAATAGCTTTCCACTTCCACATCAATGTGATCGTTCATTACCCGTTCAATTTTATTAGCGTCTAGTGAAATAGTCTGATAATTCGCAACCGGGAAGGTTTTTTCAGCAATATAAGTACCGTTTTCCTCAAAATTCTTGTGGTAACTGATTAATGACATGATGAATACGAAGCCACTGATGAGCATTACGGCAAACATGGTCCAGCCCACAGTTGCCCGCATATAGAAGCGTTTGGTTAACAAGCCCAGGCCCAAGATGATCACGAAGAGCGAAGGAATAAGACCAGCCAGGAACCCGGCAATCTTACCAAAAACCGGGAAATCGGAGAAGAAGAAATCGGTTGGAACATTGTTGAGGTCTACAAAACTAGCATCCTGAATTACGCCCATGCTTACCAGCAGCAACGAAACCAGCGCAATAATTCCGGAAACCCCCATGATTATTAAGATCACGCCGGCAAAAATGCGCACTACAACGAGCAACGCATTAATAACCGGTCCCAAAACCCGCGATAAAACAACCAGGATCTGAGAGATCAACCGTACCGGCAACAAGATCAAGCGAACTAACGGACTTTCTTCCTGAGTAGCCCCGTCTGGCTGCAGGCTGTTTTTCAGCGAGTTTTCAATACCAGACAGGGTTAAAGGCTTTCCCTGCATCTGCGCTTTTTCAGTTACCGTTTTGGCTTCCGGCAGAATGATCCAAAGCAGTAAATAAATCAATAAACCTGTTCCGAAAAAGAAGAAGGAAACAAGAAAGATCAGTCGCATTATAGCCGGATCGATTCCTAAATAAAGTGCCAGGCCGCTGCAAACGCCGCCCAGTTTTTTATCGTCGGGGTTGCGGAAAAGTTTGCGGCTGGTAGTATCGCCTACGGAATACGCTTTGTTGCCCACCGGCGTATCGTAATTCAGCGGCAAAGCCACCCAGCACAAAATGTACATCAGAATGATAAAGCCAGCTGAAATTCCGGCTGTCATTGGCGCAATCAGTACCAGGAAAACCAGGATCAGACGGATCCAAAGCGGTTCGGTATTGAAATAAGCGGCAATTCCGGAGGCCACGCCGGCAATAACTTTGCGGTTGCCATCGCGGAACAATTTCTTGGTGCCACTATAGGTAGCAGAACCAGTTGAAGCGTAACCAGAACCAGATGAATAAGAACCGGAAGTAGCGCTGCCGATCATTCTTGGAGCTTCCATTTCTATTTCATCTTCGTCTTTATCCTGCTGCGCGAAATCGTTAACGCTGCCCATTTTCTTGATCAGTGCCTGCACATCTTCCAGGGTAATAACCTGTTTCGTTGGTGTGAGGTTCGCAAAGAAAAGTTCGGCCATGCGGCTTTCGATGTCGGCAATAATTTCCTGGTGACCGGCGTAACCGGAAAAGTATATTTTAATGCTGTCAAGGTAAGTTCTCAGAACTTCGTAACCGTCTTCCTCGATGTGGAAGATCATGCCCTGCAGGTTTATGCTGATATTCTTTTTCATGGGAATTAGGCTTTTTTCTTGTTGATGATGAATTCGGTGGAGTCTACCAGCTCGCGCCAGGTTTGTCGGAGCAGCTCTAGAAAATCTTTGCCGCTGTCGGTGAGTTTATAATATTTGCGGGGCGGCCCGGCGGAACTTTCGACCCAGGCATAATCCAGAAGGCCGGCGTTCTTGAGGCGGGTGAGGAGCGGGTAAAGCGTGCCTTCCACCACGATCATCTTAGCGGAAGTGAGTTCCTCTAACATATCCGAGGCGTAAGCTTCGCCGCGGGCAATTATTTCCAGGATGCAGAATTCGAGAATTCCTTTCCGCATCTGAACCTGGGTGTTTTCTACTTTCATAAGCCATGTTGCGTTAAGCGGTTAATGAATTGATGTTGCAAATATATAAGCAGGTACTATGCAACGCAAGGTACTGTGTAAAAATAATTACGCGGTTATGCCAAGTAGGTTGTGGAAATGAGGGAAATGCCGGTTAAACGGTTGAAATAAAGGGTTAAACAGCGAAAGAATTTTTTGGAATAAATTTCAAAACGCTATCGGAATAGGAGTAAAAACTGGCTGGGTCAAAAATAATGGTGAGTTTTTCAGGCTAAAAGTATACCGTTTCAGGTTGTACAGGGCAATGGCTTGCAGGCAAAGGCTGGCAGAAATTGAAATTCAGGAAGCCGACTTTTTATAATAAAAAGCATAGCGTTTTTCCGGATAAATTGAACCGGGGTTTAACACTTTTACCACATTGGAGGGTGAGTTCTATAAAATGCAACACACTCGCCTTTTGCTTTTTGCTGTTACATCGTTTGGTATTTAATCAAAATTGAAAAAGCTGCCGATTGAAAGGATTTAAACATTTACGCATTTATATATATAGTATGCCAAAAGCTTCCTAACTTGCCGGGTGAGAACAACGGTTACGAACGGTTTTATGAAAAGGGAATTCCGGAACGAAACAACGCGTGCGCTGGTTTAACTAGATAATTCCGTTTTGTGCCTGATTTGTACTGGAAAACAGTGATTTCAGCAACAAATTTTACCAATTACGTACTTAAGTACAGCCCTAACCGTTGGAAGCTAAAGTCTTAAATTAATTATGTATGCTTAAAAAGTTTGTTACACTGGCTGCAGGGGCAATTGCGCTGGTTAGTACTGTTGCGAATGCTCAGGTTTCTGCGCCAAAATACAGCAACGAATTTTTGAATATTGGGGTAGGCGGACGCGCATTGGGTATGGGAAATGTACAGTCGGCTATTGTTTCGGATGCTACTGCCGGTTTCTGGAACCCCGCCGGCCTTACCGATCTGAAACATAAATATAATATAGTAGGAATGCACTCCGAGCTTTTTGCCGGAAGTGTAAAGAACGATTACCTCAGTTTTGCCACACCTTTAGACACTTCGAGCGCACTTGCTGTTTCCGTTATTCGGGTTGGGGTAGATGACATTGTTGATACCCGCCGCCTTTACAACGCCAGTGGGCAAATTCAATACGATAGCATTCAGTTCTTTTCTGTAGCCGATTATGCCTTACTGGTTTCGTATGCCCGCAAAAGTAATTTACTACCAGGATTAAAACTAGGAGCAAATACCAAGATCATTTACCGCCACGTCGGAAGTTTTGCTACCTGCTGGGGTTTTGGGTTTGATGCCGGTGCCCAGTTAGAGCGCCGCCGCTGGAAATTCGGGTTAGTAGCCAAAGATATTACCACTACTTTCAATGCCTGGTCAATCAATACGGAGGAGCTCCGCGAAGTTTACCTGGCTACAGACAACGATCTTCCTAAAAACAGCGTGGAAATTACCATGCCGCGTCTGATCTTCGGAGTTGGGCGCGATTTTAAAATGGGTGAGAAATTTACCGCTTTGGTAGCTACCGACCTCGATTTCACCTTCGACGGCAAACGTAACGTATTATTAAGAAGCGGACTTGTTTCGGTAGATCCACATATCGGGGCTGAAATTGGTTATGGTGGCATTGTTTTCTTACGTGGTGGCATTAACAATATTCAGGAATTCGAAAAACTGGAAGGCGGTAAAAGCTGGAAAGTACAACCGAATTTCGGGGTAGGAGCAGCCATGGGCGGGTTAAATCTGGATCTGGCTCTGAGCAAAGTAGCCGATAACAGTAACGTGTCTTCCGTAATAGTTTCGTTAGGTTATAAATTCGATAAATAATTTTAAAATATAGTATGCGTTTTTTTTATCTGTTTCGCAGCGTATTTTTCCTTTCGGTCTTCACTTTTCTGATCGGTTTCCATACCGTTTCTCAAGCGCAGACCACGCCCGTTTACGGCAATGAATGGATAAATTATTCGCAGCCTTATTATAAGATCAAAGTTGTAAACACGGGCATGCACCGCCTGACTTATAACGATCTGGTTGCTGCTGGCATATCTAATGTAGATCCCCAGAAATTTCAGCTTTTCCGTCGTGGCCAGGAAGTTGCTATCTACGTGAACGGCCAATCTGATGGTGTTTTAAACAGTGGCGATTACATCGATTTCTACGGCCAGAAAAATGATGGTAAACTGGACAACCCTTTGTACCGGAATGCCTCTTATCAACTGAGTGATGCCTATAGTTTATTTACCGATACCGCTGCTTATTACCTGACCTGGGGAACTGCCAACGGTAAACGCATGCAGGAGCGTACTTCCCAAACCAATGGCTTAAGCCCGGAACCGCGCCATTATGCCGAAAAATTCCGGATGCTGAATGTGCAGTTTTTTTCCGGTTATAAGATTGGCTCTACTGAAGGCGCATTAGGTGAAATGGGCGAAGGATTTACCAGCACACAGTTTCCTCGTTCCCGGAAGGATACGCTGAATAGCCTAAATAATGTTGAAAGTTCCGGTAGAAATCCAATATTGGAAGTGGGGGTTCAGGGCGCGAATGCTGCTGCTGCGCAATTAAAGATTCTGATCAAACCGCCGGGGGCACCGGAAAGAGTGCTTACAAACACTACTACTGGTCCTTCTGGTATTTTAGCATTCCCGGCGTATAATTTCCGGCGCGCAAAATTTGAAATCCAGAACTCCGATATTCACCCGAATGGAGTGGTTTATATACGCACCGCAAATGCCGATTCTGCCAACACTTCTTTAGTGCGGCAAACCCGCGTTTCCTATTATAAAATTACGTATGCACGTACAAACAATCTGGGAAACAATAGCCGCGTAATTCTTACCGATTCTACCAAAACCACGCCGTCTTACTTTGAATTTTCCAACCCACCGGCCAATGCTGTAGCCTACGAAATTACCGATCCAAACAATATTATCAGAACTACCGGCGTAACTTCCGGCAGTCAGGTAGGCTTTGTATTCGATCCGGCAACTTTTAAACGCCGCATCCTGATCACTAACAGCCAAACTGCTATTTCGCCAGCTGGTATTAAGACTGTTCAGTTCAACCAAGTTCCCAATCCATCTCAGTTCGATTATATCATTATTACGCATCCTTCCTTAAGAACACCAGTTTCAGGAACTGCATTTACTGATCCTCCGGCAGATTACGCTGCTTACCGGGCAAGTGCCGCTGGCGGTAGCTATAAGCCGGTGGTGGTAAATATTAATGAGCTTTACGAACAATTCCACTACGGCGAGAAATCATCGATGGCCATCCGCAATTTTATGCAATGGATGATGGCTAATGGTTCTCCGAAGTTTATGTTGCTGATGGGCAAAGGTTTGGAAATGAATATCGGTAGCGGCGATTTCAGAAAAAGACCAAATTATTACGCTGCGCAGGGCTTAGGAGAAGACCTGGTGCCTACTTTTGGTTTCCCGGCATCGGATGTGCTGTTTACCGCAGATTACAGGAATAATTCTTTCTCGCCGCAGGTAGCTACCGGTCGTATTCCGGCTGTAACTGCTTCGGAAATAATTGATTATTTAGAAAAGGTAAAAGACCATGAGCAGTTAGGAGTAGAAGAATGGAGAAAAAATATACTGCATTTAGGTGGTGGTTCTACTCAGGCCGAAGCTTCACAACTTGCCAGATATTTAAGTAATTATGAAAATAAAGTTGAAGGTCCTTTACTGGGTGCATCCGTTAAATCTATTTTAAGAAGTAATAACGGAGCCGCTATTTCGTCAATAAACGTTAAAGATGAACTCAATAACGGGTTAACACTCATGACCTTTTTTGGGCATAGCTCTTCTTCTGTTTCCGATCTGGATATTGGGTATGTTTCAGACGCGGTTAATGGCTATAATAATCCGAATAAGTATCCGATGATCCTGATGAATGGCTGCGGATCGGGAAATGCTTTTTTATTGAAGAACACTTTACTTCAGAAATATTCTTTTGGTGAAAACTGGTTATTAACGCCTAAAAAAGGGGCTATTCTGTTTTTAGCAGACGTTGCAGCTGCAGTACCGTATGCGCTTAATAATTTTTCCAGCAGCTTCTATAATCTGGCTTTTACAGATTCTGCCTTTTATGGCAAAACAGTAGGAGAGATCAACGCTGAAGCTGCTAAGAAAACCTTAATGGTTTCTCCGAATAACTGGGAAAATTTAGCTGTTGCAACACAGATGGTACTCCAAGGAGACCCGGCAGTAAGACTTTTTGCTCCTGAAAAGCCAGATTATACTATCCAGGCTAATGGCCTTCGTTTGCAATCTAACCCGCCCGGCTCGGCTGTAACGGCGAGTATGGATAAATTTGACCTGGTAATAGATGCCAAGAATTTAGGAAAAGCTACCAATGACTCTTTAGTAATTGCGGTAAAGAGAACGCTGCCCAATGGTAATGTTGTGCAATACAAACCAGTGAAATATGCGCCTTTATACAACAAAGCAACTTATTTATATGAGATCAATTCGAAGGGGTTAAATGCTTTCGGGAATAATAAGTTTGAGGTTACGTTAGACCCGGGTAATTCGGTAGATGAACTTTCAGAAACCAACAATGATGCGGTTTTAGAAAGCTACTTGTCTGTAAATGGAGTAATTGCCTTGTTGCCTGCAGAATTTAGTATTGTTTCGAATACCACCGTTAAGTTGATCGGGCAGCCAGCGAATTTAATGAGTACAGCCCGTAATTATTATTTTGAAATTGATACCGTTAGCACATTTAACAGCTCTTTTAAGCGATCTAATATTGTTTATAACGCTAATGTAACGCCAACTTGGAAGGTTAATTTATTTGCAGGTGGAACACCGAAAGATAGTCTGGTATTTTACTGGCGTTTCAGATTTAATGAATTTGGCGCAGATGAAGATACTATCTGGGCGGAAAGTTCTTTCCGGTTTATTAACAATAGCCCGGCCGGTTGGTCGCAAAGCCATTATGCCCAGTTTACAAAAGATAGTAAGGAGCAAATTGAGCGGGATAGTTTAACCCACGATTGGGAGTTTTCGCCAGTTTATAAAGAATTAATATTCAGAACCGGTGGAGGAAATATACCTTTTGTATTCCCGCCGCATGGGCTTTTTGTGAATAACAATGCTTCTTTTTATTTCTGCGGTGCGCCTACTTTGCCGGGCATAATGGTTGCAATATTCAATAACCGGAATTTAAAACCTTATATGGGATTCCCGACCAATAAATGTGGCTGGCCTCAGACCTTTTATTATTTTGAGATGAATAATCAGGCGGGGATCAATGGGTTGGTTAATTTGTTACAAAGCGTACCGGATGGTTATTATGTAGCTATGTTGACTCAATATAATGTACCTTTCTCTACGCTTACCCAAACGCAGAAAGATGCATTTAAATTAATTGGTTCTAAACTGATAGATAATTTACAGACCGGATATCCATTTGGAATTGTAGGGCAGAAAGGTGCTACGCCTGCAAAAGCCCGCCTGTTGAAGGAACAGACTTACGACAATACATCATCTCTGCCGGCTCAGGACCAGAATATCAACTTTTCTCAGGCAATTCAGGGTAATCAGGATGAAGGGAAGATCACTTCTACCAAAATTGGTCCTGCTGCGCAATGGACTACGTTGCTCCATACTATTAAAACCAATGCCAAAGATGAATATACCCTCGATCTTTATGGTTTCGATCTGAAAGGAAACCGTTCATTGATCCAGGCCGATATTCAAAGTAAATCTTATAGCTTAGCCGGGGTGAGTGCACAACAATACCCGTACCTGCAACTGGAATTAGCGAAAGCGGATACTGCCGATCGTACAGCGCCGCAACTGGAGCAATGGATGGTGGTTTACCAACCGGTGCCGGAAGGAATTATGCGTCCGGATCTGGTAGGGCTTGATAAGTATGAGGATATTTCGAAGCAAGCTGAAAAAGGCAAAGTGAAGATGCGTTTTGCTTTCAGTAATATTTCCGGTTTACCTTTTGCCGATTCGCTTGCGGTAGTACGGAGTGTAACAGGATCCAAAATTGCGCTGCAGGATACGATCAAAGTGAAACGATTGATGGCCGGTGACAGCATTTTCTTCGATTACGAATTCTCTACGGCGGGCATGAAAGGGAATAATACGGTGCGGGTAGATGTGAATCCTTACATACAGCCAGAGCAATATTATTTCAATAACTTCCTCGAAATTCCGTTTACCATGCCGCATGCCGATCTGCATCCGGTGCTGGATGTGGTATTTGACGGGGTGCATATTATGGATGGGGATCTGGTTTCGCCGAGCCCGAAAATTGCGATCAACCTGAAGGATGAGGATAGATACGATTACGTGCAGGACCCGAATAAACTGGAGCTTTTCCTTTCCAAACCCGATGATCTGACGAATTACGAACGCATTGATATGACAGATGCTAGCCTGATCACGTTACCGGATATGAATAGTGTGAAAGATAAACGTGATTTCAATATCATGTTCAACCCGAAAGGGCTGGCCGACGGACTTTATAGTTTGAGGGTGCAGGGGAAAGATAACTCGGATAATGAAGCTGGATTTGAGCCTTATACCATTTCGTTTCGGGTGGTGAATGAATCTTCGATCACACATTTTTACCCGTATCCGAACCCGTTCTCGAGCCATACGCGCTTTGTGTTTACACTTACCGGAAACCCGGAAAATATGCCGCGCAACCTGAAGATCCAGATCATGACCTTAACCGGTAAAGTGGTGCGGGAAATTCAGAAAGAAGAACTTGGGCCGATACACGTGGGTAACAACATGAGTTTGCCTTGGGACGGTACCGATGAATATGGCGATAAACTGGCGAATGGTGCTTATCTGTATCGCGTAGTGATGGAGAAATCGCCGCTGGAAGAAATGAAACACCGCAAAACTGCCGGCGATAAAGCGTTTAAAAAAGAGTACGGCAAGCTGTATATTCTGCGCTAAAAACGGTAGGGTTTCGGCCTGAAAAAGTAAAAAGGGAAGCTGCATGTTGCGGCTTCCCTTTTTTGTTTCTGTTGACTAAAGGTAACGGCAATTGATATTTGTTCTTTGGAAAAAAGCAGGAAGTTGAATTTTACTCCACCGCAGTCAGCGTTACGAAAGCGTAATCGTAAGGATTTTTTTCATCGGCTTTATGTTCTTCGCGTTCGGTTTCTACCCATAAAAGGGTATCGATTTCAGGGAAAAAAGTATCGCCTTCAAATTCGTGGTGTACTTCGGTGAGGTAAATGGTATCGGCCAGGAACATGGCTTGTTTATAAATTTCCGCGCCTCCGATCACAAAAATATTGGTATCTAATTGCTGCGCCAGCATCAAACCTTCACTCAAAGAATGCGCAACCAAAACACCTTCCGGCTTATAATCTTCCTGCCGCGTAATTACGATGTTGGTGCGGTTGGGAAGCGGTTTGCCGATGGATTCATAAGTTTTGCGGCCCATGATGATGGGGTGGCCGGAGGTCAGGTTTTTGAAGTGTTTGAGGTCGGCGGGGAGGTGCCAGATGAGCTGGTTGTTTTTGCCGATCACGTTGTTTTCGGCCATGGCTACTACTAAGGCTATCATGCGTTTTTTGCGTTTATAAAGGTGTAACCGCGCAGCAATTCCGGCACGCTCATGCGCTTTTTGCCTTCCATTTGCAGGTCCAGAATGTTTAAAATGCCGTCGGCGGTTTGTACGTGAATATAAGTTTTGCCGTCGGTAATTACCTGGCCGGGCCCGACTTTTTCTGCCGTTTTTGCTACCGTTTCGGTTTTGAAAATTTTAAAGGTTTTATCGTCGAAAACAGTCCAGGCGGTAGGGTAGGGCGAAAGGCCGCGCACGAAGTTGTGAGTTTTTCCGGCGGGCTGGTTCCAGTCTATCTGCGTGGTTTCTTTGAAAATTTTTGGCGCTTCTTTTAATGCTTCGGAAGCAAGTTGTGGCTGCGATGGCACGTTGCCGTCTTCGATGGCTTTTACGGTTTTAAGGGCTAAGGCAGCGCCGGTATGTTTCAGTTTTTCGTAAAGCGTGCCGAAATCATCTTCCGGCAGAATTGCAGTTTTATCCTGGAAAATAATGTCGCCGGTATCGATCTGATGTTTCAGGAAAAAGGAAGTTACGCCGGTTTCAGTTTCGCCGTTCATGATGGCCCAGTTGATAGGCGCGGCACCGCGGTATTGTGGCAGCAACGAAGCGTGAATGTTGAATGAACCGAGAGGCGGCATATTCCAAACGGCTTCCGGCAACATGCGAAACGCGACAATGATCTGCAGATCGGCCTGGTAGCTTTTCAGTTCTTCCAGAAACGCTTCGGATTTTAAATTGGTAGGCTGCAACACCGGAATGTGCTGTGAAACGGCATATTGTTTCACCGGCGATTCGTTCAGTTTCAGGCCGCGGCCGGCGGGTTTATCGGGTGCAGTAATTACGGCTACAACATTCTGTCCGTTTTCTACCAGGGTTTGCAAAGTGGGCACCGCGAAATCGGGCGTTCCCATGAATATGATGCGGAGAGGTTTGTTCATTTTTTAATGATTGAATTAGTGAAAGAGCGAATGGTTGAATGGGGAAATGAGGAAATTATTAAAGATGTTGTCAGGTTTGCGTTGTCCCCCTTTGGAGGGGGTAAGGGGAGGATTTTTACATTATCAGAATAGATTAAAATCGAATAATTCTCCTATCCTCCCCCTACCCCCTCCAAAGGGGGACTTTTATCTAATAAACTTCATTCTCTCATTCAAGCATTAATCTTACTCAAAATCAGGATACAATAAGTACTTTTTTCTGGTTACTTTATAGCGGTTTAACGCTGGTTGCCAGGTTTTTCGAATCGCTTCTTCGCTCAGGCCGGCTTCTATTTGTTTGCGAAGTTGCTCGGTGCCGGCGAGTTTGGTCAGGAAACTGTTGAAGAATTTTTCCTGCTGGCGCGAATTTTTATAGAAATCGATGAGGTAACTTAAGGTAAAGTTAGGCGCTTTGATCTGGCTCAGGTCTTTGCCGTAGCATTTTACATTTAAGTGCGGCGGATTGGTTGCGCCGGGTATGGATTTCGGAATGAAGGAAAACGTGGTGTCTTTGTAAAACGGACTGCCCAGAATCTGGAACGGTTTATCGGTGCCGCGGCCTGCGCTTACGTTCGTACCTTCAAACAATCCCAGCGACGGATACAAACGGATGGATTGGTAATTAGGCAAATTAGGCGAGGGTTTTACGGGCAATTCGTATACCGTTTTATGTGTGTAATTTTTCACCGGAACAATTTCCAGTTTGCATTGTTTACCGCCTTCCAGCCACTTTTCGCCGTTCAGCATTTTTGCTAATTCTGCAACCGTTAAGCCGTGTACCAGCGGGATTTCGTGCATGCCTACAAAGGAAACGTGCGTTTTCTCCAGCACCGGACCATCTACGTAATCGCCGTTCGGGTTGGGGCGGTCTAAAACTAAAACCGTTTTGTTGTTTTCGGCAGCGGCTTCCATTATGTAGTGCAGCGTGCTGATGTAGGTGTAAAAGCGTACGCCCACGTCCTGAATATCGAAGAGAATGAGGTCAATATCTTTGAGTTGTTCGGCGGTTGGTTTTTTGTTTTTGCCGTAAAGCGACACCAGCGGCAGACCGGTTTTGGCGTCGGTTTCGTTTTTGATGTGCGCGCCGGCATCGGCTTCGCCGCGGAAACCGTGTTCGGGCGCGAAGATTTTTACGATCTGAATTTTATGCGCAAGCAGCGAATCTACCAGATGCGTGTTTTTGATGAGCGAAGTCTGGTTTACGACCAGCGCAATTTTTTTTCCACGCAGCAACGGCAGGTATTTTTCGGTTTGTTCGGCGCCGGTTTTTAAGTTGTTTTGCGTAGCATTTTCTGTAGTTTTTTGGCCTGAAACCCTATCGTTTTCTTCGGGTTTTGGCGTAGAAATGCCTACCGTTTCGGAATTGTTGGGCGTAGATTTCTGGCAGGAAGGCAGGCCGAGCAAAAAAACGGAAAGCAAAACTATTAGCGGTTGAAACATGACTTGGAACAGAGAAAATGGAAATTGTGGTTATCTTGCAGGAAATTTTAGCGCGTGAACGTTTCCCGGTACATATCTAAAAAAATAACCGCCTCTGCTTCGGAGTCGTTTACTTCTTCGGTTACAAAAATAGCAATTATCAGCATAGCCATCGGCCTTGCCATCATGATTGTTTCGTTTGCCATTCTGGAAGGTTTTCGCAACCAGATCCAGGACAAAATTTTCAGCTTTGGCGCGCACTTGCAAATTACCAAATACGATACCAATAATTCTTTAGAAGGTTTACCGATAAGCATTAATACGGGTTTAAGTCCGCATAAAAATCAGGTGTCGGAAATTGCCCACATGCAACCTTTTGCGCGCAAAACCGCCATTGTAAAAACCGAAGGCGAAGTGCTGGGAGTGGTGATAAAAGGCATTGACCGGACCTACGATCTTTCGGCTATGGAAGCGAATCTGGTTTCTGGTAAAGCCCTTGAGTTCAATGATTCTACGGCTTCGGATGAGGTAATGGTAAGTAAGAAAATTGCGGACCAGTTGCGTTTGAAAGTAGGAGAGGAAGCGCTGTTTTATTTTGTGCAAAACCCGCCGCGTGTCCGGAAATTTAAAATTGCCGGTATTTATAAAACCGGCCTCGATGAATTCGACAATGTGTACGTGATCGGTGATCTGCGCCACATCCGTGACCTAAATAACTGGAACGATACGCTGGTGGGCGGTTACGAAATTATTCTGAAAGATTTTCGCACAATTGATGCCACGGCGAACAAAGTGTTCGAAAAAATGAATTATGACCTGCAGCTGCAGAAAATTACAGACGAATACGCCCAGCTTTTCGATTGGCTGAAATTACTAAAACGCAACGTGATCATTTTCCTGGTGCTCATCGTTTTTGTGGCTACGTTTAATATGGTTTCCACGGTTTTTATCATGATCATGGAGCGGACACACATGATCGGCGTTCTGAAAGCTTTGGGCGCTACAAATTACCAGATCCGGAAAATATTTTTCTATAACGGCGCAAAACTTACTTTTAAGGGCTTGCTTTGGGGAAATGTGGTTGGTTTAGGTTTTTGCGCCTTGCAATATTATACCCAGCTTATTCCTTTAGACCCTGAAAATTATTACATGGATACCGTTCCGATCCACTGGAATTTCATGGTTATCTTAATTCTGAACGCGGCCATTTTCCTGCTTACCTTGCTGTCGGTGCTGTTACCAACGGCTTTAGTTTCGCGCATTAAACCGGTAAAAGCAATTCGCTTCGATTGAAAATATTCCAGGTTTCTGTCGCAAAAATAACGATGTTGCATGGTTGATATTTTCTTTTCTTATTTTGGTTACCTGGCGATAGGTATTGCTGCTGCTTATTTTTCCGGTTTCTTTTTCCTGCTTAAAACCAGATTATTACCGCAAAAAAGATTTACAGCAATCTTTAGCAGCCTGGTAATCGGGTTAACAATTTTTGCGATACTTACTGCTTTAGCGGCCTGCAGATTTAACTCCGTTTTATTAGGCATTCCAGTTCTGGCAGCGGTGGTTTTTTCCCGGTTGAGAAATAAGAAAAGCAGTGCTTCCGATAGCCTTTCACCGGTTACTTTCAGAAGTCATCTCCATAATTTATTAGCATTATGGCTGGCCGGCCTTATTATTTTTAGTTTCCGGTTCTATTTTGGTTATCTGGAATACGGCCAGCCCAGCCTTCACCAAGATCTTATTTTTTACGCCAAGCTTTCTGCTTATTTATTGAAAACGGGTTTAGAAACTTCTAATATCGAATACATTTATTTAGAAGAAAATCCGGTATTGCCTTATCATTATTATGAACTCTGGCTGAATGGCTTTTTTCTGAAATTGTTTGGTGCTAATAGTGTTCACCTGCTTTACCTGGTTACGTACAGCATTGGTATTCTGGCAGTTTGGACCGGCTTTTGTGCTTTGTTTGAGAACAAGCTTAACGTTACCCGGAGCGTCCAAATACTCTGTTTGGCGTGTCTCATTTTAACCGGCGTTGATTTTCCGGATTTCCGGAATAAGATTTTTGAGTTTACTGTGTATCTGCAGTTCAATACAGTATTCTACGCCAAACTTTTCCCCATTTTTATTGGGCTCATTGCCGCTTTATTGCTTTATCTGCACAAACAGGAAAAAGCTGCTTATATTTCATTGCTCTTTCTTCCGCTGGTTTCTGTGGTGTCTGCTCCTGGCGTTGTTGGGGGGCTTTTTGCCTTTGTAATTTATTTGTTTGCACGTGGCCAGAAAAAAGATGCTTTGGAGCTTGCTGCAATTACAATAGGCTTTACGTTATTTATTGTGATCTTTTATAATGTGATCAATCCGCCGGGAAGCACGCCTTATAAAAGTTATCTTTCGGAGCAGTTAAGCCAATTATTAACTTGGAATAACCTGAAGAATATGGTTGTTTTAGAGTTGAAAACTGTGCTGCAGCTAATAGTAACTACTGGCTTGTTTATTCTATTTACAGTTTACTTTATCGGGTTAAAAGATTTCCGTAGGTCTTTAAAAAGTAACGGAATTGTTTTAACTGCTTGTATGATACTGGCGGCCAGTTTAAGTTGGGCCATAAATGAAGAAATGAACGATTCCCTGCAGTTTTTAACGAATCTTGCGGCGCCGGTTTTTAACATTTTAATGGTGTTTCTGCTAAGCGTTGCCTGGGCAAAAGCATTCCGAAAAGTTTATCTGGTGGCAATCGTGTTGGTTTATGTTGTTTTTAACTACCTCGAAACTATAAAATACATAAATGTAAAACCCGAATTTTCTGCCGGTTTTGCTCAGTCAGTTTTGCAGAAGTTAGATGGTTTAAATCCGATCGGCGTATATATGCGGCACCCGGATGAGTATCAGAATCCTTACCCGAAATCTTCAAATATCTTTCCGAAAGGGCTTTATCTGGCTTATGCCGATAATAAGTACGCTTACCACACCATTAACCTGGGCATTTTTGATATTCCGATCAATCCTGCGAAGGTGGCTTTAGAAACGCAGTTAGTTCAGAATACCAGCTTTTATAAATTTGTGGCCAGGCAAAAAGCAGCCAATACTTTTAAAAGCATTCCGGAAAGTCAGAATGACTTTGTGGAGCAATATAGAATAGATTATTTGTTGCTGAGTAAAGATGTTGCCGTTCCTCCAACATTAGAAAGTAAAGTAATTTTAGAAAACACAGATCCTGTTTCAGAAGATAGATTTTACTTGTTTAAAAAATAACGTTATTCAATTTTTTAAAAAAAACGCTATACTTTTCTGTTCTAAAAGTATAGCGTTTTTTGTTTGAAGCAGCAGCAGTAGTTAAACGATGTCTTCTTTGTGAAGCGCATCTTTAATATTTTCCTGCAGCGAATAATAAACATCCCAGTAATCTTCGTGGTTGGCCCAGACGCGCACTAAGAGCGTTACATTTGCGCCCGTAGTTTCTGAAACTACAATTTTGGGAGCCGGCTCTTTTAAGATGCGCAAATCCTGCGCGGCCAGATTGTAAATAATATCGCGGGTTTTGTTCACATCTTTACCAGCCGGAATCGAAAATTTCAGATCTACCCGCCGCTTCTCTTCTAAGTCATAATTCACAATTGTGCCGCTGGCTAAAGGTCCGTTCGGTATAAAAATGGTTTTGTTGTCGCCGGTTTTTATTACCGTGTTGAAGATGTTAATGATGTGAACTTTACCGCTCTGGCCCTGCGCATCAATAAAATCTCCTACCCGGAATGGCCGCAGCGTGAGTAGCAAAACGCCGCCCGCAAAATTGCTTAAACTGCCCTGCAACGCTAAACCAATGGCAATACCCGCCGAACCCAGAATGGCTAAGAACGAAGTTGCTTCTATCCCGATCTGGGAGATCACGATGATGATGAGCATGATTTTGAGCAGAATATTTACAATGTTGCTCAAAAACGGGATCAGGGAAGCATCTACGCCGCGTTTTTCCATTAAACGGTGCAGCAAATTTGTAATACGCCTGATCAGCCAGAGGCCTATTATTAAGATCAGTAAAGCAATCACGATTTTCATGCCGTAAAGCACGGCGTAGTTGGTAATGGTGCGGGTGTACCTGCTAAGATCTATCATGGAAAATCAGAAAATAAATTTGGTGCCTATACTGCGAATGCAGGCAAAAAGATATGCTGTTTTTCTGAAATAATATTCCGACTCATGAATTTCATGAATGTGAGAACTTAGCTTTTAAATTTTGAGCTAAAGCTGGCTTTTTGGGGATTTAACTTCTGATTGACGGGTTGCTTAAACAAAACGGTAGCATTTTCGGAGAAAAAAGTAAAATGCCCGCTGCAAAACTTCACAAAACAGGCATAAACTTGTAACTTCGTGCCCTGTAATTTAGGCCTTCCGAAACCCGGTAAACCCGTTTGTATATATGAGTAGCCCATACCTGAACTTAAAAGTTGTAGATATTACCCAGGAAACCGCCGATGCGATCACCTTGCATTTCGAACATCCGGAAAAACAAACCATTCCGTACAAATCGGGCCAGTTTTTAACCCTGATCACCAATATTAACGGGAAAAGCGTGCGCCGCGCGTATTCGTTATGCAGCGCCCCACACGAAGGACACCGCCTTTCGGTAACCGTAAAACGGGTGCAGGGTGGTTTAATGTCGAACTTTTTGCCGGATAACGTAAAGGTTGGCGATACCATGGAAGTAATGGCGCCGATCGGGAATTTCTGTTTGGAACCGAAAGCCGACGCCACGCGCACCGTGGTATTGTTAGGCGGCGGCAGCGGTATTACGCCCTTAATGAGCATTGCCAAAACGGTACTGAAGAACGAAAAAAACTCGAGAGTGATCCTGTTTTACGGCAACCGCGACGAAGATGCAACGATCTTTAAAGCGGCATTCGATAAAATGGAAGCAGAAGCAGGCGGCCGTTTTAAAGTTGAGCATGTTTTCAATCAGCCGAAAGCAGCCAATTTCCCGGCTTCGCATACGGGAAATCTCGATAAATCAAAGATCATTTCTTTATTGCAGGCGCAGGGCGTAACTAATTTTCTGGATACCGAATATTATATCTGTGGCCCGGAAGTAATGATGGACGGTGCCAAAGAAGCTTTAACCGAACTGAAAGTGCCCGCCGATAAAGTGCATAAAGAAAGCTTTACGGCCACAACCGCGCAGCCAGTAGATACCGAAGGTGTAAATGCCGGTGAAGCAACCGATGGCACGATTAAAACGCAGACCGTAAAAATTATTTACGATGGCGATGAATACGAAGTGACGGTTGAACCAAGTCAAACCATTCTGGAAGCGGCTTTAGACCAGGATATTGATCTGCCTTATTCCTGCCAGGCTGGTTTGTGTACCGCTTGTCGCGGCAAATGCCTGAGCGGTAAAGTGCACATGGACGAACGCGAAGGTCTTTCAGATAAAGAAATGCAGGAAGGTTACGTACTGAATTGCGTAGGCCATCCGCTTACCAGCGACGTTGTGATCGAGATTGGATAATTGCTTTTTGCTAATTAGATTTTATGGTGTCAGGTATTCTTACCTGACACTTTTTTTTGCTCTTTCAACACCCTATTTATTTTAGTAATTCTATTTTCCTGGTCAGGAATATCTGGCTGATTAACACCTTAAACGCCTTCTGACTTTTTACTGCCTGAAACCTACCGTTTTGAAAATCCGCATGGCTTTTTTTTAGTGGGAATGTGTAGCGTTTGTTCTAAAAATTCCTATATTACCACGTTAATAGCGCTTAAAATACAGGAACACGGAAGCTATGTTTTACGTGATACCTGTAATTTCTGAATCATCACCCGAATTACTACTATGAATACCCTCGAAAGAACCGTACCGGAAATAACCAAAACGCCGCGCACATATTTACCCGATTCGTTTACCGTAACCGACTGGGCTACCATAGAACCTTACTTTATCGAGCTCCGCGACCGCAATGTAAATTCGGCTTCCGAACTCGAAAAATGGATGCTGGACCGCAGCGAACTGGAAAGCGCGCTGCAGGAAGATATGGGCTGGCGTTACATTAAAATGACCTGCGATACTACGAACGAAGAAGCAACAGCAGCTTTCCAGTTTTTTGTAGAAGAGATCGATCCGAAAATGGCGCCTTACGATCATGAGCTGAATAAAAAGCTGATCGCATCGCCGTATCTGAACGAACTGGACCAGGAGAAATACCGCATTTATCTGCGTTCGGTTAAAAAAGCGCTGGAAATTTTCCGGGAAGAAAACATACCGCTTAATACCGAGATCAGCACCAAACAACAACAATTTGCCGCCATTTCCGGTGCTATGACCGTTACATTGGATGGCGAAGAAATGACCCTGCAACGCGCTGCCGATCGTCTGAAAAATCCGGACCGAGCAATACGCGAAGAAGCTTATCGGTCTATTCAGGAGCGACGTAGCCAGGATTGGGAGAAACTTGACCAATTGTATTCTGAACTAATTACGCTGCGCCATAAAGTTGCCACCAACGCCGGTTTTGCCAACTTCCGCGATTATATGTTTGCCGCATTAGGCCGCTTCGATTACACGCCGCAGGATACCTTTGATTTTCAGAATTCTATAGCGGAAGTTGTAACGCCAATGATCAGCGAATTTGATCGTGAGCGTAAAGCTGAACTTGGTTTAACCGAATTGAAGCCCTGGGATCTGGATGTTGATCCGAGCAACAAACCGCCGCTTACGCCTTTCAAAAACGGTAGCGAATTACTCGAAAAAAGTATTGGATGTTTTTACCGGTTAGATTCGTTTTTAGGTGATTGCCTGGTAACCATGAAAAATATGGGTCACCTGGATCTGGAAAGCCGCAAAGGCAAAGCGCCGGGTGGTTATAATTATCCGTTGGATGAAGTTGGTGTACCGTTCATTTTTATGAATGCTACTTCCTCTTTGCGCGACGTAGTAACGATGTTGCATGAAGGTGGCCACGCCGTGCATTCATTTTTGACCAGAAACCTGGCTTTAAGCGCCTTCAAACATCCGCCTTCTGAAGTTGCAGAACTGGCTTCGATGAGTATGGAATTGCTGACGCTGGATCATTGGGATATTTTCTTTCCGGATGCCGACGAACTGAAACGCGCCAAGAAAACGCACCTGGAAGGCGTATTAGAAACGTTCCCCTGGGTAGCCACCATCGATAAATTCCAGCACTGGGTTTACGAAAATCCGACGCATACTTTGGAGCAACGCCACTCGAAATGGGTAGAATTGTTCGATGAATTCAATCAGAAAGAAGTTAGCTGGGCAGGATTGGAAAACTTTAAAACTTACGTATGGCAGAAACAACTTCACCTCTACGAGGTGCCGTTCTATTACATTGAATATGCCATGGCGCAACTTGGTGCAATTGCTGTCTGGAAACATTTTAAAGAAAATCCGGCGGAAGGCTTAAAAAGTTATAAAAATGCACTGGCTTTAGGTTATACCAAATCCATCAGCGAGATTTACGAAGCAGCCGGAATCCGTTTCGATTTCTCTACGGATTATATTAAAAGCTTGGCTGATTTTGTGAAAGCTGAAATGGCTGCTCTCTGAATCAGGATTTGAGGATTTTCAGGACTTTAGTTTTTTTTGATTAAGGTTCTGGATGCAATTAGTTTAAAAATAGGTTAGAAGATTTGAGGCGTTTGCTTCAGATTTTCTAACCTATTTTATTTTATGCCGTTGCTTCCTTTTAACTTTTGTTTTATGCCATGATAAACGATGAGCTTACTTATAAAATAATTGGTTGCGCCATGCAGGTTCATAAGAAACTTGGCAATGGTTTTCAGGAAGTAATTTATCAGCGTTGCTTAGCAATAGAAATGGAAAGTACCGGGTTGAATTTTGAACGGGAAAAGGAACAGACTATTTATTACAATAATATTCAGGTTGGTACCCGTAGAGCCGATTTTATTGTTGAATCCCAAATTATGCTGGAATTAAAGGCTCTCATAAAACTTGAAGATATACAGCTTGCTCAAGCTAAAAATTACCTGGTTGCTTATAATCTTCCACTCGGCTTGCTAATTAACTTTGGAAGCAACAGCCTCCAATTTCATCGAATTTATAAGTAAGAGGAATTTAGCACATCAAATAAAAAAGAGCTTATCCATCTCCGGAAAAGCTCTTTTTTTATCTTTTAATAAATAATTCAGAATAAACTAAAGTCCTGAAAATCCTTGAATCCAGAAAACCCTGATTCTACAGTAGTGGTTGCTCCACAAATAGCGGTGCAGATTTCATTTCATTATACGGCGAACCTAGTTTCTGAATTTGTGGCTGATAATCTTTTAAATATTGATTATATGCTTTGGCCGCTTTATCGTAACGGCCTCTGAAAATAGGAACGCGGGAATCATCTTCCTGAATTTGGGAAACCAATTTTCCCGCAACGGTATCGCGCTGCGATAAATTAGCATCTTCTACAATTTCATATGTGGCATCCATCAATTTGATCTGTGCCGAATCATAAGCATCTACTGCGGCTACGCTGGCAACTCCCTGTCGATCATAACGCTGGGCTTTTATCTTATTTTGTGCAGTCAGCAATTCCGTCAGAGCACTTTTTTCGAAACTTTTATCGCGCCCAATTCTGGCTAAAAGTGTTTGCAGATTTTCAATTTTCTGGTCATCAGAAGCCATCATTTCATTCCAGGCGGCGTCCATTTCCTTTTGCAGATTATCGAGGTCAGATTTAACCTCTGCATCTGTTTTCTTAGCAATTACATGCCCTTTTTTAACTTTTGTGGTTTTGGTTTTATCAGTTTTGCAGCTGTAAAACGCTATGCAAAATGTTCCAAAAAGTACGAAGAGAATTCTTTTCATTAAGCAGTTTTTAGTTTAAATGGTAATAATGAGAAAGCGCTTCAATTTAGTTAAAATTGAAGCGCTTTTTAAATTAAATTTCAACTATCCCTAACACCTCATTGAAAAGGAGGGGAGCTTTTAAAGCGGTTTAAACTGCTCAAACATTTGCCGGCAATTGTTGCAATAGTGCATCGAGCGACAAAGCGTTGGTCCGAAAGGCGTTCTTAACTCGGTGTTTTCGGAATCGCAATACGGGCATTTTACGTGCTCCAGAATATCCAGATCCAGAATTAAGTTGTATTCCGGGGGAGGAGCGAGGCCAAATTTCTTCAGCGCGGCTTTTCCTTTTTCCGAAAGTTTGTTGCTATCCCAAGGCTTGTCGAAACTCATGCGCACCTCGAAATCTGTAACGCCGTATTTGGTAAGCACTTCTTCTACGTTGCGCTTCATGTAATCCATGGCGGGGCAGCCGGCAAACGTAGGCGTCATTTCCACCTGCACTTTTTCGCCGTTTTCCGATACCATTACGTCCGTAATTACGCCCAGATCAATCAGCGACAGCACCGGAATTTCCGGGTCTTTCACTTCTTCAAGCCAGATAAGTACTTGTTCTTTGGTTAACATGCGTTTCGATTTTTAGATTGTTCAATATTCGATTGTTCGACTTTTTTAACCGATTTAGATACCGTTTTTTCTGCATACGCAGGCGGATTACAAATCCGCGGCCTGCAAACTTTCGGATTACAAATCCGAAAGAGCAGCTTTAAAACCCGGTTATCGAATAATCGAATATCAAAAAGTCGAACGATCGAATTTTACCACTCGGCGCCTGGATCGATACTGAACACTTCGGCCATTTCGTCTAAAAGTGGCTGCAGGTGTTCGGTGTGTTCGCCGTAGCGGCCGCCGGATTTTGGCGTGATGGAAGAAAGATCAGGCAATTCTAAATGTGTTTGAGAAAGCACTTTTTTGATGTTTTCCAGCCACTGAGCTTGCAGTTTTTCTTCGCCTTCAAAAATACCTTCGGATATCAGTTCGTTTTCGAATTTCGATTTTTCGAAAATGCCTAAAGCGTACGGCAGCGCTTCATTCAGAGAATTTTGCAGGCGTTCGATGGCTTCGTCGGTTGAATTGCCGAGTTGCTTGATCATGGTGTTGGCGTGCAGCACGTGGTATTTTACTTCGCCTTTCAGTTTGGTAGCAACTTTGGCAATTGGTTCGTAGCTTGAGCGGGTCAGCATGTCGAAACGCAGAATCTCGGCGTTGTCAAACAGAAAGTGACGGATCAAGCTGAAATCGTATTCGCCAATAGGTAACTCTACTAACTGACAGTTATGGAACTGGTTTGCGTTGCGGGTGAAAGCTACGGTATCTGGTTCCGCTTCGCCGAGGTCATTCAGGATTTTGTAGAACGCCAGGCTGTGGCCGAGTTTGTCCTGCGCCATAGAAGAAAACGCGATGTCTTCTTCAAGCATCGGGCCGAAGCCGGTCCATTCGGAGTTGCGGTGACCGAGAATTAACTGGTCGTCGGCGATCTTGTAAAGGAGGTCTTTTAAGGCTTCGGTGTTCATTGCGCTACGGAGTTTTCTTCTTTGTACTTAGTTATTTTGTCCATTACGCGGTAAGCGGTGGCTTCGCGGTAAATTTTTTCCTGGGTGGTGCTCCAGATGTCTTTGTCTTCGGCTTCGGAACGGAACAGATCGGTAGCTTTTACAACCCACACGTTCACGCAAGGCTTCTTATCGCCGAACTGGTTTTTCGCTTCCGCCAGTGCACCTTCGTACGAAATTGCCGATACAGTACCCATATGCTGGTGAGCTTTGCCGCGTTTTTTCAGGTGGAATATCTCGTAATTTTCAGCAGTTTTGCCTTGGTTTTCCATAGCGTTTTCCGGTTGAATGCGGATCACGTCGTAAACCGAAACGGCTTCGTCGGTGTAAGGCGTAACCATTACGTTTTTGGTTTCAGCTACCCACATGCCTGTGCATGCATAGCGGCGGCTGTATTGCTCTTTGCCAAAAAGGAAGGCAACTTCTTCGTTCGGCGCGTGCACCGGACCAACGTATGTATAGGCAGCGTTTTCCTTTTTCTGGTGGAAAACTTCGTAGGTGATCAGCTGGTCGAGCTCCGGTTTCGGTGTTGGCTCGGTCGGGTTTTCCGGCAGTTCTAAGCGGGTAACCCGGGGATCTAATGATTTTAAACTCATCGTTTTTTAGTTATGAGTTAAGCGTTAAAAGTTAAGTGTTACCACGACTTTTTGCGCTTAAATTGATACCGTTTTTTTTTATTAGTTATGAGTTGAAAGTTATGAGTTAGGATTTTGCCTTTTCGCTCTTCCGGATTTTTTTGATCCGGAAGTTTCCTGCACGGGGATGTATACATCCCCATCAGGTTGGTTCGGGAATGATAAATCCCGAACAGCAATTCCTTGTTTTTTTTGTTACGAAACGAGTTTTAAGTCTGAAAACGATAGCGTTTTTCCAAAAAAACTCATAACGCTGAACTCATAACTTTTAACTTCGCGTTTACGCCAGCGGCTTCACGTATTTAGCTTCCTTCTTAGGAGCCAGTAACGCGCGGCGAACCCAGGCGCCTTTTTCTTCGGCGGTGCGGCGAACGGCTAAGCGTTCTTTGTTGCACGGGCCGTTGCCGTTAATTACTTCTTTGAATTCAACCCAATCCGGTTCTGTAAATTCCCAAACGCCGTCTTCATTTTTGCGCAGTTTCGGATCCGGAACGGTTAAGCCTAATTCCCAGATCTTTGGTACGTACATATCGAGGAACTGCTGACGGCATTCGTCGTTGGTTGCCATTTTTACTTTCCAGCGAACCAGGGTTTCGGTGTGCGTACTCATTTTATCGGAAGGACCGAAGAAAGTCATGATCGGGGGCCACCAGCGGTTTAATGCCGCCTGGATCATTTCGCGTTGCTTTGGCGAACCTGTTGCCATGTGTACTACCGCATCGTGGCCGTATTTCAGGTGGAACGCTTCTTCTGCGCAGATCCGGTCTAACGCGCGGCAATACGGGCCATAAGAACCTTTAGCGTTGGCCATCTGGTTCACGATCGCGCCGGCATCGATCAGCCAGGAAATAATGTTGGAATCTGCCCAGGTTAAAGCCGGATAATTGAATACGTTGGAATATTTGCTTTTGCCGTTAATCAGGTCGGTCAGCATGGCTTCCCGGGATTTACCAAGCGTTTCAGCAGCGGAATAAAGTAACTGGCCGTGGCCAACTTCATCCTGCACCTTAGCCATTTGCGCCATTTTACGACGGAAACCCGGCGCGCGGGTGATCCAGGTACCTTCCGGCAAAGCGCCGATAATTTCGGAATGGGCGTGCTGCTCGATCATGCGAATTAATTGCTTGCGGTAAAGTTCCGGCATCCAGTCGTTTGGTTCGATCTTTTCGCCGCGGGCAATGCGGGCTTCAAATTCGGCCAGTTTTACCGGATCTTCAGTAGTCAGGTCGTCGAATTTGGTGGCTTCAAAAATATTTCCTCCTCCGTACATAGTTTCTTTAATTAAGAATTAGAAAATGATATTTTAGTTTTGATGAATATTCTTTAGTTGCTCTTTCGGATTTTTAAATCCGGCAGGTTTCTGCGCGGGGATGTATACATCTCCATCAGATTGATTCGGGATTGATAAATCCCGAACAGCGGTTTGACTTTTTCCGCCCGAAACGATACCGTTTAAAAGCATATTGCTGAGGGTATCGCTGATCTGTTGCGGGCTTAATTTGCCATAAGGTTTGTACCAGGCGTGCACAAAGTTCAGGCTGGAAAGCAACATTAAAGTAGCCATTTTCTCATCGGCTACGGCAAATTCACCGCTGGCATTTCCTTCCTGAATGATCTGGCGGAAATGGTTTTCATAGTCGTGGCGCAGCTTCAGGAAATTGGAAAGGAACGGTTCGCTTAAGTGTTTCCATTCGTTCTGAAAAACGGCCGAAGCGGCAGGCTGCTTAGTTAGCACCGTTAAGTGACTTTTAATGGCGGCTTCGAGTTTTTGGGTTGAATTCCCTATCGTTTTTTCGGCTTGCATCAGTCCTTCGAAGAATTCATTGGCCATTCTAAAACAGATGCGCTGCAGAATTTCTTCTTTGCTTTTAATGTGCGAATACAAGCTGGCAGCTTCCAGACCAAGTTCGGTGGCCAGGTCGCGCATGCTCGTAGCGGCGTAACCGCGGCTTTTAAAAAGCGCCGTAGCGGTTTGTTCTATCTGATCTTTTCGCGAAAGCGTGCTGGTAGTCATATTATAAAGACAAATATAAGCAACCTAACGTTCGTTAGCAAGAGCTGGTTCCGGAAATTTAATGCACTAATAACTGCTCTTGCGTTAATTGTTGTGAGCTATCATTAATAGAATACTTAATATTTATTCTGATTTCCGGGTCTAATGCATGAGGGATAAAATTGCTGTCATTCAAGTTGGTTCTGACGTTGTTAGGGAGTGCTTGGTAGGTGGAATTCCAAAATTTATTATGCATATTAACATAAAAATAACCTTCCATTTAGGAATAAAGTAATAGTCTCTGTAACTTTGTACTATAAAAGGCAACATTTTATGAAAAAACTTTACGTATTAGCTGGTGCATTATTTATGGCAACCGGCGCTTTTGCCCAAGGGCATGAATTGTTCTTCTCAGCTTATAACGAAGGTGCGCACCCAAATACTACGGTTCCTCCTGGAGGTGGCACAGCTTCATTAGGTAATGAAAAAGCAATACAGATTTTTAATCCAACTACTTCTTCTGTAGATATGAGCCAATATTCTATTGCTCGTTTTTCTAATGGAAGTCCTGTACCAACAGAAGAAGAAAAGCTAATCCGTAATAAGCCAACTACAGGTAACAATCAATTAGCTTCTGCCGATGTATTTGTTTACGGCGCTGTAGATGCAACATTACTTGAAATTGTTAACGTTTGGGATCAGCAGGCGGCAGCTTATACATCTACTGCTTCATCAGTAATCACAAAAGGTGGAGCAGCTGCCTGGAATGGTAATGATGCAGTTGCATTAATTCGTTGGATCGGAGGTACTCCTGGAAAATTAAATCCAACTGCATCAGATCCACAGTTGCCTGGAGCTGGAACACCTGTAATTGTTGATATATTTGGTGTAATCGGTGAAGATCCTGCAGGTGGTGCATGGTTCTCTAATACAACTGTGGGTGGTCAAAATGTTTTGTTAGCTTCTAGCAAAAACATGTCATTAAACCGTAAAAGTAATATCGAACACGGAACCACAGTTAATCCTACCTCTGGATCCTTCCTGATCTCTGATGAGTGGGAGAAATTTTCTGAATGGAATGGTGGTACAACCCCTGCTGATTATTATTCACAAGATTACTCTAACTTAGCTAGTCATACGTATACAGGTCAACTTGGTACTTATAGCGTTACCGGCGTACTGGAAGATTTCAACCGCGCAATCAACGTTTATCCGAACCCGGTAACCAACAAAGAGCTGTCTATCAGCATTAAGAACACGAAAGTTTCTGAAATTACCATCCTGAATGCTGTTGGTCAGAACATTAAAGTGGTTCCGGCAAACGCCGCTTCTGCTGAAATTAAAGTAAACGTTTCTTCTTTAAAGCAAGGCATGTACTTCGTGAAATTTGTAGGCGATAACGAATACAAAACCACTATTTACAAAACCGTAGTAGTTCAGTAATCTTAAACTGAATACATAATAAAAAAGAGAGAAGGAAACTTCTCTCTTTTTTTTGCCTTAACTTGCGGCTTTTAAAGAATAAATACTAAAAAAATTAACGGGTTCTATCAAGCGACATCATGCGGTTAGAACGATTGTGAAAAGCCCGGGAATTGGGCGCGGCGCACGAAGCGGCTAATAGGGCTGTTGCCAGCACCAGTGCCAGTAATCTTGTTTTCATAGCAGATTTAATTAGCGTTTAGTAATAATTTTATATTCTTTAAACGGCTTTATTAGTATAGAGGCTGTTCTTTAACTTCTGAAAATCATTTATTTACTATGAAACTTACTTCGTTACAGGAAATCGGCGAATTTGGACTTATTAATGAATTGAAGCTATCGGCTACCCGGCAAAATGCTTCTACGCAATACGGTATCGGCGACGATGCGGCGGTGATCGAGCCAGGCAAAAAGCAAGTGGTAATTTCTACCGATATGCTGGTGGAAGGCGTGCATTTCGATCTTACTTTCTGTCCGTTGCGCCATTTGGGTTATAAAGCGGTAGCTGTAAATGTTTCGGATATTGCGGCCATGAATGCCACGCCCACGCAAATTCTGGTGAGTCTGGCAGTTGGAGGCCGATATTCGGTAGAAGCTATAAAAGAACTTTACGACGGGATCCGGATCGCCTGCGAGAATTATAAAGTCGACCTGGTGGGTGGCGATACTACTTCATCTAATTCCGGGCTTATTATTAATGTTACGGCTATTGGCGAAGCTAATGCCGAAGATGTGGTTTACCGGAATACAGCGCAGGTGAATGACCTGGTTTGCGTAACCGGCGATCTCGGGGCCGCCTTTTTAGGTTTGCAGATACTGGAGCGTGAAAAACAAGCTTTTATGGCGAACCCCGAAATGCAACCGGAACTGGAACAAAAAGAATACCTGGTGCAACGCCAGTTACGTCCGGAAGCACGCATGGATGTGATTCATGAACTGCGCGAACTTGGCGTAAAACCAACCAGCATGATCGATATTTCTGACGGGCTGGCTTCCGAACTTTTCCATATCTGCGGTCAATCGGGAGTGGGTGCGGCTATTTACCAGGATAAGCTTCCGGCCGATGAACAGGTTTTGAATACGGCCGAAGAATTCCGGATAGACCCGTTAACCTGCATTTTGAACGGAGGTGAAGATTACGAATTACTCTTTACGGTAAAACTTTCAGATTTCGATAAAATTAAAAATCACCCGGATATTACTATTCTGGGCAAGATCGTTCCGAAAGAAGAAGGCTTAAACCTGGTTACACCAAGTGGAAATGCTTACCCGTTAAAAGCACAAGGCTGGGAACACTTTCAGCAATAATACCTATACCGTTTTCCCGATCATATAGAGACGTAGCATTGCTACGTCAATTTACAGTATTGCAAAAAATAAAAAAGTCAAGTCAATATAAAGACCTGGCTTTTTTGGCTTCAAACCCTACCGTTTTTGTGTATTGGTTTGAAAATTATGTTAAATTAATTGTTGTTTTCTAAAAATTTTAATCTTCCGGATAGGGAACAAATACGAAATTGGTGAATTCATGATCTACCACGAACAGGCAGCAGAATTCGTCAGGATCTTTATAAGCAGCCTGGAAATCGGCTACTTTTTCTTCCGATATTACGTTCTTCTCTACAAAATTGGAAAGGTAAGATGCGAAAACATGCCATTCCAAAGCAGCTTCGTCGGCGCGAAGCAGGAGGGAACCCAGCGGAACGATCTGTTTCGAGAAAATAAAGATCGGGAATTTGGAGATGTCGCGTTTGCGGATCTGGTACGAAGCTTCTTTTAAAGTATCGGCTACGATGGCGAAATCTTTGGTAATGGTGCCGAGATATTTACCGTTCAGTTCAGGGTCGTTCTGCATAATTACTTGGCAATGAGTTGAACAATATTTTCTACGTGGTGCGTTTGCGGGAACATGTCTACCGGCTGGATCTTGGTTACGGTATATTTCTCCGAAAGCATTTCTACGTCGCGGGCCTGTGTGGCCGGGTTGCAGCTTACGTACACAATTTTCGGTGCTTGTACATCGAGCAGCATTTTAATCACATCAGGGTGCATGCCGGCGCGCGGCGGGTCGGTAATGATCACATCCGGGCGGCCGTGTTTGGCGAAAAGTTCGTCGTTCAGTACGTCTTTCATGTCGCCGGCGTAAAAGTGCGTGTTTGTAATTTCGTTAATTTCGGAGTTAATTTTGGCGTCTTCGATGGCACTTGGCACGTATTCTACGCCGATAACCTGTTTGGCCTGGCGTGCTACGAAATTGGCAATGGTGCCGGCGCCGGTGTAAAGGTCATACACGTTTTCTTTGCCGGTAAGGTCAGCAAATTCGCGGGTCAGTTTGTAGAGTTCGTAGGCCTGCGCGGAATTGGTCTGGTAAAAAGATTTTGGGCCCACGCGGAAACGCAAACCTTCCATGCTTTCGTGAATGTAAGGCAAGCCGTGGTAGCACACTACATCCAGGTCATGGAAGGTTTCGTTGCCTTTGCTATTGATCACGTAATGGAGCGAGGTAATTTGCGGGAATTTCTGCAGCAGGAAATCGAGCAGTGCAATACGGTTTTCTGCTTCTTCGCGGCCCAGCTGCACAATTACCATCAGCTCGCCGGTGTTGGCTGTCCGGATGATGAGGTTGCGCAAAAAGCCTTCCATGCGTAGCAGATCGAAGTGAACGAGGCCATTTTCACGGGCATATGCCGCTACTGCCAGACGAATTTCGTTCGATGGCGCAGGCTGCAGGTAGCAATGTTGCACATCGATAATTTTATCGAAGCGCTGGGCAATATGGAAACCCAAAGCATTCCGGTCGAATTCCTCGCCGGATTTTATTTGCTCGTACGTCAGCCAGCGGTTATTGGAAAAGGTGAATTCCAGTTTGTTCCGGTAATAGCTCAACTGGTCAGAAGGCAGAATAGGCAGCATTTCGGAGGTAGAAACTTTGCCAATACGCTCCAGGTTGTCTTTTACCTGTTTCTGCTTGTAGAATAATTGCGTTTCGTAACCAATGTGCTGCCATTTACAGCCGCCGCAAACGCCAAAATGTTCGCAGAAAGGCTCTACGCGCACATCGGAATATTCGTAGAATTTAACGGCTTTGGCTTCCAGGTAACTCTTGCGTTTTTTGGTAACCTGCAGATCCACCACGTCGCCGGGGGCTACATCTTTCACAAAAACCACTAAATTCTGGTAACGCACCAAACATTTTCCTTCCGCAACCATTTCTTCTATACGGACCTGCGGGATCAGCTCAAATTTTTTCTTTTTCACGATGCCGCAAAATTAATATAAAGCATCGGAAAATACCGGATGTATTAAAAAATAGGTAAATTTATAATTATGAAGCACGTCAGACTTTTTTTGCTCCTTTGCATAGCGTTTTTGAGCCAAACGACTTTTGCCAATCACCTGGTAGGCGGCGAATTTCAGATAACTTACCAAAGCAATTTTACCTACCAGATCCAGCTGAATGTTTACGGCGATGCGGCAGGCTTAAATGGTCCGCAGGGAAACGAAGATCAATTTGTGGATGTGGCAACGTTCAGTAAGCAAACGAACCAAATGGTAGAAGCTTTCAGGATACCCATTAGTTCTACCTTTTTTGTGCCTTATGTGAACCTGCAGTGTAAAAACGCTTCTATACAAACCAAAGTTTTGCAGTACCGGTTACAGAAATACCTGGCGCCTGCGTTATACAGCAATCCGAACGGTTATTACATCGTCTGGGATCGTTGTTGCCGGAACAGCGGCATTGCCAATATTCAACAGCCGAATTTTGCGGGGTTCGTGTTTTATGCTGAGTTTCCGGCAGTAACTAAAAATGCGGCAGCATTTATTAATAGCAGCCCGGTTTTACCGCCTATGCCCCCCGATATTTTATGCGTGCAGGAACTGTATCAGTATTCTCTACAGGCTACCGATGCCGACGGCGACCAACTGGTTTATGAACTTTCAGAGCCAATGTATGGCAGCACCGACCAGCAATTTCCAATCCAATCAGTTCCGAATCCTGCTCCGTATCGCCCGGTAATCTGGCAACCAGGTTATGGTTTAGCGAATATGATTCCTGGTTCCCCGGCGCTTAATATTAACGCTACAACTGGTTTGCTTTCGGTGAGGCCGCAAAATGCGGGTTTATATGTTTTTGCCGTTACCATTTCAGAATTCCGCAATAATGTGAAAATAGGAGAGGTGCGCCGCGATATTCAGGTGAAAGTAACGGCCTGCCAGAGCAACCAGAAACCAAAACTCAGTTTACGATTACCCGGCGCCACCCAGGATTATCAGGAAGGCGATACGCTTTTTGTAACCGATGCGACCGATTATTGCTATCCTTTTTCCTTTTCCGATTCTAATTTAGGCCAGACCATTACGCTGGAAGTGGTGCCGGTCAATTTTGCGCAGAAACCGGTTATTACGCCTGCTTCGGGCACGATTGCGCAGGCGGGGCAAACCTTAACCGGGCAGATCTGCTGGGCCGATTGTAATGTGAATTCGCCGAATACGCTATACAAAGTAAACCTTATAGCCAGAGATAACGCCTGCGGAAATGCCGGCACCGATACGCTGGAACTTACTTACCTGGTGGTGCCCAAACCGAATGCTAAACCCGTAATTGTAACGCAAAACTTGGTGAATAATGAAGCTTCTGCGCAAGTTGGCCAAACCCTGAATTTTAACTTGCTAAGCACCGATTCGGACCAGGATGACCTGGTGGTTTCTATGGAAGGCGTTGGATTTAATGCGGCAGCTTTGAGCATGAATTTAACGTCGCTAACCGGGAAAGGCGAAGTGCGGTCCGGGTTTTCCTGGACGCCGGCTTGTGAGCAATTTCTGGAACGAACCGAATATGACCTGCGCTTTAAAGTGAAAGATAACAGCTGTTTTACCGACCATATTGATACCGTTTTAGTAAAAGTGTGGTTAGCGGAAAATCCGGATCTGGTAGAATTTCTGCCGCCCAATATCTTTACCCCGAACGGCGATGGTTTTAACGATAAGTTTGTAATGCCGACCTTGCCCAAAGATAAATGCAACGATGTTTTCATGGAGATAAGGATCTTCAGCCGCTGGGGCCACCAGGTTTACGATTCTAAAGACCGCAACTTTGCCTGGAACGGGAAAAATATAAGCGACGGCGTTTATTATTACCGCGTGAAATTCGAGAAGAAAACATACAAAGGTTACGTTACGATCGTGCGATAAAGCGTAGTCTTATTGATTTTTTTGGCTCAAAACCCTACCGTTTTTTTTAAGAATTATACTGTTAATTTTCTTAAAACGGTAGGGTTTTGGCCCTGAAATTCAGGCTTTATGCTTCATTAATCATTACTGCTGCCAACATTTACAATAGCGTATTCAGAATGAAGTTTCAGAGAAATAAAACTGTAAAAACGGTAGGGTTTTGAGCCTGAAAAGTCGCGGAAGCTTCCGAGAGTTTTAACTTTAAATTGATGATGAAAATAAAAAAGCCACCTGCAAAACAGGTGGCTTTTTTTGATCGGCTCGGAAGTTTGGATTTAGAGCAGAGCTTTATTTCGAAATCTCAACCCAGTTTTTAAAGCTGCGGCCGTCTTTCAATTTCAGCAGGAAGTAGTAAGTGCCCGGAGCCAGATCTTTACCATTCCAGGAGTTATCGTAATCTTTTTTGCGGTACACTTCATTGCCCCAACGGTTGAAAATGCTGAGTTCGTTGCCAGGGTAAAGGTTAATGTTCTCAATCACGAATTTGTCGTTATAATTGTCATCGTTCGGGGTAATGATGTTGTAGAATTTCAGCTCGTTCACAAAATTCACACACGCCACATTAGACCATGAAACCCGCGTATCGGCACTTTTTGCTTTTATGCGGAAGCACTGGTTAAAACCAAGTGAAGAAATATTGCTTAAAGTAACCGAGGTATCGTTAGCCGTTAAGGTTTTGGTCGGCAGCAACGAGAAATTTCCGTTATCGGCTTGCGCATAAATTTCATAACCGCTTACATTCCAACCGTAATAACCATTCCAGTTCAGGGTTACGGTTTTAGCGGCTTCGTTGGCTTTTACTTCCAGCATCATGGTTTTATGCGTGGTGCTGTTCAGCACTGTTCCGCATTCGTTCAGGCTTTCCAGGCGGTATTCATAAACCTTGTTGCTGGTCTGCGCGCCGTTATCGGTAAAGCTTAGAGCCGTATTGGGTAGCGTCTGAATTTTGCTGAAAGTAGTGGTTCCGGCTTCGCGGCGGTAAACTTCAATAGATTTGGTATTGCCGGTAGTGTTTCGGAGCATTTGCAGATCCAGCTCCACTACTTTGTCGTTCTGTGCACCCGTAGAAATATTATTCAGTTTAACTATCGAAGCATCCAGAATAACATTTAATAACACTGGTGCGCCTTCGCATCCCAGAGCAGATATAGGCGTTACTTTAATCTGTTTGGTATCGGTGTTATCGAAGTTTACATAAATACTGTCGTTAGTAGAGCCGGCATTTACCATAGTGCCGCCGGAAACTTGCCAGTTATACGTATAGCCTATTCCACCCTGCACATAGAACAGCTGGTTATTCAGATTTTCCGGGCAAACATTTGCATTGCCGAAGATCTGCGATATCACCGGCGTTGGTTCTACGTTTACAACTTTCGTGATCGGAGTGCCTACGCAACCATTCGCATTCGTTTCAATTACCGTTAACGTGTGCAAGCCGGAAGTATTTGACTGGAAAGGAACCGTGCCGGAAGTGCTGGTTAGCGGGGTAGTAGTTCCATTATGCGTTACTGTCCAGGCGTAAGTGGAATTTGCAGCACCGGAAATTGTAAAGTTTGCCGCCGTATTCAGGCAGATATCCGAAGGGCCGGAAATGGCTAAAAGCGGGTTAGGTGAAGGCAGGATCGTTACGGCAAATGTAGGTGAATTACCGAAGCAATTAGCCGAACCGGTGCTCGATTCCTGCACCACAATACTGTTTGCTCCAACGGAAGTCCAGTTAATGTAAACGGTGTCGCCTTTAACGTTGCTACTCGTTACAGTTCCGCCGGTTACGGTCCAGGTAAAGCTAGAACCAATGGTTGGGTTTTGCATTACGTACATTACATTGCCCGCCTGGTTTTTACAGATAGACGTTGGACCAACCGGTTGCGGTGTTACTAAGATCGGGTTGATAGTTACCGGTAAGCTGAATGTTGGGCCAGTACAACCTTGTGTATTTACTGCCTGCGCAGATACCGAAGCCGAAGCAGCGCCATTCCAGTTTACGGTAATTTCCGTAGTTCCCTGACCGGAAACAATTGTACCATTACCGCTGGAAACTGACCATTGGTAATTGCTTTGCCGCGGATTCACAATGCTGTATTTCACACCGGATAAGCCAGGGCAAATTGAGGTAGGGCCGGAAATAGCATCCGCCAGCGGCGAAGGATTTACCGTTACCAGCACTGAATCTGATTTGGAGCAGTTATTGGCCGTAGCAGTTACATAAAGTAGTACCGTGATCGGGCTGCCTGTGGTATTGGTTCCGGTAAATACCGGCATAGCAGCAGTTAAGCTCGATAAACCAGGATTCGGAGCCCAACTATAAGTATAACCCGGTTGCGCCGCCGTTCCTACCGTTGCCATATTTCCGGAACAGATCACCTGGTTAGCTCCAGCATCTACAACTATGGCCGGATTAACCGTTACCGTAACCTGATCGGTAGTTACGCAACCGTTTAAAGTAGTTGTAACGGTGTAATTCTGGGTAATCGGGGAAGCCGTATTATTCGTTAACGAAACAGTAGGGTTGGCTGCGCTGGTGCTGGATAAGCCCGTAGCCGGAGACCAGGAATAAGTATAGCCAGCGCTGGCAGTTGTACCCAACGTTGTATTCGTGCCGGAGCAGATCGTTTTATCGGAACCAGCGTTGGCAATTGGCATTGGTTTAATAGTTACGATCACCGTGTCTTTCGCAATACAACCAAAAGAATTTGTAGCGGTTACAATATAGGTTTGGTTAATGGGGGCAGTTGTTGTGTTTGGCAAAGTAACAACCGGATTGGCGATGGTAGTGCTTGATAAACCGGTGCCGGTCCAGGAATACGTAATGCCGGCAACTGCAGGAGAACCAATAGTAGCAGGTTCGTTGGAACAAACTGTTTGGTTAGTGCCTGCGTTCGCAGTTGGTTTCGGATTTACAGTTATGGTTACCTGATCGGTGCTGATACAACCGGTTGACGTGTTGGTAGCTGTAACGGTATATGTAGTAGTTACCACCGGTGAAACGCTAGGGTTATTGCCAGTAAAAGTATTGGTGCCATCTGTCCAGCTGAAAGTCATCGGGCCATTTGCAGTTGCAGTAAGCGTAGTTGGGGTTCCAAGACAAATTGCGCGGTCTGCGCCGGCATCTACAACCGGAGGTGGATTTACCGTTACAGTTAACTGGGTATTCGCGCTGCAGTTCGAAGCAGTAGTTCCGGTTACGGTATACGTTGTAGTAGCCGCCGGCGAAACGCTGATGTTATTGCCGGTAAAAGTATTGGTGCCATCAGTAAAAGTAAAGCTGCTGATTCCGGTTGCAGTCGCCGAAAGGGTAGTCGCTTGCCCGGCGCAAATGGTGCGGTTGGAAGCTGTAATTACCGGCAACGGATTCACGGTTACTGTTACCTGGTCCGTGGAAGTACAAGAATTGGTGGTGCCGGTTACGGTATAAGTGGTGGTGGCGGTTGGTGAAACGGTAATGCTGGAGCCGGTAAAAGTATTGGTTCCGTTCGTCCAGGTATAAGTTGTAGCACCGGTGGCATTTAAAGTAACAGGCGTACCTGCGCAAACAGCCTGGTTTACGCCGGCATCCACTACCGGAGCCGGAAGCACCGTAATAGTAACCTGATCGGTACTGAAGCAGCCACTCAAAGAATTGGTTCCGGTTACGGTGTAAGTTGTGGTAGTTAAAGGCGTTACATTTATGTTGTTTCCGGTGAAGGTACTTACTCCGTCGGTCCAGGAATAAGTTGATGCACCTGTTGCGGTTAAGGTTGCTGCACTTCCCTGGCAAATACTGCGGTTAGTACCGGCATCTACCGTTGGTGGCGGATTTACGGTTATCGTAATGGAATTCGCGCCGTTGCAACCCGTAATTCCCGTACCGGAAACCGAATAAGTAGTGGTGGCAGTAGGCGTAACCGTCAGCGTTGAACCAGCAAAAGTATTGGTACCATCGGACCAGGTATAATTGGTGCCGCCGGCTGCCGTTAAAGTTACCGGGGTGCCTACGCAAACTGCCGTAGCCGTAGCGTTCAGCGTTAAAGCAATTCCTGGCGATACATTCACAAAAAAGCTGATGGAATCGGTGCAGCTGCCGGTACTGGTTTCTATAGCTGTTAATTTATAACGCCCGGCGGTTGACCATTGCACCCGGATCGAGTCGTTATTTTTATTGCCCAGAATGTTGCCGCCGCCGGATAACCGCCAGTTGTAATTGGCGGAAGCTTTGCCCAAGATATTATAGGTTTCGGTGCTGTTGCTGCAAACGGTGGTATCGCCGGAAATCTGCTGCGGACCTTCGTAAGGCAACACTTCTATCTGGAAGGTTTCTGTTTTACTGAGCGGCGGGCAAATGTTTTCGTCCTGAACGGTAATGTTAAGCGGGTAAATATTGGCGTCGCCGCAAACGGAAGTGAAGTTGAAGGTTGCCGTAGTGCCACTAACTGCATTTTTTATGGTTGTGTTGCTGGTAGCGCCGTTGAAGCTGGCATTTTTATTACCGGGGCCATCAAGCAACGGGCTGGATGCGGTAATTTTCAGGGTTTGCCCAACATTTGGATCGGTGAACGTAAAAAGGATTGGCGGAATAGCAGCCCCTTCCGTAATGGTTATATTTTTAGGACCGGTATAAGTGAAATTAGGTTTCAGGTTATTATTGGGCGGTATATCTTTTACAACCAGCTGAATATCCCGGATACTCGAACCGATCAGAATGTCGCCCACCCCCGGAATATTCCGGTATTCCTTCACCTGAAAAGATACTACATACTTACGGTCCTGGGTATTACCCGGAATAGGGGGCACATAATATTTTGCTAAACCGGTACTGGCATTAATAGAGGCATAACCGCCTACCCCAAAAGGTTGGGCAAAGCTATAGCCAGGTAAATAAGTTACAGTTTGTGGGGGAGTATTAAAAGTCGACAAACCCGCATTAAAAGCATAAGGTTGGTTAAAAGAATAGATCAAGCGGTCTCCATCGGCATCGAATGCACTGTTTACAACGTTCGTTGTATCACCTGCAAAAATTACTACCACAGCTGTATCGGTGAAAACCGGTGAAGAACCTGGATTTTCTAAGAACGGCGGCGGAATCTGCATGTATAATGACATATTTCCACCAGTAATATTGGTAATATCGCTGTTCCGGGCATTGGCTACGGCGGTTACATAATAGCCGTTAAAAGATAATGGCAGATCTACAACATGTACGAAGGTTAGTAATTTGATCTGTGGAAATGGAATAGGGCAACTCGACGGAATTGGTAATGGTAAATTTGGAAGTGCAGACGGAGCCGGGCTTGCAAAAATTGGTAATGAATTGAAAAGGTGCGAACCCGAATTATTTCCGTTAGAACTATAATAATTAAATACCATTGGGTCGGTAATACTCGCGCCGCTCGAACCAACATAATGCTTCAGGGTAATGCGGTACCGGAAGGGGGTTGCCTGAGAGCCAAATTGGCCCAGGTATTCGTAGGTAAATTCGCCGCCGTATAAGTGCGACGCCTGTGCCTGTTCCCGCATCTGAAACAGGAAAATTAGAAGGAATAACGTCTTGAGTAAATTTTTAATACGCATAGGAAGGTATTAACGAGTTTGTTTAAAGCAGTTCTAAGTAAAATCGGCCGGCCGGAATAAATTTCAGCTGCCGTTGCAGGGCTTGTTTATTACAGGACGCGATCCAACCCGCTTTCAGTTGCCTGCCCCTGAAAGCCTTTTTTAATGTCTGAATCGGATCGAAATTAATAATAACTAAATGTACTCTGAGTTTTTTAGGCTCAAACCCTACCGTTTTGTTATCAGCAGTAACCAGAAAACGCTATGGTTTTGGAGCAAAAAAGTATGTGGTTAGTAAATAAAAGAGTGGTTCAAAAAATCAGCAGACCAGTTCTGAACCAGTCTGCTGATCGGGATTATTATTCCAGCACAATTCTTCTTACGCCGGAAGTTTTACTGTTCTGAATTTTGATAAAGTAAACGCCTTTGGCTAGGCTGCGCAGATCCAGCGGATTCGCTTTGTCTTCCGAAAGCACTACTTCTTTGCGGAGTAAAACTTCGCCCAGCACATTGGTAACTTCCAGGTCAAAATCTTCCGACGCGGCGGTGTTCAGGCGCAGGTTGATCATGCCGGCCGAAGGGTTCGGGTAAACTTCGAAAACTGCCGGACCAAATCCTTCCTTCGGAATACCCACATTGCTGCGGCAGGTCCAGTTGGCTTCAAAACCTGGGTACACGCCGCTGCCATCCGTCATGAATCTTACCGTAAGGGCGCCACCGGAAGAAGTTATCGGTAAACCGTTATTCGGTAACATTGTCCCGTTAAAAGTACCCAGTAGCGGCGAAGTGATGCTCGGTCCGTCGTAGATCATTACATAATCGCAGCAAGATTCCAGGTGGAAGGCCGTAAAGGTAAGCGTAACGCTTGTAGCGCCGGTTGGGGCAATAATCACCATACCATCTGCCATATTGGAGTAGGAATTATTCGGGCCGCCGTCGTCATACAAAACACCGGTACAAGATCTGGTAGTTACAGCGCTAAAGTTGGTCGGCATGGTAATGGTGCGGCAGGCAGCGTTGTTCGGGTCAAAAAGAATATGGCCGTTTTTAGTAACGATATTCGAACCGTTCGCATTTCCAGCGGTTAACGAAACTGAGTAAGTGCCCGGGTTCGCATAGGTGTGGATCGGGTTCTGCAAAGTAGAAGTATTACCATCGCCGAAATTCCACAACCAGGAAGTCGGTATATTGCTGGAAGCATCGGTAAAAGTTACCTGGCCATCGCAGGTTATCGGCGGCGAAACGGTGAAATCCGGTGTTGGCGGCATTGTATTGATCGTACAGTTCCAGTTCGCGGCGAACCCTGAAAATACCGCACTGCCATCGGTTGTAAAACGAACGGTTAACGCATTGCCTGTAGAAACGATCGGTGCACCATTGTTCGGCAGGAAAGTACCGTTATACATGCCTATAACCGGTGAACTGGTATTTGGCCCATCGTAGATCGTAACATAATCGCAGCAGGATTCCAGCTGGAAGGCGGTAAACGTTAGCGAAACGGAAGTTGCGCCAGTTGGAGCTATTACTACTGTGCCGCTGGCATTATTAGAATACATATTCAATGGTCCGCCGTCGTCATAAATAGTGCCCGTGCAGGTATTTCGGGTAACGGTAGTGCCATTTACCGGCATGTTCACGCTGAAGCAGGAAGCATGCGTAGTGCTATAGGTAATGTAACCAGGTTTGGTGTGCGGGTTATTGCCATAAGCATTTTGGGTGGTAAGCGTTACATTATAAGTTCCCTGGGTTGCATAGGTGTGGCTTGGGTTCTGCAAAGTAGAAGTATTGCCGTCGCCGAAATTCCACAACCAGGAAGTCGGGTTATTCTGAGAAAGATCTGTGAAATTAACCACTCCGTTACAAGTAATTGTCTGGTCAGCGCTGAAGTTTGTAATTGGCGGAATGGTGTTCGGCTGAATATTGATAGCATAATCTTCTGTTTCACCGATCCACATATTAGAGGCACAAGGGTCGAAAAGTCCGAAAGTCTGGCTGTAGATAATGCGCATGCGGGTAACTCCCAGGCTCGCAGTAGATGGAATATTGATTATACCGTTAGCAACCAATGGCATACCGTTAAACTGCATATTCAATACTTTTTCAGTGCTCTGGAAGAAGCCGTCCTTATTAAAATCGATCCAGATATCGGCATAACCAAACGGCCCGGTACTATTGCCCAAAGTCAGGGAAATAGGGTTAGATGGCGTACCGCTTATCACGTTGGTGTTCAGGTAAGTATAATTGCCATAAGCATTGGCATCTGCCCCGGTAGTATTGTTAATAGTGCCAAAGGTTACATTGCTTAACCACTGATTGCTGTTGTTGTGACCATTGGATGCGCAATACGTTAAACAAGGCACCGTAATGTTTACAAAGTTGGTTTTGGTAATGGTATTGCAAACGCCGTTTTTGCAGGCCGTGAGCATTACATTATAACTGCCCGCAGTAGTGGTAGAATACGTAGCGACCGGACTTTGCAGGGTAGAAGTAGTACCGTTCCCGAAATCCCACAGCCAGGAAGTTGCCCCGTTCAAAGATGCATCATTGAATTGCACCGTTCCGCTGCAAACGTTATTAAGATTGGCGGTAAAGTTAGCGACTACCGGCAATGTGTTTGGCAGAATATTGATGGTATAATCTTCCGTTTCGCCCATTGGTAAGTTCGTGATACACGCATTTGCCAGGTTGAAATTTGTGCTCATGATCACACGCATGCGGGTAAACCCAGTCTGGGCCGTGCCCGGCACCGTGATATTACCTGAAGTAGAATTTACCCCGGATATATTATTGGTAAAGGCATTATAAACCTTTTCCGAAGTCTGGAAAATACCGTCCTTATTAAAATCGATCCAGATGTCAACATATCGGTTTCCTCCCGTTGTACTTCCCAACGTAACCGTAACTGGGTTCGTAGTTGTGCCCAGCACCATGCTGTTATTCAGGTAGGTGTAATTGCCATAACCATTGGCATCCTGTCCGCTGGTATTATTGATTGTGCCGGTAGTAACGTTGCTGATCCATTGGTTGGTGTTATTATGGCCGTTAGAAGCGCAATACGTTAAGCAAGGCACAGTAATATTTACGAAGTTGTTTTTGGTGATCGTATCGCAAACGCCGTTTTTGCAGGCAATAAGCGTTACGTTATAGCTTGCAGGGGTTGTAGTAGAATACGTGGCGACCGGATTCTGCAGGGTGGAAGTATTGCCGTTCCCGAAATTCCACTGCCAGGAAGTTGCCCCGTTCAAAGAAGCATCGTTGAATTGCACCGTTCCAGTACAGATGTTATTCAGGTTGGCGGTAAAATCTGCTACCGTAGGAAGCGTGTTCGGAGTGATATTGATCGTATAATCTTCCGTATCGGTCTGATTCTGGTTGGTGATACACGGGTTGGTAAGGTTGAAGTTCGGGCTCATGATCACGCGCATACGGGTAAAACCAGACTGAGCAGTGCCAGGAATCGTAATAGTGCCGGTGGTGGAAATAGCAGTTGATCCAACATTCATGGCGCGATCATTATAAACTCTTTCTGTAGTCTGGAAAATACCATCTTTGTTCAGGTCTATCCAGATGGCTATGTATGGAAAGTAACCGTTGGTATTGCCAACAGATACCGTAACCGGGTTGGTGCTGGCTAACATCATATTACCCGATATATAGGTATAATTACCATAGCCCCCTGCGTCAGGTCCGGTAGTATTGTTAATGCCGCCGGTATTTACGGTTTTAATCCATTGGTTATTATTCATGTGGCCATTAGATGCACAATACGTTAAGCATGGCACCGTAATGTTCACAAAATTCGTTTTTACAATCGTATCGCAGCCAAAGCTGTTGCAGGAAATCAGGGTTACATTATAAGTTCCTGGTGTTGTGGTAGCGTACGTTGCGGTTGGGTTTTGTTGGGTAGAAGTAGTACCGTTTCCGAAATCCCACAGCCAGGATGTAGGGCTGTTCGTAGATAGATCCTGGAAAGGTACGCTGCCAGTACAAATATTGGTAAGGTCGGCCCGGAAGTTGGTAACCGGTTTGGTAGTAACCGGAGTACAGTTCCAGGTAGCCGCAAAACCATTTCGTACTACACCATTATCGCTGGTAAAATGCAGCGTTAACGCAGAACTGGTAGAAGTAATGCTACCGCCATTAGGCAGGTTAGTGCCCGAGTAAACTCCAATGAGCGGTGAATTGGTATTCGGACCGTCGTAAATTCTCAGAAAATCCCAGCCGCTTTCCAGATCGAAGGTAGAGAATGTAAGCGTAACCGTACCGGCGTTGGCTGGTGCAATGGTCAGTTTGCTGTCAGCACTGTTCGGATACTGACCAAATTGCCCGCCCGGATCATAAACAGTTCCGGCACATAAAGTTGCATTTGGCGCCGTGCCGTTTGCGGGCATTACTACTGTTGTACAGAAAGCATTTGTAGGGTCGTAGTTAATGAAATTGGTTTTAATGATGGTATCGCAGCCGAAGCTGTTGCAGGAAATTAAGGTAACGGTGTACTGACCAGTGCTTGCATACGTATGGCTTGGGTTCTGCAACGTAGAAGTATTATTTGCCCCGGAAGCCGGATCGCCGAAATTCCACGACCACGATGTAGGGATATTAATGGAATTATCGCTGAAAGCTACGATTCCGCTGCACGATATCTGGCTGGGTACTGTAAAATCCGGGATAGGAGGTTGTTGGTTCGTCTGGATAATGATGGTATAATCTTCCACCTCCATGCCGAACTGATTGCTGAAACAAGGATTGTTTGGTGCATTTATAGTAGTTGAGGTCATTACCCGCATGCGGGTTGAACCTAACGGTGCACTTGCAGGAACCAGAACGCTGGCCGTAGCAACCCCGTTTGTTCTTGGTACAGACATTACCTGCTCGGAAGTTTCAAAGTAGCCGTTCCTGTTATAATCGATCCAGGCACTAACCGATGAACTTAAGATAGGGCCGCCCCGCGTAACATTTAAAGTGGCCGGACTGCCTTGTAATAAGGTGGCAGCCATCGCGGTGAAATTGGAATAACCACCAACGGCTTGGCCGGAAGGATTATTCAGGTTGCTCAGAGATACATTGGAAATGTGAACGTTATTGTTATTGTGGCCGCCGGATGGACAATAAATAAGGCACGGTTTAACTACCGAAATGTAATTGGTTTTCGTAATGCTGTTGCCGCCGTTGTTGTTGGTCGCAGTTAATGTAACGGTATAATTTCCGGCGTTGTGGTAAATGTGCACCGGGTTTTTCAAAGTAGAGGTATTGTTTGCCCCGGAAGCCGGGTCGCCGAAATTCCAGAGCCACGATGTAGGTGCGTTGCTTGAAAGATCGGTAAACTGCACTACGGTATCGCAGGCGGTTGCATAATTGGAGGTGAACTGGGCAACCGGCGGATTCGGATTAGGCGTAATGATAATGGTATAATCTTCAGCCTGACCGCTTTGAATACCGCTGCAACTATTGAAAGAACTGCCGATCTCATCCGACACGATGCGCATCCGCAAAGGCGTGTTCATAAAAGTAGTGCCGGGAATGGTAATATTACCTGTCGGGTTCACCTGGTTTAGTACTTGCGCCACCATTTCGTTTGCATCAGCAAAGCTGCCATTGTTGTTCAGGTCTATGTAAATGCGGGTATCCTGCGGATTTGAGCCCGTGGTTAAGGCAAACGGATAAATATTACCGGCTATTACCGAAACCGATTTCGCACAGGTAAAATCCTGGTAGCCGGCTGCCCCGTTGGCTGAGGTGTTGGTCATTAAGCCATTTCCGAAGTTTACGTTGGTAATACCGTAACCGCAGCAGTAATTAATGGTATTCGGGGTGCAGGAAGCTGCTACCGGCACATTGGTGTGATAAGTAACATAGTTAGTTTTTATTTCGGTATCTGCGCCCACAGAATTGGTAGCCGTAAGCGTAATGGTATATGTGCCCGGCGCCGAGAATGTATGGCAAGGGTTCTGCAACGTAGAAGTATTATTCGCGCCGGAAGCCGGGTCGCCGAAATTCCATAACCAAGAAGTAGGCCCGTTCTGCGACAGATCTGTAAAGCAGGCTGTTGGTGCGCAAACGGTAGTGGCTGAAGTAGAAAAATCGGCAACCGGAGCATTGGTATTAACGGTTACAGTTATGCGGTAATCTTCTACCTGCGAATATTGGGGCGTAGAGCAGGGCGTAGGCATTGCTGACGAAAAGTTGTCGGCGGAAACGCGCATGCGTAGTGGCGTATTGGTTACGGCTGTGGCCGGTATGGTAAAAGTACCCGCGTGCAGTTTTGCATTAAGCGAGCTGAAAGCCAGTTCGTTGGTAGCATGGAAACTGCCGTCGTTATTATAATCTATCCAGACCTTCACATTTTCGTTCGCATTCGGGTTGGTCTGAACACTGATCGGGTAACTCATACTGGCAAACAGGGAAGTACCGATGGTACAGGAATAATCCTGGTAGCCCTGGGCTGCACCCTGCGTAGCATTATTGATCGCGCCGTTGTTTACGTTCACGTTAAAAATCCCCATCCCGAAGATCCAGTTAGCACTTGGAGCGGCGCCTGGAGCCGGCGAGCAGGTATTGGCTATCGGGCATTGGGCAAAAGCCGTTGCCTGGAATAAGCTTAGCCCGATAATCAGTAGAACGGAAATCCTTGTTAGTAAGGAGTTTTTCATATAGTAGTAGTAAGGCAGTTTTTTCGTTTTTTAATAGACTTTAAGCCTGCAGTAGCTCCGTAAATTAAGAGTACAGCATACAAGATTCGGTCGCAAGTTGTTAAAGAATGTTGGAATTCCATATCCAGATTGTGTTTTTTATGCAAATTCTGAATGAGGAATTCCTGTAATCCTGCGTTTTAAAGCACTAAAAGTGTTATTTCAGACTTTTTGAGCCCATTTTGCTACCGTTTTTGCATAACTTCAGCTCTATAAAAGTAGTTGGTGCAAACGGTTAGTAAAATTTATTCACGGAAAAAAACAAGATTTTCGCCAAAAACAGGACGCACGAAATTGTCCGGCCGTTGCCTGTGGTAACAAAAATATTTTTCCACAAAACCCGCTGAAAACCAAGATTCTGCTTTAAATAGTATTTATTGTGTTTTGGAGTCGTTTCAGGTATAAATTCGGGCTGAAGCCGGATCACGAAAAGATTGGCAGCAGGTACTCGGAAAAAACTTGTTACTCCTTACCTTTGCATTCTTCGCGTTTAGAGAAAATATGAAAAACAAAGTTGTGCTTATTACCGGTGGTAGCTCCGGCATAGGCAAAGCCTGCGCTTTTGCATTTGGCAAAGCTGGTTGTAAAGTAGTGATAACCGGTCGTGACCAGCAGCGCCTGAATGAAGTAGCCGCCGAACTGTCCGCCAATAAAATTGAATGCCTGGCCGTTGCCGGCGATGTGAGCAACGAAACCGATGTGGAACGCATGATCTCAGAAACCATTTCCCGTTTTCAGCGGCTCGATATTCTGATAAACAATGCGGGTATTTCCATGCGCGCGTTATTCGAAGACCTGGAACTGGACGTGATCCGCAAGGTGATGGACATTAATTTCTGGGGTACGGTTTACGCTACTAAATACGCTTTGCCCTATATTACGGCGGCTAAAGGTTCTATTATCGGGGTTTCTTCTATTGCCGGTTACCGGGGTTTACCGGGCCGCACGGGTTATTCGGCTTCTAAGTTTGCGATGCAGGGTTTCCTGGAAGCGTTGCGTACTGAATTGCTGCCAAAAAATGTGCACGTGCTGGTGGCTTGTCCGGGTTTTACGGCTTCCAATATTCGAAACACCGCTTTGGCTGCCAACGGACAAGTGCAAGGCGAATCGCCGCGCGACGAAGGTAAAATGATGACCGCCGAAGAAGTTGCCGACCATATTTTACGCGCTACCATTCATCGCAAACGCGACCTGGTTTTAACGTTTCAGGGCAAATTTACCATTTTCCTGAACCGCTGGTTCCCGAGCCTGGCCGATAAGCTGGTTTACAACCACATGAAAAAGGAAAAAGATTCGCCGTTTAAATAGGTTTGAGTTTTTGAGGTGAAAAGCATAGCGTTTTTTGTTTGAAAACGGTAGGCTTTCGGGATGAAAAAGTGCTTATAATTAAAAAAGGTCCTTCAATTATGGAGGACCTTTTTTGTTAGAGTTTAGTAGATTACAACTTTCTTAACTGCCGAATTTGTATGATTAAAAACCCGGACCAGGTAAACGCCTTTTGGTAAATAACTGAGATCGATCTGCGTGATGGGTTCGGCATTTTTAAGTTCACGTTCCGCTACTATCTGCCCGATCAGGTTATGTACCTCCAGCTGAAAATGTTCTTGAAAAATGCTAGGGATTTCGAGGGAAAAAGTGCCGTTGCTGGGGTTTGGGTGTATGCTGATCGAATTAGAAAAATCATTTTCAGATATTCCAGTAGGATCAACAAACATAACAGCATAATCTTCAGTTTCGCCTACATTTATATTATCACACGCTAAAGGAAAAGGCACTTGACTAGCGCCTGTTGATCTTACTCTCATTCTCAAATATGTATTCCGAACAGGATTTGTGCCTGGTTGGAAATCTAAAGTGCCATAATGATTGTATATGGATGCAGACATAAATACATTTTCACTCCAATTAAAAACTCCATCATTATTCATATCGATCCAGATCTGTACTAAAATTGGTTCTATATGATGGGTTAAAATACTGACCTGATTATTACTACCATAAGTTAAATTAGTGAAATTATTACAAGCATAATTGAAGTAAGTGTGGCTGGAGTCGCTGGTAATATTAATTATGTTTCCTAGCTGTACTTTAGAAATTGCGAATTTGGATCTGTTAAAATTAATGCCAGGAATACAAACCGACGGTAGGTTCATAGATTGATTTTTTGCGACATTTATCAACGCAGAAATAGAATCGCAGCCTTGGCTATTGCAGCTTTTTAAGGTTACATTATAAATGCCTGCACTGGAAAAAGTATGCGTTGGGTGCTGTAGCGTTGAGTAATTTATTTGGCCTGAAGCTGTATCGCCAAAGTTCCAGAACCAACTGGTTGGGTTTCGCATTGAGCTTTCTGAAAAAGAAACAGTCCCATCACAAAGTATCTGAGCGCTATAGTTAAATGTAGCAAACGGAGGTTCAATAATTTTAATAGTATAATCTTCGGCTTGGCCTAATTGTATCCCGCTACAACTATTAAACATACTTCCCGGAATGTCGGAGACGATGCGCATTCGTAGTGGTACATTCAGAAAAGTCGTGGTTGGCATTATGATATTCGCAACAGGATTAACCTGGCTGAAGAGTTGTAAAATTGTCTCATTCGGACCAGTAAATGCTCCGTCATTATTTAAATCGATATATAACCTAACATCTTGCAGAATATTACCAGTATTTAAGGTTATCGGGTATGATTTCCCTGCTGACACTGTAAAAATTTTTGAGCAGGTAAAATCTTCATATCCTACCGAACCATTGGCAGAGCTATTGACCATTAATCCATTACCAAAATTGACATTCGTAATACCATAATTGCAACAATAATTTTGAGTTGTTGGAATACAACTGGATATAGTTGGTGAAGTATTGTGGTAGGTAATGAAATTGGTCTGTGTCAAAGAATCGCAGCCATTCAGATTACAGGCTTTCAGTTTTACGGTATAAGTTCCGGTTGCAGCATACGTATGGCTTGGGTTGGCTGCATTGGAAGTAGTGCCGTCGCCAAATTCCCAAAGGTAAGATGTAGCACCATTCTGGGTTAAATTCTGGAACTGCACCGTAGGCGAACAGGTAACCGGGTTGTTCACCGAAAAAGCGACAGCCGGTTTATTGGTGTTCGGCACTACCGTTATACCATAATCTTCCACCTGACTGTAAGCTGGCGTAGAGCAGGGGGTAGGTAACGCCGAAGAAAAGTTATCGGCCGAAACCCGCAGGCGAAGCACCGCATTTTTTACCACTGCTGCGCTTGCCGGAATGGTAAACGAACCAGTATGCACTTTCGCATTCACCGAAGAAAAGATGAGTTCCGTGGTCTGATCGAAAATACCGTTGTTGTTCAGGTCCAGCCAAGCCCGCACGTTTTCATTTGCATTCGGATTGGTGGTAACAGAAATGCTGGTGCTTACGCCTTCCAGTACAGTAGCTTTTTGCGTGCAGGAATAATCCTGGTAACCAGCCGAGGCGCCGCCCGTGGTAGCATTTGAAAAGCCGTTTGCACCGCTGCCAACAGAAACGTTAAAAATCCCCATCCCAAAAGGAAATGTTGAAGTTGGTGCGTTACCCGGCGTGCAGCTACTAGCAACAGGACATTGCGCAAAAACGGTATGGTTTAGCAGGAAAAAAGTAAAGAGCAATAAATACGCTCTTAGTAAAAGGAGGTAGGGTTTAGGCATAGCCTGATGTTTGCCGATTTTCAGACAAATGTATTAACAAAATACATCTTATGCCAACTCTGTTTGAGTTTTCAGAAATAAGCAAAAGATATTTAGGCTTCTTACTAACCCGATCAATTAGTTTTGGGTCAAAAACGCTATGCTTTTAACCCTAAAAACTGCAGCTTAATCGGGTAAAACCTGCAGATTCTTCTTCCGGATAAAAGCACTTTTATTGTTCCATTTTACTTTGTACCAGATATCGGTTTCGCCGGTAATAAACAGGCGGTTGCCGGGCGCAAAATTAACCAGCCATTTGGCCCCCGCCGAAGGTTGCGCCATTAATGCAGCCTGGCGCGTTTGCGTAATTCCTTCCCGGCGAAAAGTAAGGAAATTGATGTAGTAGAACAGGAAGGCCAGATAAAACATAAAACTGATCTGAAATGCTGGTTTGCGGAAAAAATCTTTTTGCCGTTTCAGAAACATGATCGTAACCGTAGCTACCGCCACAATCAGCATCAGTTCCAGGATCTTCATATAATATTTCTTGAACTGAGTCCGGAAGAAATCGATATCCCGGTATTGGTAACCGGTAAGGCCGTGCGTTTGGGCTACTTCTTCCATTTTCCGCAGCACAGTTCGGCTTGGGTGGCGGTTGTAATACAGGTTCAAGTAATACATAGAGCGCTCATACCGATGAAGCGCTTCTTCCATATAAGCCATTTTCAAAAGCATTTGCGGCGTATATTCTTCGCCATTTTGCAGAATATCCTGATAAAGCTCCAGCGATTTGAGGTATTGCTTTTTTTTATAAAGCGAATCGGCGGCCTGGAGCTGTGGCGTAAATTTTTGAGAATAAACAGGTTGGCTAAAACTTAATAAAATTGTGAAAAAAAATAAGCAGAAATTGTAGAAATAGTTTTGCATTTAAAATTTAAGCTATTAGTTTTGCATCGCAATTCAGGGAGACGCCTTTCGAATTTCAAAGTTAAGAAAAGATTCTGTAGCTCAGCTGGTAGAGCAATACACTTTTAATGTATGGGTCCTGGGTTCGAATCCCAGCGGGATCACCATCAGATCTTTCTGCTTAAAAAAAGCAGAAAGATCTTTTTACCAGATTTCTTAATTTTAATGATTCTGTAGCTCAGCTGGTAGAGCAATACACTTTTAATGTATGGGTCCTGGGTTCGAATCCCAGCGGGATCACAAAAAAAGCCGCTTCCTTTTTTGGAGCGGCTTTTTTATTTTCTGGATTTCCAGTTTTACTTTTTGTTGAGCAACGTGTTTGCCTCACCCTTTTCCGCAAATTTTCCAAACCGCTCAATCAATACCTGGTTTCTGAAATCGAATATTTCCTGTAATTGTTTCTTCACGAATAACGCATACGCCAGTTTGCCGAAAGGACCAAAAGGTAGACGATAATGCACCAGATCACGCATTTCCACCCCGCCCGGCACTTCCCTGAAAAAGTGCGTATGGTGCCAGAATTGATAAGGACCGAATCGCTGCTCATCGATAAAATATTCCTGGTCTTTTACGTGCGTAATTTCGGTCATCCAGAACATTTTAAAACCGAATAGAGGTTTTACATAATAATTAATGATCTGGCCGGGGTACATGGTTTCTGAACCCGAGTCGGAAATGACCTCGAAGCCCATGTAGGCGGGAGTTATGTGCTTCAAATTGCCCGGGGCAGAGAAAAACTTCCAGGCTTCTGTTAGGGAAATTGGTAATAACTGCGTGCGTTCTAAAATATGGTAACTCATAAAAACGGTAGAGAATTGGCAGTAAAAAGTAACAATCGGTTTCAAAACAACATGTTGGTAATTATGTTCACCCACCAATAAAAAAAAACTGCGGGCTGGTTTAATCCAGTCCGCAGCCAATAACCCGGAAGATGATACTATTAAGGGGTTGTTTTAATTACTAGGCTATTCAAGCTTACTGCACCACAATTTTCTGGTGGGTAGTGGCAGCGCCGTTTTGCAGGGAGATCAGGTAAATGCCTGGCTTTAAGTTATGCTGTTTCAGGT